>JAITGE010000051.1 GCA_031280825.1 Oscillospiraceae bacterium | reverse complement strand
TGTTCAAAATTATGGCGAACAAGTACAGAAATCGCAGAAAATGCCATAATTTACGCGCAAATCTAATCTGCGGGATCATTAATTTCGAAGCTCGGATTTAGTTTCCGAGGAGGTCTATTGTAGAATGATTTTTTCGTGCGTTTGCCATTTCCGGGAGGCGCCTGCGGAATATTTTTGTTTGACAAGATCGTTCTCCTATTATATACTGTACTGGTAAAAATCCGAAATACCAGAATATGGAGAGGACAGGTTAAGCATGAAAAACACCAAGCGCGCGGTTTGCTTCGTTCTGGCTTTTGCGCTGCTCTTGTCGGGTCTTGCGCTGCTGGGCGGCTGCGACGGCGATCCCCGGGGCATCCTCAAGCCCAAGGTCGCGACGGTTTATCCCTTTGTTTTTGTGCACGGGCTGAACGGCATCGGCGACGAAAAGATCCCGATCGACGGCGCGTCTTACTGGGGCAGCACCTCCGGCACGATGCTGCTGCCGTTGCTCAAAACGGCGGGCTATGAATGCTACGCACCTTCTGTTGACCCCGTGGGCAGTGCATGGGATCGCGCCTGCGAGCTTTATGCCCAGTTGATGGGCGGGCGGGTGGATTACGGCGCGGCGCACGCCGAAAAATACGGGCACGAGCGCTTTGGCGTGACCTACGACGTGCCGCTATTCCCGGGCTGGGGAACGACAGACGACGATGGCAACCTGCGCAAGGTCAATTTGATCGGTCACAGCTTTGGCGGCGCGACCATTCGGATGCTGGCTGCATTGCTGCAAAACGGCGACGACGCCGAGCGCGAAGCCGCCCCGGAGGATTGTTCCCCGTTGTTCGCGGGCAAAAAGGAAAAATGGATCTTCAGCCTGACCTGCCTTGCCGCGCCGCACAACGGCGTGAGCATCCTTGCCATGGCGCGGGAAATGGCGGATTCCGTCGCCGGGCGTTTAGCGGTCGCCGCGCTGGAATCCATGAAGGACGCGGCGGATCTTACGAAAGTCGTGAATCTCCTGAACTCGTTCGGTATCAAAAACATCGGTGGGTTTGATATCAGCAATCTGGGCGATGCACTCAATGGACTATCCACAGGTATCACCGGCAAAACAGTGGCCGATACGATTCATTTGATGGGTACGCCGGATAACGCCTATTATGACCTGAGCATCGAGGGCGCAGCGGCGCTGAACACTAAAACACAAACCTGCAAGGGAACGTATTATTTCTCCTACCCGGTGGATGGCACGCGGGTGGAAGCGGGCAAATGCGAGCCGACGGACGACATGATCAGCATCATTCAAATCCCGGCGCGGATCATCGGCGGTTATACGGGCAGCGCGGGCGGTGTGACGATTGATGAAAGCTGGCTGCCGAACGACGGGCTGGTCAATACAATTTCCGCCACCGCGCCCTTCGGGCAAAGCTCCGAGGATGTTCTGCTGGACGCCGTGGCGACCAGCGCGGCTACGGGCGTCGGTCCTGTGAATTCCGCCTTTGCGTGGGCGAAGGCAAAAGAAAATAAATGGTATGTGATGCCCACCACGCGCGGCGATCATGGCACGCTTATTGGGATGGGGAAGGATGAAGCCTATCTGCGTGCGTTTTATCTGCCGCTGCTGGAGGGCTTGAATACTTTAAGCCGTGAAGTTACGGGGTAATCCGTCGTCACCTGATTATTTTGACGCAAAAACGCGCAAACTACCTTCTGTAAATAGGATACAGGAGGTAGTTTTTTATGATGCAAAAATATCCGGGACGGCGTGGATTGTCCGCCCTTTTGTTGGCAACGGCGTTTTGCGCGGCGGTTGGCTGCGCGGGCAAGCGCCCGGCAAGCGAAGCTGAAAGCCGCAGCGGCAGCGCAACCGCGGCGCAAAGCGCTGCCACTGCGGACGATTTCACCAATCCCGGCGGCGAAAATATGGAAATCACGCAGACCCTCCCCACGCCGCCAAGCTTTGAACCGCTTTTCACAGAAGCCGGGGAGGTCAACGCGCCCACCGGAGCCGCGCTGCCCGCGCCCGCCGCGCTCAAAGGCAAGGCGGACGCCGCCGCGAAAACCTTCACAGGGCTTGCACCGCTCCCGGCGCGGGCGATTGCCATCCCGGATCCGAACAACAGCGGCAATTTGCCGGTGAAGAAGATTGAGCATAGCTACGGCGTTGCGAAAAATGCCATGCCCCACAGCATTTCCGTGCAAAACCAGCGGTTTTTTGAAAGCAAGCGCTACGCCGCCGCCGCATACGATACTTCCGGTAAAAAAGTGATTTACCTGACCTTTGATTGTGGCTATGAAAACGGAAACACCGATATCGTTTTGGATGTGTTAAAGGCGAAAAAGGTTCCCGCCGCCTTTTTTTGCACGCTGGATGAAATGAAAACCGCGCCAAAAACCGTCGCGCGCATGATCCGCGAGGGGCACATTGTGGGCAACCATTCGGCGAAGCATCCCTCCTTCGCCGAAATTGACCGCAGCCGTATGGCGCGGGAAATCCTTGAAACGGATAACTATTTGCGCGAAAATTTCGGCTATTCCGCGCCCTATTTTCGCTTCCCAAAAGGGGAATACAACGAATCAGCGTTGGAGGCGGTGGCTTCCCTCGGCTTTGTGAGTGTGTTTTGGTCGGCGGCCTACAGCGATTGGGATGTCAGCGTGCAAAAGGGCGGCGATTATGCGGCTGAAACCGTTCTTGCCCGGCTGCATCCCGGCGCGATTTTACTGCTTCACAGCGTTTCAGCAGATAATGCCGCCGGCATGGCAAAAATCGTTGATGGCGCAAGGGTGGCGGGCTATGAATTCCAAGCCCTGCCATCGCTCCCGCTCTTCACTCCCTAAAACAGGGAGCGCATGGAAAACATGGCTGTAAACCTGAAAAACAAGTGCTTTCGCGTGTTGACATTCAAAAGCGCAGCCGATATGATAGCACTAGGAATTGTAACAGCCAGCCCTTGCTCAGGAAAAGAGAGGAAGAAAAAACGATGGATTACGCCATGGAACAGCCGGATCTTCAGGCGCAGGAAAATGGAGAGAAGCGCGAAAAAAAGGAACTGCTCCGCACGAAGGTGCAAGCCTTAGTCGCCTCTTATGAAGATGAAAAACGCAGGAACGAAGAATTGGAACAGGAGTTGGAACGTTTGAGAAGCACACAAGCAACCGCGCGGGATATCAATTCTTACAGTAGCTCTATTGCACGGGTGCAGGAAGCGCAGCCGGCACAGCCTATCGCGTTTGCACAGCAGCCCGCGCAAACGCAGGCACAAAGCTACGCGCCGCAGAGCATCACAGCGCAAAGCGTTGCGCAGCAGCCCGCGCAAGTACAGGCGCAAAGCTATCTGCCGCAGTCCGCGCAAACGCCAATCCAAAATTATGCGCCGCAGAGCGCCGCGCAACAGCAGCCCGCGCAAATGCCGGCACAAGGCTACACGCCGCAGGGCGCCGCGCCGGCATATGCGGCGCAGCAGCCTGCCGCGTATCAGCCGCAGCCTGTGCAGGCGCTGGGCTATGCCACGCACGGCTGCCAGCCCCCGCAAGCGCCGCCAAGCTATGCGCAGCAAATGATCACGCCGCAAAGCATCTATCCTATGGAGCAGTATCCACCGCGCCCCTATGCGGCGCCCGCGCCTCCCGAGGAGTACGGCGCGCTGCCGCATCGTCCGCATCCACCCTGCATGGGGCAGGATTACGCGCCGCGTTACCGCGAACCCAAATATGAGCCGCAATATGCCGAGCCAAAATATGAACCGCGTTACCGCGATTTTAAGTATACGCCGCGCTATGCCGAGCCAAAATACGCGCCGCGCCGCCCCGCATATCCATATGCCGAGCCGCGCGGAAGCTATCGCGGCGCGGAGGCGCAGGAATACGCCGACACCGCGCTGTATGCCATGAACCGCGTCACGCGCCGCATTGAACAAATACGCGCGCGTTTGCACGGGGCTTCGCCGTATGAGCGCAATCACATTTATGACCCGGCAACGATTGATTTACTGGATCAGCTCTATGATGAGCTGGGCGACCTCAACCGCGAGCTTTCGTATTTGCGGTTTTAAGCTTACACAGCAGAAACCCCGCCACTGTGATTCGCACGGGGGCGGGGTTTCATTGAGGTGCTCGATATTTATTTTCTGAATTGTTTCTCTGAAGGTCAAGCTCCTAGTACCGTATCTCTATATTTTCCGGAATTTTATAAAAGAGCTTGAATCGCTCTGCAAAAAGATCGTTGGCTGGATACGCGTTCCAAGCCCATTCATTGAAGGGAAGCTGTTCCAACTGCACAACGGAAGCGCCGGCGGCGATTTCGCTGTGAACGCGATCAATTTGCCGCCGTGCCGCGAGCGCCAAGCTGCCATAAACGAATATATAGCAGCTTGCCGCAAAGGCGATGCCGAAAATCGCGGCGCTACGCGCCCAGCGAAGCAGCAGTTCGGCGTGCCGCAGGGATATTCGAGCGCGTATTTGCTGCCCGATATAGCAATAAAGAAATGTAGCGAGGACAATCCAAACAATATGGATTGCGAAAAAGTTGCGATGTCCGATGGGGGATGCCAGCAGCAGCGGCGCCGTCATCCCCAGCCCTGCGGCAAGCAGAAACGCGCCGCGCTTGCGCAGACTGCCGCAGAGCAGGAGTACTCCCGCGAGTGCGATGAAAAACGCAAACGTTACCGCGGAAAGCGATCGTTTATCATTCCCTGGGGTGGGCAATTCATCTCGGAACAATGCGTAGGCAGCGCCTGCAAAAAGAACGAAAGCGCAGGCTAGGAAGGCAAAACGCGCCCTCTTTTTTGCGCGGCGGCTTTTCATAAGTGCGACCATGCCCGCGCCGCAGCCTAGCAGTAGCGCCAAGGGTGTGTTGCTCAATAGCAGCAGCGGCGCAACGCTCTGCATGTATTGCCGGGCAGCCGCGCCCAACATTGTGCCGGGCGAGTTGAGGGCGACTTTTTGATAATGGTTCGGATCCGTGATGGCTTCAACGGAATACGCTCCGTTGGTGAACATGAGCACCGCCGCGCCAATAACCGCCGCCAAAAGCAGAAGCAGTGGAAGCGCAGGTTTTTTGTGCAGCATTAAGTGCCGGGCAAGACACAAAAGGAGCAGACCAAGGAGCATGAGCGTCACGTGCTCAATGAAGAGCGACGCGGCGAAAATCCCGAGCGCGGCGATAGCGCACCGCGGGAAATTATCACTCTGCGGCGCATCTTTTTTTGGGGAGAGCAGCTGCCAAATATAACAGAGCAGCGGCGTCACCAGCGCCATGGAAGCGGCGTAATTGGCAAACCCGGAGGTCCAAGCGACAACGGAAGCGGCTTGCCCGCGTGGGATTGCGAGCAGCAGCAACGCGAACAATGCGAATGCCCCTTGACCGCCGCCCGCGAGTCTTGCGCCAAAAACAGCGATGCTTGTGAAAGAAATGGCGTAAACAAACGCCCGCAGCAGCACTGAGCGCGTGATCGCCAGCACCAGAAGATTCCCCGCCCAGCGCCCGTTGTAATTTACGAAGCTTGTAGCCAGGCGATCCAGCCCGATTTGCGAACCCCAAGCCCAGTCGTCGTGCATGTAGGGCAGAATGAAACCGATAAAAAAATAGAACACAAACAAGCACGATGGCAATAAATAAAGGCGCAGTTTCTTGGGCGGATACAACATGTGCATGCCTTCTTTCGTCTTCAAAACTTACCGCGCAGCAACGCATGATATTGTGCGAAAAAACGGGCAAAGGTAGCATCCGCACACCTTTGCCCACTCGGAACGAAGCGATTCAGCCCACAGCGACTTCACTTGCCGCCGTAGTTGACGATTCATCTGCCGGTTCGCTTGAAGGATCCAGCAAATTGAAGATTTCCTTGTCAACGCTCTGCACAGGATCTGTACCGCTTTCCAGCACGGCGTCGAGCGTGCGCGTTACGGTAAGCAGCGAACCGTCAAGCTCGTAGGTTGCTTTGCCAACATACGTTGCGTTGTCCGGCTCCGCGTCCGGAGCGGTCACAAGCCATTGCCAGAGGAAAAATTCTTTGACGGCTTCATTCAGCTCGTTTTGTACGTTTTCATCCGGTAACCCTGTCACACTCAGGTATTCCACGCTTACACGGTCGCCTTCGGTATATTTCTCTACGTGTATCTGCACCTGCTCCAATGGATCAGCGGTGGTTTTGGGGGCGGTTGTGGTGGATGCGGTTGTGTTGGTGGTGGTGGGATCATCGGTCGCCTTGCCGCAAGCCGCAAAGGCGAGCGCCATTGAGGCGACAAGAAAGACAGCCAACAAACGCAATGTGTGCTTTTTCATAAAAACCTCTCTCATAATGATTTTGCCATCGGATCATTTTTGCTTTCCAAAAGTGAATCGATGACAACGAAATCGTACCATATTGCACCAAAAATGTCAAGCAAAATTTCCATTTATTTCAGGATGATGGCGTAAATTTTGCTGCCGTTCCAAATATTCCTGCGCTGGGCGGCGTTTTATTTTTCATGCGGCGGGCATATTAACCACCATGGAAACAAACTGTACGCTCCCCGTATCCGCCCTTGATGCGGCTGCGCTGGAAAGCGCGTTTCGCGAAGCGATGCGCCTTACGCCGGAGCTTGGAAATGAAGCGCCGCTGCGTGAGCAGCTGCATCTGCTCATGGGCGTGTTGACGGCGCGAAAGGACTTGAAATGTGACGCAAGGTTGCAAAGCATGCTTTTGGCGTGCCGCCTGCGGCTGCGCCGCCTGTTGCATGGTTGCGCGGCTGCGGCAGACGCGGCGGATTGCGGTTTTTATGCCTGCGATTTACAGGAGCTTTGTGAGGATATTTGTACGGCTGCCGATTTGCTGCTCAGCGCGCTGGGGCGCAGCGTGATTTTTTTGCCCGGTAGCACGCAAACGGAAGCTGTCTGCGCTCCCCGTGAGCTGCGTTGGCTGCTGTTGGAAGGGATTTGCAACGCTTTTTGCCACACCCACGGGCAGGAAATCCGCGTGATTCTTGACGCGCCGCCTGCCAAGAATGCCGTGCTGCTTCGCATTGAAAGCGAGGGCTGGCTGGATTTGCCGCTACTGCATACCGCCGCCGCGCGGGAAGGCGCCGGCACAAACGCGATGCTGCAAATTGCAAGGCTCCATGGAGGATCCTTGCTGTGGCACCGGGCGGGCGAAAATGTGCGCTGTGCGCTGCGGCTGCCGGTTTCGCAAAGCGGAGCGAACGCGCAGAGCGGTGAACCAACACAACCGCACCTGCGCTTGCTTACCGTGCAAGCGCCTCCGCAAATGCAAGAGCAGCCGGATTTCGTCCAGCTGCTCTGTGATAAGCTCTCTCCGGTTTACACCGCCCTGGCTCCCTGCATTGGCACGGCGGAGGGCTGAGCGTTTTTTGCGGCGCCGCTTCTTTATTTTGGCTGGCTGATGTATCCGCGGATCGCGGTTACAGCGGCGACGGCGGGGTTGCTGAGGTAGACTTCGCTTTCGGGATGCCCCATGCGCCCGACAAAGTTGCGGTTTGTCGTGGCTACGGCGCGTTCACCCGCCGCGAGGATGCCCATATGCCCCCCAAGGCACGGACCGCAGGTGGGGGTGCTGACTGCCGCTCCGGCTTCCATAAAGATCTCCAGCAGTCCTTCACGCAGGGCATCCAGATAAATTTGCTGCGTGGCGGGGATCACAATGCAGCGTACGCCCTCAGCGACCTTTTGCCCTTTGAGCAATGCCGCGGCAATGCGCAAATCTTCCATGCGCCCATTGGTGCACGATCCAATCACAACCTGATCTACCGGGATTTGCAGACCTTCGGTCTCCAAGCTATCCACTGTGCGCGTGTTTTCCGGCAAATGCGGGAAGGCGACAATCGGACGCAGGGTATCCAGCCGGATTTCAATCACCTCGTCATAGGAAGCATCAGGATCGGCTGTAAAAACCTGCCATTCACGCCTTGCGCGGTTCCGCACATACGCCAGCGTGGTTTCGTCAACGGGGAAAATCCCGTTTTTCGCGCCGCATTCAATTGCCATGTTTGCGATGGCAAGGCGCGAATCCATGCTGATATTGGCGACACCCGAGCCGGTGAATTCCAGTGAGCGATAAAGCGCGCCCTCCACGCCGATACGCCCGATCAGCTCGAGGATCACATCCTTGCCGCTGACGTGCGGAGCAAAGCTGCCGGTGAGGACGACCTGAATTGCCGAAGGAACCTTAAACCACGCCTTGCCTGTGGCAAGCCCGGCGGCGAGATCCGTGGAGCCAACGCCGGTAGAAAACGCGCCCAGCGCGCCGTATGTGCAGGTATGACTGTCCGCGCCGATGATCGCGTCGCCCGGCAAAACAATGCCCTGCTCCGGCAAAACCGCGTGCTCCACGCCCATGCGCCCCACGTCAAAGAAGTTTTGCACGCCGTGCTTTTTCGCGAACAGGCGGATTTGCCTGCAGTGCTCGGCAGATTTTATATCCTTGTTGGGCGTGAAGTGATCCAGCACAAAAACCGCTTTGTCGGCATCGTTGAGAGCTGGGATATTCGCCTTCTCGAATTCATTGATAGCCACAGGTGCAGTCACGTCATTGCCCAGCATGACGTCCAGCTTTGCTTCAATCAGCTGCCCGGCGCGCACCTCCGGCAGCCCTGCGTGCGCGGCGAGTATTTTTTGCGTCATAGTCATTGCCATTTGCTGGTATTCCTTTCGTTGTTCAAAGCAAAAATTGCGCTATCAGATCAGCTTCAGCCACGCCGCAAAGTAGCGTTCGCCGAAAGTATACAGCGCCTCGCGGCAAAAATGAACCGTATCACCGGCGCGGATGCCGGCTTCGTCATTGGAGGAAAGCCCTTCGCTTTCGACGAATGCCGCAGATGGGGAATCCGCGCAGATTTGCCGCATGGCCGCGCGAACAGGCGCGAGGAAGCGACTTGGCTGGCGGAGCGCAATCCATTGCGGAACAAAATCACCCGCAACGAATGGCACTTCACCAAATTTTGCGCGGTATTCGCGCAACAGGTTCGCCAGGTTTTCGTAATGCGAAGCCTGCGTGGGCAGCCCGTCGCGCGCGCTGCCGTCTGCATCGTTTTCGCCTTGGTGCCAGAGCAACGCCACCAAGCGGTTTTCAGGATGCAGCGCCAGCGCGGTGCGCGTCATATCCATCAGCTGCAAAAACAGATCGTCCTGCAAGCCCCAGCGGTGATCCAAAAAGCCCGTTCCGCCCACCGCCGCGCGGACAATGAGCAGCTGCCGCTCCGGCGCAAGCAAGCCTTGCTCCAGGTACGCGCGCGCAAAGCTGAGCGAAAAGTCCCCGCAAATCAGATTTTCCTGTACACGTTCGGCGGCTTGGCTGATCGAACCGTCCTGGTCGAGATACCAGACGCCCGCGTGCGGATTCCAAGGTCGCGAAGCCGTGCCGAAGCCTGTGCCTCTAGCGTTGGATTGCCCCGCCTGCACAATGATGTCAAATGGAACCTTCGTGAAATCTTTTAGCATTTTTCTGTCGCTCCTTTAAGTAATTTATGGGAAACCGCATCCACCAACGCGCCCCAGCTTGCTTCAATGATGTCGTGGGATACGCCGACGGTCGTCCATTGTGTTTCGCCGTCGCCGCTGGTGATGAGAACGCGCACCTTCGTTCCTGTGCCTACGGTGGATTCAATGATGCGCACCTTGTAATCCAGCAGCTGCACGGCCGCCAATTGCGGGTAAAACGCCGCGAGCGCCTCGCGCAGCGCCAAGTCGAGGGCATTCACGGGACCGTCGCCTTCCGCCGCCGCGATTTTCAACTGCCCGCCCACCTTGATTTTTATGGTGGCGGTCGCGCCGCGGTTGTCATAAGGCAGCTCGTCCAACACCTTGTAGCTGACCAGCGCAAAGAAAGCGGGCAAGCCTTTTAAGCAATGACGGATCAGTAAATCAAAGGAAGCGTCCGCGCCCTCGTAGCTGTAGCCCTCGAATTCCTTTTCTTTGAGTGTGGCGAGGATTTGCGCCGCTGCCGGGCTGTCCTCCGGCAGTTCCGGAAACAGCCGCCGCGCGCGGCGCAGCACCGCAGCCTTGCCCGCAACCTCACTGATGAGAAAGCGTCGCCGGTTGCCCACTGCCGCCGGATCGATGTGCTCGAACGAACCCGCATTTTTCATTACGCCGTCCGCATGCATTCCGGCCTTGTGCGCAAAGGCGCTTGCGCCGACAAAGGGCGCGTTTTTTGGGATGGTCACGTTTGCGACCGAAGCAATGCGCATTGCCGTGGGAACGAGTTGCTCCAGCTTATCCGCAGGCAGGCAGCTATAACCCAGCTTGAGCTGCAGGTTAGGGGTGATCGCGCAGAGCGCGGCGTTCCCGATGCGTTCACCAAAGCCCAGGAGCGTCCCTTGCACATGGCTTGCGCCGGCCTGCACCGCCGCGCAGGATATGGCGGTCGCCATATCGCCGTCGTTGTGCGCGTGAATGCCCACCGCAACGCCCGGAAAGGCTTGGCAGACCACGCGGGTGACGGCTTCCGCCTCCCAGGGGAAAGCGCCGCCGTTGGTTTCACACAGGCAAAGCACCCGCGCGCTGCCCCGCGCCGCCGCTGCCAAGCATTCCATGGCGTAGCTTGCGTCGCTTTTATAGCCGTCAAAAAAATGCTCGGCGTCAAAGAGTACCTCTCGCCCGTTTGCGGCAAAAAAACGGCAGGTGTCTTCGATCATGCGCAGGTTTTCCTCTGGCGTAGTGCGCAGGATTTCGGAAACATGGAGCGGGCTGCATTTGCCGAAAACGCTCACTGTTGGCGTGTTTGCGGCAAGCAGGGCAGCGCAGCTTTGATCTTCGGTAGCTGTCGTGTTCTTGCGGCGCGTGGAGCCAAACGCGCAAAGCTTCGCGTTTGCCAGCCGCAGCGCGTTTGCCTGCGCAAAAAACGCCGGCTCCTTTGGATTGGAAGCGGGGTTGCCCGCTTCAATGTAAGCCACGCCCAGCGCATCCAGCGCGCGGGCAATTTCCAGCTTATCGTTGACGGAAAAGGAAATACCCTCCGCCTGCGCGCCGTCGCGCAGGGTGGAATCCAAAAGCTCAATGCTGCGCGGCATCAGTTCACCACTCCAAATTTCAGCAGGGTTACGGACTTATATTCTTCGCCCGGGCGCAGGCTGCAGGGCGGAAAATCGGATCGGTTCAGGGCATCGGGCCAGGCTTGGGTTTCCAGGCAAAAGCCGCTGTGCGCGCTTTGGCGCGTGCCGCCTTTGCCGGGGGAATCCAAAAAATTCCCGGTGTAAACCTGCACGCCCGGTTGGTTGGTATACAGCTCCATTGTGCGGCCGGATTGCACCTCAAGCACCTTTGCCGCAGGCACAGAAGGGTCGCCCGCAATGCAATAATTGTGGTCAAGCCCCTTGCACTGCACAATTTGCGGATCCTCTGTGTTTATAGCTCGGTCAATCTGTTTAAAGACGTTGAAATCAAAGGGTGTTCCCGCTACCGCGCGGCGTTCGCCTGTCGGGATGGAAGCTGCGTCGATCGGCAAATACGTGTCGGAGCGAATGCGCAGGATATGCTTGCGCACGTCGCCTTCCCCGCGCAGGTTGAAATAGGCGTGATTGGTCAGATTGCAAGGGGTTTCGGCGTCCGCGGTTGCGGTGTAGGTGATGCGCAGGGCGTTGTTCTCCAACTCGTAGAGCGCGCTGGCAAGCATATTGCCGGGGAAGCCCATTGCGCCCGCCGGGCTTTGATAGGTCAGGCGCAGCGCAGTGTCGCTCAAAGGCTCGGCGGACCAATTGGCGCGGCTGAATTCGCCGCCGCCGTGCAGGCAGGTGCATTTGTTTTCGTTTGCTTCCACAACATATTGCTTGCCATTCAGCGAAAATTTTGCCCCCGCGATGCGGTTGGCGCAGCGTCCGACGCTTTCGCCTTGGTATGCCGAATGCGCCATGCGATCCTCCAGGCTGTCAAAGCCCAGCAGGATATCGCCGAGCCTCCCGCTGCGGTCGGGCACGAAAAGCGCGTCGAGGGTTGCGCCGTAGGTTAAAATCCGGGCGCGGATCGCATCTCCGGTCACGGTGAAGGCGAAAACCTCTTCGCCGTTCGGCATATTGCCGTAGAGTTGCTTTTGGATGGGCATGGGGATTACCTCTTCTTTCGTTTGATATGTATGTGCCGCGCAAGCGCAAGCACGAAGAGCGGTAACGCGAGGAACGCAAGGAGCAGCAGGAAGAGCTTTTCATCCCAGCGGCTCTGCTGCCAAACATAGACCGGCAGTCGGAACGCGCCCAGACGGTGCATCCAAACGAAGGGTAACACCGCGTCGTTCCATAATCCCGCGCTGATCAAGATTGCCAGCGCAAGCACATACGGGCGTACCTTGGGGAAGACATTGTAGAAAAACAGCCGCCATTCGTTTAAAGCTGCGGTTTGCGGGATTGCCAACACATCCTTCAGCTTGGAAAAGCGGTGGAAGAGCAGGGCTGCCGTCAAAATGTAGAGCAGGGACAGCGCCAGACCGAGATAGAACGGTCGGTCCGGTAAATTCAAATTGCGCAGGAACTGGTCCATTGCCGAAAAAGAAGCCCAAAGGGGCAGAAGCTGCAGCAGGACGATCACGGCAAACAGCGACATACGCCCGTGAAAACGGTGGCACGCGCACAGATAGGCGGCGATGATGCAGCAGGCGCCGCCCAGCAGCCCTAAGAGCAGCACAATCCAACTGCCGCTGTTCGAAAGCAGATCGCGCAGCGTTCCGTTTGCGGCATCCTGCCGCACCAGCGTGTAGGCGAAAGCAAGGGCTTCCCGCAAGGAGCTGCGAACAACGGACAGGCGGCTTTTCAGCAGCGGGAGGGATATGGCGGCAAGTGTGCCAAAGAAAAGGAACGCGGACAGCGCAACGCTTGGGATGAGCCGCCACCGCCCGATCCGCGCCGCGCGCACCCACGCGGCGGCAAACGCGCGCAGAGGCTTGGCTTGCACCGCGTCCGGTTGGCGGAGCAGAAGCAGGCACGCCGCAAGCGTGAAGGCTGCCTGCAGCACCAAGACGGCGTCTAGCGCAACGCGCACAAAACCGGCGGGGTAGGCGCAGTGCAGCTGCAGCACGCCTACGCGGAAAACGCCCAGTGAAAGCCCTGTGAAGCCGCCGTAAAGCAGCGAAGCGCCGGCGCAGCGGCGCAAGCCACGCCATATAGCGCGAGGCAAGGAAATGTCCACGGACGGAGCGCCCTCCGCCGAACATTCGCCGGCTGTAAGATCATTGTTCAGCACACCCGCGCGGGTGGCGGAAAGGCAGCCGCCCAGCCCTAAAAACATGACCAGGAGCAGGACGGCGCCGCCGAGGGCGTTTATGAAGTGAAGCCCCAGCAAAATCCCCTCAGAATGCGCCGCGTTGCTGATAATCGGCAGCAGGATACACGACCAATACAGATAGGGGGCTGCAAACAGCAGGGCGAACAGCAACAGGATGGTCATGCTCCAGCGGCGCCTCCAATAAAAAACAAACGAGGCTTTTAAGGCTTTCATGCCGCACCGCCTTTCGCGGCGCCGTGGGGCGCTTTGCGCAGCCCGCGCAGGAATCCGGCGGCTGCAAACAAGCCGAAAGCGCAAAGGTTGACGCAGACAATCGTTGCGCCCACCGGCAAGCCCTGCGGCAGGAAACACGCAAGCGCGAACCCGCAAAGGTAGCAGACGATGGCGACTGCCGCCGCCACGAGCGTCACGCTCAAAAAGCCCTTGCAAACCCGCATGGCAATCAATGCGGGGAAGATCAGAAGGCTGGAAATGAGCAGGGTTCCCATCATGCGCATACCAAGCACGATTGTGAGCGCCGCAAGCAGCGCGGTGATGAACTGATAAGCGCCGGTGCGAACGCCGGTGGCACGGGCAAAGGGTTCGTCAAAGGTCACGGAAAAAATACGGTGATACAACAGACCAAAACAGATTAGCACGACCGCGCAAAGCCCGAGCGATAGGTACACGTCCGTTGTGGACGCGCCCATCAGGCTGCCGATCAGGTATCCCATCAAATCGACATTTGTGCCGCCGCCCAAGGTGAGCGCAAGGATGCCGATTGCCAGGCAGCTTGCCGAAAGCAGCGCTACGGCGGCGTCGCCGCGCAGCTTTTCGCCAGCGCCCCGCAGCAACAGGAACGCCGCCGCGATCACGACGGGGATAGCTACGGGCAGCGGCGCCCAGCCGAACGCCGCGGCCATTGCCAGCGTGCCGAAGCCAACGTGAGAAAGACCGTCGCCGATCATCGAAAAGCGGCGCAGTACCAGTGTTACGCCCAAAAGCGAAGCGCAAAGCGTGATCAGCAGACCGACGGTGAGCGCCTTCCAGAACAGCTGCAGAATTTCAAGTTGTACCGCCATATGTTATCCCTTATCCGTCAGTGGTGATGTGTGACCCGTGAGAAGCCGCCGGCTTAACGGGTGTTCAAGATACCGCGCGGGCGCGCCGAGAAAGTACGCGTTCGGCGCGTTGGTCAGGTGCAGGATCAGGCTGGCTCCGCGCAGCGCCTCCGTGACCTCGTGCGTCACGTGGATGATCGCCATGTTTTGTTCTTTGTGCAACGTTTCGATGCGGCGTGAAAGCTCCTGCGCCGCGATGGGATCCAGCCCTGCCTCCGGCTCGTCCAGCAAAAGGATGCCGCCGGCGGCGCACAGTGCCCGCGCTAAGAGCACACGCCGCTGCTGCCCGCCGGAAAGCTCGCGGAAGCAGCGATTTGCCAGATCGGTTACGCCCATCTGCGCCATTGTTTCCGCGGTGCGCGCTTTGTGCCCGTTTGCGTACCAAGGGCGCAGCCCCATGGAGTTGAGCAGACCGGAGCGCACGATCTCCCGCGCTTTTGCGGGGAAATCCCGTTGCGCGGCGCTTTGCTGCGGCAGATAGCCGATGGCGCGGCTACCCCGCTTGTCGCTGAAAACAATCGTGCCGTGATTTTGCTTTTTCAGCCCCAGCAGCGCGCGGAGCAGGGTGCTTTTGCCGCTGCCGTTCTCGCCTACGACACAAAGCCGCTGCCCAAAATGCAACGTGAAGGAAAGGTCGTGCAGCACTTCGCGGTTTTCATAGCCCAGGCATAGCTTGTCGCATTGCAGGGCGACGCCGGGTGTGGGCATGGCGTTCTCCTTTTGCGGTCATAAAATCTTCCGCATGGCATTCTAACACGATATCCCGGGTTTGTCAATCCACGGCATGAGGACGCAAAAAAATGCATAGGATTGTAGTGCGGCGGCGCGTCTTGACGGTGCCGGTGCTTTATGCTACAATTGCGGTATGCAACGCATGGGGAGAATCGTTCATGACGATTGCGTGGGGGGAATTCTGGGCGTTTCTCGTTGGGAATCCGCTGTTTTGCGCGACCGTGCTGTTGACGCTGGGCGTAATCTTCGTCAACGGCTGGACGGATGCGCCAAACGCGATTGCTACCTGTGTGTCCACTCGCGCCATGCCGGTGCGCCCGGCGATTGCTATGGCGGCGGGAATGAACCTGCTGGGCATTTTGGGGATGACGGCGCTGAACGCCAATGTCGCGCAAACGTTGTTCACTATGGTGGATTTTGGGCGGGACAGCCGTGCTGCCGTTACCGCGCTTTGCGCTGCGATGACCGCGATTGTCGTTTGGGCAGTGACGGCGTGGGTGTTCGGTATTCCTACAAGCGAAAGCCACGCGCTTGTTGCCGGTATTACAGGGGCGGCCGTGGCGATTCACCGCGGCTTTGAAGGCGTTCGCGCCGACGCATGGGTGAAGGTGCTCTGCGGCTTGGCTCTTTCGGCGACGTTAGGCTTTGGGCTGGGCGTGTGTTTTGGGCGATGGCTGCGGCGCTTGGTCGCACGGCTGGAGCGCCGCAGCGCCAATGCGCGGTTTCGGCACGGGCAAGTGACCGCGGCTGCTTTGAGCGCCTTTATGCACGGCGCGCAGGATGGGCAGAAGTTCCTTGGCATATTTTTGCTGGGTGCGTTTTTGGCGCGGGGGCAGGGGACTGCGGCGGTTTTTACGGTTCCGCTTTGGCTGATGCTCCTGTGCGCGGCGGTGATGGCGGCGGGAACCTCCGTGGGCGGCTACCGCATCATTAAACGTGTCGGCATGGGGATGGTACGGCTGGAAGCTCACGAGGGCTTTGCGGCAGACCTTGCGGCGGTGCTGTGCATGCTGGTGGCGAGCTTCGGCGGGCTGCCCGTGAGCACGACGCATACAAAAACGACGGCGATTCTCGGGGTTGGAGCGGCGCGGGGGCTGCGGCAGGTGAATTGGGCGGCCGCCCGGGAGATGGCGCTGGCATGGGTGTTGACTTTCCCGGGCTGCGGTCTTGTCGGCTGGGCGACGGCGCTGCTGTTTCTGAGAATATTTTGATGCGGAGAGGCTATGAAAAAACGCGGCGGCTTTGATTATTACGGAAATTTGCGTCTGCAGGGCGACTGCGCGGCGGCGGCATATGCGTCATATGCCCGAGCGCTCGGCGATTGCGATCTTTTTGCGCTGCCCGCTCTTGTGGAGCGTGTGCAGACGGAATGTGACCGTTGCGCCGATTTGCGTGGCGGTGTCACAGCCGCATTGGTTGATGATTTTTTGCCGCCTATGGATCGCTGCGATCTTTTGACGCTTACGATCGCGCTTTTTGGTGTGGCGGAAGCGGCGGAGGGGGGACTGACGTGGCTTTTTGCATTGCGGTCGGGGCGCTTGCCCGAAGCGTTCGGAACATTGGGCGCGACGATTGGGCAGCTGGGCGCGTCAGCGCGGGCGCTGTCTGCTTTGCCGGCGCGGGGCAAGAAGGCGATGCCGGAGCTGCAAACGAACTGCGCGCGAATACGAACGGCGGTGCGGGCAGGCCGGGCGCAGTGCGGCGAAGCGCTGCGCGAGATCTATGCGCGGGAAGCAAATCCACGCATAAGCTTGTTGACACAGCCGGTGGAGCAGTGCTTTGCCACGTGCGCGGCGCTGGCGAACGCCATGGAGCTTGCGCTTGTGCGGAATTTGTGAGATGACGGATGGAGGTAAAGCAATGGCATTGGATTTGCGGGCGCTTGCGCGTGAACGCGTTCTGTTTTTTGATTGCGGAACAGGGACAACCCTGCAGGCGCGGGGCTTGGGCGCAGGGCGGCGCCCGGAGCTTTGGAGCGTTGAAAAGCCTGAAATACTGGTGGATTTTCACAGGCAATGCCTCGCGGCCGGTGCGGAGATGCTAAAAATCAACACCTTTGGGGCGAACGCCGCGCACTTCCCGCCCGGGGAGGGTTTTCCGTTGCGGGATTTGATTTTTGCCGCCGTGCGGAATGCCCGCGAAGCGATTGTGCGGGAGGGACGCGAAGGAAGTGCTTGGGTCGCTTTTGATATGGGTCCCACCGGGCAACTGCTTGCGCCTTTTGGGGATTTGCCGCTGGAGGAAGCGGTTGCGCTGTTCCGTGAAGCGGCTGGCTGCGGCGCTGCGGCCGGCGCGGATTTGATTCTTGCCGAAACAATGGGTGATACCTTGGAAGCCAAGGCTGCCTTGCTGGGCGCTAGGCTTGCCGCACCGAGCCTTCCGCTTGCGCTGACCATGACTTTTGAGGAGAGCGGGCGGTTGCTCACGGGCGGAACGCCGGAAGCGGCGCTGCTGCTTGCCGAAGCCTTCGGCGTGCAGGCGTTTGGCGTGAATTGCGGCGCGGGTCCCGCGCGGGTAAAGCAAGTGCTCGGGAAGATTTTGCCATTGGCACAGGTGCCGGTGATTGCGAACCCGAATGCGGGACTGCCGATTGTGGAGGGCGGTCAAACGCGTTTTGCGATGCCGCCGGCGGAATTCGCGGCGCAGTGTGCGGAGCTGTTCGATATGGGAGCGGCACTGCTGGGCGGCTGCTGCGGCACGACTCCGGCGCATATTGCCGCGTTGACCGGTTTGTTACGGGGTAAAACGCCGTTGCTGCCGCAGGGTGGGGCGAAAAAATGTGCGTGCAGTGCCCGCAGAACCGTCAATTTGACTGCGCAAGCAGCGGAAGCTTGCGTCTTGGCAGAAGCGGATATAGCCGAAGCTTTGCAAAGCGGGGACGCGGGCGCGCTGTGCGATACGGCTCTGGACGCCGAATGCGACGGTGCGGCGCTGGTGGAAATCTCGCTGCCCGGCGACGCGGATCCGCAGGCGGTTGCCGCCCTTGTGGGGCAATTGCAGTGCGCGGTGCAGCTACCGCTGTGCTTCCGCTGCGAAGGCGCGATCGCCGCGCTGGAGGCCGCGCTGTTGCACACAAACGGCGTGCCGCTTGTTTTTGCACCGGGTACGGACGGCTTCGTGAAGCGTTACGGCGCGATTGTGGGTCAAACAATTTTCAATACAAATTGAAAATTCTATTGTTGATTTTATGAAAATTGCCAAAATCGTGCGAAACGGTTCAAAAACAGGAAAATGCACTTGCAAACGATCACAGAAAGCGGTATAATATCTCCGTTAAGAACCCGATTATTGCAGCAGAAAGAACAGGGAGGTAATTTTTATGGCAGTGAAGGTTGCGATCAACGGCTTTGGGCGCATCGGGCGCTTGGCTTTCCGGCAAATGTTTGGCGCGGCGGGTTATGATGTGGTTGCCGTCAATGACCTGACCAGCCCCGCGATGCTGGCACATTTGCTCAAATACGACACCGCGCAGGGTCGTTATGACGGGCACTCCGTCACCAATGACGACAGCTCCGTCACCGTGGACGGCAAAAAGATCACGATTTACTCCATTAAGGATCCCGCCGAGCTGCCCTGGGGGGCGTTGGGCGTGGATGTTGTGCTGGAGTGTACCGGCTTTTTCACCACGAAAGAGAAAGCCTCCGCGCACATCGCAGCGGGCGCGAAGAAGGTTGTCATTTCCGCACCGGCGGATAAAGAAACCAAAACCGTTGTGTTCAGCGTGAACGAGGGCATCCTCAGCAAGGATGATACCGTTGTTTCCGCCGCGAGCTGCACAACAAACTGCCTTGCTCCCATGGCGAAGGCGCTCAACGGTTATGCTCCTATCCAGAGCGGTATTATGACGACGGTGC
This sequence comes from Oscillospiraceae bacterium, assembly GCA_031280825.1. Lineage (GTDB taxonomy): Bacteria > Bacillota > Clostridia > Oscillospirales > Acutalibacteraceae > WRMQ01. The sequence goes on along the minus strand of JAITGE010000051.1, from coordinate 59,196 downwards.
ATGCCTATACCGGCGACCAGATGATTCTGGACGGTCCGCATCGCAAGGGCGATTTCCGCCGCGCGCGCGCCGGCGCTTGCAACATTGTCCCGAATTCTACGGGCGCCGCCAAGGCTATCGGTCTGGTGATTCCGGAGCTAAACGGAAAGCTGATCGGCTCGGCGCAGCGTGTGCCCGTGCCGACCGGTTCGACCACGCTGCTTGTCGCCGTTGTGAAGGGGGAAGCGGTGACCAAGGAAGCCGTCAACGCCGCGATGAAGGCGGCGTCTTCCGCAAGCTTTGGCTATACGGAGGATGAGATTGTTTCTTCGGACGTTATCGGCATCACCTACGGTTCGCTTTTCGACGCGACGCAAACGATGGTTACAAAGGTCGCGGATGGCTTGTTCCAGGTGCAGGTTGTTTCGTGGTACGATAACGAGAACAGCTATACCAGCCAGATGGTGCGTACAATCAAATATTTCGCGGAGCTGTAAGCCGAGCGGTGAAACGCAAAAATGCCTGTGCCGCAAAGGCACGGGCATTTTGAATGGGGAAGCATATGAAAGAAGTATCGCTGTATTGCGATGGGTCGTGCAGCGGAAACCCCGGACCCGGCGGTTGGGGGGCGATCCTGCGCTTTGGCGCGCGTGAAAAGGAGCTTGCGGGGGGTGCGGCGGCGACGACGAACAACCGCATGGAGCTAACCGCTTTGATTGAAGGGCTTCGCGCCCTGAAAGAGCCTTGCCGTGTGCGCGTTGTGACGGATTCCAGATATGTCGCCGATGGTGTGACCAAGGGCTGGGCGGCGGGCTGGAAGCGTAACGGGTGGATCAAGGGCGACAAAAAGCCTGCTCTCAATGCCGATCTTTGGGATGCGTTACTCACGGAGCTTGCGCGGCATGAGGTGGCTCTGCAGTGGGTGCGCGGTCACGCGGGGCATCCTGAAAATGAACGCTGTGATGCTCTGGCTGTGGCGCAAACACGCTCATTTTCAAAAGAAAAAGAATCAAATGACGCGCGTGACCAATGAGGGTGAACCATGCGGCATTATTTTATGGATGATCCGACATTGCCTGATGATTTTCGTGAATTTTTCTATTATTTTGCGGGGCAAAAAATACAGTTAATTAGCAACAGCGGCGTGTTTTCACCGGGGCACGTTGATCCGGCGACGGATCTGCTGCTCAGATTGCTGCCGCCGGTTACGGGGCGGCTGTTGGATTTGGGCTGCGGCTATGGCGCAATCGGCGTTGCGTTGGCGAAAGCATATGGGCTGCAGGCGCCGGTTTTTGCGGATGTGAATGCACGCGCGATCGCTTGCGCGCGGCGCAATTGCGCGGCAAACGGCATCGAGGGTCTGTTTGCTTTGTCTGACGGTTTTGCTGAAATTCCCGGGCAATTCGATTGCATTACGCTCAATCCGCCGATTCATGCGGGCAAGGCGGTTGTTTACGCGCTCTTTGCCGGGGCGGCGGAGCGGCTTGCTTCAGGCGGGCGTTTTTATATTGTGATGCTGGAAAAGCACGGCGCGGAAAGTGCGCGGGCGCGGCTGGGCGAGCTGTTCCAAACCGTTGAAACGCTGCACAAAAAGAAGGGCTATTGGGTTGGCGTATGTGATCAAGCGGAGGTGAATGGCGAAGCATGAACGAAGCTCTGGCGCGGCTGCTCTTGGCTTGGTATGACGCGAATGGGCGTAGCTTGCCTTGGCGCGGCGCCGGGGACGCCTATTGCGTTTGGGTTTCGGAGGTCATGCTCCAGCAAACGCGTGCCGAAGCGGTCAAGGCGTATTATGAACGCTTTCTTGCCGCGCTGCCAACCGTGCAAGCCCTGGCTGATGTGGATGAAGATAAGCTGTTCAAGCTCTGGGAGGGCTTGGGCTACTACAGCCGCGCCCGCAATTTGCGGCGGGCGGCAAGGATGGTGACGGACGCCTACGGCGGTGTGATTCCCGCTGCGCCGGAGGATTTGCTGCGGTTACCAGGCGTCGGGCTTTATACGGCGGGTGCGGTGGCTTCCATTGCGTATAACGTATGCATTCCGGCGGTGGACGGTAACGCTTTGCGTGTGTGCAAGCGATTGGAGGCTGATTGCGCGGATATTACGCTGGAGCAAACCAAAAAAGCGACCGCCGCTCGGTTGCTTGCGGTCATGCCGCAGGATCGCCCCGGCGCGTTTAACCAAGCGATGATGGATCTGGGTGCAATGATTTGCTTGCCGGGCGGCGCGGCGCGTTGCGGCGAATGTCCGCTGGCGCAGGGCTGCGCCGCGCTGGCACAGGGCACGGTTGCGGAGCTGCCGGTAAAATCCGCCGCGCGCCCGCGCAAGCTTGAAGGACGCGTCGTTTTGCGGCTGGAATGCGAGGACCGTGTAGCGCTGCGCAAGCGACCGGGCAAGGGGCTGCTTGCCGGGCTGTGGGAGTTCCCGAATGCTATCGCCGTGGCAGGGGAGGAGCCGCCGTGGCTGCCCCTTCTCACGTCACTGGGCGCTGCGCGGGAGCAGGTTGCGGTCGCGGCTTTCATGGGTGAGGCAAAGCATATCTTTACGCACATTGAATGGCATATGCAGGGCTGGCGGCTGGAGCTTGCGCGAATCATTGAAAATCCCGCGCTCGTGTGGGCGACGCGGCGTGAGCTGCAGGCAACCTATGCGTTGCCATCAGCGTTGTCTGCGTTTTTGTGATGATTCATTGCGGCAACGCAAAAAAGTTGTCGAACCTATAGACATCTGCGTGACGTTGTGGTATAATATGGCGAAAGGAGGACGGAAATATGGGAAATATTGAAAATACAGGTAGGATTGCGGCGTTGGTCATTACCGCTGTGCTGACAATTGCGATGGCGGTTGGCTTGGTTGTGATCAGTAAGCCGTTCAAGCAAAAGCCGGGTGCGCAGGCAGATGAAGAAGCTGCCGCGAAAACGTGGGCGATGCGGCGCACGGGCTTTTCGTTTATGTTCATTTTATCAACGGTTGCTACTGTTGCGTTGATGATTTCGTTTGCTGTTACAGCCGCGCGCGGGGAAGCGCCGGAGGTATCAACGACTGCAGTGGTATCGCAATCGGGAACGACTGTGGTTTCTGCAGTTGGTTCGGCGGCAAGCGCTGCCACGGCTGACGGCGCGAGCGGCACAACTGCAGGGGTGGCGACAGAAGATGAAACCCAAAGCAAAACGACTGCCACGATGGTGAAAACAACAACAGCAAAAACAACAGTGGCGACGACGAAAAAAACGACAACCGAGAAAACGATCCGGACGACTGCGACTGCTACGCGTGGCACGACCGTAGCTTCCGCAATGCCGGTGATTCGGCTGGAGGTTTTGGATCGTGACGGCAATGTGGTACGCGGCATCGGGGTTGCCCCGTGGGAGGGGGATAGGCCGCAGGATATTGCCAGCGGTGAATACAGCTACAGCGAAAAATACAAAGAAAATGTTGTTTGGTTTCACATTATCGCAAAGGACAATGCCGGGAACGCCCTAAAAGGCGCAAGCTTGGATTGGCAGAACCGGAAGGGCGAATGGGAAGGCGCGGGTTTGAACAAGCGCATGAAGTTCGTAGAAGGCGAGGTGCACCGCTTCCGGTTGAAAATGGCGGATGGCGCAACGTTTTATTTCCGGCTGACAAACAGCAAATGGCAATGAAGCGGTCCTCCGCGCTGCAAACAGATTTCGTCTTGCGCAGCCCCTTGAATATCGCATAATTCCTGTCAGATGTCGCTTTGTTGGCGGCGGCTGGCAGGTTTTTTTTGTTGGATCAAACGTTCGTGCGCAGGTAAAAAACAACTAAAAACGACAAATAATTTTAAATCATTATTGACAAAAATGGTTTTTTGTGGTATCATGCGACTGAAAATGATTTTGCGCGAAAGGGGTGATTCCAATGTGGAGCGTTACACGCTGCCTGTTGCTTTGAAATCAAGGAAGGAGTGATCCTTGAAAATGTGTAAATATATTCTGAAATTTGGTGGGTCTACAAAAAGAACAACAGCTACCCGGCGCCGACGAAGTCTTCGCAGTTGAACAACTCCTGGGCGTTAAGCGACCCTAGCCCCTGGATCAGCGCGAAGGAGTTTAATCTGTATTGGAAGGACATTGTTTATGATGTTACATACAAAGGGCAGGATATTCTTAACAACCCGAGCATAGTGTACAATCTATCCTTTTATACGGGGGATGTTGTGCAGATGCTAAAGAAGAGGTTCCTTTTGGGAGGTCCTGGTGATGCTGCGCATACAATGTATATTACAGGGTATGGTAACCATGGAGGGAGCATGAGTTATCTGCTGGCTTATCATAGTTCCAACGCGGTAGACAAGAATCTGATTGAAATATGCGAGAAATATCCGGATCATTACTTCGCTTTTTACGCCATGGATTAACCTGAAAAGCAAAACAAAATATTTGCGTTAGAAAAGGTGAATATTATGAAAAAATCAAAAATTTTTTGCGTTGTTATCGTTGCGGTTGCATTTGCGACTGTGCCCATTGGGGTCGTTGCTTCTCTGACTACAACAAAAGTGGAATCGGACGAAGCTGTGATAGTTACGCTTTCGGACGGAAAAAACACGATGCGTATCAATCAAGCGCTTGAAGCGGAGAAAAAATTGGCAGCCGAAAATCCACAGTCTGTTCCGTGCCTTGAAGAAGATGAAGATTTTTCGGTTTTAGATGCGAAGCTTGCGGCTCTGGACGCTGAAGAAGCGAAATTAGACGCGCGGGATTTGCGGGCGTTGGCGGTGCTGGCACGCTATGGCGGCAAAACGTATGAAGAGCTGTATATTTCTTGGGATGTGGAGTGGGAAAGAATCAGCGCGATATGCGACCTGCTGCAAACCGGGAAGGTGACCGCCGAGGAAGAAACTCTGCTGTTGCAATATTTAAAGCGGCGGCAGGAATGGACGTCCGAACTGGATTCTATAATAAGTGGCGGAACGCCGTTTGCGAAGTATCAGAACCCGACACTGAAAAAGCGACTGGACGACACGCTGGCGGCGCACAAACAGGTGAGGTGAATTTTTCGGCGTAAGGACGAATTCACGTGCCTCGTTGGCGGAAGAGCTTCTTGTTTGCGTTATACAGCCCCTTGAATATCGCATAATTCCTGTCATACACCGCTTTGCTGGCGGCGGCTGGCAGGAATTTTTTTGTTGCGGGGATCAGCTGTTTTGCGTCCGCAATGCTGTTGATAACACCTTGACCAACGGCAATCAGCACCGCCGCGCCGACGCTGCCTACGTTTTGCGGGCTGGCGACGGTTTCTACCGTGCGACCGGTGCAATCGGCGACCATTTGGCACATGACATCCGAGAGTGCGCCGCCGCCTACAAAACGCACGGAATTTGAAGTCTTAATTTTTTTGTCCTGCGTTTCCAGCATCCAGCGCAGATGATAGATCACGCCTTCCACTACCGCGCGAATCAGCTCGGTTTTCCCGGTTTCCAGGCTGATACCCCAGAACATCGCCCGCGCTTTGGGGTCTTCAAACGGGCAGCGGTTCCCGTGCAGCCAGGGCGTAAAAATCACCCCGCCCGCGCCGATCGGCGCTTGAGAGATCACTGCCATCAGGTAATCATATAAGTTGGTGTAAACGGCTTCCATATCGGGCGTTTGGTGCTTGAGATCGAATTCCCGGTTGAGGTATAGGTTGATTTCATCCAGCGCAAGATGATCCTTGACCCATTCCACACATTTGCCGGCGGTTTCCTGCTCAGCAAAGTAGTTGTAGCGGTTTTCCTGCGCGCCGACGATCGCGGCAATCATCGCGCTGGCGTCTACCATACTTTTATCAACGACCGTTGAAACCCAGCCCGAAGTGCCGGAGTAGATGTGCGTATCCCCCATTGCGACCGCGCCCGCACCCACGCCGACCAAGGATGCATCGCCGCCGCCGCCATAAACAGGAATGCCTGCCACCAGCCCAAGCTCTGCCGCCTGTTCGGTGCGCAGCTTGCCGACTTCCGCCGTGCAGGGTACAATTTCGGGCAAATGCGCGGGGTTTACGTCAAGCATTTTGGTGATTTCACCGCTCCAGCCACGGCGTCCGGCACGTATGTCATAAAGCAGCGTGGCAAAGGCGGAATCTGTGGTCATTACGCAGTGCCCTGTCATGCGGGCGATAAGGGCTTCCTTTACATCCAGCCATTTGTGAACCTTTGCAAAGCTTGCTGGCTCATGCGTCTGCACCCATTTGTATTTCCAGACGGGATCCTTCACGCTGGCCGCGACCGCGCCTGTCACACGCAAGGAACGCAGCAGCCGCACGACGTTTGCCCCCGCGATTTGCGGACCGTACGCCATGCCGTTTTTCAGCTCCGCATTTGCCCGCTGATCCATATAGCTCATGGCGCGGCGAACGGGGCGACCTTCGCGATCCACCAGCACAAGCCCTTGCATTTGGGAGCAAAAGGAGATGCCGGCGATTTCCGCCGGGTTCAACTCTGCTTCGGTAAGCACGGCGCGGGTGGTTTCGCACATGGCGCTCCACCATTCGCCCGGCTCTTGCTCCGCGCCGCCGCCGGGCAGCACATAGAGCTTGTAGCCCGCGCTTGCGCCGGCGAGCAGTTCTATGGTTTCGCCAATGCGAAAAATGCAGGTCTTGACCCCTGTCGTGCCGATATCATAAGCTAGCGCATACATGGCGACGCCCCCGTTTTTAATCTACCGCAATGCGGATTTGAAAAAATTGAGTACCTGCTCCACGACAAAGTCATCTCGCTCCAGCGCGCTTGTTCCCGCGTAAATTCGCAGCCGTTCGGCGTGGTATTCGCAGGAATAAGAAAATTGGAGCGCCATAAAAAAGCTGTTGAGCATGTAGGCTGCGAAATCTGCATCAATATCCCGGCGGATTTCGCCCGCCGCCTGCGCCTCTTGAATCGCTTGGCGGTAGATTCGCGCGGTAACGGATTCGATTTCCGCCGCCAATTGCGCAGCCAGATGGGGGTCATTCTGCGCCGTCGCGCCTTGATAGAGCTTGATGAGCAGCCGTTCCTTGCGCGAAAACCGCTGTATCTCACGCAGGATGCGCTCCGCCTTGAGCAGAATATCCGCATCGGTATGCAGAAGTGTGTCAAGCAACTCTTCCATTTCGGCGATGCTGTTGTGTATCACGGCCAGATAGAGTGCCTGTTTGTTTTCAAAATATTGATAGAGCGAGCCGACGCTGACGTCTGCGCCGTACGCAATGGTGTTCATTTTTGCGCTATCAAAGCCGCGCAGGGCAAATTCCTCGGCGGCGGCGCGGAAAATCCGCAGCTGCTTTTCGGTTGGCAGATGCCCAAAGGTAGGGCTATGATGATCCTGTAAGCTCAAAAGGCGCACCCTCCCGTTCCCTGTCAAAGGATAGTATAAAAGAATCCGTAGAAATTGTCAAGGATGGGCGACAAAAAACTTTTGAAAAAGCAGATGCGGTGAATAATTTTTGAAAAAAATTTCTATATTATTTCGTTTTAACTATGGTGTTTTCGGCAAGAGTGTGCTATAATGCACCTGCTTAAAAAAATTGAGGAGGTGATCCCGGCATGGCGACTTGCCCCAAGTGCCAAAGGAGACTACGCGTTACAGATTGGCATCCAAATTGCCCCCGCTGTGGCGTGAATCTAATGTTCTATGGCTTTGAAGAGCGCTTTTATGCCGACGCGAAGCTGGCGGAGCTTAGCCAAGCCGCGCAGCGGGTGCGCTGGAAAAAATCAAAGGCGAACTGGGCCGGTTCCCTGATGGCGAAATTGCGGCTGATACTGATGGCGGTTCCGCTCGCTTCGCTGATGGTTTCGCTGGCAACATTCCGGGTGCGGCTGCCGTTTGCGGAGCAAGTCTGGGAGGTGGGCTTGCCGGGATTGTTGCGTTTAATCACAGAGAGCGGCGCGTTAAATTTTTTGAAGGCAGAGATGACATCGCCCGTTTTCGGGAAAATATTTTCGTTGTTCGGCGCCGCAATTTGCCTGGTTGCCGGGGCGGCAGCGCTGGGCTTGCTGACGTTTTGGCTCACGTTCTTTTCGTTTGCGCAGCTGCGCAGGATGACCATCGCAATCATCACTTTGGATTTTTTGGGTGTGGCGGCGGTCACGGGTGCGGCGGTGGTATCCCTCGTGCTGCGCGCCGCCGCCGAAGGCAGCGATTTTGTGGACGTGAAGATGGGCTTTGGCGCGCCTGTTGCGGTGTTTTGCTTTGTCGGGCTGGCGGTTTTGAATATGCGGCTGCTCAAAACGGGCGTACGGACGCATTTTGGCGAAGGCGACGAAGAACGTGCCTCCATTTATGAAAAGGTGAAGGCGAAGACGCTGAAATTGGAGCAGCTGCCCTATCCGGTGGTGGAAACGGCGGAAACGCGGGCGCTGGAAGAAAAAATCCAAGCGGAGCTGGAACGAACCAACCGTGCGGCGGTGCCGGTGGAAGAAGCGGAAGGGGGCGCAGCAGAATGAACGACCGAGAGAAATCTGAAAAAGCAAAAAAGCCCCACGAGCATCACGGGATGGAAAGTCTGGAAAAAATCGAAATGACCGAGCGGAACATCAAGCGCAGCAAATGGCTCACGCGCATTGTCGTTCTGTTTTTGGTGGTTGTGTTTTTTGGCGGTATCACTTTGGGTGTGCGCGATTTGACGAGCTTTGAGGAGCCGGAGGATCCGCCGGAGAAAGTGCAGGCGGAGCTGGCGATGCAAGCCTTGATCGAGGCGCATGTGCCGCAATCGCAGGCACAAATCGCGGCATATGTGCAAGAGGCGCTGCAATACGCGGCGGGGCGGGGGGGGGAGATCCCACGCCTGCGTGTGGATCGCAGCTTTCGCTTTGAGGGCGAGGATCTCAACAGTGTGCGGTTTTTGGATCCCGTAACGCACGAGCCGATGGAAGAAAAACAGGCGACGCGGCTACGGGCGGCGCTGGAGCTGATTGCTCCAAAGCTTGTGGAGCAGCTGAACAGCGGCTACCGGAGCCAAGCGACGGATTTTGGCAAGCCTTTCACCGGTTTGCTTTGGGCGACGGATTTCACGGGCGTCGCCGTGCAAGAGCCGGGCGCGACGCTGCACTATAAAACCTATCGTTGTTATGGACACAAGGAAGACGGCGAAAATGTGAAAACCTGTGAGCGCGATCAGGATGAAAAGCCTCCGCTGGGCTTTAAGTGTCCCGATTGCGGTTCGGTGGATACATATAAACGAACGTATTTGGAGGATTACGCCATCACGGTGTCGTTTGCGGACGCGCCGCCGAGCGAGCTGGCGCACTTTCGCCCGCAAACGCCGGAGGAGCTGACGGAGCTGCTGGGGAGCAGCATGGGCGACCAGCTGCGTGTGCAGTACCTTGCGCCGCAAAAGATAACCGGCGCGACGTTCATGGCGTCTATTGCACACGGGGAAGATCCCGCAGAACCGGGCGTTATCAAAAGCTGCAGGTACAGCGCCAATTTGGAGCTGACTGCGGCGCTGGAGCCGGTGGGCGATTTGGAGGCTGTCGGCGCGTTCCTTGTGACACTGCGTTTGCCGACGGTAGCGGAGCTTACCTTTGACTATGCCGGTGTTCGTATTAAGGACGTGGAAGAGCTTGTGCTGACGGAGGGGCAGGGCGAAGCGCTGGGGATTATCGTTACAGGTCCCGAAAACGCCGAATATTCCCTGCGCAGCGCGGATGAAGCTGTTGCTACGGTGGATGGCGTCGGGAACGTCGTCGCCAAGGGCGAAAACGGGCAATCGACCGAAATCATTGCCAGCGTGGTGGTCAACGGGGTGACGTATGAGGATTCCGTTGCGCTGCACATCCGCGAGCCGGTGGAACGCGTGAAGCTGCGAAAACGCAGAGTGACGCTGCAGCCGGGCGAAACGCTGGCGCTCCAAGTGAAGGTGACGCCAAACAACGCAACGCTCAAGGATGTTGCTTGGTATTCACGCGATGAAAAGATCGCGACTGTGGATGCGGCCGGCAAGGTGACGGCGGTCGCGCCGGGCAAGGTGGAGGTCTATTGCCTGACCAAGGATGGAAACAAGAAGGCGACCTGCACGGTCACAGTGGAAGGGGGGAAGCGCTGATGGCGAAGCCGAGCTTGAACAATATTGGATCCGCTCTCTTCGGCGCGGAGAAGCATTCGGCGGCGGCGATGGACCGCCAAAAGCTGAGCCGCCACCAGGAGCTTGCCGCGCGTTTTTTTCACACGCCGCAGCTTTCGGTGAAGGAAACCCTGCTCCCCGCGTTCTCGAGCATGGGGCGCGGTCTTGCCAACAGGCTTAACACGCATTACATCAAGATTTATCTTTTCAGCATCTTGAAGTTTGACATGACCTACATGGTCGTTATTGAGATGCTCATTGGCATTTATGATATTCTGAATAACCCCCTTATGGGCATTGTATATGATCGCACCCGCACCCGTTGGGGCAAGGCGCGACCGTATGTGGTGCTGTTTCCGCTGCTCTACTTCGCGACGATTGCCGCCATGTTCTGCACGCGGCTGATCTTCAACAACGATAACCCGCTGGATCAAGGGAAGATCATGTATGTGTTTGTTATCCTATTTTTGCGGGAAACCTTCAGTACGATTTACGGCATCCCGCTGGATGGCATTCTTTCGCTGCAAACGCCGAACCCGCAGGATCGCATGAAGGTCGGGCTTTGGCAGACCTGGTTTGATAAGTGGGGCGGTGATTTCGTTGCGGGCATGGTGTTGCCGATGCTGGATCTGACCCGCCGCGGTATCCTGAAGATTCAACCGGCGAGCATTTTTGCTGTTCTGGGCTTCATAACCGCCGGCATTGGCGGCGGATCAACCATGGCGATGGCAATGAATGTGCGCGAGCGTGTTGTGCTGCCGCCGCAGCCGACGGATGTAACAAAATCCATCTTTTATTTGCTGAAAAATAAATATGCTCTGCGAAATTTCGTGGCGACCTTTTTCAGCAGTTGGTGGGGCACGGGCGGCTATAGCTGGGATGTTGTGACGCAGACAGAGATTTTCGGCGGCACCCTGCAGGCCTTCTGGACATATATGCCGCGCCAAGTGATGCAGCTGGTGGCGCTTGGCTGGGTTGAGAAATTCAAGCGTTTCTTCGGTGGCAGCTACCGCAAAACCATCTTGCTCACGCGCAGTTGGGATTTTGTTTCGTTCGTGATCGGCGGCGTCTTGGGCTCGCGGAAATTTGCCCTTAGCCGCTGGTGGCTGGTGGGGCTGATTTTCGCGGTATTTGATGGCGTAAACGTGGCAAACGATGCGCCCTCCACCGTTTTGGAGCAGGAGATTGGGCGCGAGATCAACGATTATACGGAATATATGACCGGCGACCGCCCGGATGGTACGATCAATCTGCTCACGGGATATATCGGCAAGCTCACCGCCCCGCTGAATACCATGATGACCCTTGCCGTGCTGCGCTGGAGCGGTTACGATAAGACCAAGGGCGAGGGCTTGACGAACAGGTGGCGGCAGGAAGCGGTCATGCAGAACTACACGATGTATTCCAGGGTATTCTTGCTCTATATGTGCGGGAGCTTTTTGCCGCATTTGGTGAATATGATCCCGCTGGTGTTCTATGACCTGGAGGGCAAGAAGAAAGAGGAGATGTACATTGCGCTCAACGAGCGCCGCGCGCTCATGGCTAAGGCGGACAACTCGGAGATCGGCGCTTTGGCGGAGATGCTGGCGAAGGAAACAGAATAAACCAAATAAAAATCTAAATGCCAAAAGGAGCCGTCACCATGGAAGCCTTCATCAAGGATCAAATTATCCCGACCATTAAGTACTTACCCTTTCATTGGGCGGCGTCATATTTTAAACCGAGCGCGAGCGAAGAGGTTGCCCGCGCAAAAAAGAAGGCGGGCGGGTTCATCAAGGGTGTTTGCCACCCGACGGAAAATTTTGAGCAGATCAAGGGCGCGGGTATCCGTTGGAACCGCGCGGACATTCCCTTCCCCTATGATAAAGAAGGTCATGTGCGCCAATGCTATATGGATTGGAAGGAGAAGATGCGCCGCTATATTTCCAACGGTATTAAGATTATGGCGGTCACGCCCTACCCGCGTGAATACATTGATGAGGGCGGTATCGACCCGCGTTTGCCTGAAAATGAGGGGCGTGTGCGCGAGATTGCCATGTTTATGCTGCGGGATTTGAAGGGCATTGCAAGCGCGATCCAAATCACCAATGAGATGGGCGTGCCGCGCTTCATCCTGCCCCTGACGATGCAGGAGGCCGCGCGGTTTATCGGCATCCATTTGGCGACGATGTACCCGCACCGCGGCGATGTTTTGCTGGGCTATAATTCCGCCGGACCGCAGTCGAATCTGCATGTTTTGATGCGCCCATGGCATCGCTACTGCGATTATGTGGGCATGGATATTTATGTGGGTTGTTTTGCGCCTGTCGGGAACTTTTTGGGCGTGTTCGATATTATGCTGCGCTATCTTTGGAGCATGACAGGCAAGCCGGTGATGCTTTGCGAGTTCGGCTACATCAGCGGCGGCGTGCCCAAGACGCAGGAGGAAAAGACAAGGCTTTTGCAAGAACGCTACGGTGTGAAAAGTGAAGCCGAAGCCAAGGCGAAGCTCCCCGCTGTTATGGCGAGAATGAACGAAACCATGCGCGGCACCATCCAGAAGTGCGCTTCCGGTGATTGGGGCGAGTATATGTTCAACATCGAGTTCAGCAATCACATGTATTGCGAGCTGCCAAAGCGCGTCGTCATTAAGAAGTATCCGCATACGCCGGAGGGGCAGGCGGACTTTTACCGGGCTGTTTTTCCGCGGCTTGCCAAAATGCCCTATTTGCTGGGTGCGTTTATTTATTGCTGGAAGGACAGCGAGCGCTGCTACGTTTGCGGGCAGAGTGACTGCCCGACCGAAAGCCGTTGGGGCGTCGTGGATTTGAACGACGACGAAAAGCCTTGTTACCAAGCGCTTGCGGAAACGCTGCCGAAAATACAATAGGGGGGGGAGGACGTTCGCGTGAAGATGGAGGCTTACATTCGGGATATGCTGCTTTCGGCGGGACGCTATGTGCCAAGCAATATCGTGAAATCTTATTTTTTGCCCAAAAGCAGCCGCGAGGTCGCAGAAGCCCGGCGCAAGCTGGGCGAACCGATCAAAGGCATCTGCCATCCCAGCGGGGATCTGCGGCTGATTACCGCCGCCGGTATCACCTGGTATCGCGCCGATTGCCCTGTTCCTTTTGACGCGCAGGGGGAGCTGCGGGAGGAATATATCCGTTTTAAGGAGCACATTGCGGCGTATGCGGATGCCGGAATTCGCATTTTTTTGGTGACGCCTTATCCGCAGGAGTATATTCGGGAAGCGGGGCTGGATCCACGTTTGTCGGAAAACGAGGCGCGGCTGCGCGAAGCCGCTCTCTTTTTGCTGGAGGATTTGCGCCCCTGCATCGGCGCGATGCAAATCACGAACGAGATGGGTGCGCCGCGCTTTACCCTACCGCTGAATTTGGATGAGGCCTGCCGCTATATGGGCGTGCAGCTGGCGGCGCTTTACCCGCGCCGGGGCGATGTGCTGATTGGCTATAATATTGCGGGACCCTCGGCGAACGTAGTCAAGCGCATGAAGCCTTGGCGCCGGTATTGTGATTTTGTGGGCATTGATATTTATATCGGCTGTTTTGCGCCCGTGGGCAATTGGCTGTTTGTGTTTGACCTGATGCTGCGTTACATCTGGGCGCATGCGGGCAAGCCGGTGATCTTGACGGAATTTGGGTATATCGGCGCGGGGCAGCCCAAAACGAAGGCGGAGCGGCAGGCGATTTTGCGCTCCTACGGCGCGGAAAGCGAGAGCGAGGCTCGCAGGGATATCAAGGCGTTCGCCAAGCGGCTGAATCCAAAAATGCAAGGCTATATGGAAAAAAACGCTTCCGGCGATTGGGGTGATTTTCTCTTTTTGCCGGATTTTCGCAATCATTTTTACAAAGAACTGCCGAAGGGCTTTGCAATCAAAAAATATCCGCACACCCCCGTTGGGCAGGCGGATTTCTATCGCGATCTGATTCCGCGCCTGATGAAATATCCCTTTATGCTGGGGTTTTGCATGTATTGCTGGCACGACACGGACGACTGCTTTTGCGGGCAGCCGGATTGTCCGATTGAGAACAATTTTGGCATAACGGATATCAAGGGCAACCCCAAGCCCGCCTATTACGCCGTGCAGGACGCGCTTTCGGAGGTTCGGTTTTAGCGAACCGGTCTAATCCTTCAGGATACCCGCTTGGGCGATGGCGATGAAATCCGTGTGGTCGGTTACACCATCGCCGTTGTAATCCGCTGCCGCCAGGAGCGCGTCCTCCGGCGTCGGGAAGCTGATTCTGCCGGCAAGGTAGAGATCCAGCAGCTGGGCGTCGTACCCATTGGCGCGTCCGTCGCCGTTCAAATCTCCCGGCACGACGATGCTGTAGTTCGCGCTCTGCCCGAGCGCGTCTGTTGCTGCGATGCTGTCGCCTGTAGCGGCATAGTTTTCCGGGGCATCCACCGCTTTTTGATAGCTGAGCGCCGCGGCGACGCCCTCGGCCTGCAGCGCAGAGGCAACGGCGGCGGCGGCGGTGCGGGCGCTGTCCAGAACAATTTGCCTTGCGGCTGTGTCCACGAGGCAGGGCGCGTTGGCGACAGGTGAAATGCCGGGACCAACTGCGGCCAAAAGCGCGTTTCTCATGTGGAGCATGGGATAAAGCGAATAGTTGGTGATCGTTCGATCCCGCACAACGCGCGGTGAAACCGCAATCGTTTTCAGCATAGCGCCGATTTCCCAGCCCTTCAGCGCGGGATTTGCGGCGCTCATCAGGGCGGCGGTGCTCGCGACCATCGGCGCGGCCACCGAGGTTCCGCTCAATCTGTTATACGCTGTGGGTTCTGCGTTTGCCGCCGAAAAAACACTGGCGGCAGGGGCATAAAGGTCAATTTGCGCGCCGGTGCTTGTTCCGTTGTAGTTGTTTGCCGTAAATGTCCATTGCTTAAAGGCGCCGGTGCTCTCTTGCTGCAAGCCGCCGACGACGAGGATCAGATCATTGATTTTTTGCGCAATATCCGCAGGCTGCCCGGTGTTCTCAGGCGTAACGCATGCGAAGTAGCCGTTGTTTTTTGCGTCAAGATTGCGCTGGTTGCCTGCCGATTGCACAATGACGAAGCGGGAGAATTGCGGCATTGTGTCGCTATAGCTAAGCATTTGCGCAAGGAACAGACTGGAGGCTTCCGCATACGCATGTTGCATTTCTTCGGTTAAAGAGAAGTATTGGGCGTTCACGTCATTGCTGATGCGCCCGACAGAAAAATTGATCGCCCGCGCGCCGTTCATTGCGCAGAGCAGCAGACCGTCAAAGAGCGCGCTTTCGGTGATGTAAAGCGCTTCGGCATCCGGTACCGGCAACGGGTTTTGTGCGAGCGCGTTGTAGGCGCTCTTCCAGTCAAAAGCGACGATCTTGGCATCCCGGCACAGCCCGGCTAAGCCCTTACCGTTGTTTGCCTTAGCCGCAACGACGGAGGCAAGCGCCGTGCCGTGCGCCGTTGGCGTGTGGGCATAATAGTAATCGTGCCCGCCAAAAACGGAGGGCGTTGTTACATGCAAAAACGGCATGATATTCACGCCTGCGAGATCCTCGTGCGTCAGCAGAATACCCTCATCCACCAGTCCGATGCACGGCGTTTCTTGCAGACGGTCGTTTAGCTCCCAAGCTTCCGGTGCTTGAATGGCCTCCAAATACCAACGATTTGCCGCCGCGTCCGGAAATGTATCGCTGACCCAAGGGTCATTGGTTGTCACGTATTGCGATTCCACCGCCGCAACATGATCCAAGGCCGCACCGGCAACACCGGGCAGCGCGGCGGCTTTGGCGCGCAGAGCCTCCAACGCGGCGAGATTTTCACCCTTCACGGCGAGCGTCCACCGACCGATCACATCCGCCTTGCCGACCGCCGTACCCTGCAGTGCACGCACCGCGCTTTCTTTTTGGTTTTGCGTGGCGGTGGGCGCGAAATACACCATCAGGAGGTCGCGCACATATTCGATGCCGGTGCGTTCGTCCCTTGCAAATTTTGCGGGGTCGGCGGCATAAAGCTCGAGGAGAGGGTAGTCAGTGGCATCCTGTTGAACAGCGCCGGGACTGCTCTCCGGGGCGGGCGCGGCTCCACGCAGGCACAGCGTAACGGCGGTGAGCAGCAGTGTGAGCAGAAAAGCGGGCAATCGTTTGTGAAATTTCTTCAAAGCATTCACCTACTTGTGCATACAAATCCTCATACGCATAGTATCACAAAAAAGGAGGCTTGTCAAACATTGCGCCGCGTTTTTATGCGCTACGGTCGGATTTTATGTTTGTCCACAGGGCGCTCATGAGATCCAAGGTTTCTTGGGGCAGGTTCTTGAAATATTGTGTTTGCACGGGCGGCTCCGCCGGGTAGAGATATTCATTTCCTTTCCAGTCGTAAGCCTCGTCTGCTTGCACGGCGGTGTGCGGCGCGGCATAGCAGATGAAGTTTGCGTTGGCCAGCGCAATGGCAGGCTCCAGCATAAAGCTGATGAACAGCTCTGCCGCCGCGACGTTTGCGGCATTCTTGGGGATGCACATGGAATCATAGAAATAATTTGTGCCTTCCTTCGGGTAAACAAACGCCAATTTCGGGTTGTTTTCATGCATCAGGTTAAAATCTCCGGCATAATACGGGGCAAGTGCGGCTTTGTCGCCTTCCATCAAATCAAACACTTGATCCATGGCGTATTGCTGAAGAAGCGGTCGCTGTTTTTTGAGCAGCTCCGCAGCCGCCTGCCAATCGGCGGGATTGGTGGTGTTCACATCCTGCCCCAACAGGTATTGCGCGATGCCAAACGCGTCGCGCGGGTTATCGAATTGCAGGATTTCGCCGTTGTATTTTGCATCCCAAAGTGCGTTCCAGCTGTCTATCGGTTCATCTACCATGGACGTGTTGTAAATGATGCCAACCATGCCGTAGGTGTAGGGAACGCTGTAGTCATCCTGCGGGTCGAAAAATTTCCCTTTGTTTTCTGATGGAATGTACTTATAATTTGGAATGTTCGCGTAATTCAGCTTTTGCAGCATGCTTTCGGAAATCATGCGTTCAATCATATAATCCGAGGGCACAACTACATCGTAATTCGCACCGCCGCCGCTCAGCATAGAATACATCATTTCATTGCTTTCGAAGGTGGTGTAGTGTATATTGATGCCGGTTTGGCGCTTGAATTCGGCGACAACATCCAGCGAACCCTCAGACCCGTCTGAGATATATTCGCCCCAGCTGTAGACGTTGAGGGTTGTGCCGCGCAGGGACGCAACATCGTAGTTGCCTTCAAGCGTGAGCTTTGTTTCGGTTGCGTTGTTTGCGCAAGAGGCAAACGCGGGCAAAGCAAAGAGCAGCGCCGCCAAAGCGACGGCAATGCGGCGGGGCAGGCACGGACGGTTGTGTTTCATCAATTGTATTCCCCCTTGGTCTTGGTTGTTGTTATGGCTGCAATGCCGGGCGCTGCGTCGGATCTTGCTGCGGCTTTGCCACCGTGGGCAACGTGCCGGTGTAAAATTCGCTCACGTAGGATCCGGGGTCGCCGGTGTAGGGCGCTTCCGTTGTGGCGGTGGGGCCGTTGTCCTTCCCCTTGCAGCCCGCCAGGAGCAGAATCGCAAGCAATGTCAAAAGGATGGGGAGGACGCGTGTGCAGCGTTGTTTCATGGGTTTTTCTTACCTCTTTCGTTAGTTAATTATTTCTTGCCGTTCCCCTCAGCCGTTTTTTTTCGGAGCTTGCCTGCAGGAGGTTGCTGAGGATCAGCAGGATGAAAATGACTGCAAAGGTGATTGTGGAAAGGGCGTACATATCTGGGGTAACACGTTTTTTTGTTTGATCATAGATGAAGCGCGGCAGGGTTTCGAAGCCTTGCCCTACGAAGTTGCTGACCACAAAATCATCCAGCGAAATGGTGAAAGCCAACAGGAACGCAGCCGCTATACCGGTTGCGATATTTGGCACGATTACACGGAAAAACGCCTGCGCCGGGGAGCAGCCAAGATCCTGCGCCGCTTCTGAAAGATGGGAATCCATTTGCCGCAGCTTTGGGGAAACCGAAAGCACGACATACGGTAGGCAGAAGGTGGTGTGCGCCAAAAGCATGGTGTGAAAGCCCAGCGCTTGCTTGATTTGCAGCAATTGCGAAATGGAAACAAAGAGCAGCATCATAGAAATACCTGTAACAATTTCCGGGTTCATCATGGGCAAATTGGTGATGGATTGCGCCGCGCTACGCAGCCATTTGCGCCGCAGCCGATCCATTCCGACAGCTGCCAGGACGCCCAGAATCACAGAAGCGGCCGCCGCCGAAACGGCTAGGATCACCGTGTTCCACAGCGCGTCCCGCGCGCGGGCGTTGTTCATCAGCTCCGCATACCAATGGAATCCGAAGCCCTCGAGGCTCAAGGTGCTCCGTCCGCTGTTAAAGGAGAACAGGAACATCACTGCCATGGGAAGGTAAAGAAATGCCAGCAGCAACGCGGCATACACGGGGAGGAGGATACGTTTTGTTTTTTTGTTCATGCAATCCCCCCTAACCTGCCACGTAAGCGCCGTCGTCGTCCTTGGAAAGTCGCCGCATGAAGACCATGGAAAGCAAGACCATAACCATCAGAATGAGAGAAAGTGCCGCCCCGCCGTTGCGGTCGCTGAATGTGGTGAATTTGGCTTCGATCAAATCGCCGATGAGCTGGTTTTTGTTGCCGCCTAATTTTTTGCTGATATAAAAGGTGCTGACAGAAGGCACGAAAACCATCGTGACGCCGGAAATAACGCCCGGCACACTCAGGGGCAGCGTGATCTTGCGCAGCACCTGCCAGCGCGTCGCTCCCAAATCCTGCGCGGCCTCCACCAGTGAAGGCTGGAGTTTGGAAAGCACAGTATAAATGGGCAGAATCATGAACGGCAGGTAGTTGTAAACCATGCCCAGCACAACCGCCTTGGGCGTGTAAAGGATCGTTTGCTCCGGCAAATGCAGCCGCGCGAGCAGTAAGTTAAGCAGCCCGCCGCGCTCGGAAAGGATCGCGATCCAGGAATAGGTGCAAATGAGGAAGTTCATCCACATGGGCACGGTGATGAGCATCATGAGGTTGCGCTGGACGCGCTTGCCCGCGTGCGCCATGAAATACGCCAGCGGATACGCCAGTAGCAAGCAAATTGCCGTCGCCAGCAGGGCGTACCACAGGGAAGAGCGAAAGATGAAGAGCAGGTTCAGCGCCGATTCTTTATCGGTGAACAAGCTGCGGAAGGTGTCCAGCGTCCAGCTGCCGGAACGGTCACGAAAGGCGTAAATGGCGACCATCAGCAGGGGCGCGACAATGAAAATGATTGACCACAGCAGATGGGGAGCGTTGAGCAGGAGCGAACGGCGATGCTTTGCCTGCAGGTTCTTCATGGCGATTCCTCCGTTTCCGCCGTATCCTCCGCAGTATCTTCGTTGGGGTTGGAAAGCTCTTCAAATTCATCTGAAAAGCAGGAATAATCGCCGATTGTGCCGGAGTAGCGACTTTTGCGCATGATATGGATTTCTTCCGGCTTGATGGCGATGCCAATCACATCGCCTACAGTTTGTGCGTCGGTGGATTGGATCATCCATTTGAAGCCCTGCACGTCCACAATAAATTCGTAGTGCACGCCCTTAAAGGTGCTGCTTGTGATGGTTCCCTGCAGCAAGCCCTCCGCGGGCGGCACAATATCAATATCCTCCGGGCGAATAACGACGTCCACGTGTTCGTTTTGCGCAAAGCCTTTATCCACGCAGGTGAAGGCTACGCCGGCAAATCGGACGCGAAAATCCTTGAGCATTACGCCATCCAGGATATTGCTTTCGCCGATGAAATCCGCGACGAAAGCGTTTTGGGGTTCGTCATAGATATCCTTTGGCGTCCCGATTTGCTGGATTTCGCCTTCATCCATGACCACGATAATGTCGCTCATCGAGAGCGCCTCCTCTTGGTCATGCGTCACATAAATGAAAGTGATGCCGGATTGCTGCTGGATGTTTTTCAGTTCAAGCTGCATGTCCTTGCGCAGCTTGAGATCCAGCGCTCCCAGCGGCTCGTCCAGCAGCAGAACACGCGGCCGCACCGCCAAAGCCCGCGCAATGGCGACGCGCTGCTGCTGCCCGCCCGACAGCGAGGCGACGGAGCGGTTTTCGAAGCCGGCAAGATTCACTGTGCGGAGCATATCGTGCACGTGCTGCGCAATTTCGGCTTTGGGCAGCTTGTGCATTTTCAGCCCGAAGGCGACGTTTTGCGCCACATTCAAATGCGGGAAAAGCGCATAGCGCTGGAAAATTGTATTGACCTGCCGCTTATACGGTGGCAGACTGTTGATGCACTTTCCGTCAAAAAAAACACTCCCCGCATCCGGCTCCAAAAAACCGGCTATGATGCGCAGGGTGGTGGTTTTGCCGCAGCCGGAGGGGCCAAGCAGCGTCACAAAATCCCGGTTGCGGATAGATAAGCTTAAATCCTTCAGGATTGCCTGACTGTCAAAGGCGACAGATACGTTTTTTAAATCAATGATCACGTCATTGCTCCGGGCATTTTCCAATTATCTACCCCTTCCCTGTGGCAAACAGCCGAATAAAATACAATATCCATACTATACAGAAACACCGGCAAAAAGTCAAGTGGTTTGCGAAAAAACACGGCAATCAATTTTGAAAAGAGATTCAAGATATGGTATACTGAATGGGAATGGAACGCAATAAAAGATTTTCAAATCGGGGAATACGAGCCATATGAAATTTGATTTCCGTGGATTGCGTGGGATTACCCTTGCATGTTTTCGTGTTTTGTGCTATACTTTTGATTACAGGGAAAAGGAGGTGTGCTCTATGGATGCGCAGCATCACCATGAATCTGCGGGCGGGCTGGTGATTTCGGATGAAGTGATTGCCGCAATCGCTGTGACCGCCGCAAAGGAAATTGAAGGCGTCAGTTCCATTGTGCCGCGCACAGACGTTACGCGTTTTTTACGTTTAGCCGAGCATTTGCGTCTTGTGAAGGTATATGGCGGCGAAGCCGAGGTCGCGTTGCAGCTTTCGGTGCGGATGCAGGCGGGCGCGCGGCTTGCCGCCGTTGCAGGCGAGTTGCAGGCAAAAATGAAAGAAGCTGTGCAGAATATGACCGGGCGCACTGTTTCCCGCGTGAATATTACGGTTGTGGGTGCGGATTTGCCGCACCATCAAAATTAGCGGTGAAAGGAACGCCATGCCAAAATTCACACGGCAGCAGGCGCGTGAACAGGCCTTTGCGCTGCTGTTTGAGCTGTCTTATCACCCGGGCGCAAGTGTCGCATCTTTGTTGGCGAACGCGGGAGCGCTGGCTGAAGATGAAGCCGCCGAGGCGCGCGCGGTGGATCCTTACGCTTGCCGCGCGGCGGAAGCTGCCGTGGCGCATCTGGAAGAAATTGATGCGCGCATCAGTGAAAACCTGCGCGGTTGGAAGCTGAACCGCATTGCCCGCGTGCCGTTGGCGTTGTTGCGCTTGGCGGTGTGCGAAATTTTATATTTTGAGGATATACCAGCGGGTGCAAGCATCAATGAGGCTGTGGAGCTTGCGAAAATCTATGGCGATGAGGAAGCCCCGCGCTTCATCAACGGCGTGCTTGGGTCGATTGCCCGCATGGGGAGCGGCGCATGATATTGGGGATTGACACCAGCAATTACACGACCTCCGCCGCGCTGTACGATTCCGCGACGGAGTCGGTTGTGCAACGGCGCAAGGGCTTGCCGGTGAAATTCGGCGAATTGGGTCTGCGGCAGAGCGACGCGCTGTTCCATCACACTGTGCAATTGCCCGCGCTATTAGAGGATTTGCTTGCGGAAAAGCCCGCGCTCGCGGCGGTCGCTGTCAGCGACAAGCCCCGCAGTGCGGAAGGCTCTTATATGCCATGTTTTTTGGCGGGCGTTTCTGTCGCTGCCGGGGTTGCCGCAGCGCTGGGTGTCCCGTTGCGCCGGTGCAGCCACCAGGAGGGGCATCTTGCCTCCGCATTGTATTCGGCGGGCAAAATGGATTGGATGCGCGCGCCGTTTTTGGCGTTTCACCTTTCCGGCGGAACGACGGAGTGCTTGCTGGTGCCGGCGCGAACGCTTGCGGGCTGGGCGGCGGAGTGCATCGGTGGCTCTTCGGATCTGAAAGCCGGGCAGGTTGTGGATCGGCTGGGCGTTTCGCTGGGGCTGCCCTTCCCTGCAGGCGCGGCGCTGGATGCGCTGGCGCTTCAGGGAACGCTCCCGCGCCGCCCAAGCCCCGCGCTGCGCGGTTTGACGTGCAGCTTTTCGGGGTTGGAAAATCAATGCGCCGCCCTTTTGGCGCAGGGATGCCCGCAGGCGGATGCCGCCCGGTACTGCTTGGAATGCATTGCGACTGCGCTGGAAAAGATGGTTGAGCGCATATTTGAAAGCCATGGCACGTTGCCGATGCTTTTTGTGGGAGGCGTAGCCTGCAGCGAGGTTTTACGGCAGCGGATCCGACGGCGATACCCGGCGGCGGTTTTTGCCGCCCCCGCTTTTTCGGCGGATAACGCGGTTGGGGCGGCAGTTTTGGCTGCAAGCAGCTACTGACGCGCCGGAGCTGTTTGACGTGGCGCATCCCGCGTGAGCATAATTTTAATTCGAGATTCGGAGTTGACCATGTTGCAGCGAATGCAGGTTTTGAGTGTTACGCAGCTGAATAAATATGTGAAATTCCTGTTCGAGGGTGACGACGCGCTCCGTATGGTTTGCGTTTCGGGGGAGCTTTCCAATTTTAAGCGTTACCCCGCCAGCGGGCATTGGTATTTTACGCTCAAGGATGCGGACGCGTCCATCCCCGGCGTGATGTTCCGTGAAGCGAACCTGCGGCTGCCTTTTCAGCCACAGGATGGCACGCGTGTTCTAATTCGCGGGCGCGTTTCGCTCTATGAGCGTGACGGGAAATATCAGTTCTATGCCGACGACATGCAGCCCGACGGCTTAGGTGCGCTGTGGCTCGCTTATGAGCAGCTGAAGGAACGCCTTGCGACCGAGGGACTGTTCGCTGAAGACCGCAAGCGTCCGTTGCCCGCGATTCCGCGCCGTGTGGGGGTGGTCACCAGCGGCAGCGGCGCGGCGGTACAGGATATCTGCCGTATTCTGGGGCGGCGCTTTCCAGCGGCGCGGGTCGTGCTTTGCCCTGTGCAGGTGCAGGGCGCGGGGGCGGCGGAGCAAATTGCCGCAGCCATTGCTCTGTTGAACCAGTATGCTGCCGCGGATGTGCTGATCGTTGGGCGCGGTGGTGGTTCGCTCGAGGAGCTTTGGGCTTTTAATGAGGAAATCACGGTTCGCGCGGTGGCGGATTCCGTCATCCCCGTGATTTCCGCCGTGGGGCATGAGAGCGACACGACGCTCTGTGATTTTGCCGCGGATCTGCGGGCTTCTACGCCCTCCGCTGCGGCGGAGCTGGCGGTGCCGGAGCAAGCAGAATTGCTCGCGCGTGTTAAAAACGTGGGCGACGGCTTCTGCTTGGCGATACGGCGCGCTTTGGAGCAGCGAAGCAAAGCGCTTGCGCAGCTGACCGCACGGCGTGTTTTGCAGCACCCGGGCGCGCTTTTGCAGACTGCGCGCCAGCGGCTGGATGGGCTTTTGATGCAACTGGATCACGCACAGGGCAGGCGTATGATGGAAGAAAAGGCAAGGTTGGCGCGTGTTTGCGCCCGACTGGATACACTTAGCCCGCTTGCGGTGCTTTCGCGCGGGTACGCGCTTGCAAAGCGCGCGGATGCAACCGTCAGCCGCGCCGAGCTGCTTCGTCCCGGTGATCGCCTTGCATTGCATTTTGCGGATGGCAGCGCGACGGTCGCTGTGGAAAGTATCAATTTAAAGACAGGAGAAGCATAATGGAACAGCAAAATCCGGATTATGAAGCCGCCTTTGCGCGGTTGGAAGAGATCGCTGTACAGCTTGAGCAGGGAACCTTGCCGCTGGAGGCTTCTCTTGCGCTGTTCGAGGAAGGGTCGCGCCTTGCTGTGCAGTTGAATGCCGCGCTGGAGCAGGCGGAGCAGCGGCTGTGCATCCTGCGCCCGGATGGACGGGAGGACGCCGCCGATGCCTGAGCTTGCCGCAATTGCCGCGCAGCTTGCGGAGGAGGCAACGCTGCTCGACGCTGCCCTGCCGGCTTTTCTGCCCGCGCAAGCGGGCGTGGTGGGTGCGGCTATGGCATATAGCTTGCAGGTTGGCGGTAAGCGCGTTCGCCCGGCGCTGGTGTTGGCTTGGTGCCGCCTGGCGGGTGGCGATCCGCAAGCTGCTCTGCCGCTTGCCGTTGCGTTGGAAATGATTCACACATATTCGCTTATACACGATGACTTGCCCTGCATGGACAATGACGACACACGGCGCGGGCAGCCCTCATGCCATAAAAGATTTGGTGAAGCCACGGCGCTGTTGGCGGGGGACGCACTGCTTACCCGCGCGTTTGAAATCGCAGCCGGCGCGGAGAATTTGCCTTGTGCGGTGCGATGCTCGGTGATTGCGTTGCTGGCCGCGGCTGCCGGCGCGCAGGGGATGATCGGCGGGCAAATGCTGGATTTGGAATACGAAAACCGGGCGATCAGCACCGAGCAGCTGCGGGAAATGAATCAAAAAAAGACAGGGCGCCTCTTGCAAGCGGCGTGTTTATTGGGTTGCGCCGCGGCGGAAGCCGATACGGCGATGCGCGACGTGGCTTTTGCGTATGCGCAAGCCGTTGGGTTGCTGTTTCAAATAACGGATGATATTCTGGATGTTACGGGGGAACAGGATATTTTGGGAAAGCCTATTGGCAGCGACGCGCAAAACAGCAAAAGCACATGGGCTTCGCTGTTGGGGCTGGAGGGTTCGCGAGAATACGCGCGGCAAGTGCATGCGCAAGCTGTGAACGCCTTGCGGGATTTTGATGAAAAAGCGGGTTTTTTGCGCGGTTTGGCGGATTTTATATTATATCGCGACAGATAAGCGATTGCTGCTTCGCTGAGAGCGCGGTACGCGCCGCGGCGGAAGCCATCTGCATTTGCAAAAATAAGACCGGAATTGAGGGTATTGCTTGGAAGGACTGCCGTTGCTCACATCCATAACCAATCCGGAGCTGCTGCGCAGCTTATCTCCGGGCGAGCTTTCTTTGCTTGCGGCGGAGATTCGTCAGGTGCTGACGAACACGGTGTCGCGCAACGGAGGGCATCTGGCGTCCAATTTGGGTGTGGTGGAGCTGACGATTGCGCTGCACCTGTGTTTTCAATCGCCGCAGGATGCGTTGGTTTGGGACGTGAGCCATCAGAGCTATACCCATAAGCTGCTCACCGGGCGATACGGTTGCTTTGCAACGCTGCGCCAGAGCGGGGGTATCTCAGGCTTCACGGATCCCGCTGAAAGCGTGCATGATTTTTTTCGAACAGGGCACGCCGGCACCTCTGTTTCGGCGGCGCTGGGCATTGCCGAGGCTAAGCGCATTCGGGGCGAGAGCGGTTATTCTGTGGCTATCCTGGGCGATGGTGCTTCCACCTGCGGGTTGGTCTATGAGGCAATGAACAACGCCGGACGCAGCGAAGCCAAAATGATCGTGATTCTCAATGACAATGAAATGTCCATTTCACGCAATGTGGGCGGGGTTTCGCGTTACCTGGGGCATGTGCGCAGCCAACCGCTGTATCGTATTACAAAGCGGCGCGTGGAGCGTGGATTGCGGCACATTCCCGGCGTGGGCGGATCCATGGCAAAGGGTGTGCGGCGTGTGAAGGGTTTTGTCAAACGAATCTTGACAAACACCACGCTTTTTGAGGATTTGGGGTTTGCCTATATCGGTCCTGTGGACGGGCATGATTTTTCGCAGCTGCACGCGGCGTTTGAAAGCGCGAAGCTCACGCCCCGCCCCGCGCTGGTGCATGTTTGCACCACCAAAGGCAAGGGATACGGCTTTGCTGAGCAATCGCCTGAATCCTTTCACGGTGTGCCGCAGTTTGATTTGGAAACCGGTGAGCCGATCGCCTGCGGGCGCAGCTTTTCCGCGATATTTGGCGAAGCGCTTTGTGATTTGGCGGCAAGGGACACAAGCATTTGCGCTATTACCGCGGCCATGGGCATCAGCACGGGTCTACAGGCGTTTGAAGCCCGGTATCCGGAGCGCTTTTTTGATGTGGGGATTGCCGAAAGCCATGCTGTCACCTTTGCGGCAGGGCTTGCGAGGCTGGGCTGCCGCCCGGTGTTTGCGGTATATTCCACATTTTTGCAACGATCCTACGGGCAGCTTTTGCACGACGCTGCGCTGCAGGGCTTGCCTCTGGTGCTGATGGTGGATCGCGCGGGCTTTGTGGGGGAGGATGGCGCGACGCACCACGGTCTATATGACGTTGCTTTTTGCGCAAGCATTCCCGGTGCGGTTGTCTACGCGCCCGTCACGGAACAGGAATTGCGGACGTGCTTGGGGAACGCGCTACTGCCTGCCGCGCCCGCAATACCGATATTCATACGTGTTCCGCGCGGTTGCCCCGCCGAAATCCCGGCGCGGTATCAGCCGACAAACGCACCTTTTGATTGCTGTGGCGAAGCGAGCGCGGCTGTCGCTGTTGTGACATACGGGCGATTGTTTGCTGCCGCCTGCGAAGCTGCTGAGAAACTGCGCGCGCAGGAGCTTCCGGTTAAGATACTGAAGCTGAATTGCGTTCTGCCCTTGGCGAATGAAGCGGCGCGGGCGGTTTTGACCTGCGCGGTCATTCATTTTTTTGAGGAAGGAACGCGCGGCGGCGGTGCGGGTGAACGCTTTGGTGCGCTGCTGTTGGATGCGGGCTATCGCGGGCGGTATGTGCTGCACGCGGTGGACGGCTTCCCACGGCACGCGCCGGTTGCGGAGCTGCTGCGTGAATATGGGTTGGACGCCGAAGCCATGCAAAGCGCCGTTATGGGGGAGATAACACGTGGGTGATGAAAAAATCCGTCTGGATGCCGCGCTGGTCGAACGTGGGCTTGCCCCTTCGCGTGAGAAGGCAAAGGCGCTGATTATGGCAGGGGCGGTGGATGTGGGCGGTTTGCGTGAGCTGAAGCCCGGGCGCGTGGTGAAGCGGGGGGAAGAAATTGATGTGCGCGGCGGCAAGGTATTGCCCTTTGTGAGCCGCGGCGGCGCGAAGCTGCAAAAGGCGGTGGAAGCCTTCGGGCTGCAATTGCGGGGGAAGGTTTGCATGGACATTGGCGCTTCCACCGGTGGCTTCACGGATTGTATGCTTTTGCAGGGCGCGGCGAGGGTTTATGCAATCGACGTTGGCTATGGGCAATTGGCATGGAAGCTGCGCTCTGATGAGCGTGTGATCTGTTTGGAACGCACGAATTTCCGTTATGTTACACAGGCGCAAATCCCCGAACCGATCGCGTTTGCGAGCGTGGATGTTTCGTTTATTTCCCTGCGCCTGATCTTCCCGGCGCTCTTGCCGCTGCTTGCGGAGGACGGGCAGGCGGTTTGCTTGATCAAGCCGCAATTTGAAGCGGGGCGTACGCGCGTGGGGAAAAAAGGTGTGGTGCGGGATCCCGCTGTGCAGCGGGATGTTGTCGAAACAATTCTGAAAGAAGCGATGCAGGCGGGCTTTTTTTCGCTTGGGTTGGATTTTTCACCCATCAAGGGCCCGGAGGGGAATATAGAATTTTTGCTATGGTTGGGCAAGCAGGCGCAAAATAAAACACCCCTTCCTTGTTTGGCGGAAGAGGTTGTCGCCTGCGCAATCGCGCAGCTGGGCGAATCGGATGTTTAGCCGGCGAAAAACGCGAATGATTTCAACACTCCGAGCAATCACCCACGACGACGACGGGGCAGAGCTGTGCGGCGCGAGCCTTCCCGATACCCAGCAAATTCCCTGCGGCGGTTTGCACCTGCGCGGGGGATTCCTCCGCGATGCCCGTGCATGCGGGCAGGCGTTCAAAATCCAGCGCGCCGCCGTTGCAAAATCGTTTTGCCTGCGCGTCGGTTACGACAGCGACAGGCAGGGTGTGTAATATCTCCGCAACGGGGCGCAGGCAGTCCGCACCGCTTGCTTCAAGCTCCTCAAGTGTAACGCATTGCGCCAGCGTGAAGCCGTGCGCCACCGTGCGGCGCAACGTCACCACCACCGCGCCGCAGCCCAGTGCCCGCCCCAAATCATCAACCAGCGAGCGAATATAGGTGCCGGCGGAGCAGCGAACACGTAAATCATATTCATGCAACGGCAAATCCGGCGCCGCATCCAAAAGCGTCAGGTCGTATATTTCGACTTGCCGTGCCGGGCGTTCCACTGTTTTGCCCATCCGTGCCAGTTCATAAAGACGAACACCGTTTTGCGAAAGCGCGGAATACATGGGCGGAATTTGCTCTATTTGCCCGCGAAACGCCGAAAGAGCGGAAAGCACCGCAGCCCGCCCGGTCTGCACCGGCTTTTCTGCCAGAAGCTTCCCTGTTATATCCAGCGTATCGGTTGCAATCCCTAGGCGCAGACGTGTGATGTACTCTTTATCGCCATCCGGCATATAATTTGCCAAGCGCGTCGCGCCGCCAAAAAGGATAGGCAGCACACCCGTGGCAAGGGGATCGAGCGTCCCAGTATGCCCCGCTTTTTTTTCGCCAACAAGCCGCCGCACCTTTGCTACGGCGGCGAAGGAGGTGATGCCCGCAGGCTTATCCAGCAGCAGCAGCCCTGTCATCACATATGCTCCACAGGGTCAATACCCAGGATGCCCATGACCTGCAGAAGGCATTTGCGCACGGCGTGGCAAAGGAGCAGCATAGCCTGCTTCCGCGCCGCGTTTTCTTCGTTCAGGATGCGGAATTTGCCGTAGAATTCGTTGAAGCTATTGGCAAGTGTATAGCAGGCTTCGCAGATATAATTGGGGAGCTTTTCGGCAAACGCCAGTTCGTAAGCGCTGTTCAGCTTGTAGATATCCATCACAATTTGGCGGAAAATCGCTTCGTCAAAATGGAACGAACCATTGATATCCAGTGTTGTTTCACATTTGCCCAGCAGCGAATGGATTCGCGCAACGGTATATTGCAAATAAGGACCTGTTTTGCCGTCGAATTGCACGAACTTTTCAATGTCAAACACGTAGTCCTTGTTGCGGTTGTTGATCAGATCCCCGAATTTGAGCGCGGAAACACCGATTTTGCGTGCGATTTCGCCGTCGTCATCGTCAAGAACCACTTTTGCCGCCGCGCCCTGCGTTACAATCCCGACCAAATCCTGCAAACGCATTACGCCGCCCTCGCGGGTTTTGTAGGGCTTGCCGTCCGTTCCGTTAACCGTGCCAAAGGGGATGTGATACAGCGCCGTGCTTTTCGGAACAAGCCTCGCTTTGCGTGCGGCACGGAACACTTGCTGAAAATGCAGCTTTTGCCGCCCATCCACCACATACCAGATTTCATCGGGGGCAAATTGCTCCATGCGCTGCACAAGCGTCGCTAAATCGGTGGAGGCGTAAATTTGCGCCCCGTCACTTTTTCGCAGCAGCACAGGCGGCATGGGCGCGGTGTCGCTTTCTTCCGCGATTTCCAGCACCAAGGCGCCTTCACTTTCAGTTGCCAGACCTTCGTTGATCATTTTTGCCAGCATGGGGGCAACGTAAGGGTCGGCGGTGCTTTCGCCGTACCATAAATCAAAGGTGATGCCCAGGCGCGCATAATCGTTTTGAATGTCTTCAACCGAAAGGCGGCAGATTGCCTCCCAAAGCGCATAATAACCGCGTTCGTGTTTTTGCAGCAGAGTCGTAATCTCCATCGCTTTTGCGTTGAACGCCGCATCTGTTTTGGATTTCGCACTGGTCTCAGGATAAATTGCACTCAGATCCTCCACCGAAAAAGGCGGCTGCGCAGGGATGTTTTCGGAAAAATAGCCGGATAAATCGTATCGCTCTAACAAGCCGAGGATCACAAGCCCCATTTGCTTGCCCCAATCGCCCAGATGGATGTCACCGATGACATCATGCCCTAAAAAGCGCAAAAGGCGTTTGAGGCAATCGCCAATGACCGCACTGCGCATATGCCCCACGTGCAGGGGCTTAGCGATGTTGGGTCCGCCATAATCGATCAGAATGCGCCGGGGTACAATTGCAAGCGGTATGCCGCAACGGTCGTCTTGAAAAATTGCCGCCAAGTCCCGGCAAAGCAAAGCCGGCGCAACGGTGAAGTTGATGAACCCGGGACGCACAAAATCTGCCGTAACATCCGGCAAGGCGAACGCGCCGCAGATTTTTTCGGCGATCGCCATGGGGCTTGTTCTCGCTTTTTTCGCGAGCGTGAATGCGCAGTTGGTCTGAAAATCGCACAAATCCGGGCGATCTGAAAATGTGACGACAGCATGATCGTCTTCCAGCCCGACCGCCGCCAAAGCGGTCGTTAAGGCTTGTTCAATTTGAGGCTGTAGCATTGTGTTCTCCTCATTCCCCCGCCCGGCGGATGCTGATTTCCATACGATTGGCGCTCATCATATCCGCTGAAAAATCAAGGGTATAGTGTAATTTTATATTGCCGCCATTGTCGCTCATTTCCGATTCCACGGAGCGGGCAAACACGCCCAGATGCATCATGCCGCTGGGTGTGTTGTAATAGCAATGGTGGCGCACGCCCTGCTCGAGCGTGATTTCCAGCGGGAATTCGCCTTCACGCGAGAGGGAAACGGTTTTGTGCTGCACACGCAGGGCGGCGGGGCTACCCTCCAGCCCTTCGCTTTGCTCGGTATATGCCAACTCCCAACCGCCGCCGTGCTCCGGCGGAAGCTCTGCCAGTGTGCCGTCGCAGAGCATTTCGGAGGAATGCACTTCCCCCTCCACTTCGTGCGAATCGCGAATTTCAATCACTACAGGATATTTGCGCCGCAACGGTTTTCGCTTGCGGGGTTTACTCTGCTCTTTTTTCACAACATGCGGCTCTTCCATTTTTACCCTCCAAACGCGCAACGACCGCGCGAAGCATCAAAGCTCTTTTGCGTCTTTTTTTTCAAGAAAAGAAGCCAAGCCCAGCTCTCGGAGCTGTGCGGCGTCCGCCGGGGCGGGGCAATCGGTCATTGGCTCGGATGCGTTTTGCAGCTTCGGGAACGCTACGACATCCCGCAGGCTTTCACAGCCAAGCAGCTGCATTACCAGACGGTCCAGCCCCAGCCCCATGCCGCAGTGCGGCGGCGCGCCATAGCGGAAGGCCTCGACCAAAAAGCCGAATTTCGCGTTGATCTCTTCTTCCGTCAATCCCAGCGAAGCGAAGATGCGCGCCTGCAGCGCGGGGTCCGTGATGCGCACCGAGCCGGAGGACATTTCGATGCCGTTGAGCACCAGATCCGCCGCTTTTGCAACGACGCTACCCTTGTCGATCTCCAGCAGGGGAAGGGTGGCATCCGTCGGCGCGGTGAAGGGGTGATGCATGGCGATGTAGGCGTTCGTTTCTTCATCCCAATCAAAAAAAGGCATTTCCGTCACCCAGAGAAAGTTCAGTTTGTCTGCCGGGATCAAATCCAGTTTTTTCGCCAGCTGCTGGCGTAGCAAGCCCAGCACATTTAGCGTTAGGCTGGCTTTGCCATCCGCAACAAGGAACACAACATCGCCCGGAACGGCGTTTGCGGCTTGCAGCAGCGCCCGCATGGTTTCTTCCGGTAAAAATTTACCGAAGGAGGATGCAATCGAGCCATCCGGAGCCAGCCGTGCCCATGCCAAGCCCTTTGCGCCGACGCCTTTTGCGAATTCGGTGAGCTTGTCAATTTCCTTGCGCGTGAGGGCGTCATGCGCCGCCTTTGCCGTGACGCCGCGCACCGCGCCGCCCGCCGCCAACGCGCCCTCAAAGACCGCGAAGCCGCAGCTTTGCAGTAGCTCGCCCGCGTCGAACAGCTCCATGCCATAACGTGTATCCGGTTTATCACTGCCGTAACGCGTCAACGCCTCGCGATAGGGCAACCGCGGCAGGGGAAACTGCACGCTCAACGCTAGGTTGCCGACCAGGAACTGTATGTAGCCTTCGACCATATCCAGCAGCTCAGGCAGCTCGGTGAAGCTCATTTCCAAATCGATTTGCGTGAACTCCGGTTGACGGTCTGCCCGTAAATCCTCATCCCGATAGCAGCGCGCCAGCTGCACGTAGCGGTCAAAGCCTGCCACCATGCAAAGCTGCTTATACAGCTGCGGCGACTGCGGCAGGGCATAGACGCTACCCGGGCGCAATCGGCTGGGGACAATATAATCCCGCGCGCCCTCCGGCGTGGATTTGATGAGCGTAGGGGTTTCTATTTCGATGAATCCGTGCTGATCGAAATAATCCCGTGTCAGCTTCACAATTTTATATCGCTGCAAAAGATTGCGCTGCAAATCCGGGCGACGAAGATCCAGATAGCGGTACTTCAGCCGCGTTGGCTCGCCTGTGGGGCAGTTTTCGATAATCTCAAAGGGCGGCGTATCGCTTTTCGCAAGCAGCAACAGCTCTTGCACCGCGATTTCAACGTCGCCGGTGGGCAGCTCGGCGTTTTTGGCGCTGCGCTCGCGCACGGCGCCGCGCGCAAAGATGACGTATTCACTGTGCAAATTCTGTGCCTTTTCAAAGAGCGCGGGTGCGCTGTTTTCATCAAACGCCAACTGCACAAGCCCTGTGCGGTCGCGCAGATCCACAAAGATCAGCGCGCCCAGATCCCGCTGCCGCTGCACCCAGCCCGCGACGGCAACGGCTTGCCCGCTGTGGGCAAGCCGTAAATCGCCGCAGGAATGCGTTCGCTTATTCGTGCCTAAATGATCCATCTCCACGTACCCCTTTTTCGTTTATGGCTGCGGGAACGGCGTTACGTCATCGCCAAAACCTTCCAATATGTCCCGCTCTACGCGGCGCAGCATCAGGCGCTCGAACTCATCCGCAAAATCCGGCAGCGTCATCAGCTCTTCCGCGCCGGTTTTCATATCCTTGAGCTTCGCCCGCTGGTTCTTTAGCTCATCCTCGCCCAGCACCACCGTGTTTTTGGCGTGGATTTTATCGGCATATTTCATTTGCGCCTTGAGCGACCGTCCAACGATGTCGTATTCCACATGCCAGCCGCTTGCGCGCAGCTCCTGCGCCAGCTGCGCCGCTCTTTGGAGCGCGTCGCTGTTCATGGCGGCGATATAAAGCTCGCAGAGATGCTTTTCGGGCAAGGGCGCCTGCAGCGCCTGCATTTGCAGCCAAACGCGCTCGATCCCCATACCAAAGCCCAGTGATGGCGTGTGCTGCCCACCAAGCTCTTCCACCAAGCCATCATAACGCCCGCCGCCGGCAAGCACCAAGCCCTTGGCTTCCGGGAATTCCGAAAGGATTTCGAACACGGTGCGCGTGTAGTAATCCAGCCCTCGGACGATGCGTGGGTTGATCTCATAAGGCAGAGCAATGGCGTCTAAATATCGCTTTACGCCATCAAAATGCTCCGCGCACGCGTCGCATATATATTCCAGAACAGTGGGGGCTTCGGTGGCAATCCCGGCACAAACGGGACTTTTGCAATCCAGAATGCGCATGGGGTTTTTCTCCAGCCGCCCTTGGCAGGTTTCGCACAGCTCACTCTGCCGCTGCGCAAAGTGGGCGCGCAGGGCGTCCAGATAGCGCTTGCGACATTCCGGGCAGCCGATGCTGTTGATTTCCACGCGCGTATCCGTCACCGAAAGCGTGGCAAGAGTCTCGGCTGCCAGGGCGATCAACTCTGCGTCCGCCGCCGGGGTCGCCGCGCCGAAGCATTCCACGCCAAACTGGCTGAATTCGCGGTAGCGCCCCGCCTGCGGCTTTTCGTAGCGGTAACAGCGCAGAACATAACTCACCTTGCAGGGCAACGCTTCAGCGAGAAGACCGTGCTCCAGGCAGGCTCGCGCCGCGCCGGCAGTGCCCTCCGGGCGAAGGGTGACCGAGCGTCCGCCCTTGTCAAAGAAGGTATACATCTCTTTTTGCACAACATCGGTCGTGTCGCCCATGCCGCGCTCAAACAGCTCCGTGTGCTCAAAAACGGGTGTACGCAGCTCCGCGTAGCCATAAGCCTGCGCCAATTCCAGCGCCGTGCGCTCAATGTAACGCAGAGCTTGTGATTCGTGCGGTAATACGTCCCGCGTGCCGCGCACCGCTTTGGTAATCAGTGCCATAGCGTCGTCCTTTCGTTATGCCGCGTCACCGCTCCTTACCAGACGATTTTGCGGCGGCTTTGCCTCGCGATTTCACGCCACTCCAGATCGCCGCGCTCAAGGGCATGGATGAGCGCTTCAGCTGTAGCGATATTCGTCGCCACGGGAATGTTATGCACATCGCAGAGGCGCAGGAGGCTGTTTTCTTCCGCATTTTCGCCTGCGTTGATGCCATCACGGAAGAGCATGATCAAATCCAACTCGTCGCAGCTGATCATGGATTCAATTTGCTCCACGCCGCCTTGCCCGGAATAGAGCAGCTGCACCGGTAGTCCTGTGGCTTCGGTAACGATGCGCCCGGTCGAGCCCGTGGCAAAGAGGGTGTGCTTGCCAAAAACACCGCAGTAGGCAATGCAAAATTGGGTCATGAGTTCTTTTTTGGTGTCGTTGGCAATCAGGGCAATGTTCATTGTTCGTGATCGCTCCTCTATTTATAAAATTAGGCTTCTTCTCTTTCCGCATTTTCTGCGGCTATGTCTTCGGCTTCACCGGGTTCGGCGGAGGGTAGGGCGTCCACCGGTTCATCTTCGTTAGCGGGGACACAGGCTACGGCCATCACGCGCTCACCCTCGGCAAGCTTCATCACGCGCACTCCCTTACCCGGGCGGTTAAAAACACTGATCTGTCCGGCAGGGATGCGGATAATAATACCGTCGGAGGCAATGAGAATGAGATCCTCGGCTTCCTCCGCTACGGCTACGGCGGCGACACGCCCGTGTTTCTCGGTGCGGTAATTCGTCAGACCCTTGCCTGCGCGGGATTGCAGACGGTAATTCTCCGCCGCGCTGCGCCGCCCAAGCCCGGTTTCGCTCACGGTGAGGATGCTCTTGCCCTCGGTAATCACATCAAAGCCAACGACCTCGTCGCTTTCGTCCAGTTGGATTGCCCGCACGCCGCGCGCGGTGCGCCCCAGCAGACGCGCGTCGCTTTCGCGGAAGCGGATCGCCATACCGCCGCGTGTGGCGACAATCAGTTCTTCCGCGCCGTTGGTCAGGCGAACCCAAGCCAGTTCGTCGTCGTCATCCAAGCTCAGGGCGATTACGCCGTTTTTGCGCACGTTGCGAAATTCGCGCAACGCTGTGCGTTTGATGATCCCGTGGCGCGTGACCATACAAAGGGAATGATCGCCAATATCCGGCGCACGCTCTTCGTTCGGCACCTGAATCATTGCCGACACGGTTTCATCGCCGCTGATCGGCAGAATGTTCACGATATTCATGCCCCTGCTGTTGCGCGAGCCTTCGGGAATCTCGTAGCCCTTGAGCCGATAGACGCGCCCGCGCGTGGTGAAAATCATCACATAGTCATGTGTAGAACAGGTGAACATGGTTTGCACGACATCCTCTTCGCGCCGCGTCAGACCTTTGATGCCGCGCCCGCCGCGCCGCTGGCTTTGGTAGGTGTCCATTGGCATCCGTTTAACATAGCCCATGGTCGTCATGGTGTAAACGCAGGTTTCCTCCGGGATCAGATCCTCAATGTCCACCTCGCCGCTCACGTCTTGTATCTCGGTGCGGCGCGGGTCGGCGAATCTTGCGCGGATGGCGGTCAGTTCTTCCTTGAGCAGGGTCAGCAGCTTCTGTGGGTCATCTAAAAGCGCCTGCCATTCGGCGATCTGCACGCGCAGCGCTGCCATTTCTTCCTCCAGCTTCGTGCGCTCCAGTCCCGTCAAGCGCCCCAGTTGCATTTGCACAATCGCGTTTGCCTGTATTTCATCAAAGTCAAAACGTTCCGTAAGCCGCTCCCGCGCTTCCGGGATGCTTTTGGAGGCGCGGATGAGTGAAATGACTTCGTCAATATGATCCTGTGCCACCAGCAGGGCTTCAAGAATGTGCTCGCGCTCGCGCGCCTTGCGCAGATCGTGTTGCGTTCTGCGCGTGAGAA
This sequence comes from Oscillospiraceae bacterium, assembly GCA_031280825.1. Classification (GTDB taxonomy): domain Bacteria; phylum Bacillota; class Clostridia; order Oscillospirales; family Acutalibacteraceae; genus WRMQ01. Next base: position 23,245 of record JAITGE010000051.1, on the reverse strand, counting down.
CCTCTATTTGAAAATCAATATAGTGCCGCAAAATCTGCTGCAAATTGAGCAGCTTCGGTTCCCCCTTGACCAGCGCAATCATAATCACGCCGAAGGTGCTTTGCATCTGTGTGAAGGAATAAAGCCGGTTGAGCACCACCTGCGGGTTTGCGTCGCGCTTCAAATCGACCACAAGATCCATCCCGTTGCGGGAGGAATAATCGTTGACGGCTGAAACGCCTTCAATCCGTTTATCCTTGACCAGCTGGTCGATCGCTTCGTGCAGCCGCGCCTTGTTGACCATATAGGGCAGCTCACCAATGTGAATCGCGAAGCGACCTTCTCTATTTTCGCGAATTTCCGCACGCGCGCGAACGATTACCTTACCGCGCCCCGTAGCATAGGCGGCGCGGATGCCTGCCCGACCCATAATGATGCCTGCCGTGGGGAAATCCGGCCCGTGTATGTGCTCCATCAGTTCCTCGAGCGTTGCATCGGGCGTGTCGATCAGGTGGCAGACGGCATCGATTGTTTCACCGAGATTGTGCGGCGGAATATTTGTCGCCATGCCTACCGCGATGCCCACCGAGCCGTTGACAAGTAAGTTCGGGAAGCGCGCGGGCAACACCGAAGGCTCCTTTAGACGGTCGTCATAGTTCGGAACAAAATCGACGGTTTCTTTGTCGATATTCGTGAGCATTTCAACGGAGATTTTGCTCATGCGGCTTTCTGTATAACGGTATGCCGCCGGGGGGTCGCCATCCACTGAGCCAAAGTTGCCGTGACCGTCCACGAGCATATAACGCATTGAAAAATCCTGCGCCAGGCGAACCATCGCATCGTAAACCGAAGCGTCGCCGTGCGGATGGTAGCTGCCCAGCACCGCGCCGACGGTATCGGCGCATTTGCGGTATGCCTTTTCGGGCGTTAGCCCGTTGCGGTGCATGGTGAATAGGATGCGCCGGTGCACGGGCTTTAACCCGTCGCGCACATCCGGCAACGCACGCGCGGTAATGACGGACATAGAATAATCCAGGAAGCTTTTTCGCATTTCGCTTGCAAGCTCCACGTCGATGACCTTCTGCGTATCCAGTGATTCTTCATCAAAAGCCAATGCAATTTACCTGCCTTTTATTCGTTGGGAGAAATATCGCTCCGATTTATCTCTGTTAAATATCCAAATTGCTTACCTTTTTGGCGTTGGCTTCGATGAACTCGCGGCGCGGCTCCACCTTATCGCCCATCAGGATGGAAAAGGTTTCATCCGCCTCAATCGCATCCTCCAGCGTCACGCGCAGCATAGTGCGGAAAGCAGGATCCATCGTGGTTTCCCAAAGCTGCTCGGCATCCATTTCACCCAAACCTTTGTAGCGCTGGATATCGCATTCACCGCCAAGCTCGGCGGTGTATGCATCGCGTTCGTCGTCGGTGAAGGCATAAAAGCTACGCTTCCCCTTGCTGATTTTGAACAGCGGCGGCTGCGCGATATAAATGTGCCCCGCGTCGATCAGTGGGCGCATATAGCGGAAGAAAAAAGTGAGCAGCAGGGTACGAATATGCGCGCCGTCCACATCGGCGTCGGCCATGATGACGATCTTGTTGTAGCGAAGACGGTTCAGATCAAAATCCTCATCAATGCCTGTCCCCAGCGCCGTGACCACCGGAATGAGCTTTTCGTTGCCAATTACCTTATCCAGCCGTGCCTTTTCGACGTTGAGCATTTTACCCCAAAGCGGCAGAATCGCTTGGTAGCGGGGATCGCGTCCCTGCTTGGCGCTGCCGCCCGCGCTGTCGCCCTCAACGATATAAATTTCCGTTTTTTCCGCATCCTTTTCGGTGCAATCAGCCAGCTTGCCGGGGAGTGACGCGCCATCCACGCCGCTTTTTTTTCGTGCCAGATCCCGGGCGCGGCGGGCGGCCTCGCGGGCGCGGGAGGCGTCCAAGGCCTTGGCAAAAATCGCGCGGGCAACGGCAGGGTTCTCTTCAAAATACGCCGTGAGCTTTTCTGAAACCAAGGAACTGACCAGTGGCGTCATAGAGGTATTGCCCAGCCTCGCCTTGGTTTGGCTTTCGAACTGCGCGTCGGTGAGCTTGACGCTCAAAACGGCGGTCATGCCTTCGCGCACATCGTCGCCTGAAAGGTTTTTGTCGTTGTCCTTAAGCAGCTTGAATTTGCGTCCATAATCGTTAAATACCCGCGTGAGCGCGGATTTCAACCCGGTTTCGTGCGTTCCGCCATCGACGGTGTGCACGTTGTTGGCGAAGCTGAGCAGCAGCTCATTGTAGCTGTCGTTGTATTGGATCGCCAGCTCCGCCGCGCTGTCGCCGCTGGTGGCGGAAAGGTGGATGGGCGTTTCATGCAAAGGGGTGAGGGCACGGGTTTTGTCAAGATACTCCACGAAGCTGGAAATGCCGCCTTCATAGCAGAACACACGGATTTGCGGTTCCTCCCCTTCCGGCGCGTCGCCGCGCAGATCCTCCAGCGTGATGCGCAGACCGGCATTCAGAAAAGCGGATTCCCGCAAACGGCGCTCTAGCGTTTCGAATTCAAAGCGCGTGGTTTCGGTGAAAACGCCCGGATCGGGCTTAAAGCGGATCAGGGTTCCTGTTTTGTCCGCGGCGCCGACGATTTCCAGCTCCGTTACAGCGTCGCCGCGCACAAAGCGCTGCCTGTGGATTTTGCCTTCGACGCTGACCTCAACCTCCAGCCATTCCGAAAGTGCGTTGACGACCGACGAACCTACACCGTGCAGACCGCCGGAAACCTTGTAGCCGCTGCCGCCGAACTTCCCGCCGGCGTGCAGCACGGTCAGCACGACCGTGACGGAAGGCAGCCCAAGCTTTTCGTTCATGCCCACGGGGATGCCGCGCCCGTTATCGCGCACAGAAATGACATCGCCGGGCAGAATCTGCACATTGATTTCGGTGCAAACGCCCGCCAGCGCTTCATCAATGGAATTATCGACAATTTCATAAACCAAGTGGTGCAAACCGCGCGGACCTGTTGAGCCGATATACATTCCCGGTCGCTTACGCACTGCTTCCAGCCCGTCCAGCACTTGGATCTGGCTTTCGTCATATTTCTCTGTGACGGCGGTGTCAAGCTCTGTGCCGTCCAGCACTACGCTCTGCAATTCCTGTTCTTCCAAAGAGCCACCCTCCAAAAGTAAGTGATCGAATTGATGCTTTTCACGAAAGTGATGCGCACCAATCCTAAATTCCCTGTGCGCCGCCGCCGAGCATTTGCTGGAACAGTCCTTGCTTTTTCTGCTTTTTTGGTTTGTAAATCGGCGGGTGCTCAAGCCGTTGCCGGGCGGCTTTGCCCGCGCCGGAAGCGAGAAACCTGTTCACGCCGATGACGACAGGGGCAAGATCCTTGCTCATATAATCCACGCAACCGACCAAGAGAGCCTCATCATTGTTCAACGCGCCTAAAATCGTCACGGCCACGAGGCTTTGCACATCGTTTAAGCCGTTTTCATAAACGTCATTGAAGAGGTTGAATAACCGCTGCATGGCGGGCTTTTTGTTTTCGCGGACGGTCGCCAGAACCGCCGCATTGCCATAATCCTGAAAAAACTCGTCACAGAGGAATTCGCCGTATTTTTCATAGTTTTCCTTGAATGCGCCGCGAAGCTCAGGATAAATGCCTGTGAAGCTGTTGCCGAAGGAAACGGCGTCATAATAGGCGTCGCCATTTTTAATGGCGGATTTCGAAACGCTTTTTGGTGCTTTTTTTGAGGAAGCCGCCAGCCCGCCTGCTGCTTGCTTACGGCATTTTTTGAGGATATCCTCCGCGAATTCCTCTGCAACGGATTTGCAGTCGCGCTCTTCCGCGGTTTCCAGCTCCAGCAGGGCACGGGTGAGCTGCTTATAATCCCCTTCGTCCGCTTCCTTCGCCGCGGTTCGGCTATAATACAGTGTTGCCATGTCTTCAAACAGCTCAATGCGGAGTGCGCCGTCGTCCATCGTAAAAACGGAGCTGTATTTTCCATTATCTTCGGTTTCGCTTTTTAACGTGCGAAACCCCGTATCTTTTAGTGTGGTACCCATGCTTCTGGTGATCAGTTCCAGCGCTTTTTCGGCATCCATCATGTCAAAACCCTTCCGTATCTTGGAGAATATCTACATTACATCTTAATTATAACATATATGCGTGGGAAAAGCAAGCTTATTTTACCTCCCCTTTCAAGCTGAAATCCGCGGGCTGCTATGCGTGCGTTTGTTCCGCGTTCACGCTTTGCCGTCTTGTCCCATATAATAGCAATGGGCAAGCTGCCGGGTTTTCGCTCGCGCAACGCACCCGATAGCGCGAAACGCACTTCATTCACGCAAAATCGGGCAAGCCCAATATTGTTCTAAAACGGGGGATTTTTTATGGGTTTTCAATTATTCACAACCCGTGCGGACGGCATAAGTGATTACGGCTGTGGCGGTTCGTATTATCCCGGATGCTATCCGCCTGTTATGATGCTGCCAGGGTGTCCTGGTCCGGAGGGACCAACGGGACCGCATGGTTTGCCGGGCTTGAACGGCGCGCCTGGTGCGGAGGGACCAATGGGACCGCAGGGTTTGCCAGGCTTGAACGGCGCGCCCGGCGCGGAGGGACCAACGGGACCGCAGGGTCTGCCCGGCTTGAACGGCGCGCCCGGTGCGGAGGGACCAACGGGACCGCAGGGGGTTCCCGGTGTTCCGGGCGTTCAAGGTCCAACAGGCGTTGTCGATGCGCTTGACGTCATGGGCGCATGGGAAAGCACGGCGAATTGGACGACCAACCTTGCTGTCGCCAACAGTTATTCCCCTGTCGACGCGCTTGTTTTTGACGGCGTGCTGATGGCTTCGGGCGGCATCGGTCAAATCAATGGCAACACAATCACCGTCGCAACCGCAGGCGTATACCAGATTCGCTTCAAGGGTACGCTTGCTACTGACCAAAACGACGTTTATGTTTCGATGCAGTTGAACGTGGGCGGTACTGCCGTCGGTCAGGGCAGCATCAATGTGCCGGCTCCGGTTGCCGGCAGCGTCTATCCTTTTGAGCGTACGTTCCTTGTGCGCCTGACGGTCGGGGAGAGCATCGACCTTTCGCTTGCGGCAAATGTCGCAGGTGTGAACGTCACGCTGGGTCCGGTCTATTTTGACCTGGTGCGTTTGAGCGCATAACACGGCGGCGCGTTCCTCTCAACGGCAAAAACGGACGGGTGCGCTTTGCGCCCGTCCGTTGCTTGTCAATGGGTTGTCCGTACGCGATGGCACTATCCTCAGGGAAGGGTTTGCGGTTTAACGGAAGCTTGCCGTTATGTCGGCGGCAACAGCTTCGTTTACGCTGCTTTTTGCCTTTGAACCGGCGACCTTTTTTTGTAGCTCCGCATAAAAGAGATCTTCATCCAGCGGCAGCGTAACGGGCTTGCCTAACCAACTGGAAAGGTGCGCGGCGTTGGAGATCGTCAGCCCGTTGATACCTTCTTCGCCCTGCGCAAAGAGCTTGCCACGGTCGCCGGTTACGATCGCTTCGCTAAAGGCGTTCAGTACGATGGCGTGCTGGTGCCCCGGAAGGGGTTCAATTTCGGGCGTTGTGACGGTCGCCTTGGGTCGGTCAAAGCCATCCTTGGCGGTGCGGATATGCTCTTCGGTGGAGATGCCCGTTTCGTAGAGCGTTATTTTGCCGTTTTCGCAGATCATTTTCGCTTTATCCAGTGTAATCTCCAGTCGGTTTGCCCCCATCGGCTCGGCGGTTGTCGTGATGAACGTACCCGTTGCGCCGTTGGGATATTCGGCGTAGACGGTCACGTCGTCTTCCACCTCGATGTCATGCCATTTGCCTTCGTGGCAGGTCGCGCTGATTTTGCAAGGCATCCCGCAAATCCATTGCCACAAATCAAGATTGTGCGGGCATTGGTTGATCAAAACGCCGCCGCCTTCGCCGCTCCACGTGGCGCGCCAGCCGCCGGAATTGTAATATGCTTGCGTGCGGTACCAGTCGCAGATGATCCACACAACGCGCTTTAGCTCGCCGTAGCGTCCGCTTTGCACCGCCTCGCGCATGTACCGGTTAAAAGTATTGCTTCGCTGGTTATACATGATTGCGAAAATTTTGCCGCTCCGGGCGGCGGCTTCATTCATTTCGCGCACCTGCTTGGTGTAGACCCCGGCGGGCTTTTCGCTCATCACATGCAGCCCCGCCGCAAACGCCGCCATGGCGATGGGCGGATGCCCATAATGCGGGGTGGCGATAATAACCGCGTCGCACAGCCCGCTTTCAATCAGCGCCTGCGAAGATGAGAAGGTTGCGACGCCGGGCAGATCCTGTTTTGCGCTTTCCAAGCGCTCGGGCAGAATATCCGCCACCGCCACCACGTGGCTGCGTTTGTGCTGTCCCATTTTGTACATTCCCGCGTGACCAGACCCCATGTTGCCGTAGCCGATGATGCCCAAGCGCACGGGCTGCGCTTTTTCCGCGACCTCACGCATGCATTTTGCCGCCTGCGCAAAGGCTTCGTCGCGCGTGGCGTATGCCGATTTTTCTTCTAACCGGCGCTGGGTTTCGGCATCAAAATCCTTCAGTCCATCAAAGCTTTTCAGGTGCGGCTCGAGCGAAAGGGTGACGACGTCCAGCGTGGAAGCATCGAAATCCGCCAGGATCTCTTCGATTTTTGCGTCGCCCCAGCCTGCCGGAACAACCTGCTTCCATTCCTTGCAATAATCTTTGATGTGGAAGTAGGTGATTTTGCTTTTCAGCAATTGATACGCCGCCAAGGGGTCGCAGCCGCATTCCATGAAGTTGGCGAAATCAAACACGCAGCCCAGTGCCGGGATGGCTTCCAGCAGCTCCAGGCAGCGCTCCGGGGTGTCACCATAGATGCCTTTTTCATTCTCGTGGCAACATTGGATGCCTTTTTTCTTGGCGTATTTTACCATTTCACTCACGCGGCGAACAACCTCTTCCTTGAGCGCGGCATGGTCGTTTTCCGTGCCAAAATAGAAGCTGAACATGCGAATTACCGGGGCTTCAAGCACATCCGCAACGGCAACGGTGTTTTTGAATTCGGCAAAATGCTCCTCGAATTCTTCCTCAATGAACAGCTTGCCGAAGGGCGAACCGATGGCGGAAACAGCAATACCCGCCGCGTCGAGCTTCGCCTTGATTTCCTCCGCCTCAGCAGGGTCGAAGGTTGCGATGTTGCGCCCGTCGATCCCGCGCAGTTCCATCGCGCCAATGCCCGCCGCCTTACAGGCCGCGATTTGCTCCTCCAGGCTTTTTGCCGCCTCATCCGAAAATGCCGAAAACGTAAACCTTGCCATCAACTAAGCCTCCTACAATTGTCTTATTCACAGTTTTGATTTTCCGATATATTCCTGACTTGCCGGAACGTGCTTATTTTAACACACACGGGCAGCAAATGCAACCAATTTTGCTGAAAATTCCCCTTGACTTTTCGGGCGTGTTTGCTATAATGAAATCACAGCGCGGCTCTTGCGCGAGGGCTGTGCGAGTTTTGCGCGGAAGGAGGCAAGTCAATTGGATGTTATTGTCAGCGCAATCTACGATCTGACGCTCACCTTTGGTCTGCCTGCCGAAACGGGTAAAGCGGTTGCGGAAGGGCTTGGGCAAGTGATTACCTTCTTTGTGGCAGCCTTTGGCTTCCTCGGGGATTTGATCAGTTCGGGCATAGGCGCATAAAACCCGTTGGGAGCAGGGAAAGCCACGCTTGCGTTTGCAGGCGTGGCTTTTTTGAAGGTTCCGGATGCGGAAGGGAATGGGGGATCAGACACGAAACAGCAGATCGCTGTAGGTCGGATAGGGCCAATATTCGGCGGAAACGAGGGTTTCAAGGGTATCTGCGTTTTCGCGCATAAGGTTCATCTTTTCAACAACCGCTTCGCCGATAAATTTCGCCGTTTTAACCACCGCTTTCAGATCCTCGCCTTCAATCCCGCGGGATTCCAGCAGCGCTTGCTCCAGCGCGTTTACGTTGCCGTAGAGGCATTCGCTGACTTGTGAAATTTTCGCGGCTGTGTCTTCTTCGTATACGGTGGAGATGGCTGCCGAAAGCGCCTTCTTTTTCAGCGCGGTGCGCACAAGGGTTTCGGAATAGGCGGCGGCGGCGGGCAGGATATCTGTCTTTGCCATGGTGAGCATGGTTTGCGCTTCGATACCCAGCACCTTGATGTAATTTTCGAGCAGCACGGCGGTGCGGCTTTCGATTTCCGGTCCGGTCAAAACGCCGTGCTTGGTGAGCAGGGCGACGTTTTGCGGGTCTGTATAATGCGGGATTGCTTCCGGCGTGGTGCGATAGTTGTTTAAGCCACGCCTCGCGGCTTCAGCCGGCCAGCTCTCGTCGTAGCTGTTGCCGTTGAACACGACATTCCTGTGCTCGTTATATGCCTCAACAATGATTTTGCCGACCTCTGCCGTGAAATCCGCCGTTTTTTCGAGGCGATCGGCGAACTGTGCCAGAATCTCCGCAACGGCGGTGTTCAGCACCATGTTTGTGCAGGAAATAGATTGCGCCGAACCCATTGCGCGAAACTCGAACTTGTTGCCCGTGAAGGCAAAAGGCGAGGTGCGGTTCCGGTCAGTGTTATCCTTGGGGAGCGGCGGCAAAACCGCAACGCTGGTATCCAGGATCAGTTGCCCGTGATCCACATGGATTTTGCCGGCGGAAAGCGCTTCCAAAATCGCCGTCAGCTCGTCGCCTAAAAAGACGCTCACAATTGCGGGCGGCGCTTCGTTTGCGCCCAAGCGGTGATCGTTGCCCGCCGTTGCGCTTGAAACGCGCAGCAGATCGCTGTAAATATGCACCGCGCGGATGATTGCCGAAAGGAACAGCAGGAACTGCAAATTTTCCTGCGGCTTTTTGCCCGGCTCAAGCAGATTTTCGCCTAGATCCGTCGCCATGCTCCAGTTGTTGTGCTTGCCCGAGCCATTTACGCCGGCAAAGGGCTTTTCGTGCAGCAGGCAGGCTAGCCCATGCCGCGCGGCAACCTTTTTGAGCAGCTCCATGGTCAGCTGGTTTTGGTCGCACGCCACGTTGGTGGTGCTGAAAATCGGCGCCATCTCATGCTGCGCGGGGGCGACTTCGTTGTGCTCCGTTTTGCTCAGGATGCCGAGCTTCCACAGTTCTTCGTCCAGATCCGCCATGAAGGCTTTTACGCGCGGTTTGATTACGCCAAAATAATGATCCTCCAACTCCTGCCCCTTGGGAGGCTTTGCGCCAAAGAGGGTGCGCCCGGTGAGAAGCAAATCGGGGCGTTGATCAAACAATTCCTGATCCACCAAAAAATATTCCTGCTCCGGACCGACCGTTGTGCTCACCGAAACGGCGTCCTTGTTGCCGAACAGGCGCAAAATTCGCAGCGCCTGGGTGCTGAGCACCTGCATGGAGCGCAGAAGCGGGGTTTTTTTATCCAACACCTCGCCGCCGTAGGAGCAAAACGCGGTGGGGATGCATAGGGTATCCTCCTTCACAAAAGCGGGGCTGGTGGGATCCCATGCCGTGTAGCCGCGCGCCTCAAAGGTCGCCCGCAGCCCGCCGGAGGGGAAGCTGGAAGCGTCCGGCTCGCCCTGGATCAGCATTTTGCCGCTGAATTCCATGATGACCTTACCGTCGTCAATCGGCGCGATAAAGCTGTCGTGCTTTTCTGCCGTGATGCCCGTCATAGGCTGGAACCAGTGGGTGAAATGCGTGGCGCCCAAATCAATTGCCCAATCCTTCATGGCGGTGGCGACGGCGTTGGCGACCTCCGTGTTGAGCTTCGCGCCGGTTTTAATGGTTTTTTTCAGCTCCTTGTAGATATCCTTCGGGAGCTTTTCGCGCATCACAGAATCGTTGAATACCATTGAACCGAACATTTCAGGAATGCTGCTTTTTTCGCCATTTAAATAGCGTGCGAGTTCCATATTGCCCATAATGCCTTCCTTTCCGATTTCCCCGTCACAATATTTTATAAAACGCGAACGCGCTTTATACCAAAAATAAAAAGCGCAGCCGACCCAAAAAGAGCCGACAGCACCATTGCTGATGCTACTATCATACCACGGTTTTGCAGGGAAGTCAAGCGGTTCTTGCAAAAAAACGCGGAAATCAATTTTGCCGGAGCAGCAACGTCAAAATGCATATCCGGAAGCCGGCGTGTCGTTTCAACAGACCGCGCGGCGCTTGACATTTCACCGGCTTTGTGGTACTCTGTATACGAGAAATGATGCTGGGAGGGGTTCGCGTGGAAGAAACGGCAAACGGTATAGGTTCACGCTGCCCACACTGCATGAAGCCCCTGCAGGGCGCGGCGGCTTGCCCCGCCTGCGGCGGTCCCGCGCAAATAGAGCAGCCATCGCCATTCATGCCCCCGGGAGCGTTCCTTGCGGCACGGCGCTATGAAATAGGCGGCGTGCGGGAACACAACGGCGATGGCGCAACCTACATCGGCTATGACAATCAAGCAAAGCAGCCCGTATATATCCGTGAATTTTTGCCCGAAGCTATCGCCATGCGCGGGGATGGCGAAACGCTTCTGCAGGTTATGCCGGGCTGTGACATTGTCTGGCAGGATTGCGCACAAAACTTCATTGAGCTATGGCGTAAGCTCCAGCGCCTGCGCGGGCTTTCGGCTCTGATTGCCGTGACAGATGTTTTTGAAGAAAACGGCACGGTTTACGCCGTTTATGAATATGTCGAATGGATGCGCCTGCGGGATTTTCTGCTGCGAAGCAAAACCGGCTGCCTCAGCTGGGATCGCGCGCGAACACTGCTCATGCCCGCTCTTTCAACGCTGACAAATCTGCACAGCCAAGGGGTTTTGCACCGTGGTATTTCCCCCGAAGCCTTGATGCTCGGCAGCGACGGCAAGCTGCGTATCAGCGGCTTCAGCATTTGGCAGGCACGCACGGCGCACGGTGATTTAACCGCCGATTTGGCCGACGGCTATGCCGCCCTGGAACAATACGGGCTAAATGGGCTGCAAGGCGCGTGGACAGATATTTATGCCTTTGCGGCGGTGTGCTACCGCACGCTGATCGGCTCTGACCCGGAAGATGCGGTATCGCGGCGGCACAATGACCGCCTGATGATTCCCGCGCAGTTCGCCGAACGCATACCGGCCTATGTTATCAATGCATTAATTAACGCTATGCAGGTTTTCCCCGAAGAACGCACCCGCAGCACGGAGCAATTCCGCGCGGAGCTTTCCGCATCCCCGGCGGCGGCGGCGGCAGCGCGACCGATTCCGCCCCAAAGGGCGCAGCCCGCACCCACACAAGCCGCCATACCCCCTAAAGACCAGGCTTCACCTGCGGTAAGCGCGAAAGGCACAAAAAGCAGCAAGACGAAAACTAAAAAAGAAAAAAAGGCAGCGTCCGGCGGTATTGTCGCACTGCGGACGGCAGCCATCATTATCGTCATCGGCATTTTGCTCAGCGGCACAGTCACGGCGCTGTTCTTTCGCGAGCAGGTGGAGGTGCTGTGGAGCAACCTCCTGCAACAGAGTGAAGCAGACACAACCTCCGAACCCCCGCTTGTTCCGCAGCTACTGGAGGTTCCGGATCTCGTCGGTCAGCAAGAGCAGGTCGCAATCAATACCTACGGCAATGATTTTCGCGTTACGATCATTCGGCGGGAATACAGCGAGCTTCCCGCAGGCGAAATCCTCAGCCAGGAACCGGTGGCGGCGGCACAGCTTGGGCGCAACGAGCAGATCAGCATCGTCGTCAGCGCCGGAGCAAAGCCGATCAAGCTGCCAAATGTTGTGGGGCGCGACATTCTTGCCGTACGCAAGGAGTTGGAAGCCTTAGGATTTATGGTAACCGTCAGCTCCCGCGTGAACGACGGCACGCAGGTAGCGGGTTCGGTCTGCAATGTCATCCCGAAAGCCGAGCAGGAATATGAAAAAGGCACAGAGGTTTTCCTCACCGTGTGGGGTAACGTTGACGGCTCGGATTGGCTTGAAGGCACCACAGAAGCAAACGCGGCGGAAAGCACCAAGCCGACAAGGTGAAAATGAGGGCGGGGAAGCATCCCCGCCTGTTTTTTATGTTATGCCGCCGATCGCGCCGTGACTGCGGCAGCGGACGCCTGCGTGGTTTCAATCGAGGGGACTGTAAGCCGCGTGCTGCCAAGGGCTTCAAGCGCCGCTGCCTGCTGCCCTTCAGGTACTTGAATGGAGCTTAAGGTCAAGCGCCCGTCCTCGGCGGTGCGCAGCTTGATTTCCAACATCTTCGTAGGCGCGGGACGCACGGGCACGCCGTCCGCCGCGTCCGCCCAATCCACCGTTCCGTAGCTGAGATAATTCACCAGTAGCGTGATGAATTGACCTTCCTTATTATATTCAACGACCTGCGGAACATAGATCGCCAGCGTGCCTGTTTGCGGAATTCTATACGTTTTCGTCGTCTCTTCATATTCAAACGTATAGTCCGCGCCTTCAATCGTGGCGTGGCGTGCGGTTTCGGCATCAAAAAGCCGCCTGTATTCCGCTTCCACATCCGCTTGCGGGATATGGATCGCGCCGTCGTCGGCCTCCTCTGTAGCCCGGTACTTCTCAACATCAGGCGCGTTGTGCAGCAGTGACCAGATGCTGATATCCAGCAGCTGCGCGGTGTTCGCCTTTGCGACTGTTTCAAAGGGATCGGGGTCATGCTCCACAATGGGGCGCAAAAACGCCTCATACCTCTGAATTTCCTCTGGGTTTTGGGCCCATTGCCTACCCTTTTCGATCAGCATCGCGCCAAGCGAAACCGCACCGACCACCGCCAGCGCGATAAATATTGCACCCACCGGGAACGCCCATGCATGCATCCGTTTGCCTCTGCGCAGTTCTGCCATTGGTTTGGTTCTCCCTTCCCCTTTACGTGCGAATTTGCCCTTCACCGTAAACCATATATTTTTCACTCGTCAAATGCGCCAGCCCCAAAGGACCGCGTGCGTGAAGCTTTTGGGTCGAAATACCGATTTCCGCGCCGTAACCAAATTCCCCGCCGTCGGTGAAACGCGTTGAAGCGTTAACATAAACGGCGGCTGCGTCCACCTCCCGCAAAAACCGCTGTGCGGCGGCATAATCCCGGGTAACAATGCATTCGCTGTGCTTTGTGCCATATTTCCGAATATGCGCCATCGCGTTCTCCATGCCATCCACGATGCGCACGGACATCGTCAGCCCGCCGTATTCCGTCGCCCAATCCTCCTCCTCCGCCGGGCGGACATTCACGTCGCCCGGCAAAAGCGCCAGCGCAGCTTCGTCGCAGCGCAGCTCAACGGGGTATACGCCAAGCCGCCGCGCCAGTGCAGGCAGCAGCATAGGCGCAATTTCCCGATGAATCAACACCGTTTCAAGCGCGTTGCAAACCGAAGGACGGGTCGTCTTTGCGTTTTCCACAATCGCGACCGCCATGGCAAGCTCCGCTTGCGCGTCAATGTAGGCGTGGCAGACGCCCGCGCCCGTTTCGATCACAGGCACGCGCGCCTGCTCCACCACCGCGCGGATAAGCCCCGCCCCACCGCGCGGGATCAGTACATCCACCAAACCAACGGCTTGCATGAGCGCTTCCGCACTTTGGCGGGTGGTATCAGCAACCAGCTGCACGCCATCGGCAGGCAAACCCGTTTGCGTAAGACCTTCGCGCAGAGCCGCGACGATCGCCTTGTTGGATTCGACTGCTTCCTTGCCGCCGCGCAGAATCACCGCGTTGCCCGACTTAACGCACAAAGCGGCTGCGTCAGCGGCGACATTGGGTCTGGCCTCAAATATAACCGCGATCACGCCCAGCGGAACGCTCACGCGTTCCACCCGCAGCCCGTTGGGGCGCACCCCGCCGCCTAAAATCCGCCCGATGGGGTCGGCTTCCCCCGCGATTTTCAGCACAGCCGTACGGATATCCTCCATGCGCGCCGCTGTCAAGCGCAGACGATCCTGCAAAGCCGGGCGCATGGCATTCTCAGCCGCGCGCCGTATATCCGCCGTATTTGCCGCCAGAATTTCCGTCTCATGCGTTTGCAGCGCCTGCGCCATCGCCCGCAGAGCGGCGCCGCGCCTCTGCCCGTTGCTTGCTGCCAGCGTGCGGGAAGCTTCCTGCGCTTGCCCGCCGATTTTTTGTATCATCTCACGCATGGTAATCCCTTTCCCGCACCCGGTGCTTGAACCATGTGCCAATCTGCCGCCCGTCCAGCAGCTGATAGAGATTTTCCGGCGATGTTCCGTTGAGGATCACGGTATCAATCCCGGCTTCGGTGGCGGCTTTGGCGGCCTGGAGCTTCGTTATCATCCCGCCGCTGCCGCGCTGTGTGCCGCTGGGTCCCGCCAAGGCAAGAATTTCCTCTGTGACCTCAGGCACAACCGGCAGCAGTGTGGCGGTCTCATCCTCGGAAGGGTTGCCGGTGCAAAGCCCGTCGGCGTCGGTGAGAAAAACCAGCGCGTCCGCGCCCACAAGCTTGGCAACGATGGCCGCCAGCGCATCATTTTCACCGAAGGTGCTGCCGCCGGCTTCGATTTCCTCGCTGGAAACGCTATCGTTCTCATTCACAATCGGGATCGCCCCGTAAGCAAACAGCTGCGTGAAGGTATTCATCAGATTTTGCCGCCGCTGCGGGTTATCCACATCCTCCCGCGTGAGCAAAAGCTGACCGACAACGTTGCCGTATTCACCAAAAAGCTTATCATAAAGAAACATCAGCTCGCATTGCCCAATCGCTGCCGCAGCCTGCTTGCCGGGTATATCCTTCGGGCGCTCCCGCAGCCCCAGCTTGCCCACGCCCACGCCGATCGCGCCGGAGGTCACCAAAACAACCTCGCGTCCGGCGTTTCGCAAATCCGCCAAAACAGCCGCAAGCCGCCCCATGCGGCGCAGATTGCTCTTGCCGCCCGCGTGGGTCAGCGTGGATGTGCCAACCTTGATGACAATGCGCCGCGCTTCCTGAATGCTTCGCATAAGCTATGTCCTTTCGTATGCGGGCAACAGGCTCCGCAGTTCTTTCTCCGTGCGCTTAGCGCATTTGCCCAGCACACAGAAGACATATTCCTCCATACGCAATCTGTCCTTTGCAAAGGCGGTCATTTCCTCCAAGGTGACGGCGCGATAGCGCTGAATGCTTTCGGCTATCGGGTGCATTTCATCATATAGCAGCATATTGTTCGCCGCCCGCGCCGCCCGCGCCGTGCAGGATTCCATGCTCATCACCAAGCCCGCCGTTGCCTGCGCCTGTGCGCGCTGCAATTCCTGCAGGGTAACGCTATCCGGGAAATCGCGCAACACGCGCAGCACCTCCCGCAGCGCCTTCACTTGGTTCTTTTCGTTCAAGCCAAGCGCAACGCCGCACAAGCCCTCCTGCCGGTGGTGAACGTTAAAAAAATCCACCGAATAGACCACCCCCAGTTCCTCGCGCAAGCGCTGAAAAAGCCGGGACGACGTTGCGCCTCCAAGCATCGTGCTTAGTAGTGCCGCATGATAGCGCCGCGTGTCGTTGCCCGTAAGCCCCGGGAAGGCAAGGATCATCTGGTTTTGCTCCACGGTTTTGTGCGTGAAGCGCAGACCCGACTGAAAAGCGGCGGGTTCGTGCACCGCCGCTTGCGCCGCGCCGCGCGGAGCACTGCCAAAGCCTCCGGCAATTGCCGCTTCCGCAGCAGTTGGCTCAAACGCGCCGCAAATGGATATTACCGTTTTTTCGGGACTAAAAAACGCCGCCATGTGCTGTCGTAAATCATTTTCAGTGATATTCCCAACCGTTTTGCGCGAGCCAAGAATATTTTTACTCAGCATATGCCCTGCCCACGCGACATCATAAAACAGATCAAATGCCAGTTCCTCGGGCATATCCTCATACATGGCGATTTCTTCGAGAATCACACCTTTTTCGGTGGCAATATCCTTTTCGTCCATGCGGCTGTTTCGGATCATATCCTCCAGCAGCACAAGCATGTCGCCCAGTTGCTCCGGCAGGGAACGGGCATAAACGCAAGTGAATTCCTTGCAGGTATAAGCGTTAAGGGTTGCGCCCCGGTCGTCGGCTTCCTCCGCAATGCGCCGCGCGGTACGTGTGTGCGTCCCTTTAAATAGCATATGCTCCACAAAATGGGAAATGCCTGCCTTGGCGGCGCTTTCATAACGCAAGCCGGAAGCCGCGCACAGGTTCACCGTGCAGCTGAGCGCATCCGGCATAGGGTCAAGCAGCAGGCGCAGCCCGTTGGGATAGCTATGTTCGGTCACGCCCATCCTTCGCCTTCTTCCTTTATTGTTCGTGTTTGGCTGCGGAACAGCTCCGCTTCAAGCTCCGTTTGCGCCAAAGCCTCGGCGGGGTCGCAAAAAATGCATTCAAACGCGCCAAAGGTAACAATATCGCCGTTGGCAAGCGTTTGCGAGCCCGAAACCTCCGCACCGTTCCGCTTCGTGCCAACGCGCGAGCCGGTATCGATCACCACCCACGCGCTGCCGCGTCGCGCGATTACCGCGTGATGGCGTGAAACCGTGCCGTAATCCAGCACCATATCGCAGCGGGGATGCCGCCCGATGGCATTTTCAAAATACGGAAGCCGCAACAAATCCCCATTGACAGAGTTGCGCAGCCACGCTTCCGGAGGATGCTGCCCCTTGTGCCGCCCCAGCCAGAGCAGACACATCGCCGCAAGCAAAAGCGCCAGCAGAGGCAGTGCGGCACGATTCAGCGCAAGAAGAAAGATGTCCATGAAAAACCCCGTTCCGGCCTATTCCATCGTGATTCTTTGATCCAATTTTTGAACGCCGGTCAATTGCAGCTCTTTGAGATAAGGCTCAAAGAAAATTCCCGGCGCGCGCCCGGCGGGGTACAGTTCCTTGAGCGGCAGCAACACAAACGCGCGCCGCAGCATTCGCGGGTGCGGAAGCGTCAGCTCATAGCTTTCGTTCTTAACGCCTTCATAGAGCAGCAAATCCAAATCAATGCAGCGCGGTTCGTTGCGCTGCCTGCGCATGCGCCCCATGGCGGCTTCGATCCCCAGGCAAGCGCCTAGCAGAGCCGCGGGGGAAACCTCCGTTTCAACCTTCACCACCATGTTATGGTACGCATCGCCGCCGCTTTGGTCAGGCGCGTCCGTTTCCGGCGCGGAAGCATAGATGGAAGAAATACCCATGATGCGCAGCCCCGGCAAACGGCTCAGCGCCTGCACGGCCTGCAGCAGTTGCGCATCTCGCTCGCCAAGATTGCTGCCAAGACCAACGACCGCCTCACTCATGTCCCATGCCCTCCCGCTGCAGTTCCAAGGTGAATGATATATCCGAAACCGTGCTTTGAATGGGCGCATCCGGCTTGTGTACGCACAAACGAACGCTCTTCAGCGCCGAAAATTCCCGCAAAACAGCCTCCGCCGTGCGCCTTGCCGCACGTTCAATCAGATCACAGGGCGTGCCCTCTGCAAAAGTGCGCGCGCAGCATTTGATCACAGCGGCGTAGTTCACGGTATCCGTTAAGCTGTCGCTCCGCATGGCTTCCGTGTAATCACCGCGCAAGTCCAAATCCAGCAAATAAAGCTGCCCATGCAGCTGCTCCTCCGGGTTGCAGCCGTGGTAAGCGAACAGCTCCAGCCCGCGCACGCGAAGCAGACCTGTTTTCATTTTCTCCATTTTACACGTTTCTGAAGTGTTTGTCAATTCCTTGCTCGCCTGCAGCGCACGCAGGCGCCGCGCCACGCGTATTGCCTGAACGGTTTCTGCAACGTCATGCACACGCAAAATATCTGCGCCGCCCAACGCCGCCGCCACGTGCGCGGCAATGGATCCGCCCAGCCGTTGCCCGGGCGGCGTGCCGCCCCCGGCGGCATAATCAATCACACGCTTGCGCGAAGCTCCCACCAGCAGCGCAGCTCCGGAAGAGCATAGGGCGCTTACCCCGGAAAGGAGCTGCAAATTGCCCTCCATTGTTTTGCCGAAGCCAACACCCGGATCCAAGCACAGCTGTTCGCGCGCCAAGCCAAAGGCAAGCGCTTCCTCCAAGAGCGTCTGCAGACCCGCACGCACAGCGGCAAGAGCATCCTGCGACGCCGGAATTTCGGCGTTGTGCATCAGGATCCAGCCCGCGCCATACTGCTTAACGAGCGCCGCCATTTCGGCGTTCACCTTGCCGCAGACGTCGTTGATGATCACCGCGCCGCGCGTCAGCGCCGCCGCCGCAACCGCAGGGTAATACGTATCAACGGATATGGGAATCCGCAGCTTCCCCCGCAGCGCCTCCAGCACCGGGAGCAAACGGGCAAGCTCTTCCTCAGGCGGCACGGGGATATGCCCAGGGCGGGTAGATTGCGCGCCCAAATCCAAAATATCCGCGCCCTGCGCCTGGATTTCCAAGGCACGCGGCAGCGCGGTGGCAGGTGTCAAAAACAACCCGCCGTCCGAAAAGGAATCCGGCGTCAGGTTCAGGACACCCATAACCTGCGCCCTGCCGCGCGAAAAATAATATAGCATAGCTCAATCCCCCCGCAGCAGCTGCATAACCTCGGCGCGCGCGGTTGCTTCACGCATATGCCCGCGCAGAGCACAGGTACGCGTTTGCGCTCCGGAAGCCCGTGCGCCGCGCATCGTCATGCACAGATGCTCCGCTTCCACCACCACGGCAACGCCCTGGCACGAAAGACGGCGATAAAGAAAATCAGCGACCTGCCCTGTAAGCCGCTCCTGCAATTGCGGGCGGCGGGCAAAGCAATGCACAATCCGTGCCAGCTTCGAAAGTCCAATCACGCGCCCGTCCTTCGGCAAATAAGCAATGTGCGCTTTGCCCACAAAGGGAAGCAAATGATGCTCGCACATAGAGTAAAGCGGAATATCGCGGACGATAACCATCTCATCGCTTTCTTCCTGAAAAATTTTCAGGTGCGTCGCCGGGTCTTCTTCCAGCCCGGCGAAAATTTCCATATACATCCGCGCCACGCGCGCCGGGGTTTCAAGCAAACCCTCACGCGCCGGGTTTTCCCCCACAGCGGTCAAAAGCTCCCGCACGGCGTTCTCAATGCGTTGCTGATCCATGGCTTCTCCTAACCCTTTATGACAGGAATCACCTGTAGAATATGCAGCGCCGGAATTTCGGTATAAGAAACGCGCTGGCTTGAGATCTTTTTGCCCGTCGCCAAATCCGCTTTTGAAAGAATGCGGTAGATTTTTTGTTCATCAAACAACCGTTTGATCGCCGCCTCATAGCCCGTTTTATCCTTGCACCGGAATTCCAGCAAATCCGCGCCGCGGTTAATCGCTTCGGTAAGCGCCCGCGCAAGAACGTCCTCCGCCGCTTTATCCACCTGCGCAAACAGCACCCCCTGCACGACAAAATAGTTCGCCTTTGTCGCGGTGCAGGGGCGGCTGTCACGGGTCAATTCGTGGCTCATGCCAAGCTCGGCGTCTGTGAGGTTGAAATAGCTGTGCACGAGCGTTTCCGCGCCGCCGTCTTCGCTCACGGGGTCGTCCCACGTGGCGTCGAGCTGGTACCAGTCCCCGTCAATCCGTACTTTGTTCCAGGCGTGCTTTGAGGTTTCCCCCATACTGTTGGTCGCGTCGCCCGTAACGACACAGCCGGCAATGCCCTGCTGCTCCAGCAGCAGCAGCATCGCGCGGGAATAGCCCTCACAGGCGGCAACGCCTTCCACCAGCGCGCCGTAAACGGTGTTCTCCTCCGCCGCCCCGGTGTAGCGGTACGTACAGCGACGAATAAGCGCGTCGTGCAGAATCAACTCCGCTTCATAATCGCTCGCGCCGGCGGGCACAAGCGCCGCAAGCTCCGCGCAAACCCCGGCGACTTCCCGCAGCTGCTTTTCGTATGTGGGTTGATTCATGCGATAAACAGGGCAGAACCATACTTTATTCCCGGAAGAACGCGTCATGCTCTCGGAAGAAAGCTGAAACAGCAGCGGTTGGTCGCGCAGCAGGGCATAAAACACATCCGATATGTCGTCGTCGTTCAGCTTCGGGATCTCAATGCTTTCAGGGAAGCCCGGCAAGGCGGCGAGAATGGTGTCATAGGCACGCTGCCCTGCCTTGGAAAGCGTTTCATAGTGCGCCCGCAGCCGACCTTCGGCAGGCATGGCGGCGGTCGTCTCCAGGCGCGTGGTGCGCGGCGTGCCCGTTTGCGCGGCGGCAGAAGCGGAGGGCAATGTCGGCAACAAGCTCTGCGTCTGCGGGGAAACGGTGTTTTCAAGCAGCCCAAAGCCGACCAGCGCAAGCGCCGCGACAAGCAGCATAGCCAGCAGCGCAGAAAAACAGCCGCAGCCCTTTTTACGGCGTTGCTTTTGCGGCGGGGGAGGCGGAAAATCCCAAGGTGTCTGTTTCCGTTGGGACAGTTCGTTCATTCCGTCGTTTCCTTTCAAGATAATCACTCCGCCCAGTTTATTCCAAAACCGTGACGACCATGCCTTCGCCGTTCAGCAATGCAAGCAGCATATCGCATTGCGCATCAAAATCAATGGAGCTGACGTCGGTTTCAAACAGATTCACCAATGCCTTAAAATCCTTTTCCATCATCTCGCGGCTCTTCGCGTTTTTTGGGACGAGAACGGTCATCAGCAGCTTTTGCAGCAGGAACCCCTGCTGCCGCCGCCCCGTTTCGCCCAGGGTATCAAGATAGCGGAAATAGCGCAGGAGCTTTTCACCGTGCAACGGCACTTGCCCGGCGGAGAGTGTCAGCTCCAAATCCGCGGATTTATGCCGGATCTCTTGCGCAATATCAACAACAATTCCATCGCCCTGCATGATATCCACCGCCATGGCAAAGTGAAGATCCGTACTGTGGATATACTTATCAATCTGCATTCCGGTGAGCGCCGCCGCCGCCGTGCGCAGCTGCTTTGCACCGCCCTCGCGCAGCGCCGCTTGCAGGGTGACGTAACCCCCCGCCGCTGCCTGCGGATCCAACAGCGTGACGCTCAGCTGCCGGCTTTTCACATCCACACGCACCAGCGCGGCAAAGCGCAGGGTTTCGTCATTTTCATCCGCCGCGCTGAGCAAGAGCGCCGCTTGTCCCGTGTAGCTCCACACCGGCTCGGTTTCGGGTGCGTCGGTGGCATTCGTGCTGCTCCTGCCCGCAAGGAGCTGGTCGAGCAGCCCGTCCTTCTGCATCAGGATTGCCGAAATCACACCCAGCAACAGCAGAATCGCCAAAAAGCCCAGCAAAATATACAGCCCCTGCTCCAGCTTCCGCTTGCGCTGCGGTTTGAATTCCAAATCATATCTCGGCATATTTTCACTCCTCTTCATCCCCCAGAGTCAACAGCGCCGCGCTTTCGCCCGCCAATTGTATCCGCGCTTCGTTCTGCCCCAAGCCTCCCAATGCAAGCCGCGCGCTACGGTACCGCTCCGGTAGGTCGTACGCAATCGCATGCGCGTTTGCGTTGGCGATAACGATGTATCGCCCGCGCCGGTAAGCAATGCAGCCGAGCATCGCGCTGAGCAACGAAAAATCCAGCCCCGCAAAATCATCACAGCCGCGGCGCAGCGCACCGAGTGCGCGATACCAATCCAAAAGCGCAGCGTCTTCTCTGCCCCATGGATAACAACCCCGGTTGAAGGGATCCATCCAGCCCTCCAAGCCCGCTTCATCGCCGTAATATATGCAGGGATTGCCTGGCAGCGTGAATTGCAGCGCCGCACAGAGCCGTAAACGCCGCAGTCCGCGCTCCCGCTGCTCGGCGCGGAGCGGACGGTGCGCGTAGGCGCTCCGGTCCGCGCCCGGCTCAGGCTCGCCCGCGCCCAGGCGATTCAGCGCCCGCGCGGTGTCGTGCGTGCCGATATGATTCATTAGCCCGCGCAGCGCGTGCGGCGGGTAATGCTCCAGCTGCCCCATAACGGTATCGGCCAGCCCGCCCGCGTCGCCCTCCCGGGCAAAGCGCAAAACAGCTTCGGCCAAAGGATAATTCATTACACTGTGCATTTGCCCGCCCAGCAAAAACCGGCGGCGACCGCCGTGGCTCCATTTGCGGCTAGCGTCCTCCCAGACCTCGCCCAGTACATATCCTTCGGCGTCTTCGCTCTGCACAGCGGCAAAGAAACAATCCAGAAATACGTCCGGCAGTTCGTCCGCGACATCCAGCCGCCAGCCGGAAGCCCCCGCGCGCAGCCAATGCCGCGCAATGCCGTCCTTGCCCGCGAAAAATTCCAGCACCGCCGGATGACTTTCCTGCAGCTCCGGCAAAATATCAATACCCCACCAGCTTGCGTAATCCTGCGGCCAAGCGCGAAAATGATACCAGGGATAATACTGCGAGTCCCTGGATTCATACGCCCCGGCGCCCGGGTAGCGGTGCTGCTTGTTGAAGTAGATGCTGTCCGCGCCCGTATGGCTGAACACGCCATCCAACAGTATATGAATGCCCAATTGCTTCGCGTTCTCACACAACGCCCGAAAATCTTTTTCCGTTCCCAAAAGCGGGTCGATGGTTCTGTAATCCGCCGTATCGTAGCGATGGTTGCTTTGCGCCAAAAAAATAGGATTTAGGTAAAGGCACGTCACACCCAGTTCCGCCAAATACGGCAGCTTTTCGGCAATACCGCGCAGGTTGCCGCCAAAAAAATCATATTGCGTAATATTGCCCCGCGCGTTTGGCTGCCATTGCGGTTCACCGCCCCAATCCCCGCGTAGCAAGCGATCGCCCGGGGTGACGGATAGCGCTGTGTCCTCCGCGGCGCGAAAGCGATCCGGGAATATTTGATACATGATGCCGCCGGCAACCCAATCCGGCAGCTTTGCCGCAGGCGCAAATACCGTGAGCTGCCAATAGTTGCTTTGCCCAATGCAACCCACGCCGCCGCCCTCGTCGCCAATCACACCGCGCCCGGCTTCCGTATCAAACAGGAAACGATAGCGGTATAGCCCCGGCTCGGTGATCGTGACGGCGCAGCGCCACCACTCCTCGTGCG
Source organism: Oscillospiraceae bacterium (assembly GCA_031280825.1). Classification (GTDB taxonomy): domain Bacteria; phylum Bacillota; class Clostridia; order Oscillospirales; family Acutalibacteraceae; genus WRMQ01. The sequence continues at coordinate 414 of JAITGE010000051.1, read as the reverse complement.
TACCCTCCATACCGTCCCAGACCAGCGGAGCTTCCATTTCCCAGCCACCGTCATACGCCCCCCAGCAAAGCCGCACACCGGTGCAACGAATATGCCGCGGAAGGATCACCCGCAACGCAGTCGCCTGCCCTGCGGCAACCGCGCCAAAAGGAGTCTTATGCAGTTCGGAACGGGAGCGAAAGGGCACAAAATGCATATTTCAAACCTTGCCGTGTTCAATTTTGACGCAGCGTTTGTTGCATACGTGTATATTTTAACACAGATCCGCATAAAAAGCAAGCCTTCGGTTTCCTTTGCCACGTGATTCTAATCTTCAGCAAAGCAACCCAGGAAAGCGATCAAATAGTTTGGGTCAAAGAGGTTTCGTCGAAGTATGCCGGCGATGGAAGTTTTTAAGCCCAAGCGGGACTTGAA
>JAITGE010000050.1 GCA_031280825.1 Oscillospiraceae bacterium | reverse complement strand
GTTCAAGTCCCGCTTGGGCTTAAAAACTTCCATCGCCGGCATACTTCGACGAAACCTCTTTGACCCAAACTATTTGATCGCTTTCCTGGGTTGCTTTGCTGAAGATTAGAATCACGTGGTAGACCTCCACGGAAACTTGACAGAGGGAAAAATTAGTGGTACAATAGTAGTGGGCTAAAAAATGAACCACTATGAAAAACAAAAAGATTGAACGATGTTGATTTCGAGCAGATTATTTGTGTGAAGAGAGAAACATTTTCCGCGATGGTTGATGTGCTGGCAGCAGAATATTTGAAGAGGCATGAAAAAGGCGGCAGAAAAACCAAACTGACGCTTGAAGAACGGTTGATTATGACGCTCAAATATCTGCGTCAATATCCCACGCACAAAGAGCTGGCATATGAATTTGAGGTTGGCGAATCAACAGTCCGCGACACGATCTTGTTGATGTAACGGAATGCCCAATAGAACGTCCTAACAAACAGCGGCAATGGTACTCGGGCAAAAAGAAAAAACACACCATAAAAACACAGTTTGTCGTCAACAAAGGGACAGAAGAAATTATTTGTGTTGCGGAGAATCGCGGCAATCCACAAGAACAGCGAAACGCCATAGTTTACGCACGAATCTTATCTGCGGAATCATCCATTTTGAAACACGGATTTAGTTTCCGTGGAGGTCTATTATAATGATATAAAAAACACCCCGGTCGCGGATCACTTGGAATAGGGTTGGAGGATCGTATGTATAAGCGCATTTTACCCGCCGCGCTTGCGCTACTGCTTTGCATCCTCGGCGCTTGCGGCAAAGGGGACGGCAGCGGGGGAGAGTTCCGCTTCCCGCTGGCGGCAATGCCGGTGAATCTGGATTCCGCCATTGCCGCGCGTGCGGAAGAAGCCCTTGTGCTGGCCAACTGCATGGAGGGCTTGGTGCGGCGCGGGGAAAACGGCGTCGTGCCCGGAGTTGCCGCAAGCTGGGAGCTTTCGCAGGATGGTCGCGGCTACACCTTTCATTTGCGGCAGGATACCCATTGGATGCTGACGGCAGACGCAAAGGAGCTGCTGGGCGACGACGACGCCGCATTTGAAACAGCCGTCACCGCCCATGATTTTGTGTTTGCGTTCCGGCGGCTGCTGGATCCGCAAACCAAGGCGGTGGGCGCTTCCCTGCTCTTCCCCATTCAAAACGCCCGCGAAATAAACGCAGGGTTGCTTGCGCCCACGGCGCTTGCCGTCGCTGCGCCGGATCCCTTCACCCTGACCGTCACCCTCGCCGAACCCAATGCGGGTTTTCTACAATCGCTGTGCCAAAGCGGCGCACTGCCCTGCAACCAGCGCTTTTTTGAAAAAACCGGCGGTCGTTATGGGCTTAGCGCAAAATTTCTGCTGTGCAACGGCGCGTTTTATCTTTCGGCGTGGAACGACACAAGCCTGCGCTTCAAACGTAACAACGGTTATCGCGGCGCCGAGAAAATCCAGCCCGCCGGGCTGACCTTCAAGCTTGCGCCGGATTCTTCGGAGCAGCTGCGGCTCTTAGGCGCGGAGGGCGGGTATTCCGCGCTGCTGTTGCCGCCGGGGACGCTCACCGAAGAAAAAATGGGGGTCGCCCTGCAAAATGCGACGCAATGCTTGGTGCTGCGCGGCGCCGAAGGCAGTCCCTTGTGCAATACCGCGCTTCGGCAAGCGCTGTGTGCCGCGATTGACCCAACGGCGCTGGGCTTTTTATCCGTGCCGGAGGGCTTGCTTCCAAATAGCCTGCAGCTGGGCGGGGAAGCCTATCGCGCGGCGGCAGGTACTGCGCGCGGTATGGCATTCAGCGAAGCCGCCGCCCGCGAAGCTTGGGAACGCGGTTTGCTCGCGTGGCAGGAAGCAGGCGGTGAAACACCCATTCGTTTAACACTGCTCTGCCCGGCAGAGGAGGATCGCACCGTGCGGCTGCTGCTGCAGCAGTGGCAAAAAGTCTTCGGGCTGCGTTTACATGTGACCATCGAAAGCCCGGACGCCGATCGGTTGAACGCGATGCTTGCCGCCGGGGCGTTTGATATCGCTTTTGTGACAATGCGCGCGGGCAGCTCCTCCGCGCCGGAGGCGCTGCGGCAGTGGGTGACCGGGGAACAGCTTCTCCCGGGCTATCCGTCCGAAGCTTTGTATGCTTCCCTGGAAGACGCAGCACGCTTGCCGAGTACGGTACAGGCAGCGGCGGCGCTGCGCGGCGCTGAGGAGCAATTGCTGCGGGAAGGCGTGTTCTATCCGCTTGCGGCGCGGGAAAGCCGGTTGCTGACCGCACCGGGCGTCGGCGGGCTGCAGATTTCCCCCGCGGGGGAAATCCTGTGGTTTGGGCGGTGCACAATGAACAGCTGACGGCAAGCGGATAACAAATCATAAATCCCCCGTTCCTATGCGAACGGGGGATGTGCTTTCGTGACGATTGGCTCTAATCCTGCGCTGCCCTGCGGCGCTGCTGAAGGGCTTCGCGGATTTCCGCCAGCTTCCCCTCGCTCAACGGATATTTCAGCATTGGCAGAACGGAAAGAAGGCAGCCGATCGCGGGCGGGACGGAAACGGCAAGGAACATCATGGTGAAAAAGCCCCTGACCTCGCCGCCCGTGAGCGCGTATTCCCGCACGGCGCCGCCCGCCTGTGCAGCGATCGAGAGCGCCTTTTCGCCGATATATACGGTTTCACGCGGGACGCCGCCATCGGCGACGAATTGATCCAGCGCTTTGATTTTACCGCCGGAAAAACCAACGCCGGCGGACATAAAGCCATACACAATCGTTGCGATGCCGGAGCCGATTTTCGCCATAAAGGTTTGCCCCGAAAAAAACACGCCGTCCGGGCGCAGACCCGAATGGAAATCCTCATAATCCACGCAATCGGAAATCATCATGGTTTGCAGCGCGTTGTTAACGCCGAGGCGCACGCCGCCCACCGTGAGCAGCGCGGCCATGACCGCCACGCACACAGGGTTGGTCATGTCGGTTTGCGTGTGGTTTACAACAATATAATATTGCAGCGCTATGCAAGCGCTGGGCAGAACCGCGACCAGGTTCGAAATGACATAGAGCCGCTTCTTGCTGAGCCGCCGCAGCATTGCCGGCACAAGCGCAGTGGAAATAAACATCCCCAAAAACAGCCCGCCGCCAATCACAGCCGTGAACAGCATCACGCCGCCCGGTTCTTTCGTTGCGTAATAATAGGTTACCAGCGGCATAGCAACGGTCATCATGATCATTGTCGGACCGGAAAGCGTGCCGGAGATGAGCACCCTGCGGAAGGGCTTGTTGTTCCACATGAGCTTGAAGTTTTCTTTTACGCTGTTCGTTTTGACGGACGGCGTGATTTTTTCTTTTGTGAAAAGCCCCACCAGTTGAAACGTCACCGCGCCGACGAAAGTGAAAATTGCCGCGACGATGAAATAGCCCATCTTTTCGTATCGGTACGCAAGCTCTGCGTAATTCGTGAAGCCCAGCGCCTTCATTGCGTCCGCAACGCTGGTGAGCGTTTTTTGCGCGTCCGCCGCCACAAGGGCATAATCAATGCCGTGCTTTGCGGCCTCGCGCCCCAGGAGCAGGTTCTTTGCCGCCAGCGAAAGAGGCTGGAGCGCCAACACCGCGACGCCCGTGCCGATGCCCGCGGCCAAACGCGCCGCCGCCTGCAGCTTTTGCCGGTGCTTTTCGTCCTCTGTCAAAAGCGAGGTCAAGCCCCAGAGCGAAATATCGCCCACGGTGTAGCTCATGCCCCAAAGGATATACGAAAGCGCCGCCCAGCCGACGACCAGGACGTTTTGCAGCGTCAGCGCTGTGGCTTCGGTATCAAAGGTGCCGTTAACGAAGCAAAGGATCGTCACAACAAAGATCACCGAGGGGGAAAAGATGAGATACGGGCGCGCCTTTCCCCATTTGCTCCGCGTGCGGTCAACGATCGTTCCCATCATGGGGTCGTTAAAAGCATCCCATACCCGCGCGACAGCAACGATAACGCCCACCGTCATTGCGGGGATATACAGGATATTCTGCAAAAAATAGGAAACGAAAATGGTGCCAATCACATTGTAAATCACGTTTTGCCCAAACATGCCTGTAAGGTAAACGCCGCGCTCTTTTTTGGAGTAGGTTTGCAGAGCTGTGGCTGGGTTCGCCATTCGATGCACCCCTTTGTTATTTTTATAAAGTATAACAGATGCGGGGTGGAATTACAACCCACATTTTCAGCTATTTCACCATGCCGCCCGGTATGCTGAAAACAACCCTTGCCACGTAGGTGCTTTCCGTAACGGTTCCGGCGTCAAAGAGCAGGTTGTGGTCGCCCTTGGTGCGCAGCACGCCGTATTCCGTGGCGACAACGCGGTGGGTATTCAACTGACCGTCCTCCAGCAGATAGAGAATCACGTCGCCTGTTTCCAGCTCGGCAAAGCCGCCTTCGCGGGCAATGACGAGAGAGCCTTGCGGGATGCAAGGCTCCATGGAATCCGTGCGCACCAGCACGAAGCGTAAGCTAAAAAAGGAATCGCTCCCCGCCGCGTTTTGATATAACAGCAAGGGGAAAATCAAGAACAAAAACGCTGCGCTGCAAGCCAGGCAGAGGTTCAGCAGCGCATCCACCCGCCGCTTCGGGCAGCCGCGCCTACGTGCGCGGCGGCTGTCGTAATCATACGGCATCGGCGGCAAAATCCACGGGTTTTGCGGGTGATTGGGCACAACGGAAACCATATTTTTTCATCCTCGCTTTTGGTTCCAATCGGTGGCTTACGTCCTGCGCTTTTGCAGCAGCGCCCCGGCGCTCAGTATCAGAAGCCCCAGCGCGGCAAGCAGCAGCGTTGCAGGGATAGTTTCGTCCTCCGCGCCGGTATCCGGCACATCGGGCGGCGACAGGGTTGTAGGTGGCAAAAGGGCGGTTGTCACGTATGCCGTCGTTATCGCCACGGATGTTTCCTTCGGCGTGGAAACGGTCGTCCGCGCCGTCGTCGGCCTTGTTGTGTCCTCCGGCGGCGTTGTTTTTTCTTCTGTTGTGGCTTGCGTCGTCGTGGCTTGCGTCGTCGTGGCGTGTGTCGTTGTGGCGTGTGTCGTTGTGGCTTGCGTCGAAGGCGGCACCGTCGTTTGCGTATGCGCGGTCGTCGCTTCCGTCATCGCTTGTGTTGTTGTTTGTGCTACTGTTTGCGTTGTTGCTTGCGTGGCGGCGGTGGTGGTCGCTGCCGCCGTTGTCAGCTGCTCCGGCGCGTAAACGCAGGCGGTGTAATATTGCTCGCGCGGCTCGCAGCCCGTGAGCAGCAGCTGATTTTCCGCGCCGCAATTGGGATCCACCCAAATGAGCGGCGGTCCGCTTTTTCCGCAGCAGGGCGGAATATCCGTGCGCCGGATGGACACCGTGGCGGCTTTTGCGGGCGGTGTTTTCGTTTGGAAGGTGTAGCTTCCGCCATCCCGCACAATCTCCAGCGCAAGCGGATTTTTTCCGCTAACCTCCAGGGTCGCGCCGCTGCCGCTCGTATCCGCGAAGCTTTGGCTGTAAAGCGATGTAACAGGATCATACCGTAGTTCCAATTCTAGCACGCCGCCCTGCGCAAAAAAGGTCGGGACGCGCAGATAGCTTTGAATATTTTCGGCAATCGCTTCATAAACCGCGCGCGCGGCCGCATATTTCCCTGTGGAAAAGTAGGCGTTGAACACCCGGTCGTCCGCACGCGCAAAATCCGCGCTTCGCAGCCCCAGCTCACTTTCCCAAAGCAGCAGCTGCGTCGCCACGTGCGCGTCATCCTGCGAAGCCGCGTTCAATTCCGCCGCCGTGCGGTTCGGATAGCCGTAGAGCATCACAAGCGCCAGCTGCTCCCGGCAGCGCTCGCTGAGCGCACCGCGGAACATCTTATCTTCCAAGGCGTAAGCGCGGCGGCTGTTGTTGCCGTCGTCAAAAATTCGCATCCCCTTTTGAACGCAATACGCATATATATCCGGCTTATCCGCCTGCACAAAAAGGAAGGGCAAACCGGCTTCTGTGCTCAGCGTGCGACCTGTATACGGATCCTTCGCCTGCAAAGCGGTCACGGCAGCATACGCCGCCTTGTGCCTTTGCGAGAACCGCGCGGTTGCCCCGGCGCTTGTGGCAAGGGATGGCGAAACGCGCGCGGCAAAGATTCCCGCAAAAACGCTCAGCAGCAAGCCCGCCGCCGCAAGCAAGCCCTTGCGGTGTAGGCGGCGGACCGGCGCGGCGCGCCCTCCGGCACAGTTATTTTGCTTCATGATATTGACCTCCCGCACAATCTCTTACTGTAAATTGTACTTTGTACGGGATTCCCAGTCAATGGGAATGGGTGGCGGTATATTTTGCAATATTTGCCTATTCTGTGATTTCTTCCGCCACGCCAATATTTTCATAGCAATGCCCGATCAATCGGATGCGGCAGCCCTCGGGCGTGAGCGCAACACTTACGCCCTGGTCAATGATTTGCACGCCGCGCAGGGTTCGGAAAGCTTTGTCGTAATACCGCTCCGCCGCAGCGAGCGCCAAACGGGCGTCGCTGAAGCTGCTCGATTCCGCGGAAATTTCCAGCAGGCTTTCCCGCACAACGGCGGCGGGCATCTCTTTGCCCGCGGGCGCCCAAGTCAAGCTGCTGCGCAAAAGAATGCCGCCATCCTGCGGGGCAAGCTTTTTTTGCAGCGAAAGCCGCAGACCCAAAAAATAAACGATATAGCGTGTTTGGACATTCTGCGCTCGCCCGGCGACATAATCGCGCGGCACAGTTACTTCCATTTCCAGCGGAACACGTGCCACAGCGTAAGCAGCGGCGGCGGTGCTGCGGGTGGTGCCGTCCTTGTTTTCGATCCGCCCGCTTGCCAGAATTTCGCCCTTGGGCACGGCGTCGCCGGCTTTTTTGAGCGGCTTGCCGCTATAGACCTGCAGCACAGCCAATTGCCCCGCCTTGCCCGCGACAATGCTTTGCGGCACGGGCGCGGGCGGCACCGTATCCGGCAAGCGCTCACGCACCTCAATCACGGCGGTGCTGCCCTGCAGGTTCATCGAAAGCCAGCTCAGCTCCGGGAGCTTCAGCAGCGCCGCCTCGCTCATCCGCCGCAAATCCAGCGTCTTTGCTTTCGCGCCCAGGCGCAGCCCCTGCTCCTCCGCCGCCACGCGGATGATCTCCGCCGCAACCCGCTCGTTGCCTGTAACGCTGACGCTCCACACCATGCCGGAAAGGAAGCGCAGCCCTGCAAGAAAGATCACCAGCCCCAGCAGCAGCCCCGCGCGGCGGCGGTAATCGTGCAAAAAAAAGGGCAGCCCGCACTTTTTTTCAATCCCCAGCGCGACACCCGCCCGCTCGGCGAAATCCTGCATGGCTTTGTAGCCTTCAATGGTCGTTTGCCCCGTCAGCACGCCGCTGCGGAAGGCGACATCCCAAACACGCGCGCCCTGCGTATGGCATAAATTCAAAAATCGCTCCGGAAAGCCATCGGCGGCACGGAAAAACAAATAGCCGCGCAAAAAGCGCAACAGCCGAACCAACAGCATTGGCCGCCCCCCTAGCTTGTGAAATTGACTGAAAGAATCGTGCCGCTAAGCGTAACCTCTTCCATTTGATACGTGCGGATGCACAAATCACAGCCCTCAACCGCAACGACCAGCGCCCCCAAATTCAGGCGAACCGCATCCTCGCAATATGCCAAAACGCCCTTCACGCCGGTCACAATCGCCCGGCGGTTGCTCAGCAGCTCAATGTGCGCGTAACCGGGCAGCAGCTCCGCCGGGAGGTCAAGCGCCTCGCCCGCCCGCTGCACCGCGCCTCGCTTGGGCGCCTGCGCGCCCGCCCGCTCCGCCCGCCGATTCCGCGCCATGCACATCCCTCCGCAATCGCTGTTTTGCTATGCATATGCCGCGGCAAACGGAAATTATGAATCCCCCGTTCACAGGAGCCAAGGCTTGTGCGCCTGCAGCTTGCGGCGGCGGACGTCGTAATTCGGCAAAACATCCCGCACAATCGCGTAAAACGCCGCCGAATGGTTCATCTCCCGCATATGCGCCAGCTCGTGTACAATCACCGCGTCAATCACGTCGTCCTCCGCCGACATCAGCCGCCAGGAAAAATGGATGCTGTACGTCGTTCCCGCCGTTCCCTTCGCCGGCTTCCTGCCGCAGCTCCCCCAGCGCCCCTTCGCGTTTGTGACGCCTATGTTGTTTGGGCACAGCGCCATCAAGCGCGCAAAATACAGGGTTCGCGGCACAAGATAATCCTTGGCGCAAGCCCTGTAAAGCTTTATTACTGTTTGTTTGAGCGCTCCCTCCTCCAGCCCGGGCGGAACATGAAAGCCGACCTCGTCACGCCATATGCAGTCAGAGGCGCCGTCGCCCAGCAGAGGGTATTCCGCGCCGCGCCACGGCAGCATCGCGCCGTAGCCGACGACCGGCGCGTCGTTTTGCGCCAAGCGCTCCTGCGCAAGCGCGAGCTTTGCGGCAATCCACGGCGCTTTTAAAGCGACAAAAGCGTCGATATCCGCTTGCGCGGCATGCAGCGGCGCACGCACCTCCACCCTGCCCGGTCGGATGTAAATCCCCACCGTTTTACGCTTTTGGCGGATCAACGTATATTCTGTTCCGCGTGTTCCGGTCGGCAAAATTTATATCCCCATCAATTTCAGCGCTTCGGCGGCGGCGGCTTGCTCGGCGAGCTTTTTGCTGCGCCCTTGCCCGGTGCCCAGCACGTTGGAATGCAAACGCACCTCGACCAAAAAGCATTTATCATGCGACGGTCCGCTTTCGTCAATCAGAACATAATCCACCGCTTCTTCCGGATTTTGCTGCACGATTTGCTGCAGCAGCGTTTTGCTGTCCGTAACGGCAGGGCGGACCGTTTGCTCTTCGCGCAAAAAACGCAGCACGAAGGCACGGGCGGCGTCCATGCCGCCGTCCAGGTAGATCGCTGCCAGTAAAGCCTCAAAGGCGTCGGCCAGAATCGAGGATCGATCCGTCCCCCCCGCGCCCCGCTCCCCCCTGCCAAGGAGCAGGGCTTCGCCCAAGCGCAGCTTGCGCGCATAGCCGCAAAGCGCCGTTTCGCAAACCGCTGAAGCGCGGATTTTTGTCAGCTCCCCCTCCGGCTTGCCGGGGTGCTCGTGGTAAAAATATTCCGCCGCGATAAAGCCCAGTACGGAATCGCCTAAAAACTCCAGCCGCTCGTTGCTGCCCGGGCTTTCGCCCTTGCATTCATTTGCATAGGAGGAATGCGAAAGCGCGCGTTCGAGCAAACGCGAATCGCGGAATTGATAGCCGGCGGCGGCTTGCAGCTCCGGAGCAATCATGCGCCCAAATTCTCCTTTACGGTATCCACAATATGATTTTCAATGCAGCCCTTCGCCTGGCGGATAGCGTTGAAAATCGCCTTTGCGTCCGACGACCCGTGCGCTTTGATGACCGTCCCGTTGATGCCCAGCAGCGGCGCGCCGCCATACTCGGAATAATCCATCTTCTTCTTCAGCCCCAGCAGCCCCGGGGACGCCAGCACGGCGCCCAGCATGGTGACGGGATTTTTCTTAAACGCGCCCTTGACCATCCCAAACAGGCTTGTCGCCAGTCCCTCATAGAGCTTGAGGATAATGTTCCCGGTGAAGCCGTCCGCCACAACCACATCCGCGCCGCCGTTCGGGATATCGCGCGCTTCGATGTTCCCGCCAAAATGAATCCGTTCGTTGGCTGCCAGGCGCTTGTAGGTTTCCTGCCGGAGCGCGTCGCCTTTGGTTGGCTCCGTTCCAATATTGGCAAGCATCACGTTTGGTTTTTCGACCCCCAAAATCTTTTCGCTGTAAACCGCGCCCAGCAAGGCAAAATGCTCCAGCATTTCGGAGGTGCATTCGGAATTCGCGCCGCTGTCCAACAGCAAAAACGGCTTGCTCGGCGTGGGCAGCACGGCGGCAATCGCCGCGCGGCGCACCCCGCGGATGCGTTTGGTGATGAGCGTCGCGCCCACCAGCAGCGCTCCCGTCGAGCCGGCGCTGACAAAGCCCTCGGCCTGCCCCGCAGCCATCGCCTTCAAGCCCGCGGCAAGGGATGTGTCATTGTTCTCTTTCAAAATACTTGTCGGCTCAAATTCCATCTCAAAAATACGCGGCGCTTCCAGAATCTTGATGCCTGCCAGGCTGATATTATTTTGCCGCGCGACGGCCTCGATCGTTTCCCGACTGCCGGTCAGGGTGATTTCCACACCCTGCAGCTCCTCCGCCGCGCGATGGCAGCCCTTCAAGATTTCGAGCGGCGCGTTATCGCCCCCAAAGGCGTCCACAATGATTCGCATATAAGTCCTCCCGTCAAATTTCCGGTTACAGATATATCCACCCGAACAACAGTATCACCAAAACCCATTGCCACCATTGCCAATCGACCTTCACCTCGGTCACCGCCAGCACCCGGTCGCTTTCATCATAAGCGGTGACGGTTGTTTTTCCCACGCGCGCGAACCGATACTGCACATTCCCGCTGCCGTCAACCGTCAGGACGCCCGGATTGCTGCTTTTCCAGCTGATCTGTGCCGTATCCACCGCCCGGAACACCGCGCAATCTTCCTTTCGATACAGCGTCAGGCTGCCCGGCAAGCCCAAATTGGGTTCGTATGGCGGTTGCTCCGGCTCCGCGGGCTTGGGAAGGTTTTGCGCCTGCGTCACCAGCACTTGGGCGACGCTTTCGCTTTCGGCAAGCAACACCGCCAGCCCGCCCGTCGCCTCGCTCAGCGCCGCAAAGCCAGGCAAGGGCGCCGGTTCCGGCTCCCACGCGGGCAGGGCGGTCACGCTGTGCAGCGTGACACCTAAATTGTTCAGCGCCACCAGTGCGTCCGCCAGCGTGTAGCCCGTCCCGCTTTCAGGGTCAAGCGCGGGCGCGTCGCCCAGCAAAACCGCCGCCCGCCCCGCGCCCTCACGCCAGCCGAGCCGCGCCAGCCCGTCCACAATCGCCGAATATACGCTTTCCTCCATATCGCCGCCGTAGCCTGTATCCAGCGCGCCCAAGGCAACGAAAAGCGCATCCGCGCTGCTTGTGAAATCCGTTTGAATTTGATAAGGATAATCCGCTTCCATGGCGGTTTTTTCGGGGTCGTCACGGTAATCTATGAGCGCAAAGCGCAAATCCGCCAAGCCCGAAGCCGTCAGCTCGTCCATCATGGCGCGGCAGGCCGCAATGGCGTCGGGCAAATATGCCTCCATCGACCCGCTGGTGTCAACCAAAAAGCAAACATCCATGGCGGGCAAGGGCTGCGCGGCAAAGCCCGCGGGAGCCAACGTCAACAACAAAGCCAGCGCCACCCCGGCGCCGCACAGTCTTCGCAAAATCCGCTTCATAGCGTTCTCCTTTACGGGAGCAGCCGCTCCCGCGCGTCCTTCAAAATTTGCCACGCCACCAGCGCAAGGGAGTGAAGCTCCGCTTGGGCGCGCGTGACTGCCGTACCCTTTTCGTGCAGCGACCGGTAAAGCCGCTCCATGCGGGCGGTCGCTTCCGGGAGCAAGTTCAGATTCGGTTCGACAAAATACGCCTCCTGCAGAATATCGCGGATTTGCTTGCGCAGCTCTTGGCATTCCTCCGGCGCAGGGGCTTGCGCGCAGGCAGTCGGCGCATGTATGCGCCGTGGCGCAGGCAACGGTACCCCCCGCAGCCTCGCAAAAATATCCGCAGCCGCGCGCCGCCCGAACACCAGTGCTTCCGGCAGGGAATTGCTTGCAAGCCGGTTGCCGCCGTGCAGCCCTGTGTGCGCGCATTCCCCGGCGGCATAAAGCCCCGGGACGCTCGTGCGCCCGTGCAGATCCACATCAATGCCGCCCATCAAATAATGCTGGCAGGGGAACACGGGGATGCGGTCACGGGCAATATCCACACCGCGCGCCCGGCAAGCGGCGGCAATCGTCGGGAAGCGCTCCAGCAAAAACGCCGCACCTCTGTGTCGAATATCCAAAAAGAAATCCTCCGCATCCACACGCCGCGCTTCGTGCAGGATTGCACGGGAAACAACATCCCGCGGGGCAAGCTCCAAGCGTTCATCATAGCGTCGCATAAACCGCTCGCCCCGCGCGTTGAGCAAATACGCGCCCTCGCCGCGCACGGCCTCGCTGATGAGAAACTGCTCCGTTTCCTCCGCGCCCCGCTTGCCGGCAAAGGCTGTGGGGTGAAACTGCACCAGGCGCATATTTTTGAGCGCCGCGCCCAATTCACATGCCAGACGAATGCCGTCGCCGGTGCAAACCGGCGGGTTTGTCGTGTAACGGTACACGCGCCCGATACCGCCGGTGGCAAGCAGCAGGCAGGCGCACCAAACACACTTGCGCGCGCCTGCGTAAAGCACATCCAGCAAAAAACCGCCCTCTTCGCGCCGCGCCGCCACCGCCGTCGCACCCTCCCAAAGGATTGTGTTTTGCAGCGCCTGCACCTGCGGCAGGAGCTTGTCAACCATCTCCCTGCCTGTTTGATCCGCGTGGTGCACAATTCTGCGGCGGCTGTGCCCGCCCTCCAGGGTTCGCTGCAGCTCGCCGCCCGGCGCGCGGTCGAATTCCACGCCCAGATCCATCACACGGCGCACATCCTCCGGTCCTTCGCGCACCAAAACATCCACGGCGCCGCGATCGTTGGTGAAATTCCCGGCAATCAGGGTATCCTCCGCATGGAGGGCGAAGCTGTCGTCCTCCTGCTCCAACACGGCGGCGACCCCGCCCTGCGCCAACGAAGAACCGCTGTCGCCCGGCGCCTGCTTCGAAAGCATCAAAACGCGCGGCGAAGCGCCATGCCCTCCCTCCGCCAAATGCAGCGCGGCATACAGCCCCGCCAACCCGCTGCCAAGCAGGATCACGTCATAGCAATCGGGTCGCAAGGGAATCACCGTCCTTTTGGGAAGATATGACCGCAAGCCGCCGCGCCTGTTCATGGTTCACTTTGTTTGCGCATACAGCTATTATAGCGGATTCGGCGTGAAAACGCAATAGTATTTTAGGGCGGGGGGCGGTTTGGCTGGGCGGAGCAGGCTTTTTTGCCGCGGCATTGGAGCGGCTGGGGAACTTTGTTTGGAGCGCGCCGATGCTCGGAGCGTTCCTGTGCACCGGCGCGTGGCTCACCCTGCGCAGCCGCGCTTTTCAAATCCGGCGCGCACCGTTCTGGTGGCGGCAGACCTTCAGCACGCTGCTGCGCAAGCGCGAGGCGGCGCAGGGAAGCATCAGCCAGCGGCAGGCGCTGATGGGCGCGTTGGCCGCCTGCCTGGGCACCGGCAACATTATTGGCGTGGCGACCGCCCTGCAGCTAGGCGGACCGGGCGCAATTTTTTGGATGTGGCTCTCGGCGGCACTGGGCATGATGACCTGCTGCGCGGAAAATATTCTCGGCACAAAATTCCGCTGGAGACTTCCCGGCGGCGGCTGGATGGGCGGACCGATGGCGTACCTTTCAAAAGCCTTGGGGAGCAAGGCGCTTGCGGCTGTTTACGCGGCGCTGCTGGTCTTGGCGGCGCTGGGCATGGGCAACATGACGCAAGCCAACGCCGTGACCGAGGCTGTGCGGAGCCTGGCGGCGCTGGGCGGGCTGCGCGTTGCGCCGGCAGCGGTCGGCGCCGTGCTGGCGGTGCTGCTGGGGCTGGTGATTTTCGGCGGGGTCGGGCGTGTCGCCAGATGCACCGAGCGCCTTGTGCCCTTCATGACGGGCGCGTTTCTGCTTGCCTGCCTGGCGATTTTGTGCCTGCGCCTGCAAGCCGTCCCCGCTGCGCTTGGTTCCATTTTCCGCGAGGCGTTCACGTTCCCGGCGGCGGCGGGCGGCGGAGCGGCTTGGGGAATCCGTAAGGCGCTGCGCTACGGGGTGGCGCGGGGCGTGTTTTCCAACGAAGCAGGTCTTGGCTCTTCCGCTGTTATGCACGCTGCCGCCGAGGTTGATCGCCCGGCGCGGCAGGGGCTGTGGGGAATCGCCGAGGTTTTTATTGACACAATCCTCATGTGCACTGTCACAGGGCTTGCGCTGCTCTGCTGCGGGAGCTGGTCGCCCGGCGGCGCGGTGGAGGGCGTCGCCGCCGTAGGGCAAGCCTTTTCCTCTGTTTTGGGCAGCGGCGGGCATGTGTTTGTTTCAATATCCGTCGCCCTTTTTGCCTTCGCAACCCTTACGGGCTGGAGCTACTATGGTGAGCAGGGCTGCCGCTATCTGTTCGGCGAAAAAAGTGTGCGGTCTTTCCGTATCATTTATTTGCTGGCGGCTGTATTGGGCAGCGCCCTGCGCATGGAAACCGTTTGGAACGCGGCGGATATCCTGAACGCGTTGATGGCAATCCCGAATTTGCTGGGCGTTTTGGCGCTTTCCGGCGTTGCGCTGCGGGAGCTGAAGGCATACGAAAGCATGGGCTGAGCAGCAAAAAGGCAGGCGTTTTGCCTGCCTTAGAGCGCGTCGCTCCCGCTATTTCCCGCGCCGTAAAAAAATCCGGGTGCGCAGCTTCATGAATACACGCATCGCCTTTTTAACGGCGAATGCTGTCAGAGGCTTAAAGGTCAGCTCCAGCTCACCGACAAATTCAACCAAATCGCCGCCAAAGCCTTTTTTGAACCGATACAGCCCCGTAAGGGGGTTGTCGTCGCTCGGGTTGGCGGGGACGCCGCGAAAATCATAAAGCCGGCAGCCGCCCTCCCGCGCCCAGCGGATCATCTCCCACTGGAGCAGGTAGCTCGGCATCACATTGCGCGCTTCGTTCGAGGAGCAGCCGTAAAGATACCAGCCCTTGTCGCCATACCGCATCTCGATCGTGCCGGCGACGGTTTTGCCCTCGTATTCGGCAAGAAAGAGGCGCACACAATCGCCGCAGGTCGCAAAAATCCGCTGAAAATATTGCAGCGAACGCGGCACAAAATGATCCCGCAGTCCGGTTTCGCACATAATCTCATAAAAGCGGGGCAGGTCGTCGACCGTGCCGACGCGGACCGTCACGCCCTTGCGTGCCGCCAGCCCGACATTGTAGCGCGTTTTTTGGTGAAAGCCCGCGCGGATTTCGTCCTCCGTTTTACCCGCAAGGTTCAGGCGAAACACGTGGCTTGCCTGCACGCCCTCAAAATTTTCATGCACAATGTGCTTGTAGCCCAAGCCCTCCATTGCGGCAAGAAAAGCCATTTCCGCGTTGGAAACATCCGGGTCAAGCAGCAGCGAGTAACCCCGCCGTTTCTTCGCCAGCGCCTTTGCCTGCTCCGTGAGGGCGGCAAGTGTCGTGGTGTCGTGGATGTCGCAAACCGGCCCGCGCGGGGCGTACATCATGGAAAACGGCAGGAGCGGCACAACCCGGCGGCTCAAAACCTGCATACAGCCCTTGATTTCACCGTCTTCACTGCGCACCGTAAGCATATCGCTTTGCCATTCGCGCTTTAGCTTCCCCCAAAAGGGAGCCTGCATAAAATGCCCTTTGGGATGGTTTTCAATAAACGCTTGCAAATCCTGCATGACGAATCCTCCAAAGCTGAGACTTTTGGGTTTTATAACGGATTTTTTTCGCGAAACAGTACCGTTTTATTTTACAACGGAAATTTTGCTTGTCAATACAAATTTTCCCATTCGGTATATCTTTCCTGCAGGGCGGTCTGGGCTTGCTCCAGTACGGCGGTGAGCGCCGGGAGCTTTTCATAATCCGCCGCCGCGTCCGGCGCCGTGAGGGCAGCTTCCGCCGCCTTGACCTCGCTCTCAAGCCGCGCGATCTCCGCTTCGCAGCGGGCAAGCGCGGTGGCGCGCCTGCGCTCGGCGGAAGCCGCTTCCTTTTTGCGCAGATAACCGTTGCCTCCGGGCTTTCCCCTGCCCGTTTCTTCCGGCGCGGCAGAGTGCGCCATGTGGCTGACCGCAAGCGCCTGTTCATATTCTTGGTAGGATTTTCCGCAATATTCCAAACCGCCGGGCGTGAGCCGGTAGAGCTTCGTCGCCAGCTTGCTGATAAAATAGCGGTCATGCGAAACAGCAAGAACGGTACCGCCAAACGTCAGCAGCGCGTTTTCAAGCGCCTCGCGGGAGGCAATATCCAAATGGTTTGTCGGCTCATCCAGCAAAAGCACATTTGCACCCGAGAGCAAGAGCTTGAGCAGCTCCAGCCGCGCCCGTTCACCGCCGCTCAGGCAGCCCAATGGGCGAAAAACCTCTTCGCCGCTAAAAAGGAACGCGCCGAGAAGACTGCGAATTTCCGTCTGCGTCATGCCGCGGTGCAAATCCCAAAGGGAATCCAAAACCGTAGCTTCCCGCAATTCCGGCGCGAGCGCGAGGGTCTGATCGTAGCTGCCCGGGCACACGTTCGCGCCCCACGCGGCATAGCCGGCGTC
This sequence comes from Oscillospiraceae bacterium, assembly GCA_031280825.1. Classification (GTDB taxonomy): domain Bacteria; phylum Bacillota; class Clostridia; order Oscillospirales; family Acutalibacteraceae; genus WRMQ01. The sequence continues at coordinate 18,349 of JAITGE010000050.1, read as the reverse complement.
CGGCTTGCATTTGCGTCGCAGGATATTGAGCAGCGTTGTTTTGCCGCAGCCGTTGGGTCCCAGGAGGAACACACGCTCCCCCTTTTCAATCAAGCATTCTACGTTGGTAAAGAGCTTTTTTTCACCATATGCTTTGCACAGCCCGCGCAGGCGCAGCACCTCGCCGCCGGTTTCCGGCACGGGCGGGAAGCGGAAGCGCAGTTGGCGCAATTGCCCTTCTGGGGCGACCAACTCCGCCCGCAAGCGTTCCATTTGTTTTTCCTTGCTGGCGATGGTCTTAAAATTGTGCGCCTGCCCAAACTGCCGCTGCTGCAGAATCATCGCCTCGATGCGCCTGATTTCCTCTGTTTGATTTTCATAATGCTTCGCGTCGAGCAGCGCCTGGGCTTCGCGCCGGCGCAGGGCTTCGCTGTAGCCGCCCTTCCGGAGCGTCAGCCGCCCGTGCCGCAGCTCCGCCGTGTGTGTAGCGACCCGATCCAAAAAATAACGGTCATGCGAAACCAAAATCACCGCGCCGCGATATTCCCCCAAAAAGCCCTCCAGCCAAGCGATCGCGTCCAGATCCAAATGATTGGTCGGCTCGTCAAGCAAAAGCAAATCCGCACCTGAGAGCAGCAATCGCCCCAGGCGCAGCTTTGCCCGCTGCCCGCCGCTCAAAAGGCAAACAGGCAGGGCTTGCTCCGCCGCCGAAAACCCCAGCCCTGCCAGCGCCGAGCGCGTTCGCGCCTGATAGGTCAATCCGCCCGCCTGCTCGTATTGCTCCCGCAGCTCCGCCTGGCGGTGCAGCAATTGCTCTGATTGCGCCGTAAGCAAGCTGTCATGGATTGTCTGCAGCTCGGCTTCCAGCGCCGCCAAGGGCGCAAAGACGGCAAGCGCCTCATCATAGACGCTGCCGCTGTTTTCGGATTGTTCGCCGTCCTCCCCCGCTTCCTGCCGCGCATAGCCTAGGCGCACGCCCTTGCCCAGCACCACCGCGCCGCTTTCCGGCGTATATTCCCCGGCGATCAGACGCAGCAGCGTCGTTTTGCCGCAGCCGTTCGCGCCAACCAAGGCTAACCGCTGCCCTTGCGCAAGCAGCAGCTGCACATCCGTGAACAAAACGCGATCCTCAAACCCCATGCAGAGGCTTTGCAGCGTCAAAATAGCCATGAAAATCCTTTCGCCGGCATCCGCAAATTCAGTCCGATAAAGCGTGAATGAACAAACCGCTGAGGAGCTTCGGCTCAAACCAGGTTGATTTTGGCGGCATAATGTTGCCGCTGTCCGCAATTTCCATCAGCTCCGCTGTGGTGGTGGGGAACATCGCGAAGGCGACGCGCATATCCTCTTGGCAGCGCTGCTCCAGCGCTGCCAGACCCCGGATACCGCCGACGAACGCAATGCGATGATCGCGGCGCGGATCCTGAATGCCCAAAATGGGCGCAAGCAGGTTCTTTTGCAAAATTTCCACATCCAGGCGCGCGATCGGGTCATTGTCATCAAAGCTGCCGCGCCGCGCTCGCAAACGGTACCAGCGTCCGTCCAGCAGCAGCCCGAAATAGTGCGTCGCCTCCGGCACGTAGGGCTGACCGATCGCACCTTGCGGTTCAAGCGAAAACAAGTCATCCACCCGCGACAGAAAGGCTTCCGGCTCTAGCCCGTTCAAATCACGCACCACGCGGTTATAATCCAAAATGCGCAATTGATTTTCAGGGAAAGCGACGGCAAGAAAATAGTTGAATTCCTCCCGCCCCGTGAAATCCGGACAAGCCGCCTGCTTGGCGACCCCCACATGGTAAGCGCTGGCGCAGCGATGATGCCCGTCGGCGATATACAGCGCAGGGGTACGCGCAAAGCATTGCTCCAGCCTTGCACAAAAAACAGGGTCGGCGACAGACCAAATTTCCTGCAAAACACCGCCGGAGGTAAAAGCCGCTTCGCATTCGCGCGCCCCGCGCCATTGCTCCAGAAGCGCGGCGACACCGTACGTGTCCCGATAGGTGAGAAAAATCGGACCCGTGTTGGCGTCGCACGCCGTCACGTGGCGGATGCGATCCGTTTCTTTTTCCGGGTGCGTCAGTTCATGCTTTTTGATGATGTTGTCGCGGTAATCGGCAATGGCGGCGCAGCCTACAAGCCCCAGCTGGCTGTGCCCTTGCCATGTTTGGCGGTAAACATAAAACCGCGCCTGCGCGTCCTGCGCAAACACGCCCGCACGAATGCGCTCCCGCAGGTTCCGCGCCGCTGTTTCGTAAACCAAATCAGCGTATGGATCCATCGTTTCCGGCAAATCGATTTCCGCCTTGTCAATGTGCAAAAACGAGAGCGGATTAGTCGCCGCCTGCACGCGGGCTTCGGCGGTACTCATGGTGTCATAAGGCAAAGCGGCGACCTGCGCCGCCAGCGCGGGTGCAGGGCGAATGGCGCGAAAGGGGCGAAACACTGCCATACAGTTTCTCCTCGCAAAAAAGATACCGCAATTATACAATAAAGCGCACCGCTTGGCAAGGGGCAAAACGTTTTGCTCACGGAAATCAACTATTCACATTTCATTGCGTCATATCTAGAGGCGTCTTTGGGTTATCAGAATCTCTACTATGATAATTCGGACCATCCCATTCTTGGTATGACAGAAGGCGGTCAAAAATTGAGCCGCTGTAAACAAAGAAAGAGTCCGGCGGCGGTAGAAGTAAATCCTACCGCCGCCGTGCCATTGGTCGAGGTGGCGCGATTCGAACGCGCGAGTTCTCCTGCTCCCAAAGCAGGCGGGGTGACCAAACTCCCCAACACCTCGTTATATTTATTTTTTCCGTCTATGGTCTAAGCTGTGGTCAACCGCTGCTTTGCGCCGAATTCGCAAGCTTGATTATACCAAAGAATCCGCCTGTTGTGAAGGGACGCGGTAGCACCCCCGCGTTACTTGCTGTGTGCCGCGCGGCCTGCTTCTGTCGATTCTCAATCTGTGCGCTTGGAGGCAACCTCTTCGCCTGCCATCGCCAAAAAATCGGCAACCGGCATCGCGCCAACATCGCCCTGCCCGCGGCGGCGCAGCGAAACCGTTCCGTTTTCCGCCTCTTGGTCGCCCAATAACAGCATATACGGTATCTTTTCTTTTTGTGCTTCACGAATTTTATAGCCGATCTTTTCGCTGCGGTCATCGATGGTCACCCGCAAGCCTGCACCCTTCAGCTGCCTGAGCAACGCCTCGGCAGCCTCGCGGTGCCTGTCGCTGATGGGCAACACGCGCGCCTGCTCCGGTGCAAGCCAAGGCGGCATCGCACCGGCGTATTTTTCAATCAGCAGCGCCAGCACGCGCTCATAACAGCCAATGGATGTGCGGTGGATGACAAACGGAAACTGTTTTTGCCCTTCGGCGTCCACATAGGTCATACCGAAACGCTCAGCAAGCTGGAAATCAATTTGGATCGTGATAAGCGTGTCTTCCTTGCCGTGCACGTTTTTAAGCTGAATATCCAGCTTGGGTCCATAAAACGCCGCTTCACCCGCTTCTTCGGTATATGCAACACCCAAATCGTCCAGGATGCCGCGCATTACCTCTTGGACAGCTTCCCACTGCGCCGCTTCGCCAATGTATTTTTGGCGATCGTTCGCATCCCAAAGCGAAAAGCGGAAGCGCGCGTCCTCGTACAGCCCCAAGGTGTGCAGCATGTATTTTGCCAGATCCAGACAATCGGCGAATTCTTGCGCCAATTGATCGGGGCGGCAGGCAAGATGCCCTTCCGAAATCGTGAATTGCCGCACGCGGATCAGCCCGTGCATCTCGCCTGACGCTTCATTGCGAAAAAGCGTGCTGGTTTCATTGTAGCGCAGCGGCAACTCACGATAGCTCCGCTGGCGGTTAAGATACGCCTGAAATTGAAACGGGCAAGTCATGGGGCGCAGGGCAAGGATTTCAGCCTCCGGCTTTTCAAAATCCGCCGAATCGCCCAAAATGAACATCCCGTCGCGGTAATGATCCCAATGCCCGCTGATCTTATACAGCTCACGTTTTGCCATGAGCGGGGTCATCGTCTGCTGATACCCGCGCCTTTCCTCCTCATCCTCCACAAAACGGCGCAAAACGCGCATCACCGTTGTGCCCTTGGGGAGCAAAATCGGCAGACCCTGCCCGATGACGTCTGCGGTTGTGAAGAATTCCAGCTCTCGCCCAAGCTTGTTGTGGTCGCGCTTTTTTGCTTCCTCCACGGCGGCAAGGTATTCCTGCAGCTCTTCCTTGGTGGGGAATGCCGTGCCGTAAATGCGCTGGAGCATCTTATTTTTGGAATCCCCGCGCCAATACGCCCCGGTGGCGCTGGTGAGCGCGAAGGCCTTCACCGCCCCGGTGGAGGGCAAATGCGGCCCTGCGCAAAGATCTGTAAAATCACCTTGCTTATAAAACGAAATTGCTTCACCCTTGCCCGCGTGTTCCCGCGCGAGCTCCGCCTTATAAGGCTCGCCCATGCTCTCAAGAAGCGCAATCGCTTCCCCGGCGGGCAGCTCAAAGCGTTCCAGGGGCAGGTTTTGCTTCACGAGCTTTTTCATCGCACCCGCAATCGCCTTGAGATCCTCCGGCGTGAAGGGCGTTTCTACGTCAAAATCGTAATAGAAGCCATTTTCGACGGCGGGACCGATCGCCAGCTTTGCCGCCGGAAAGAGCTGCTTCACGGCTTGAGCAAGAATATGCGACGCCGTATGCCGGAAAGTTCGCCGCCCTTCCTCGCTTAAAAAAAATGTGCGCACATCCATTTGCTCTCACCGCTTTCTTTGAATACAATATAAATCCCGAAAACCCCGAAGCTTTCAGGATATCACAACTATTATAGCCGCTCCCGCCGCTTTTGTCAACCGCCCCGCGTTCATTTTCACGGAACCTTCGCTTTGCCGCAGCCAATGCCACAGCCCGCGCATTTTTCGCGACAATGCGGCGTCGTTCGCGCGGCATAGGCGCGATCGCGCTCACGCAGCAGGTAGCTCTTGCTTACCCCGTAATCCAAATGCTCCCACGGCAGTATTTCCTCCAAGGCGCGCCTGCGGGCATTGTAAAAAGCTGGATCAAGCCCCTTAGCAGCGAAAGCGGCGTACCAAAGCTCCGGCTTGAACTGGTCGTCCCAGCTGTCGAATTTCGCGCCTTGCCGCCAGACCTCCTCCAGTACATCCGCCAGGCGGCGGTCGCCCCGCGCCAGCACGCCTTCGAGCAGGCTGGTTTCCACATGGTGGCAGCTGAGGCTGATTTTTTTGCTGCGCACAGCGCCGCGTAAATTTCTCTGCTTTTCGGCAAGCGCCTCGCGCGTATCCATGGCTTCCCACTGGAAGGGAGTGAAGGGCTTTGGAACGAAGGACGCCGTGCTGACGGAAACGCTCACACCCTTGCCCTTCGACCCGCCCGAATGCGTGTAAAATGTATCAACCACCCGCTGCGCCAGGTGGGCGATGCCCGCAATATCCTCCGGCATTTCGGTGGGCAAGCCCAGCATGAAATAAAGCTTGACGCTTGCCCAACCCCCCGCGAAGGCTTGCGCGCAGGTGGAAAGAATTTGCTCCTCGGTGATGTTTTTGTTGATCACATCCCGCAAACGCTGCGTGCCGGCTTCCGGCGCGAAGGTCAAGCCGCTTCGGCGCACGAGCGCCAGCTTCTCCATCATTTCCCGCGGGAAGGCGTCGATGCGCAGGCTTGGGACAGATATGTTGATTTTCTGCGTCTGCGTCCACGCAAGAAGCTGCTCCATCAGCTCCGGCAGCGCGGAATAATCGCTTGTGCTCAGCGAACAGAGCGAAATTTCTTCATAGCCCGTGTTTTCGCACAGCGCGGCACATTGCGCGTTGACGGTTTGCGCGCTCTTTTCGCGCACAGGGCGGTTTAAAAAGCCTGCCTGGCAAAAGCGGCAGCCGCGAATGCAGCCGCGGAAGATCTCAGCCACCGTGCGGTCGTGCACCACCTCCAGCAGCGGCACGACAAATTGCGCGGGATACGGCACGCGATCCAGATCCGCCACATAACGCTTGCGGATTTTTGCGGGAGCGCCTTCCCCGGGTGTGATTGCGGCGACCGTGCCGTCCGGGTTATAGGCGATTTCATAAAGCGAAGGCACATAAACGCCCTCCATTTGCGCCGCCGCGCGGAGGAACGCCGCCTTGCCGCCGCCGGCGCGCTTGTGCGCGGCGAGCAGATCCAACAGCTCTTCGCTGACCTCTTCCCCTTCGCCCAGCACAAAAAGATCAAAAAAGGGCGCAAGCGGCTCCGGGTTACAGGCGCAGGGACCGCCGCCAATGACAAGCGGTGCAAGCGCATCCCCGCGCGCCGCCGCCCGCACGGGCAGCCCCGCCAGATCCAGCATATTCAGGATGTTTGTGTAGCTCATCTCATATTGCAGGGTGAAGCCGATCAAATCAAAGCCCGCGATGGGGTCGCCGCTTTCTAGCCCCCAAAGCGGCTGCCTGTGTTCACGCAGCAGGTCTTCCATATCCGGCCACGGAGCAAACACGCGCTCACACCAGCAATCGGCGCGGGCGTTGGCGAGACTATACAGAATCTTGATGCCCAAATGGCTCATGCCGATTTCGTAGCTATCCGGGAAGCAAAGCGCATAACGCAACGCGACGGTCTGTGGCTCCTTCAGGACGGAGCCTACTTCGCCGCCGGTGTAGCGCCCCGGCTTTTGCACCTGCCGCAGCAGAGCCTCTAAAGATGAATGCATATGGCTTTGTTCCTTTTTTCATAGGCTCGGGCGGCTTGACAATCGCCGCAGAATATGTTACATTAGTGAAAACGAAGCGCAACTCTGCGCTACTTTTACGAAAGGGGACAACACGATGCTGGCTGAGCTTTTGAACCAAATTTTCACGTTCATCATGAAACTGGCGGGTCCGGACGCGGATCTGCAAGCCACCCTTGACGCCATCCTGGATTTCTTTGCAGGGCTTGGTCTGTAAGGCGCGGCAGACAAAACGGTTGCCCGGTTCCTGCCGCAAGGCTGTGAACCGGGCAGTTGTTTTGTGTTTATTCGTCTTTTACCGCTTCGTTTTCGCAGGGCTGGTTTGCCACGCCGCAGGATGTTTTGCAGGCGGATTGGCAGGAGGTTGCGCATTCGCCGCAGCCGCCGCTTTCGCAGCTTTGCGCCAAGTCACGCGTTTCGAGCGTTTGGATACGTCGCATGGAAGCAATACCCCTTTCATCAGTTTGCCGTTGCTTGTGCAATTATAGCGCGGCGCGGCTCTTTTGTCAACCGCGCCGCGGGGATGCGCGAAAGGTTCGGTGGCGTAGCATCAACAGTCTTCAATGGATAAAATCAAACGCGAAATCGGCAATATAGACCGTGTCGCCTTCGTTCACGCCGTGCGCCTCCAGCGCGGCGACAATGCCGCTGGATTGCAGCACCCGCTGAAAATATTGCAGGGACTCATAATCCTCCGTGTTGCAGCCGCGCAAAATACGCTCCAGCCAGACCGCTTCCACAGAGAAAATGCCGTCTTCTTCCTTCGTGACGGTGAAATCGCCCTGCGCCGCCTGCGCGGGGTCAGGCAAAGCGGGCGCCTCCGGCGTGTAGCGGCGGATGGACGGCAGCTGCGCCAGTCGCGCCGCTACGGCGGCGACGACCGCCGCTGTGCCTTCGGTGATCGGGGCGCACATTTCATAATAGATATAGCCGCGTCCTTCCATTTCGCTGCGCAAACGGCTCAGCTGTTCGGGCGTGGCAAGATCAATCTTGTTGGCGACGACAATTTGCGGCACGTCCGCCAGCGCCGGCAGATAGGAGCGCAGCTCCCGGTTGATGGTGTCAAAATCCGCAATCGGATCGCGCCCCTCGCTGCCCGCCGCGTCCAAAATATGCAGCAGCATCCGGCAGCGCTCCACATGCCGCAAAAAGGCGTGACCTAAGCCAACCCCCTCGCTTGCGCCCTCGATTAAGCCGGGGATATCCGCCATCACAAAGGACGCGCCTTCGCCCAGCGACACGACGCCCAGCACAGGGCTGACGGTGGTGAAAGGATAATCCCCCACAATGGGCTTGGCCCGGCTGACCACGGAAAGAAAAGAGCTTTTCCCAACATTCGGGAAGCCCAGCAGCCCGACGTCCGCCAGCAGCTTCAGCTCCAGCGTGACCTCGTGCGTCTCCCCCGGCGCGCCGGGCTTGGCGAAGCGCGGCGCTTGGCGGGTGGGTGTGGCAAAGTGGCAGTTCCCCCAGCCCCCGCGCCCGCCCTTTGCAAGCAAAACCGGCTCTTCGCCCGAAACATCGGCAAGCAGCCGCCCGCTCTCCGCTTCGCGCACAAGGGTGCCGCGCGGCACGCGCAGCGTAAGATCCGCGCCTTTTTTGCCGCTGCGCCGCCCGGAATCCCCGTCACCGCCGCTTTCGGCGTGGTATTTTCGTTTGTAACGGAAATCCGAAAGCGTGCTCAGGTGATCATCCGCCAAAAGATAGACGCTGCCGCCGTGCCCGCCGTCGCCACCGGAGGGACCGCCGGAGGCGACATATTTTTCCCGGTGAAAAGCGACGCAGCCATTGCCGCCCGCGCCTGCCATCAAATGAATTTTCGCGGTATCCACAAACATAGAATCCGACCTCAACCGCAGATTTTTCTGCGCATTTTTTATATAGACAACAGTCAAATAAACGTATGGAACGTGCGACCAATGACATCCAGCTGCTGCTCGCGCGTGAGCTTGGTGAAATTGACGGCGTAGCCGGAAACGCGGATCGTCAGCTGCGGGTACAGCTCCGGATGCTCCATGGCGTCCAGCAGACGTTCACGTTCCAGGACATTTACGTTCACGTGGTGCCCGCCCTCAGTGAAGTAGCCGTCCAGCAGCTGGCAGAGGTTTTGGCAGCGCTGCTCCTCGCTCTTGCCAAGTGCCGCGGGGACAATTGAAAAGGTGTAACTGATGCCGTCCTCGCTCTCCTCAAAGGGCAGCTTCGCGACCGAGGCCAGTGACGCTACGGGACCGTGCGCGTCACGCCCGCTCATGGGGTTCGCGCCGGGAGCAAATGGCTCGCCCTTGCGGCGCCCGTCGGGGGTCGAGCCGGTTTTTTTGCCGTATACCACGTTGGAGGTGATCGTCAGAATGGAAAGGGTCGGCTTTGCGCCGCGATAGGTTTTCTGGCGGCGCAGACGGCGCATAAACGAGCGCACAACCTCGCGGGCGATGGCGTCGGCGCGCGCGTCGTTGTTGCCGAAAGCGGGGTATTCGCCTTCGATGATGAAATCCACCGCCAAGCCCTCTTCGTTGCGCACGGGGCGCACCTTGGCGTATTTGATGGCCGAAAGGCTGTCCGCCACCACCGAAAGCCCGGCCACACCGCAGGCCATGGTGCGCAGAACGTCCTCGTCGTGCAGAGCCATCTGCAATTTTTCGTAACAATATTTATCGTGCATGTAATGGATGATATTCAGGGTGTTCACATAAAGCGTGGCAAGCCAATCCAGGGTTTCGCCAAAACGCTCGCGCACGGCGGCGTAATCCAGCACATCCCCCGCCAGGGGCTGCTTTGCGGGACCTACCTGCTTGCCCGTCACCTCATCCCGTCCGCCGTTGACGGCATAAAGCAACGCCTTGGCAAGGTTTGCCCGCGCGCCGAAAAACTGCATCTGCCGCCCAATGCGCATGGGCGAAACGCAGCAGGCGATGCCGTAATCGTCGCCGTATTTTTCGCGCATCGCGTCGTCGTTTTCATATTGGATGGCGGAGGTTTCGCAGCTCAGCGCGGCGCAATATTGCTTGAACGCCGCCGGGAGCTGCGGGCTCCAGAGCACCGTCATGTTCGGCTCGGGCGCGGAGCCGAGATTGCGCAGCGAATGCAAAAAGCGGAAGCTGCTGCGCGTCACCATGTGCCGCCCGTCGGTGTTGATGCCGCCCAGGGATTCCGTCGTCCAAACCGGATCACCTGAAAAGAGAGCGTCATATTCCGGGGTGCGCAAAAAGCGCACCAGCCGCAGCTTGAGGATGAATTGATCGAAAAGCTCCTGCACCTCGGCTTCTGTGCAAATGCCGCGATCCAAATCCCGCTGGGCGTAAATATCCAAAAAGGTGCTTGTCCGCCCCAGGCTCATCGCCGCACCGTTTTGATCCTTCACCGCCGCGAGGTAACCGAAATAGAGCCACTGCACCGCCTCGCGCAGGGTTTCGGCAGGGGCGGAAATATCAAAGCCGTATTGCGCCGCCATCGCCTTCATGCTCTTGAGCGCGCGGAGCTGCTCGCTAAGCTCCTCCCGCGCGCGGATTGTTTCTTCCTCCATTGCCGCGCCGCAAAAGCCGCGCTTCGCGTCCTCCTTGCGAGCAATCAAAAAATCCGCGCCATACAGCGCCACGCGGCGGTAATCGCCGATGATCCGCCCACGCCCGTAAGCGTCCGGCAACCCGGTAATAATACCGCTGTGCCGCGCCGCCTTCATTTCCTCGGTATAAGCGTCAAAAACGCCGTCATTGTGCGTTTTGCGGTATTGAAAGATACGGTCGATCTCCGGGTTCAGCGGCGTGTCATAGGCTTGCAGAGAAGTCTTCACCAGCCGAAGCCCCCCATAAGGCAGAATTGCCCGCTTAAGCGGCGCGTCCGTTTGCAGCCCGACAATCAGCTCCAGCTCCGCGTCCATGTAGCCGGGCGCGTAAGCGGCGATGCCGGAAACGGTATCCGCGTCGATCGCCAGAACACCGCCGGCCCTGCGTTCGGCAGCCAGCAACTCGCGCACCTTATGCAGAAGCTTTTCGGTGCGTTGCGTGGGCGGGGCAAGGAACGCGCCGCCGTCGTCGTAGGGCGCATAATTGCGGGCAATGAAATCCCGCACGCAAACGCGCTCGCACCAATCGCCGCAAACAAAATTTTTCCATTGTGAAAACATAGCTTTGCCTTTCTTTTGGTTCATTCCTGTGTGTCAACGCAGCGCGCAATATGCCGCGTAGAACGCCCGCTCCTCCGGCTTGGCGGTCGCCAGCGCCGCGCCGGCGACAATCGGCAGCCATTTTTCAACATATTGCCGCGCCGTGTCGCTCTGCTCGCAGTAGAGCCGCAAATATGTCTCCACGGTATCCGTTTCGCCCGCCTTTCGCAACGCAAGACAGCTTGCGGCGGCGTCGGCTGCGGCGTTGCCGCGGCTGGCGTGCGCCCAATCAATGATACAGGCTTCGCTGCCGCCGCTGCGCAAGATCACGTTGGAGGGCACGAAATCCCCATGGCAGATTTTTTCGTGCACAGGCATAGCGGCCAGCCGCACATGCAGCTCATAGCGCGTGGTGGCGTCCAGCCCGCTTTGGCTGATTTTGCGCTGGAGCTTATCCCGCTGCGCGGGCAGGTGCGGGGCGCGTTTGCCGTGCACCGCCATTTGCAGGGCGACGAATTCCGTCAGCAACGCTTCGCGTGCTGACGGCGCGGCGGCAAGGCGCTCGGCAAAGGTCAGCCCGGCAATGAATTCCGAAAGAATCGCCCACTGCCCGTCGATTTTTTTCACCTCATGCAGCTTTGGGACGGGCAGCCCCGCCTCCTCCACCCGCGCCTGCAGCAGCGCCTCGTTGAGCACGTTGGCGACCGGCCATTCCGGGGCAAAAATCTTGACGGCTTCGCCGCCGTTGCGGTAAAGCGCCTTGTTTGGGCGGCGGGAAAGCAGCTCGTAATTTTCCATAACCTCACATCCAATCCGGTTTTATTTTTTGGGGGCGGCGACCACGCGCAGCCGTTTTTCCTGCCGCTTTTTGCGGGCACGGAGCAGAAGCGCCGCCAGATACACCGAAGCTACCAGAAGAATCGCCAGCAGCAGCAAATGCGTGATCTTGTTACCCAGCGCCCGCTTGGCAAGCGAAAACAAATAGAGCGACGCGCTGCGTTGCACTCCCTCTGCCGCAACCAGCTCGATACGCGCGAATTCCTGCCCCGCATAAAGCACGCGCGCCTGCCCCAGCGCCGCGCCCTCCTTCACCGGGGCGACCAGCGCCTGCGCCAGCGTTTCGGGCAGCAGCTCCACCAGAACGCTGCCGCTGCCCACGCCCTCCGGAACGAGGGCGGAAAGCGACGCCTTCGGCACCAGCTGCACGTGGTCGGTATCCCGCGCAAGCGCCACAGGCAGCTCACCCACGATGGTATCCTGCGCCACCACGCGGCGGTAGCGAATATACTTGAAGCACCACTCCAGCAGACACTTGGAATCATATATGGCGGTGTTATAATCAATGCCGCCTTTTTCGAGGGGCGCGATTTGCCCTCGCATCACGATGCAGATATACGTCAGCCCATCCCTCGCCGCTTTGGAGGTAAGGCATTGCCCCGCCTGTGAAGTGTGCCCCGTTTTGATGCCCGTGCAGCCCTTGACGTAGTATTCCTTGCGCGCCGGGTTGATCATGTGGTTTGTGCTGTAAACATTGCGCGCCGGGTGCTTGTTGGTCGCGGGCAGTCGGTATTCGCGCGTTGCGCAAATGGCTTCAAACAGCCGGTTGCCCGCAAAATCCGGGTGCAGGGCATATTGCAGGATTTTCGCGACGTCCGCCGCCGTGGTGTAATGCCCCGGCTCATCCAGCCCGTGCGCATTTTTAAACTGTGTGTTCTCCAGCCCGACGCGGGCGGCAAATTCGTTCATCATCGCGATGAAACGCGCGACGTTTTCCTTCGCCGTTCCGTCCGTTTGGTTTTGCCCGCCGATATAATCCGCCAGCGCCTGCGCCGCTTCGTTCGCACTGGGGATGAGCAGGCAATAGAGCAAATCCTTCACGCTGACGGTTTCCCCTGCCAAAAGCCCCGCGTTGGAGCTGTTGGCGGCGTCGTAGGTATCGAAAATTTCCCGCCGAATAGTGACGGGCGCTTCTACGTCCGCGCAGTTTTCGAGCACAAGGATCGCCGTTGCGAGCTTTGTCAGGGAAGCGGGCGCGGTCTGCAGGTGTTCGTTTTGGCTGAAGATGACACTTCCGTCATCCTGCGAAAGCAGCAGCAGGATTTCGGATTTACCCGTCAGCCCCGGAACCTCGCGCAGCAGCGAATTGAATTCCGCGCCCGCCGGGAGCGCCGCGCCAAGCGCAAGCGCCGCGGCAAGCAGCAGCGGAAAAACGCCGCGCAAAAATTTTCTTGCGATACCCATAGACAAAACCACCTGAAATGTAGTATGATAATCAACGGAATGTGATTGCTCGGAGGTTGACGACTGATGCTCTATTTCACCGGCGACACCCACGGCGACCCGTCGCGGTTTCACGACGCCGAAGCCCGACCTCTCAAAAAAGACGACACCCTTGTGGTTTGCGGGGATTTCGGCTTTGTGTGGGACGGTTCAAAAACCGAAAAGGCTCTGCTGAAAAAGCTTGGCAGGTTAAAATACAACCTCTGCTTCGTCGACGGGGCGCATGAGAACTTTGCGTTGCTGGGTCAATACCCGGTCGTGGAATGGAACGGCGGCCACGCGCACCAAATCAGCGGCAAGCTGCTGCACCTCATGCGCGGGCAGATCTATACGATCGGCGGCAAGACGCTCTTCACCATGGGCGGCGGCATCAGCCCGGACGACGACTTCCGCAGCGGCGACGAAGCGCGGATGCGCCGTGAGCTGCCCTCCCGCGAGGAGCTGGAGCAGGCGGCGGCTTCGCTGGAGGCGGCGGGCGGCAAGGTGGATTACATCGCCACGCACGAACCGCCGCTGCGCATCAAGGGCTTCCTCCAGCTCAAAAACCAAAGCCAGGGCACGGAGCCGACCGGGCTGAACACCTATCTGGAGGAACTGGGCAAGTGCTGCACCTTCCGCCGCTGGTTTTTCGGCTCCATGCACATTGACAAGATCATTGCCAGCACGCACGTTTCGGTCTTCCGCAAAATTGTGCGGGCGGAATAGCGCCGCCGATACACTCTCATACTACCACAACCTATACGCAATGTCAAGCATCGCGCCACAATATTTTGTGGAATCACAAATTTTGCAATGGAAACAAACCAAACACGGATGAAAGGCGGATCAAACAGCATGGCGGAGCTTGCGGGAGATTATCAGAATGCGGTGCCCTTTGGGCAGCTGGGCATACTGCCGCTGCCCGGGACGGAAGCGCTGGCCGGGCGCATTGATGATTATATTGTGCAATGGCGGCGCGAATATGCCGCCAAGCTTCCGGAGGACGACATCCTGCACCGTTATGTGAAGGACAGCTACATTATCGATTGCAGCTTTCCGCGCTTTGGCACCGGGGAAGGCAAGGCGATGATCGGTCATTCGGTGCGCGGCTACGATCTGTTTTTGCTCTGCGACTGCTTCAATTACGGTGTGGAATATGAAATGTACGGCAAAAGGTTCCCCACCAGCCCGGACGAGCACTTTGCAAACCTAAAGCGTGCCATCAGCGCCGCCGGAGGCAAAGAGCGCCGCCTGACCGTCATTATGCCGATGCTTTATGAAGGTCGCCAGCACCGCCGCTCGGGGCGCGAATCGCTGGATTGCGCCATGGCGCTGCAGGAGCTGGAGCGGCTGGGCGTGAAGAACATCATCACCTTTGACGCGCACGACGCCCGCGTGCAAAACGCGATCCCGCACTGCGGGTTCGAAAATGTCCCCTGCACCTATCAAATGATCAAAGCGCTGACGAACACCGTGCCGGATCTGAACATACACAAGGATCACCTGATGGTTATATCGCCCGATGAGGGCGGGATGGCACGGAGCATTTTCTATTCCAACATGCTGGGTGTTGATTTGGGCATGTTCTACAAACGCCGCGACTATTCGGTCATCAAAGGGGGACGCAACCCCATTATCGCGCATGAATTTTTGGGCGACAACGTCGCCGGCAAGGATGTCATCGTCGTGGACGACATGATCTCTTCAGGCGATTCCGTGCTGGACGTCGCTACGCGTCTGAAGGAGCTGGGCGCGGAGCGGGTGTTTTTCTGCATTGCCTTCGGTCTGTTCAGCGCGGGCTTCGCGCACATCGACGCCGCTTATAACGCGGGCATTTTTGATAAGATCTTCACCGGCAACATGGTTTACACCCCGCCGGAGCTGCGCGAAAAGCCCTGGCACGTGAGTGTAAACATGTCTAAGTATATTTCGTATATTATTGACACCATCAACCATGACATGTCCCTGAGCGGGGTTCTTACCCCGCGCGACCGCATCCAGCACCTGCTGATCGAAAAGGGCTACCGGCTCGGCTGACGGGGGCGCTCAAAGCAGCTCTGCGCTTAAAACCGTTGGGCTAAAGAATTTTTCAATATATTCAATGACCAAGCGCGTGCCCTCCGCGTGGCTGACATAGGGCGGCTGGGCGGGGTTGTACATCGCGTCCGTGAGGTCGCGCACCAGCGCGGTTTGCAGCCCCGCGCCGCGCATGGCTTTGATGGCGAACGTGCGGTGCAGGACGCACATATTGGTGTGCACGCCGACATACAGCACGCGCTTGATGCCGTTTGCCGCAAAGTGCGCGTAGGCACAGCGCCCGTCATCGGTGATGAGGTCACGCTCCGGGTCAATAAAAATCGCTTCGTTTTGGCGGTGCCATACCCCTGTGTTGGGCAAAAATTCATCCTGCTCGCTGTCGCTTCCGCCGTCGCCGGCGTTTACCGGCTGGGGGGCGTCGGGGAGCTGCACCAGCTTCGGCACATCCAGCGCCGGCAGGGAAAGGGCGCGCAAGCGCGCGGGGTGCTCGGCGTAAAACGGCATACAATCCGAAGGCGCGTGAAGAATCAACACGCCATTGCTGCGTGCGTTGCGTAAAAGCGCGTCGATGCGCGGCGCCATTTCGCCCGCGCGGCGGGTTGCGGCGGTGCACCAGTGGCGGTTCCACATATCCACCACAACAATCGCCAGCTCCTCCGGCTGGTGCAGGACATTTTCATAGCTGGGCTGCCATTCACGCATCCCATCGCTGTAGCCAAGCTTTTGCGTCCGCAGGTTCAGTTCATATTGCATCGTGTGCATCCCTCTTTCATTATGTTCATTGCTACAGGAGTGTACCATATACAGGTGACTTTGTCAACGGAAGGGCGGCGGTTTTCGTGTTAAAGCTTTGGCATTTTACCGACACGCATCTGCGCTTGGGCGACGACCCGGAGATGCCCGTCAGGCTGCTGGACGCCGCGCTGGAAGCGTTCGTGCAAGCGAAGGATTGTCCGATCCTGCTGATTTCCGGCGATCTCACCGGCGGCGGGCTGGTTGCGGAGCACCGCGCCATGCGCGAGCGGCTGCGGCGCGTCCGGGCGGCGGGCAAGCGCGTATATGTCATCACCGCCACGCACGATTATGGCTTGGGCGATATCCGGTCTATGCCGGAAGGCTTGCCGCCCTTTGAAGCGCGCACGGAGGGCGGCACATACCGGAGCGAGCTGCGCGGGATTTATGATGAATTCGGTTTTGCCGACGCCATCAGCGAATACGAGCGCAATTCTTATACCGCGCAGCTGAGCGGCAGGGTACGCTTGCTTGCCCTGAACGACGACGGCGACGGGCACGATTTCTGCGGCTTCAGCGAGGGGCAAATGGAATGGGCGCTGGAGCAGATTTCCAAGGCAAAGCAAGCGGGGCAGCTGATTTTCGGCATGACGCATCATCCTTCGCAGCCGCCGTCGCCTATTTACCCCGTGATTTCCAAGCGGGATATGCTGGGGAACTACGAAGAAAACACCCGCCGCCTGGCCAACGCCGGGCTGCGCGTGCTGTTCACCGGGCATTCGCATATACACAATATCGCGCCCACGGTTACGCCCGAGGGCAATCCTTATTGGGATGTGAATACCGGAGCGATCGCACCGTTCCCAAACAAATTCCGCGCGCTTGCGCTGGAGGAGGAAACGGGGCTGCTGCGCGTGACCACGCACCGGGTACCGGATGTAAGCTTCAACGGTGTCTCGCAAAGAGAAGCGGCTGCGGCGCACTTTGACGCCCGGCTGCGGAATATTTTTGAGCATCTGGATACGGATTATGAAGCCTTTGCCCGGCATGACGCGGGCGCTATGAGCATGCGTTACGAAAAGGCGATGTCGCTCAGACTGCCGCTGCATTGGGGCGGGCGGGTGATCAACCGAATGAGCCTGGGCGGCTTGGGTGTTCTGCTTTGCTGCCGCCATAAGATCCCCAAGGCGGTGCGCAGCGACTCCTTTAAGGAGCTGGTGCTTACGCTGATCCGCAACATATATTCCGGAGAAGAAAAATACAACGCGGAAACCGATATCAGTAAAGCGCTGCTTGCCATTGCCGGGCGGTTGAATGTGCCGCCGGTCAAAAAAGCCATGCGGAGTCTTGGCTTTGCGGGCTTGCCCGCTTTTCTCGGCGCGCTCATATATGACGACTCGCCGGACGACACGGTGGAAATCATGCTCTAAGAGCCTGCTTCACAGTCTTGCGCGTCGCGATGTGGCGCGTGCCCGCTTTTGCGCATAAACTGGGATGCTCCCCTTTTCGTCAATGAAAAAGAAGGGTGTGTCCACGATGGATTCAAACGAACGCACAAGCGCGGGCTGCTTTCAGGAGCTTCCCGCGGCAGAAGCTGCGAGCCTGCCGGGGGTGAACAGCAGCATTGGTTTTGATGCCTTTGCACCGCCGACCGTGCCTTGCCAAAGCAAACCGCCCTGCGGCGGCAAAAGGCGACTTACAATTTGGGGCTGGCTGCTGATTGGGCTTGCGCTGCTGGCGCTGCTGCTCTCCCTCTTTTTGGCGGCACTGCTTGGCTACAGTGCCGGGCACAAACAGCCCGACGTCACAACCGCGACCGCCGCGGTCACAAGCGCCGGGTCCACGGAAACGCGTACGCAGGCACCGACCATGCTGCCCGCGGAGCCAACCTCGGCGGGAACGGCAGAGCGTCCTTCGGCGCTGCCCGATACCGGCGACAGGCGATCCCCGCTTGTTTTGCTCACGGTTGCGCCGCTTTTGGGCGCTGCCGGCGCAGGCTTGCTGTTTGCCGGGCGCAAGGAACGTATCTGAGGCAGCCCGGCAAACAAAACAGACCGTCGTCTGACGGTCTGTTTTTGCGCACAGCTTAAACCGCGCGCTGCACCTTGCCCGAACGCAGGCAGCGTGTGCACGCGTGCACACGCTTAGGCGAGCCTTGCACAATCGCTTTCACGCGCTTCACATTGGGCTTCCACGTTCGATTGGAACGGCGGTGCGAGTGGGAAACCTGAATCCCAAACGTCACTTCCTTGCCGCAATAATCACACTTCGCCATAGGGGACACCTCCTTTGCTTACCATAACATAAAAACATATTTGCAAGAGTATACCACAGGCGGATGAAAAATGCAAGTGAAAATTTCCGCAGCTCGCAAAAAAACGAACCAACGCTGTTATCCCTCTAACACGTGATTTTAATCTTCAGCAAAGCAACTCAGGAAAGCGATCAAATAATTGGGATCAAAGAGGTTTCGGCGAAGTATGCCGGCGATGGAAGTTTTTAAGCCCAAGCGGGACTTGAACTGTTTGGCGAG
>JAITGE010000021.1 GCA_031280825.1 Oscillospiraceae bacterium | reverse complement strand
CCGCAATCCGCGCCCCCGAATGCTGCGGCGACACCCAAAAGTGCGGCCGAAAGCAGGGAAGCGGTCAACGCTCGCTTGAGAAAAACTTTCACTTGCATCACGTTCTTTCTTGTTTAGGCTATGCATATTATATCAAAAAAAGACAGTTTTTGCAAGCAATTTCGTTATAATCTGCTATGTGCATATATATATATATATATATATATATTGGATTATCATGTACAAAATAACCAAAATTTTCTGCTGTTGCGGTAAAAAGAACTTTGCGGTTGAGTGTACTGCATGAAAAACAAATTTCCAAAAAACAGAAATTCCTGCGCCAAGAGACTATGAGACGTTTTTGAAAATATTGTATCCGCATTATATGGAATTACCGACAAAAAGCGAAAGGACAACACACCATGACGCCGTGCTAATTGATCCGGAAAGTGGTTGTGAAAAATATAGGGACGTGTATTACTGTATCGAAAATACAAAATGAAGTATTTGTGTGTAATTACATGATAGAACGGCTCTGATTAAGGCGTTTCCTACGACAGCAAGGAGCATCACCCCCACGTTCACTTGGTAGCGTGGTCGGCGAAGCCCTCCGAGCCGTATTTGTCGCAGATGAAAAACTTATTCACTGCTTTTCAACCGAAAACGCGTTCGCCGGATTCATAAATTCCTGTGAGAAGTGAAGCGGCGCAGAATTTGCCGTAAGATTTGGTGGAAAACGATGGGTTATCCACCGGGTTATCCACAAAGCAGCGCGAAATTTCTGAAAACTTTGGCTTGACAAGGGCATTGGGATGTGCTAGAATACACAAGCGCCGCAGGTGTAAAGAAAACAGCTTTACAGTTAGGGGGATTGCGTTGGCGAAGGATCTTTCCATTGCGTTGCTGCTGGGCTTTTACGGCGAGCTGCTGACGCAAAAACAGCGCGAATTCCTCGAGTATTACTATTACGAGGATCTTTCCCTTTCGGAGATCGCGCAGAACGAGGGCATCACGCGGCAGGGTGTGCGGGATGCCATCAAGCGCGCGGAATCCGCTCTGCGCGAAATGGAAAGCCGCCTGGCGCTGGCGCAGCGCTTTGAGGACATGAAACGCGGGCTGGAGAACATCATGGCGAACGCCGCGCAGATCCACGAGCAAAATCTCCGCTGCGGGCTTTCGCGCGAAATCAACGAGGCGGCGGCGCAGATTTCCGCAACGGCGGAGCGGCTGATTCTGCACAATTAGGATTGCGGAAGTATGTATATGCAGCATAAAGCGCCGCGCGGAGCGGCTGAAGTCTTTTTGGTTCTTTTTCTTTTGGAAAAAGAACGGAGGTATGTATGGCGTTTGAAGGATTATCGGATCGGCTGGAGGCTGCTTTCAAGCGGCTGCGCGGTAAGGGCAGCTTAACCGAAAAAGACGTGCGTGACGCGATGCGCGAGGTTCGCATGGCATTGCTGGAAGCGGATGTCAGCTACAAGGTCGCCAAGGATTTCACGGCGCAGGTGACCGAACGCGCCATCGGCGCGCAGGTGATGGAAAGCCTCACGCCCGCGCAAACGGTTATTAAAATCGTCAACGAAGAGCTGATCACCCTCATGGGCGGCACGCAGGCGAGGCTGACGCAGGCTTCCAAGGGACCGACGGTGGTGATGCTGTGCGGGCTGCAGGGCAGCGGCAAAACAACGCACAGCGCAAAAATCGCCCTGCAGCTAAAAAACAAAGGGCACCGGCCGTTGCTGGCGGCTTGTGATATCTACCGCCCGGCAGCGATTCAGCAGTTGGAGATCCTTGGCGGCAAAATCGGCGTGCCTGTGTTTTCACTGGGGCAAACGGATCCTGTTGAAATCGCTGAAAAAGCGTACGGGCTGGCGCGGGACGAGGGCTACGATTATTTGTTTTTGGATACCGCCGGGCGGCTGCACATTGATGAAGCCTTGATGGCGGAGCTGAAAAACATCAAGGCGGCTGTACGCCCGCAGGAGATCTTGCTTGTGGTGGACGCCATGACGGGGCAGGACGCGGTGAACGTCGCCGCCAGCTTCGACGAAACCTTGGGCATTGACGGTCTGGTGCTGACAAAAACCGACAGCGACACCCGCGGCGGCGCGGCGCTTTCCGCAAGAGCGGTGACGGGCAAGCCTATCAAGTTCGTCGGCACAGGCGAAAAGCTGGGGGATCTGGATATTTTCCACCCCGAGCGCATGGCCAGCCGCATCCTGGGCATGGGCGACGTGCTTTCGCTGATCGAGCGCGCCGAAACCGTTCTGGATGAAAAAAAAGCCGCCGAAATGGAAGAACGGCTGCTCAAAAACAAATTCGATTTCAACGATATGCTGGATCAGTTCAAGCAGATCAAACGGCTGGGTTCGATCAAGGATATTTTAGGAATGCTTCCGGGCTTGGGCAGCAAGGTGCGCGATATAGAAATTGACGAGCGGCAGTTTGACCGGGTGCAGGCGCTGATCCTCTCCATGACGCCATATGAGCGCGCACACCCGGATTGCGTCAATCCTTCGCGAAAAAAACGCATCGCGGCGGGCGCGGGGCAGCAGGTAGAGGACGTAAACCGCTTGCTGAACCAGCACAGGCAGATGCAAAAAGCCTTTAAGCAGATGAACGGCAAAGGCAACCGCCGCAACGCCCTGGCACAACTGATGGAGCAGCGGGGCAGCAAATAATCCGTCCTCCGCTTGCGCGGGCAGGGTTATCATAAAAACAATTATTTTTGGGAGGAATTCAGTTATGGCAGTTAAAATCCGGCTGCGCCGCATGGGCGCGAAAAAGGCACCGTTTTATCGCATCGTGGTGGCGGATTCCCGTTATCCGCGCGACGGGCGCTTTATTGAGGAGTTGGGCTACTACAATCCCCTTGTCAGCCCTGCCGAAGTGAGGCTGGACGACGAAAAAGCCCGCCAATGGATCAAAAACGGCGCCCAGCCCACCGAAACCGTGCGGGACATCCTCAAAAAGCAAGGCGTGATCAATTGACAGTCGGCAATGGACGGCGAACAATTTTGGTGGGAGTATATAAATGGAAGAGCTATTGTTAACCCTTGCCAAGGGTTTGGTTGAAAAGCCAGAGGATGTGACCGTCACAGTGGATGCGCCGGATGAAAACGGCGTAACCTATTACCACCTGCACGTGGCGGCGGACGACATGGGGCGCGTGATTGGCAAGCAGGGGCGCATCGCCAAAGCGATCCGCACCATCATGCGTTCGGCGGCGATTCACAGCCACGAAAAAATATCGGTTGAAATTGACGATTAGGGTAAGCTGCGCGCTCTGTGTGTTTTTTGCTGACCGCAGGCGGCTGCGAAGGCAGGCAAGCCTATGAAGCAACCATATTTGGAAATTGGCACAATCGTCGGTGTCCACGGGCTGCGCGGCGAGCTGCGCGTGTTGCCCGCCTGCGATTCCCCTGCGTTTTTCGCGGGGTTTTCGTTGTTCTATTGGGATGCCGCCGGGCAAAGCCCCGTTCGTGTATTGGGTGCGCGGGCGCATAAAAACGTCGCGCTGCTGCGGCTGGAGGGCGTGGAAACCATAGAAGCCGCTGAAGCGCTGCGCGGGCGCAGGCTCTGGTTTCGGCGGGAGGACGCGCAGCTGCCGCGGGGGCAATACTTCATTGCCGAGCTGCTGGATTGCCGCGTTCTGGACGCCGCCGACCCGGCAATTTGCTACGGAACACTCTGCGACGTAAGCAAAACCGGCGCGAACGATGTATGGCACATCCGCCAAGCGGCGGGCAGCGAGGTACTGATTCCCGTGATCGACGAGGTTGTGCGCCGCGTGGAGCTTGACAAGGGCGAAATCTTGATCACACCGATCCGGGGGTTGTTTTGAAAGCGCCATCTATCCGTTTTCATTCGCGCCACGATTCATTTTCAGGGGGATCTGTTGCATGAAAATTGAGATCCTGACGCTCTTCCCGGCGCTGTGCGAGGCTGTTCTGAGCGAGAGCATCCTGGGGCGGGCGCGGGCAGGCGGTCTGGTGGAAATCAGCGCGCGGAACATCCGGGATTACACAAAAGACAAGCACCGCCGCGTAGACGATGCGCCCTATGGCGGCGGCTACGGGATGATTATGCAGGCGCAGCCCATTGCGGATTGCTTCGCCGCGCTTTGCGCGGATTGGGGCTGCCGCCCGCACCTTGTATATCTTTCGCCGCAGGGCAAAGCCCTTACGCAAACACGCTGCCGGGAGTTGGCGGCGTTGCCGTATTTGGCGCTGCTTTGCGGGCATTATGAAGGCGTGGACGAGCGCGTGCTCGAAGCGCTGGCGGATGAAGAGATTTCCATTGGCGATTACGTGCTCACCGGGGGGGAACTGCCCGCGCTGGTGCTTTGCGACGCCATAGCGCGGCTGCTGCCGGGGGTGTTGCCGGCGGATGAGGTTTTTCGTGAGGAAAGCCATTTTGCGGGGCTTTTAGAGCACCCACAATACACCCGCCCGCCCGTTTGGGAAGGACGCACGGTGCCGGCGGTGCTGCGCGAGGGGAATCATGCCCTCCAGCAGCGATGGAAGAAAGAGCAGGCGCTTGCGCGAACCCGGCGCAAGCGCCCGGATTTACTGACGCGGACAAATACGCCCGAGGAGGAGAACAAGCTTTGTTGATCACCCAAATGCAGGAGGAAATCCTGCGCCTGAAGCACGGGCGCGGCTTTTGCATCCTGGCGCACAGCTACCAAGCGCGCGAAATTTTGGAGATTGCGGATGTTACGGGCGATTCCTTTGCCCTGAGCAAGGCTGCCACCGTGCTGCCGGAAGAAAACGTCCTGCTCTGCGGGGTGCGTTTCATGGCGGAAACCGTGAAGCTTCTGTCGCCCGCAAAGCGTGTTTGGCTTGCTAACCCTGCCGCCGGCTGTCCTATGGCCGAGCAAATGGATGAAGCGTTTATCCTGGCGGCAAAAAAGCAATATCCCGCCGCCGTCGTAGTAGCGTATATCAACACAACCGCGGCGCTGAAAACCTGCTGCGACGTGTGCGTCACATCCTCCTCGGCAGTGGAAATTGTGCGCAAACTGCCGGAGCAGGAGATCCTCTTTTTGCCGGATTGCAATTTGGGCGATTATGTCGCCCGCGGCTGCCCAGAAAAGCAAGTGCATCTGCTGCAGGGCGGCTGCCCCATCCATGCCGCCGTCAACCCGGCAGAGCTACGCCGCGCTAGGGAGGAGTATCCGGACGCGCTGGTTCTGGTGCACCCGGAATGTTTGCCCTCCGTGGTGGCATTGGCGGATTACGTCGGCTCAACCTCCGGCATTATGCAATATGCCAGGCAATCAACCGCGCGGGAATTTATTATCGGAACAGAAATGAGCATTGCTGAGCACTTGCAGTATGAATGCCCGGATAAGCGCTTTTTTGCCCTAAGCAAAAAGCTGCTTTGCCCCAACATGAAGCTCACCACGCTGCCGGATATCCTCTTGGCATTGCGAGGAGTTGGCGGCGAGGAGATCACGCTGGACGCGCAAACCATGCGAGACGCCCGCAAATGCGTGGATAAAATGATCACACTGGCAGCCGATTAAGCTACTTGCGAGCAGTCGCCGATTGTTTTTATAAAAATCCACCGGCTTTGCCGGTGGATTTTCTTGTGCGGGCGTAGCCCTTTTTACTAGCGGCACCTCAAGGCGCTTTTTGCGGTCTGCCGCTTGCGAGGAAACTGTTACTGGCGACCCGTAAACGGGTCATTGAATTCTTTCAGCCTGATCTGATCCGCTATTTGGTCCTCTTGCAAACACGATGTGGTACTTGCAATTCCATTTTTAAAAACGCGTCCCCCGCTGCTCGGCAGGGGACGCGAAAATATTGCTTCCTACTCCTTACAGCCCCAGGAGCTTAAAGAACCAAATCCACGGCGCGAAAGTGATCCAATCCAACACCATGAAGCCGCTGCCCTTGTTCATCATGCTCAAACGCCAATCTGAAAGCGTAGCGGTCAGCGAACCCTGCGCTTTTGCGTAATCAGCATAGGTAACCAATTCAGTTTCAAAGGTAATATTGCCGGTGTATTCGCCCGCTTCATCCTTTTCGCGAATAAGCGTGATGACGCGGACGCCGCGTGTGTCGCGGCTGCCGTAGGAACCGAAGCCGGTAGTCGGGGTATTGATCAGCTTCATCCCGGAAGGCGTGGGGATTTCAAAGGTATTCACATGGTCATGACCAAAAAACATGGCCTGCACGTTGCCGGCGGCGGTGAGCGCCGTATACTGCCCGTGGTTCTGGTAGCTCGGGCAGGGAGTCTCGGCGACCACTCCCTTTGCGCCCACGGGCAGCTCATAAGGCGTCTTATAGTAAGAAACCTTGTAGTAGCTGCCGTTTGCGGCTACAAACCCGGGGTTCAGGTATTCGCTCTGCGTGACGACCTTTTCCTTATATGTGCCGCCTTCGCTATTCGTGCGGTCAAGCTCCTGTTCCGCGTATTCATATTTCACCGCTTCAGCCTTTGTCGCGCTCGCAAAGTGCTGGGTGGTGTAGCCTTCGTTAAGAACCTCCGCCTGCGTAACAGTCACGACGTGCTTTTTCAGCCCCGTATCCGTGCCATCGGCAAACAAAACGCTCACTTCCTCGTCGGTAACAGCAAGCGGGGTTTTAATGGCCTGCTCCGCTGCCGCTTTGGGCAAAACATCAAAAATTTCCTGCACAACAATGTGCTGGAACGCCAAGGACGGTAGCTTGCCCAGCGCATTGTTGGTTTGCGTGAACCATCTGACCTGCGTTTCGCTCACGCAGTTGTAACCGCCTTCCACATAGTCGCCGGAATCAAACATCCACAGCGCAAACAGCGGCACGGGCTTCTTCACGATTTCCGTATCGGAAATACCGTCGCCGTCCGCATCCACAGGGTTGCCCTCGGCGTCTGTCACCGGCTGCTCAACATCCGCCAGCTTGCTGTCGTTGATGAGCAGATTATGCGTGCCCCAGTGCTTGCTTGGGCTGTCGTCCGCACCGGCGGCGGCGTAACCCACATAGCTCGGGTGATCCATGTAACGCTGTACTTCCTGCCAGCGGGTCACGCCCGTGCTTTCGGTGTCGTGGTTACCCAGCACCATTGTGGTGGGTATGGCGATGTCGTCGAAAATTTTCATCAGGTTATCAATCGAGGTGTTGATAATCTGGCGGTTGAAGGAAGTCAGCATGCTGCCGTTCAAGCCGCCTGCGCTGATGTTGTCACCCGTTAACACAAACAAATCGGGGTTTCGCTCTGCCGCGACCCATTTCAAGAAATCCTTGGTCATGGTGCTGGTGAGCAAAATTTCCTGCGTGTCGGTCACTTGGATGAGCTTGTACGTACCGTCCTCGTTGAACATAAGCTCGTCCGCCGCCTGCGGCTTCACAGTGGTCAGCCTCTGCTCGGTGGTAAGCATGGGGGCAAGCTCGCTTACCGCCGCGCCGCCCATGGTCAGGCAGCCGAAAAGCAGCAGCAACGCCAGCGAAAAGCCCAGCAGCCTCTTGGTTACATGCTTCATACGGGTTTCTCTCCTTTTCATCTTTAAGGAAGGTTCTGGCTTTTATCAACACCTGTCCAGCCTCCTTATGGCAAATCTATTCTAGCGCATATGTACACAAAAGTCAATCACAATCCAAAAGAAATTCTTGGTTTCGTGATTTTCAACAAACATTTCTGTGCACTCTGTATAGCTTGTTGCGGTGGACGGCTAAACGCCCGAATAAGCCGAAAATCCGCCGTCCACAGCCACCACGCTGCCTGTGACGAAGGAGGAATAGCCCTCATCGCACAAAAAGAACAGAGCGCCCGTCAGCTCATCCGGCAAACCAAAGCGCCCCATGGGCGTGGCGGCAAGGATTTTTCCGCTCCGCGAGGTGGGACTTCCATCCGGGTTCCAGAGCAGCGCTTTGTTCTGGTTTGTGCTGAAAAACCCGGGCGCAATGGCGTTGACCCGAATGCCAACAGGGGCAAAGTGCACCGCCATAAACTGCGTAAAATTGCTCACCGCCGCTTTCGCCGCCGAATACGCCGGGATCTTGGTGAGCGGGCGAATGGCATTCATGGAGGTAATCATCAAAATCGCCGCGTGCGGCTTGCCGGCCAAATCCTTCGCGAAAGTCTGTGTGGGCAAAAGCGTCCCGAGGAAATTCAGGTTAAACACCTTCGCAATCCCCGCCGGATCCAAATCGAAAAAGGTCGTGACACCCTCCGCCGTCTCACCCAGATCGGCGGATTCAAGGACCTCCTTGCTCGTCGTGCCGCTGGGGTGGTTACCGCCCGCGCCGTTGATGAGCAAATCGCACGCCCCCAAGCGCTCGTTCACGATTGCCCGCGCGACCATGAGGCTCTCTTTTTGCAGCACATCGCAGCCAACGGCGATCGCCTCGCCGCCCGTCGCCACTGCGGCATCCGCCACCGCCTGCGCAGCATCCATGCTCAAATCCAGCACGGCGACCTTCACACCCTGTGCCGCCAAAGCCTTCGCAAAGCCTCCGCAAAGCACTCCGCCGCCGCCCGTGATTACCGCCACGCGCCCCCGCAAATTCGGGTGATGAAAATTCTGCCGCGCCATTTGCGTTCCTCCCTGCATATTCTGACTTAATACGGCTTTCCTGCATACACGCCTCTATCCCTCGTCCCGGCGAGTAACTGAGTATCTATAACCGGACCGCATAACACCATCCCAGACGGCATTAGAGCGCATCTCTATCTCTTCTTCCCGCGTCATTCCGCAATTTTCCATAACCGCGTTTCCAGTAGTTCTTGTGCAAGATCCATCCAAGCGCTCCTGTGCCGTTTTCAATTGCGTATGCTTCATTCCGATCTCCCTTCACGAGTATACCACACAACCAAGGGGATATCAATACGAAATTATTGAATTTTTCTGCCCGGTACCGATCTGGGGCGTGCCAAAACAGCTCCTTTACAAATACGAAAAAGCATGGTATACTAATGACACCAAAATCGGAAAGGGAGTGGCGGCATGAAAATAACCGTTTTGGGGCGCAAATGCGCTGCCGGGCAGGCGTTCCAAGAGCACGCGGCAAAAAAGCTGGCAAAAATCGAACGGATGCTGGGGCAAGGCGTGGCGGAAGCTGAAGCAAAGATTACCGCAACCGCGCAGAAGAACACTGTTTCAGTCGAAGTCACTGTAACATACCAAGGTGTGATCTTGCGCGCGGAGGAGCGTTCTCCGCAAATGAACGACGCGTTGGACGCTTGTGTAGACGCACTGGTGCGTCAGCTGCGTAAGCACAAAACCCGTCTTGAAAAGCGCATTCACGCGGCACAGCTCGCCGATTTTGCCGAAAGCGAGCCGGCCGTGGAGGAGGAAACGCATTTTGCGCTGGTGCGCAGTAAATCCGTTCCGTTAAAGCCCATTGATACGGAGGAAGCGATTTTGCAGATGAACCTACTGGGACATCAATTCTATCTTTTCTTAAACGCGGAAAGCAACGCCGTTAACCTCGTTTATCGCCGCCGCGACGGTGGCTACGGCATATTGATCCCGGAATAAAAGGTTCAGCGGGCGGGGCTCGCTCCGCCCGCTGATTTGCGCCCACGGCGGAACTGGCAGACGCACAGGATTTCGCTGTGGCTACCTCCGTGCAAGAATAAACGGGTTGAGAAATTGAGCGAAACGCTCTTGACATAGATAAAAAACAAAATATGCGGATATGGCGGAACTGGCAGACGCACAGGATTTAGGATCCTGCGGAGCAATCCATGGAGGTTCGAGCCCTCTTATCCGCACCAAGCGCACATAATCCGAACCTTTCAACCCTTTTTCAAGTGGGTGAAGCGTTCGGATTCGTGCTATATTTTGACTACCCAAACTTTAATTCCAAACGCAAAAAGGACGCGCCCAACTTACCTTGTTAATGGTAAACTCAATTCTCTGTGAAAACAGAAAAGGTGGGGAACGGCATTATCACCGCTCCCCGCCCTACCTATGTAAAACACCGGGACGGGGCTCGCCGCCCCAGTGTGCGTTTCTCAACGCTGTTCGCGGTTATCCTGTGTTCACCGCTTTCTCCTTTTTTTTCTGCCTGTGCCGCCTTCCACTGTGCAAATTCCCGTTTGCCATCCTCGCTCTCGAAAAATCGCTGTATTTCAGGCAATAAGCACAAATCCGAACGCCTCGCCGACAAGTCAGTTGCTACGCCTTGCATCGTAATTTTAAGACGGTCAAGCGGCACGCTTACCCACGATACTTTCGGCGGCGTAGCCGTCAAAGTATCAGAGTGGGTCAGATACTCTTTAGAGTATCTGAAAAAGCCCTTTCATGCCACCATTATAGCGCATATTTCCAATATTTTTCAAGCACTTTTTGCCAAACCCCACAAAACGCCGCAGGACAACCCCTGCGGCGTTTCTGCATGCCGTTTACGGCAGTTTTACTATAATCCCAAAACACTTCCCTACAAACAAGGTGTTCGGATTATATGAAGTTGGTGATCCATCCGCGACTCGAACGCGGGACACCCTGATTAAAAGTCAGGTGCTCTGCCAACTGAGCTAATGGATCGCCTGCACCGTATAACTCTTACATTATAACGGCTTTATTGGGATCTGTCAAGCGCAAAATTGATTCGTTCACGGAAATTCAGTTTTGCCCAAACATCAAAAACTCCAGGATACGCCAAGGTTCAATCATGCAGTCGGGCATGAGGTGAGTAAACGCCGCTTTTGAATTATTCTCCGTTTTATAAATACGCAAAGGAATAAATGAAAGCAGAAAGCGGCGCAGGGTCGTGGAACCCTCCGCCGCTTGTTTGCGTTTGGATATGCCCCACAATCACCAGTGCAGCGTACTAAGCGTTTTGCCACTTTCGATTGCAAATGCCGCCGCACTGTTTTGCCCGCAAAGATACCAGCTTTGCCCGATATAGGTGGCGCGCTGCACGTAATCCGTGGCAAGCTGCAAGCTTTGCTTGTGCCGAAGCTTGCCGTTGATCACCTCAAAAACCAGGCAACCTGATTGGCTGTGCCGCATGTTATAACGCATCACAGGGATAGCAAATTGGTTTTGCGCAGCGTTGCCGGTGAAGGCTTTGTGGTCATATTCCACGCTGCTGCTGCTGTCGGGGATGGTGTATTTATCCACTTCGCGCGGGTTTTTCAGGTCGCTGACGTCAAACAGCGATATTTTTGTGCCGCCGTTCGTGCCATTGTCATCGCCGTCCGGTCCCACGCCAATCAAATATTTGTCGCCCCACGGATGCAAATACGCCGAAAAGCCGGGGATCTTCAATTCGCCGAGAAGCTTTGGGGCGGCAGGCTTGCTCAGGTCAACCGTATAAAGCGGATCGGTGCGCAAAAACGTCACAAGATAGCCGGTGTTTCCCACGAACCGCGCCGATTGGATTCTTTCGCCCGGCGCAATTCCTGTCACGCTGCCCACGGTCTTTAGCGTTTGATCCAACACGGTAATGCGGTTGCTGACGTGGTCTGTTTCCTCCGTTGTGGCAATGCGCAAATAGCCGCCGTGCTCATCCATTGAAAATTGATTGAGCGGTGTGCCGGGCACCTCGCCTGCCGTGGTATATTGCACCAAGCCGCCGGCAAAAACATCGAAACGGTGGATGCGCGTCTTCGGAGAAGAATGCAGCACAAGGCGATCTTTTTCGGCAGCTTGCTGATACACCGTTTCGGCGATGAAGATCGCTTTTTCGTTCATATAAAGATTGCCGCCGCCGCCCAGCACCGCCGCGGTTTCGGGCTGCGCGTTTTTGTTGGTGAGTGAAACGCTGCCAATTATCAGGTAGCTGGGTTCGGTGACGTCGGGCAGGCAAGCGATTTTATCGGCGCTGAGCGCGGTCATTTTGCCGTTCACACCGCAGCGCGGCAACACGGTTTCCGGGTTCCCGATTTTGCCGTCTATTGCAACGAAATCCATCGGAACAAACGTCTGGGTGATGAGATACACCGCGCCGTCGAGCATCCTGCTGTTGAGCAAATAGCCATCCTGCGTATAGCTACGCACGAGCTTCGGGCTTGCGCGGTCGGTAATATCAAAAATGCGTGCCGTGCTTCGCTGCAGATATTTGCCGTTTTCTTCCGTTATATCCGAATAAAGCTCCGCCAAACGGTTGCCCGTGACATATAGCTGTCTCTGCGTCTGTGCGTTTGCCTTTGCGCCGGGCGCGATCGTCGCCACAAGCTTCAGCGCTTCTGCCGGAGCCGCCTGCATGATCAGGATGGCGCCGGTATCTGTGGCATAGTAGAGATATTTTCCGTCGTTTTTCAAGATATCCGCTTCGTCTACATTTGCAACCTGCGTGTTGGTTGTGCCGTGGGTGGAATCCGCCGCCTTCTCCGGCGTCGCGCCGAATGCGTCGGCACCGACCGCAGCGCGCACTGTGGTGGTGTACCCGTATTCCGATTGGCGGTAATTGTATTTGCTCTGCAGTTCCACCAACGCCTTTTCCAGCATCGCAAAGCTGCCCAAGGGTTTGACGACTGTCGGTGCCTTGGGAAGCGCACCGCTTTTTTTCGGCGTTTCCGGTCGTATGGTTTTTTCACCGGCTTTGCCGGTGCTATCCGCCGCTGGGGCAGCCGTCGCCGTTGCCGTGGCTTGGCTTGCCGGGCTTGGCTTGCTTGCGGGGGGCGATAGCGCACGCTGCGTTTCTGTTGGGGCAAGGGTATGACCTAACGGGGGACGCAGCGTGTGCTGCGCGATTGCCGTCCCTGTGATCACCAGTGCTAGGCACGCAGCCAGCGCGATTGCTTTTTTCAGCGGGAACGCGGCGGTTTTGCGCGGTGTGGTATGCGCGTTCTGTGCCAACGCTTCACGGCGTACGGCGTCCGCGTCCGGAAGCATGCTTTTGGCGACGGAGGTCAGAAAATCTTTTTCTCGCATGTGGATTCACCCTTTCTCGGTGTAAAATAACCGCAGCTCCTGTAAGGTTCGATAGAGATGGTTTTTGACCTTCGATTCGCTCCAGCCCAGCAAAGCCGCCGTTTCGGCAATCGTTAAATCGCAGCCAAAAAAGAGCGCGAAAGCCTTGCGCGTCTGCGCGGATTTCTCTGCCAGCCGCCGCCGGATTTCCTCACATAAAAGATCGTTTGCCACAGCATCGTCGATCTCGTATGTATCCGTTGCCAAGATGGCTTCCTCCGCGCCGTCCGTTTCTTCCCGCGGTGCGCGGGCAGGCAGGGCAAGCCGCAGGCGTTCGGCAAGGGAATAATGCCGTGCCAGCTGCTGCTTGGCGATTTGCATTGCGAGCGCTTCCGGGCTTCGCGCGTAATCCGTGCCGCGTTTTTGCAGCAGGGCAAAGAATTCCAGCCAGATGTTTTGCACGATGTCCCGCACATCCTCCGGATCCCTGCATTTTGCGGTGACGAAGGCAAGCACTTTGCTTTGGCAGTTGCTATAAATCCCGTTGAAGCATGCATTTAGTTCGAGGTTTTGGCCGGCCATCGAACCACCCCTTTCACTTAGTTAGCGGTCATTTCGGCAAAAAAAGTTTCAGACCTGCGCGAAGGCGCTTGCTATACACGCGCGATTGCGTTATAATGACTTTGAAACATGGGGGAGGCTTGGCATATGCTTATGACCAACGCGATTGTTTACGGCGGCAGCTTTATGCCGACGCGCGGCGCGGTTTCCGTTCAGGATGGGCGTATCCGCGCTTTAGGCGAAACACTGCGGGCACAGCCCGGCGAGGAAGTGTTTGATGCGGGCGGTGCAAAAATCTTGCCCGGCTTTGTGGATATTCATGTTCACGGCGGCGGTGGAGTGGAAATCGGCGGTGGCGCAGCTGCGCTTGAAGTCGTTTCGCGCCGGTTGGCAAGCCGCGGCGTGACCTCCTTTTGCCCCACTACCATGACCGCCGCGCCGGCAACGCTCCGAGAGAGCGCGGCGCAGACAGTGGCGTATATGGGGAAGGAAGCCGGTGCTTATATTCACGGCCTGCACTTGGAGGGACCGTATATTTCGGTGGAGAAGCGCGGCGCGCAGGATCCTGCCTTCATTCGCCCGGCGGATTGCGCGGAGCTGGAGCGGCTTATGGCGGCGGCACCGGTGAAGCTGTTGGGGATGGCGCCCGAAGCGCCGGGTGCGCTGGAGGCGGCAGGATGGGCGCAAAGCCGCTGCCGCGTCGCCATGGCGCACACGAGTGCAACGTATGAACAGGCGCGGGCGGGGCTTGCCGCCGGATTTTCGCATGGGACGCATCTGTATTGCGCTATGCCGCCCTTGCACCACCGTGCGCCGGGCGCTGTTGCCGCACTTTTGGAATCTGAAAGTGCGACGGCCGAGCTGATCTGCGACGGGGTGCACTTGCACCCGGCGACGGTGCGCTTGGCGTTCCGCCTGCTGGGGGAGGATCGCGCTGTCACGGTGAGCGACGCTGTGGCGGCGGCCGGTTTGCCGGAGGGGGCGCACAGTGTGGGCGGGCAGACAATGATTTGCCAAAACGGCGCGGTATATATGGCGGATGGCGAAACGCTGGCGGGCAGCGCCTGCGATCTTTTCACGGAATATCAAAATTTGCTGGCTTGGGGGATCTCAGAGAGCGCCGCGCTCAGGAGCTGCACCATCAACCCCGCGCGGGTCATTGGCGCGGACGCTGTTTGCGGTAGCCTTGCGCCCGGTAAAAATGCCGATCTGCTCTTGCTGGACGGCGGCGGAGCGCTGCTTCAAGCAATGGTAAAAGGGCGCTGGTGCGGAGGCATGCCTTGACCAATGTTGTGCATACCCTGTTTTGGATCATCAAGGCTCCGCTCGCTTGTGCAGCGTCGCCGTGTTTAGCGGCGAAAGATACAGCCTTGTTTGCCGGGCGCTTTCAGTAAGGATGAAGCTCTTGGGCAGATCGTCGCCCAAAGGGCAGACCTCGCCGCGCTCCTGCGCCATGCGCAAAAAATTGCGGCCGGGCGCCGTGACCGTGGTGCTGTCTAAATCAAAAAAGCCCAGCACCGCGCTGCCATGCACCAGGAAGTCGCCGCCAATGGAAAGATATGCCTGCGTCGTCATAGCCTCACGCTCCAATTGCCCGCAAAAAGCTCATAGGTTTCGGCTGCGGGTGTATTCGCCGATATCGTCTTCGGTGCGATAAAAGTAGCCGTTATCCTCCAGAACATTTTGATGCTCCATCATTATGCCCAGCCCTGCCGCCACGCAGCTGACGGGATTTTTTGCTGTGCGGATTTTCAGCCCCGTGCGCTCGTGGAGCATTACATCAAGATCGCGCAGCAGCGCGCCGCCGCCGGTGAGCACAACGCCTTGTTCGGCAATATCACCCGCCATTTCGGGCGGTGTTTCCTCCAGCGTGCGCTGCATTACGCGCACCATGGCTTCCAGTCGTTCGCGCATGGCGAGGTAGCATTCGGAGGAGGTGATCTCAATCTTGGCGGGCAGATGCGTAATGTAGCTTTGCCCTTTCACATAAACCGCCAGCTCTGCGCTGCGCAGTCTCGCGCAGCCGACCTTGCGTTTGATTTCCTCTGCCGTCGGATCTCCGATGAGCACGTTGCGTTCCCGGCGCAAATGCCGCTGCACCGCTTCGCTCAACGCGTTGCCCGCAACCTTTGCGCTGCGCGAGAGCGCCATTGTTCCCATCGTCAGGATGGCCACGTCGGTTGTCCCGCCGCCGATATCCACGATCATTTGCCCGCCGCGATAGGCGACGTTCATGCCCGCTCCAAGCGCCGCCGCCAACGGTTCTTCTACTAGGCAAGCCCGCCCCGCGCCGGCGGCAATGGCAAGCTCCAAAATCGCGCCGCGCTCCAGCCCGGTGACGGAAGCGGGCATGCAGATCATCACGCTGGGCTTGAAAACGCGGTTGCCGCAAAGGCGGCGGATATAATACCCAAGCATTGCCTGGATTACTGTGAAATCGGAGATTACGCCATCCCGCATGGGGTGCACGATGCGCAGGGAATCCGGGCTGCGCCCGACCATGCTTGCCACGCGGTTGCCTACGGCAAGCACGTCCCCGGTGGCGGAATCCAACGCCGCGACGGAAGCCTCGTGTAAAACGATTCCTTTGCCCCGCACATAAATGAGGATGGAGGTGGTGCCAAGATCAATGCCAATTTGCAGGCCGGGCATGGCTTCTCCTTTCATCGCGCTGCGTGCTTGATTGAACCGGCTTTTTACGGCTTTTTTCGTGAAAACGGGATATCCGCTCTTGCTACCTTGCCCCACAGCACGGCGGGGAGGCAGAGCAGCGCCAGACCCGTGGGCATAAAATTGCGGTAGGCAAATATTGCGTGAATCGCCGTGTGCTGCCCCAAAACTAGCAGCCAAAGCGGCGCTATAAGCGCAATGGCAAGCAGCGGCAGTGCCTGTGGAAGGGCTTTGCGGGCATGGCGGCTCAAAAGGCAGGCCAACGTCGTCAGCAGCACCATCATGAGCAGGAACACCGTGAAGCGCTGGTTCTTCATCCAAATTTGCATGGCGGTTTGCAGCGCCTGCCAGCGGTTGAGGTTCGCGAAATTCTCCCAGATTCGCAGGGGTGCGGATTCGCCTTCGCTGATGAGGATGTAGCCCTGCGCGCTTGCGCCCGCGCGGAAGAGGATTTGCCGCAACGAGACGAGAATTTCATTGCGCCCCAAGGCAACGCTTGCGATCAGCCATTTGCCGAACCAGAGTGAGATGTAGCCTCCCGCCCAAGCAAGCCCGTGGGCGATTAACCGCCGCAACTCACGGAGCGGGGAAGCGCCGCCGTTTTCTTTCCCGCGCAGCAGGGCGGTTAAAAGCAACGGTATGCCCATGGTGACCATCGGCGCGGTCAAAAGATCAATAAAAGAGGTGCACGCGCCGACAACAAAGAAAAAATACGGCAGCCGCCACCGGAATTTATCGCTCTGCCAGCGCGCCAGCAGCCAAATGCAGGCACCCAGCATCACCAAGAAAACGCCGCTGTATTGAATGGAATACGGCACGACCTGATAATCCACCAGAGCCAGCCCAACGCCGAAGCACAAGGCGATGCGCAGCCCGAGCCGTTTGGCAAGCAGCGCCGCGAGCACGCAAAGCGCCGCGCCCTGCACCAGCGCGTTGACCCAGCGGAAATCCTGCAAGCGCCCCAACGCAAGCGCAGGGCGCAGGTAGACCATATAACCGTGCCAGTAGCGCGCGTAGTCTGAAATCATCGCCGAGGGGAGAAGCCCGGTGTCCTCCTGCTGTTCATTGTCGCTGCCGAGCGCCCAATCAAGCATGTAACCGTCGGTATAGTAATCCAGCACCACCCAATCGCCGAAATAGGTTTCCGGACCAAAGCCGACGGAGGTATCCCGGAGCAGCGGACGCGCGGCGGCGGTGTTGCTTTCGACCTGCTCCCGCGGGATGGTAAACACCGCGCACATCAGCCCGAAAAAGAGCGCCGTCAGCGCCGCAAACAGGCAAATGAAGGTGACGGCGCGGCGCGGGATTTGCAGCGCCGCCCACTTGTGCTTACATATACGCATGAATATATCCTTTCGAGAGGAATTAACACCCTCAGTATAGCGTAAAAACCCGGCACATGCAAGTGCTTTTTGGCGCAAACGCGGTTATATTTTTTTACAGCGTGTTCACGGTTTGCTCATTCTTTGCGGCGTTTTGGGGTTGACAAACGCCGCCGCACACTCTATAATAGGTAACGTAAACGGGTGCGAAGCGCCCCGAAGAGGGGAGGGATACAGATGAGCCAAGTAACGGTGAAACAAAACGAGTCGCTGGACAGCGCACTCCGCAGGTTCAAGAAGCAGGCGTCCCGCGACGGGATTATTCAGGAGGTTCGCAAGCGCGAGCATTATGAAAAGCCTTCCGTTCGCAAAAAGAAGAAATCCGAAGCCGCGCGCAAGCGTAAGTTTAAGTGATTTTCACGGTGTGCGGGCAACCAAGCTGAATATGGCGAAGTGTGGCAGAAGCAAGGAATTTTCCGGCTTCTGCCATTTTCTTTGTGATTTGCAGCGATAAATCGGCGAATTGTTTGATTTTGGTGAATTTTCGAGGGAATTTATGAATGCTTTGTAAAATATTTTTTCTGAATTTTCCATTTTCATATTTACAAACGCGCGGGGACGTGCTATAATCCTAGCGGATAATGCCCTTATTGTAATGGGCGGAAATCTGAAACCTTTAAGGGAGGTTGGAGTTTGTATGAAAACCAAGGCAACGGGGATCCCCGCAGCCGGTCGCGCGCTGCGCAGGGGGCTGGGCTTCTTGCTGGCGGCGCTGATGCTGGTTTCTGTGCTGACCGTCCCCGGTTTGGCGGGCGGCATGGCAGAAACGGAGATCAAGGCCGGTTCTGCGGCTTCGGCGCAGTTTTATGCGCCTGAAACCATCTACATGAAGGCGCGCGGAAAAGTTTCACAGTGGTTCGTGACAACGCAGGCGAGCGGGCAGGTGAATGCCGAGGCGAATAACAAGGCCGGCGCGATCAGCTTCAGCATGGAAGACGCGACGATCAAAGGGCTTCGTTATGATGTCGTCGGCGCCAAGACAAAGGGCGGCGCCGCCTTTACGCCGGAGATCCGTCAGCTGCATATGACGGGTATGTTCGGCGCGGGCACGAACAACTTAGCCAACGGTGTTTTCACCGGCAACAGCAGAGAGCTTTGGAGCGGCAGCAGACCGAAATTCCCCAGCGACGTCGCCGTTACCAAGGTGGAGATGGAAGACGCGATGCCGGACAGCGCCTGGCTGCTCATTCGCTGGACGGTCGTCTACGAGTTGGTGGTTGACGGCGTGCCCACCTCCAACGAGGCTTACGCCTACTCCGTCCTTTACCAGCCGAGCACGGCGGAAACGGGCATAATGGGGTACTACAAGGGCAACTACAACTGGATTCCTCTCACGCAGCCGGAGGAGCGTACGCAGTATGCCTTCATCGCGGGTATTCACGGCACGATGGGCGGAGACCGCGCCCGCCGTTATACCGCGACGATGTACCCCGCCATTGAGAGGTTCGACAGCAGCTTCTGGTATCTCAACGAAACGCACAATGGGACGTATGTTGGCAACGTCCATTGGGGCGTGGTTGACAATAACCCCACCGGGATTACCGATGCGGTGTTCCCGGGCAAGGCAAACGGCGGCGTCGTGCTGAGCCGGCGGGAGGCGACGCTTACCAACACAATTTTTACTGTTAACGAAAAAGCGAATATCGTGGATCCGCAGGGGACGCCGAGCTACATGGGCACCATCACCGTGGATTCCAGCCGCTACAAAAACCTCAAGGACGTGCCGAACCTAGGTGTGGGCTACGTGCTGTTCTGGATCTCTGAGCCGGACAAAAAGAAGTCGCTCGAGGGCATAACCGTCAAGGTGGGCGGCGCGACGCGCACGCTTGCGACGCAGACGAATTTGACCTCCGCGAATGATACAACTGTTGTGGAAACACACGGCTTGTATCCGGTCAATACGCTCAACTCCTGGAACGGGCAGAGCGAGAGCTTGATTTTTGAAACCTCCACGACCCATGTGTATGATGCGATTGGCGGTGCGGATCCCGAGCTGAACGTCATCCAGCGCACGCGCCTGGACGTCACCGCCGTGGATAAGAGTGCGCTGCGCCTTGCCGTGCGGCAGGCTGTCGCCGCTCCGCTGAACACCGGTAACGCCGCACTGAGCGCCACGCTGTCCGCGCTCAAGGCGGCTTTGGATGAAGCGACGCAGGTTCTGGGCTATCCGGAAACGGATCAGGCAGCCATCAACGCCGTGACCGAAACGCTGCTCGAAGCGACGGCGGCGACGCAGAAGACCATCGCCACGGCGAGCCTCATCACCCGCGCGGTCGGCACGGCGCTTGCCCCTGAAGCCGTCTATCTGCGCCCGGGCGCGACGAATATCTATTACGTGCTGACCAAGGATAACCTGGACCAGGATCTGTCCAACGCCGGCAACGCCGCCGACGCGAAGCTGACCTTCACCGTGCCCGGCGCGACATTTGCCAGCGCGAAGAAGATCGGCTATTACACGCTGGATAAGAACGGCACGCCGAGCAGCAGCATTCTTGCGGCAAACCCGACTGTGGGCGGCGTTTCGGTTTTGCCCGTGAACCCGAACGCGTATTATGATTTTAACGCCATGACAGCGTACCCCGCGGGCGATCAGCAGACCTTTAGCTTTAACGCGCAGTCCGCCACAACTGAGGGTGCGGTCGTGTGGGTATTCAGCTACACCTACCAGGGTGTGGTTTACGAAAGCTATGCCGTCACCTACATTCACCCCACCCCGCTGGTGCAAGCGGGTGTGGCGACACGCGTGTGGACGAATACGAAGCAAGATTGGATAACTCCGGCGGCTGACGGCATCATGGATACGTATACCTTCATGACGGGCGTCCACACGGTGGCTGGCGGGAACCGGGTTTCGCAGTTTATGGACGCAAGCGGCACGAAGGCGAATCCGCTGCGCGTTGACCCGAATCTCAGCTCGAACAATGGGTGGGGACTTAACCATTACGATGGCTTAAGTGCCAGCGGTTCTGTGACGCAAGGCAACTGGGGCATGAAGCGGGACGGTTCAACGGCGAACCTGCTGTACGTTCAAAATGTGCGCGGCAGCGCAATCACTGGGACGAATTATTTTGCGAACGCGCCGGGCGGCGGCGTTTGGGTATACGGTCAAGGAACGAACGCAACACTGGATTTGAATGATACAAATACAGGTGGGGACAGTAAATCAAAGGATTTTTATGACACGGAAGTCAACCCGGCGAATGCCGGCGGGATTCCGCGCGGAATTCTTTCTGTTGACATGAGCCGCTATACGGGGTATGCACAGCTTCCCTTTTTAAGCGTCGGCGTGATGATGTTTGATTGGGACAACAGCGATGACCATCCCATCAACGGCAAAATCTATCACTTCCGCGAAGTGGAACAGACCGGCGGTCGTGCGTGGATGAATAACGTGAACGCCATTCAGTTTGTCAACGCTCACGCGCAGGCGCTTTCGTTTCTGCATAATTCCTGGTCCGGTGACTACGGCTACAGAACAGGCTCTGCCGGTTTGCTTGGACCCGCGCAGGGCGCGATATCGAGCGCGAATGGTTATGCCGCCGGTGCTGTCAAAAGCCACCTGCTCTGCTTTGAGCAGGAGCAGCGCTGGGAGGGTGATACGGCTAAGGGCAACGGTAAGTATGCAAGGACTTATTTTTATCTGTGGCTGGAAGCAAATGTCATCAACAAAGCCACCCTGCGCACCAATTATTTCGCTGCGGCGAACCAGTTCCGTTCGAAGGATTTGTTTGTCACAGAAAATTGGGAGGGCTACCGGAACGAGCTGGTGACGGCGGGGCTGGAGCTTGGGCGCGTGATGCAGCCGAGCGGCAAGAACGCGGCGCAGTGGCAAGCGAGCATTGACGCGGCGGCTTCCACGCTGGCAGTGCGCCGGAAGGGCGACGGGCTGGGCGCTGTTGGCACAAAGGCGGAAGAAGAGCTTGTGGGCGTCACAGGCGAGGAAATCCTTGACGGCGACACCGTCAGCGCGTGGAACTGGCTGTACGTGCCGGGCGACAATGTGAACAATGAGGGCGTGACGAAGAACGACGCAGCCGTCGTAAGGAGCAGCTCTTACGTGACGCACCACAAGCCCAACGGCGAGCTGTTTTACAGGGATAACGTCGGCACGTTCGCGACGATCACGGAGGAGGAATACAACAAGCTCTTCCCGCAATATGACGCGAATGATGAGGAGATCCCGGGCTGGCGCGCCTGGGCAAGCGGTGCGCTGTATTCCCCGGGGCAGGGCGGCGCGCGCGGCGAGGTCTATTTCCCGGGCGAGTTCTATTTGGAGAGCATCGACGGCGGCGCGCAGGTGCTGCACCCGCTGGTGACGCCTTCTTATCTCTATGACAGCAATGGAAATGGGCTGCTTTCGGACGAAACGCCGGTGAACGCTGTTCCGGCTTATGATTCACCGGTGGGTGCTGCGGCGATTGTGGCGTGGCAGCGGCAGTGGCAGGGCTTCCGGGCGGCATATCCGGATGGCAGCTATGTGGTGCACAACGGCAAGCTGCTGCTGCTTGAGGTGCCGAGTAATCTGGTTGAAAACAGCCCCTACATGCGTGGCGCTACGGTTCATGTGTGGGCGGAGAACCCGACGGGCTTCCTCTTTAACCCGACGTTCTATGACGAGGGCACGGAGTCGTTGGTGTATGACGGCTTGGTTGACGTTATCCGCTGGGGCGTGGATGAAGACCAAGCGCATTTGTGGGATGAGGTTGCGAATCCGCTCTACCAGGGACCGGCTTTGACGACCGTAGCGGATACAGAGCTGGGAACCTTCTCCGGCGCCGAAAAGACGAGCACGGCTATCACCGACGCGACCCCGGGGGTGCTGGACAACGCGCTGACCTTCGGGCGGCTGCGCTATGACCTCTATTATCAGCCCGTGGAGATGCAGTATAAGTATACCAGCATCGGTGTGAACGGCTTGACCGACGCAACCCCGAATACCGGCGGCGGCACGGTTAGCCCGGAGGATTATTTCGGCGGTGCGATAGATGTCGCGTATTATAGCGCTATTACGGTGACAAGCTCGCCCTATCCGGATGAGGATGTGCCCTTCGGCAAGCATTTCACCGGCTGGCTTTTCAGCGGCGACAACCGCGTCTACCAGGCGGGCGAGCAGTTCGTGTGGCTGACGCTCACGGATGAGGTGCTGGAGTTCACGCCTGTGTTCGGCGATGATTTCATCCGGGTCACCATCGACGGTAACGGCGGCACCTTCAGCATGAAAAACGGTTCGCCTTATCCGTTCTACCTGCACCCGGATTTCACAAACGAGAATTCGGCGACAGCTGTCGGCACGAAAAATATCGTACGCTATATTGCCGAAGGCGTTCCCTATGAAGGCACCCCGATCACCGGCTTGAAGGTTGACCCGACGCCGGGCGTCGAAGACGGCAGACGCGGCTACAACTTCACGGGGTGGAGCTTGGAGGATACCGACACCGGCTCCGCAATCACGCCGGCGGAAGCGATTGCCTATGAGGGCAAAAACACGAAATACGCGGGCGAGGCGCAGTTGAATATTGGCTCGAAGGATACGACCATCAAGGCGAATTGGTATCCCAAGACCTATAAGGTGCAGTATATGAGCCAGGGCGCGCTGTTCCTGGAGGAACAGGTTAGCTACGACCAGGCTTATGACGTCACGGGCACAGTGCCGACCGCGCCGGTCGGGCACAGGTTCGTGAATTGGACGATGACCCAGCTTGGCCCCATGGCAAGCTTCCTTGACAGCGAAGGCGTTTTGCACACGGTTTCTGATGGTGATTGGGCTGACGCCTATGCAAGCTACAAAACCGAGTGGCAGGTGGAGTATGCCAAGGATCAAAACCTGACATCCGCTTGGACTTTTGATCATGGTCTCGGCGAGAAGATGGTGTTTGTCGCGAATTTTGAGGCGCTTACCATGCCGGTTTTGTATGATAACACGGGCACACTGACAGATGCGGATTATTCTACGGGGGCGACAGGAGCATTGACCCCGGCGGAGGATCTGGATTTCACGGCGGCGAATTACGCTACGCCGGTCGCCCCGCCGGCGCACCCGTCCGGCAACGTCTTTGTGGGCTATGGCTTGCGCTTGGAGCGCAACACCCTTGACGGCAACGGCTGGGTTGTTGTGGGAAGCCATTATGATGCGTACCACCCGCTTGGCAGCGACATGCTCATTTGGGAAGCCGGTGCAGGCGCGACGTATAACCTGCTGGGGTTGGATGCGGTAACGCATGGCGACGGGACGTATCGCGTTGTGGCGGTGGCGTTTTATGGCGCGCAAACGCCGAGCTTCACCCTTGCCATCGATTTATCGCTGACCGATCCGGATTTGCCCGCGGGCAATAGCTTTACCTATCAGGACATTCAGAGCTTCGGTGTTCCGCAGCAGGCGGCAGCGAGCTTTGGCGGAACGAATACGGAGTTCTATCTTGCGGATGTCTCTGTCGGCGAAAATCTTTTTAACGCCGGGTTGCCCGTTACGCCTACCATCAATGGGCAATATGGGCAATGGAAATGGCGCTGGGCGGCGAAGAATGAGCTTGGCGCTGACGGCAAGCCGATTCCGATTGCGAGCGGGACACTGCAAAGGCTCAGCAGAACATACGAGCTGGATAAAATTCCGCAGGACGGAACGGACTATGTTATCCTTTATATTGACTGGGCGCCCGTTTCGAGCAATTTCTATTTGCAATACGATCCCAATGGTGGCACGTTCGTTGACGGTGCGGAGCCGTGGGTGGATACGGACAATGCGATCACGCGCGGCAACCCGTCGATACTAGGGAACGTTAGTTCCGCAGAGGAACCGAACCGCACGGGCTACACGTTCGACGGATGGCAGTTGCTGAACGCTGACGGTGATGTGATTGACGGCACCGGTGACGACAGCGATCCGGGGTACACCATACAGGACGCTGAGGAAGTTACCACGGATGTGCTTGACAGTGGCATCATGGGCGTTTATGAGGATGAGGATACCGGCACGCTCTATCCGTATCTGCCGCTGGTCGCCAAGTGGATACCGGTTGCGGGCGGCGTCACCGTGGAAGTTGATCTCAAAGGCGGCGCGATGGCGGCTGACGGCAATTATGCGGGGCTGGGCAATTACCAGCGTACTGTGACGGCGGGCAACAACTATGGCACGTTTAGCGCCTATAACAGTGTCGGCGATATATTTACCGGCGTCGGCGTGTTCCCGTCGGAAAATCCGAGCAAGGCGGGCTATGATTTTGCCGGTTGGGTGATCACGGGTGGCGCGGCGACCGGCGCGGTTAGCGCAAGCGTGACCATTGTGCCGACAGCTGCGACCGTCACGGTTGAGGCAACATACACGCCAAAAACGCCGACGGGACCGGAAGATGAAGACAGTGCACAGCTGCTCTATCATTTGGATGGCACATATGCGAGCTTTGCCGCGCCGCCGACAAGTGATGAAGGCTTCGCGGCGCAGGTGGTTGCGTCGGACGCGGACGCAATGTATAAGCCCGGCGACAACACCCCTGTTTATCGTTTGCCGGTGAAGGCGGGCGCTGCGCTGGGGGGTGCGGTCACAACGGCGACACCGATTCGCCCGGGCTTCCTCTTCCAGGGCTGGTTTACCGGACCGGACGGCAGCGGCGGCGCCGTGACGGTAGCCTCCCCAGCCACAACGACCGATGCAACCGATCCGACAATGCATATCTACGCGAAGTGGATGAGCGAGAGCGATCCGGAAAATCCGGGAACAGAGCAGTTTGCGACGATCAATTTCCATCCCAACGGCGGAATCCCGTCGCCGATTGCCTCATGGACGGATGTTGAAATTGGCGGTGCCTACGGCGCTCTGCCGACCGTTACCCGCCCGGGTTATACGGCGACGGGTGGTTGGCATACCCGCGCGCAGAGCAGCCCGAGCGGTGACCGTCAGGTCACGGCGGCTTCCATAGTTGAGCCGGAGGGATCCGCTCCCTATGTGATTGATCTCTACCGCTGGTGGACTGCGGTTGACCCGGAGGTTGACCCGACGAACGCGGCAAAGGTGGTGTTCCATCTCAACGCAACCACAACGATTGATGCCGCGAACACCTATGCCAATCCTTATTACGCGACAGCGGGCACGACAAAGTACAGTGAAGTCGAAAATCCGGTGGGCACGCCGATCACGGCGGCGAAGCTTGATCCGAGTGATGTGCGCCCGGGTTATGCGTTCCTGCAGTGGCGTGTTGGAACAAAGAGCGCTTTCAACGCGACGGGTAAGATTGTTGGCGCGAATGATGTTGTGAACCCGGATGTGGACGGCGATGCAAGCGACAATTACGTGATCCACGTCTATGCGGTTTGGGGCGAAAGCGCCGGAAGCATCACGATCAACCGCGACACCAACGGCGCGCCCGCGATGACGCCGCTTGCCAACAAGCAGCCGCACCAAGGCTTGAACAAGGAGCCGGATCTGATTGATCTGGGTGTTCCGGTCTGGGCTGGGCATACCTTCTTGGGTTGGGGCAGCGGCTCCGCAAGCGGTGCGGATGTGGCGAGCTACAGTGGAACGACGCTGACTGGCGCAAAGACGCTGAGCGATCTGATTGACATACAGTATACGTCCGTGTTGGATACGAATTCGGTAACGGTTTATGCCAAGTGGCAAACGCCGAATCCGGAAGATCCCAACAATCAGATCAA
Source organism: Oscillospiraceae bacterium (assembly GCA_031280825.1). GTDB lineage: Bacteria > Bacillota > Clostridia > Oscillospirales > Acutalibacteraceae > WRMQ01. The sequence continues at coordinate 26,487 of JAITGE010000021.1, read as the reverse complement.
GCTGGTGTTCGACGCGGAGAACGGTTCGCGCCCCGGGAACGGTGTGGGTGATTTTGCGACGCTTACCGATGGAACGAATGCGGATGAAGCCTTTGTGACCGTGACCGCGAGCAGCGTTTTGACTGGCACGCCGCCGACGACTGCGCGCGTAGGTTATACTTGGGATGGCAAGTGGTATGACGGCGACGGCGCGGAGGTTGACTGGGGCGATCCGATTGAAGCTGACGATCCGGCGGATACGAACGTACCTGCGGAGCGCCGCGTTTATGCAGTATGGACGGATAGTGCGAACCCCAATGCGACCAGCGTTTATTGGAATCCGAACGGTGGTGTGTTCCCGGATGGCAGCACAAACAGCAAGGTTTCCGGCAGCTTGACGGCGGGCAATCCTTTCAGCACAATTACCGACAAACCGGCGGCGCCGACGCGCGCGGGCTACACGGGAACCGACTGGTACGACGCCGCTACAGGCGGGAATGCGATCACGGGCGCTACGATCATCACACCGGTAGATCTGGATGGTGCGGCAGTGCAAACCGTTTATTATCAGTGGGAAGCCATTGAAGATGCGCTGCGTATCGAATTTGATTTTAACGGCGGTGTGCTGGCGAGCAACACAACGCTTGCGGGGCGTGATCCGATCGAAAATGTGACTGCCGGTGCGCTTTACAGCACACTTGCGCCTGGCTTTGACGTGGACGACGACGACTACCTTGTTCGCGCGGGCTATCAGTTTGCGGGCTGGCGTTTGGAATCCGCAGACGGTGTGCCTGTGCTTTCCGGCGACGCGATCAATCCCGCGGTTGACGCCGTGGCAGAGGACGGCGTTTGGGTTGTTACGCTGGTCGCCAAGTGGGACATCTACACCACGACCGAGGACGGGGATAAGTTGATTGTGGTGACTTGGGATCCCAACGGCGGCAACCCGGCGGCGCAAGGCGATTGGCTGCAGCAGTATTACAACGCCGGTGACAGCCTTGGTAATCTTGACGGGCTCTCGGCATATACGCGCCCCGGCTACCGTTTGACATTCTGGCTCTCGGAGGATCTGCTCCCGGCTGCGGATTGGGCGGCAGGCGTTGCGACGGCGGGCTTGGCGGGCAAGACGGTCGAGCCAACACCCGGGATGCAAGCGGTTGACGGAAAGTATCCGGTTGCGATTCAGGCAAACTGGGAAGCGATCGACCCGGAAGATCCGCAAGACGGGCAGCCCGTGGTTGTGAGGTTCAACGCGAACGGCGGTACGACAGACGATCTTCCGCCCGACACGGAGGTCATGGCGGGCGAAGACTACGGCACGTACTTTGATTTGGATGCCGCAGACAATGGCGAAGGGCGCGATGTCAGCCCCTATACGGAGCGCGGCGGCTATCACTTCCTTGGCTGGTACCTGGAAGGAACAACTACGCTTGTAGGGAACGACGACGCGATTGATCCAGGCTTAGAGAGTCATATTATCGTGCTGGTTGCCCAGTGGGGTAACGAGGATAAAGACCCCCCAACGGATCCCGAAGATCCCGAACAACCCGGAATTACGAACGGGATGGAAGTCGTTTATGCAGTCAATGGCGGCACGGCGATGGCGAATGCTCCGGCAACTGCCGGCACAACATTCACAGCAGCGCTTGCGCCGTTGACGGTAGCGGAAAACGCGAGCGTCACCGAGCGCACGGGCTTTACGCTGGTGGGCTGGTATTTGGACAGCGGCTTTACAACAGCGAGTAAGGTTGTCGTAGGTACAACTGTTCTTGCTTGCGACCCGCTGAGCGGCGATACTGTGACGGTTTATGCCAAGTGGGTGGCGGACGGAGATATCACCGTGACCTTGGGCTTTGACGCGAGGGGCGGCACGGCTGTGGTGGAAACGCGCTTGGTTACGGCGGGCGCGCAATATGGCAGTCTGCCGGTCGCGCCGATCCGCAAGGGCTACAGCTTCTTGGGCTGGTACACCTCCGCGGCAGCGGATGTTGCAGCCGGCGCAACGGCAAGTCAAGCCGGGCGCATCCAACCGACGGACACGATAGAGCCGGAGGACTTCAGACCGGAGGGCTTTGCTCAGGATGACGAAGCAATTACGTTGACACTTTTCGCGCGTTGGAAGGCACTTTCGCTGGATGAGTGGACGGAAGCGAATGGACTGAAGGTCGTTTTCACTGCGGAGCCTTACACGAATAGTACGAGTGTTATCACGCCCTACTATGTGATGAAGGTGGTTGCCGGTGAACCCTTCGGCACGAATGAAACGATCCCCGGCGGAGCGCGCAACCAAGCGTTGCCGACGGCGAATCTGGGCGACGGCTATGTTTTCGAAAACTGGTATTATGTGCCCGATGAAGCTCCGCTTTATGCGTCGCAGGGCATCAATGATCCTGTGACGGCGAGCACGACCGTGGATACGAGCCTTTTGGAGGATCCGGAAGAGGATACGATTACGCTTTATGCGCATTTAGAACGATCGCTGAAGGGTGTGGTGATTACGCTGCACGCGGATGCGTATGATCCGAATGCCGCAGGCAGGCAACGTGATCCGAGCGCGAGCATGGATGGCACTGACGCAGTGTCCATTACAATCCGCAACACGCAGGAGCAGTCGTATTATTGCACGAACTCGCTGATGGCGGAACCGTTCCTGAGCACGTTCGCTCCGACGCGTACAGGCTACAGGTTCACGGGATGGTATGACGCGCCGGAAGGAACGGAAGGGCGCAAGTTAATCACGGCGGAGGATTATATCGTGCTTGGCAGCCCGCGCAGCTTGTATTGCGGTTGGGCAGCCATTACGCCGATCACCGTTACCCTAGAAGCGGCGGCGGGCTTGACGGATGTGACCATTGATCCGGCGGAAAAGAACGTTACATTCGACGCGAAATACGGCGCACTGCCTGTCCCGGTTAAATCCGGCTACAAGTTTGACGGTTGGCTGGATGCGGAGGGTGAGCCGGTTGACGCGAATACGGTCGTTCGGAACCCTGCGGCACATACGCTTTATGCGCAAATGAGTCCCAACGTTGATATCGTTGTAACCTTTGACCCGCAGGGTGGTTCTGTGAGTCCGGCAAGCAAGGTTGTTTCCTTTGAGCAGCCCTATGGGGCTATCCCGACGCCGAGCCGGCAGGGTTATCACTTCGTTGGCTGGTGGTATTCCCCAGATGGCGCGGACGGCGAAGGCGCGTGGGTGACGCCGGAAGCCATTGTGGAAGTGCCGGAAAACCACACGGTTTATGCAATCTGGTCCGCGCAGAGCGACCTCATCGTGATTTTTGACCCGGCAGGCGGCGTGGTGCTCCCGCACTTTAAGCAGGTCACGTTTGATGCGCCGTATGGCGACCTGCCGATTCCGGTGCGTTTGGGCTACAAGTTCTTGGGTTGGTATACGGATGACAAAGGCGGTACGCTGGTCACAGCGGAAAGCCTAGTGAAGATCCCCGCCAGCCATGTGCTGTATGCCCGCTGGAAGTTGGCGGTTATCATCATCCCGCTGCCCGTAATCGTTCTTCCGCCGGTGATTCTTCCGATCGTTATCCCGCCGATTTGCGTTGATCTCGATGGTGATAAGGGCGACGGTATTACCCCCGATCCCGCGCCTCCGGTGCCGGATCCCGACGGCGACGCCAATGGCGACGACGGCGGCATCAGCGTTGTGCCGGATGAAGGCAGCTTGTTCCCGGATACCGGTGCGGTAAGCGGATTTGGATTTGTTGTGGCGTTGGCAATGAGCGGCTTGGCGGTTTTGGCGCTGGGCAAAAAACGCCGCAAGGAAGATGCGGAAGAGCTAGTTTAGCTTTTCAAAAAGGTGCGGATCATGGGCAATCCCCGGCAGCTTTAGCTGCCGGGGATTGCTATTTTCGCGCGGTCGGCGCAAAAGCGAGAAAAGAAAACCCCGCCGCCTATTTATGGCGGCGAGGTTGCGGAAGCGTTACGTTATTCTACAAAGATTGGTTCCATTGGCTCAATTAGATCCGGGGCTTTGGCGGATTTTGCCATGCTTGCCTGCAAGCGCTTTTTTGTGTTGCGAATATCTGTCAGCGAGCTGGCAAGAATATCCTCGGCTTCGTTCACGATTTCTTCGACTACACCGCGCACACCGGTGGTGTATTGCATCCCCCAGTTTTCGGTGCGTTGCTGTAGCTCACGGCTGTATTCCTGTGCTTGGGCAAGCATATGCTCCGCTTGTTGGCGAGCTTCGGTTTCAATGCGCTCGGCGTTGCTTCTTGCCTGACGTTCCATTTGCGCAGCGCGTTCTTGCGCAGCAATGGTGATGGTATGTTCTTCCACCAGTTTCGCGGCTTGGATCTGCGCCTCGGCGACAATTTGCTCCCCTTGTGCCCGCGCCTGCACGACGCGTTCCTTAGCGTGCTGTACAACCTCGTTTACGCGGTCGTTTGTGTGCGTCTGCAGTTCGTCCGCGCGCTGCTGCGCTTCTGTGGTGCGGGCTTCCGCATCCAAGCGAGCCTTTTCCAGAATATCCGCCCGTTGCGCGACGACCTCCTTCGCGCGTTCCACGACATTGGGCATCGCTGCGTGGAGGGATTCTATTAAATCCTGAAAAGCTAGACCGTCAATGATACGCGAGCGACCAATTTTTTTGCCGTTATCCAATAATTCCTGCATCTGCGCGAGCATGGCATCTACGTTATCCGACATCAAAAACCCACACCTTCCTGCGAATATTTTCAGGGCGCGCCAATACGCCTTAACATATCATTGCTTGTCCTGCGGGCGCAGCCGCGCCAAAACGTCCGGCAATGCTTCCGGCGGAACAAAGCTGCTCACGTCACCGCCAAGGGAACAGACCTGCTTGACCATCCCCGAAGAAAGATACATGCTTTCGCCGCTTGCGGACATGAAAATGGTTTCAACAGCAGGGTTGAGCTGGCGGTTTGTGAGCGCCTGCTGGAACTCGTAATCAAAATCGCTCATGGCGCGCAAGCCCTTGACGATCGCCGAAGCGCCGGTCTGCTTGGCATACAGCGCGGTTAAGCCCGCAAAGCTGCGCACCTCGGCATTCGGAACATCCGTGAGGCAGCGCTGCAACAGCTTCACGCGCTCTTCCGGCGCAAATAGCCCGGGCTTGGTTGCGTTGATGGCGACTAGAACAATCACGCGCTCAAATTGCGCCGCCGCCCGCCGGATGATATCCATATGCCCGTTTGTAACGGGGTCAAAGCTGCCGGGGCAAAGCACCGTTCTCATGCGTCGTTCCCTTCGCTCGGTTTTTTGAATAAATGCACTGTGGTTTTGCCGTGGTGGTAGCTGCGCCAAAGCACCGTTGTGCCCGCTTGCTGCGGCAAAGCTTCACCCGTCGGCGCTTCGCAAAGAAGGAGCCCGCCGGGATTGAGCCGGTTCGCGACCAGAGGGATTGCCTCTTGTAACAGACCTTTCCCATAGGGAGGATCCAAAAACACCAAATCAAAGCTTTCGCCTTGGCGCTGGAGGAACTGCAACGCATCACCCGGCAAAATTCGCGCACGCGCCGTGCATTTGGCGCGTTCTAGGTTCCGCGCCAGCAGCGCTGCCGCTTTTGCGTCTTTTTCGATAAAAACGCAATGCGCCGCGCCGCGGCTGAGCGCTTCAATACCCAACTGCCCGCTGCCTGCGAAAGCATCCAGAGCGGTGCGTCCATCCACTTCAAATTGAATGGTGCTGAACATCGCTTCCTTCACGCGCTGGGAGGTCGGGCGAACAATATCCTCCCCCGGCAGCGCTGCCAATGGCGTGCCGCGCATTTCACCCGTGATTACACGCATACACTCACCCCGCTTATTATGGCATATTTCGCGTGGATTTGTCAATAGCTTGCAAAGAAAATTCAAAATCACCCATAAAAAGGGAATCATTTTGCGCTTGCCCAATCCTTGCCTCGGTGCACCTCCGCAACCAGCGTAATCCAATTCCCGGCGGCGCTCTCCATTTCTTCTTGGAGCAATAGAGCGACCGCAGACGTTTCTGCGGCGGGTGCTTCAACAATCAATTCATCGTGCACCTGAAGGATGAGCTTTGCCTGCAAATTTTCGCGCAACAGGCGTTGGTGCACACGGATCATTGCCTTCTTGATGATATCCGCCGCCGTGCCCTGGATGGGCATGTTGACAGCGACGCGTTCGCCGAATTCACGCAGTGCGCGTTTGGAATTCTGCAATTCCGGCAACGCGCGGCGGCGTCCGTAATAGGTTTCGGCATAGCCGCGCTCTTTTGCCAATCGGATTAAATCCTGCCGGAAATGATAGATTTTCGGATACTGCGCAAAATACTCTTGAATGTAGCTTTCGGCTTCGCGGAAGGGGACGCCAATATCCTGTGCGAGCGAAAACGCGCCGATGCCATACACAATGCCGAAATTGACCGCTTTTGCGCGGCGGCGCAGCAATGGCGTGATCATCCCCGGCGGCAAGCCGAACACGCGCGAGGCTGTCAGTGTGTGAATATCCTCGTCGTTTTCAAATGCCTGCAGCATGGTTTCTTCGCCCGCCATCGCCGCCAGCACGCGCAGTTCAATCTGTGAATAATCGGCGTCCAGCAGCAGCCGGCTTTCCCGCGCGATGAAGCAGTGGCGCAGCTCGCGCCCCAGCTCTGTGCGCACGGGAATGTTTTGAAGGTTCGGTTCGCTAGAGGAGATGCGCCCGGTGCGGGTTTCGGTCTGGTTAAAGCTGGAACGTATGCGCCCGTCGCCCGCGACCTGCTTCTGCAGCCCGTCGCAATAGGTGGATTTGAGCTTGCTCAAGGTGCGGTACTCTAAAATGAGCGCAACGATTGCGTGTTCGCCGCGCAGGCTCTCTAAAACTTCCGCATTGGTGGAATAGCCGGTTTTCGTTTTTTTGGGGGGCTTTAGACCCAGGCGATCGAAAAGCACCTCGCCCAGCTGCTTGGGCGAATTGATATTAAAGCTCACGCCTGCCTCGCCGAGAATTTCCTGCGTCAAAGCAATCAGACGGCTTTGCAGCGTATCTCCAAAGGCTTCAATGCGGTCGGCATCTACCGCGAAGCCTTCGTGCTCCATATTTGCCAGCACTGCGCTGAGCGGCAGTTCGATCTCTCGCAGCAGCTGCGTTTGATCACCTTCCGCAAGAGCCTGCGATAGCCTTTCGCAGAGCGCGGGCAGCAGGGCGGCGGCTTGCGCGGCAGGGATTTCGCAGGGGGGGAGGGGAATGCTATATTCACGCGCCAGTCGTTCGATGGGATAGCCGGAGGCGTTGGGGTTGAGCAAATAGCCAGCCAGTTCGGCGTCCATGGCTAGCGGCGACGGCGCAAAGCCTTCACGCAGGCAGTAGTGGAACAGCGGCTTGGCGGTTATTGTGTAGAGGGCGACGGAAGGCTCTTGCAGGAGCTTGCGCAAAAAACCGGCAAAAAAGAGCGAACCGCTGGCTGCGCGCGTGACGCCGCCTTCTTCGGCAAAAAAGAGTGCCTCCAGCAGCGCGCCATCCCATTGCGCTGCGAAAAAGGCGCTCCCTGCGGCGCAAAGCCGCGCGAACAGAGCGTCTAAATCCACTGCTTCGGTGATTTTGAGAACCGTTGCGGGCGGTGCGCCTTCGAGCACATCGGCGGCGGGGAGGCGCAGACGCTCCAGGGTGCTGAAAAGCTCCAGCTCCACGAGCAGCTCTGTTGCTTTTGCGGCGTCTGCGGCTTGCGGGATATAGGCGGAAAAATCCGTTGCGACAGGCGCACTTGTGCGGATTGTTCCCAAATCACGGCTTAAGTAGGCCATTTCACGCCCGTTTTCAAGCTTCACGCGCACGTTTGGCTTGATGCCGGCATCCTGCAGATTTTCATAGAGCGTTTCGAGCTTGCCCCAGCGGGCGATCAGCTCTCCCGCTGTTTTTTGCCCGATGCCTGCCACGCCCGGGATATTATCGGAGCTATCGCCCATGAGTGCCTTCATTTCGACCAGCGTGGGCGGCGCGACGCCATATTCGGCTTCGATTGCTTCGGGCGTATATTCTGTCGTCTGCGGTCGTCCCATTTTTGTCTGCGCCAGCAGGACGTGAACGCGATCGTTGACCAGCTGCAGAGCATCCCGGTCGCCTGTGGCAATAAAGCAAGTGTCGTCTGCGCCGCAGGCGCCTGCGAGCGTGCCGAGAATATCGTCGGCTTCCCAGCCCGGCGTTTCGAGCAGCGCATAGCCAAGGGTACGTAGCAGCTCCTTCAGCGGTTCAAGCTGTGCCGCTAGCTCCGGGGGCATTCCTTTGCGCTGCGCTTTGTAGCCGGCGAACATTTCGTGCCGAAAGGTTGGTTCGCGGCGGTCAAAGGCGATGGCAGCGGCGTCGGGCTTCACTTGCTCGCGCAGGGCGAAAAGGATGTTCAAAAAGCCGTAGATGCCGTTGGTGAAGCGCCCATCCTTCGTGGTGAGCGGTTTGATGCCGTAAAACGCACGGTTGAGGATGCTGTTGCCATCTAAGACCAAGAGCTTCATCCTGCTTCTCCTTATCACCCTCATAAAAAATGGGCGGCAGAACGCCGCCCCGGGGTTATCTGCGCAGCATTACTTCCGTCCGTTGCGGTCGCGTGAAACCTTATCCAGCAGCATGCTGATGACTGTATCATGATCCTTATCCACATCCGCGTCGCCGCCGGGTACGGATGCGTATGCGCTGCGCTGCGGCGGGCGCGCCGGCGGGTCGCTCCGAAGTGGGTCGGCTTGTCTTTGCGCAGACTTCGTCGTGCTCTGCCCTTGAAAATATTGATCCAGCGGCGGCGGCAGGGTGTATTCGCCAGGCTTCCAGCCGCTCGCGGGTTTTGCGCCTTCGGGCTTGTCCGTTTGCGCTTCGATGCTTTTCGGGTCAAAGCCTGTGGCGACGACGGTAATGGAAAGCTCGTCCTCCATCTCTTCATCCAGCGCGATGCCCCAGATGGTATGCGCTTCGTCGTCGGCGTTTTTGGTGATGTATTCCACAGCGGCCTCCACCTCATCCAGATCCACGTCTTCGGAAGCGCGGATGTTGATGATCAGACCCTTTGCGCCGTCAATGGAGGTTTCCAGCAGGGGACTTGTGACGGCTGCTTCGGCGGCGAGCTTTGCTTTGTCCTCCCCCTTGCCATAGCCAACGCCCAAGTGCGCGTAACCGGCTCCGCGCATGACGGTGTTAACGTCCGCGAAATCCAGATTGATATAGCTGGGGATTTTGATCAGCTCCGAAATGTTGCGCACACCCTCCAGCAGCACCTGATCCGCCAGCGCAAAGGCTTGCTTGACCGGGAGCTTTTGATCGCTCAGGCGCTTCAGATGTTCGTTGGGGATGACGATCAGGCTGTCCACACTTTCCGCAAGGCGATGAATGCCCTCGAGGGCCTGATCCATGCGGTGCTTTCCTTCAAAGCGGAAGGGCTTGGTAACTACGCCCACCGTCAGAACACCCATTTCTTTTGAGAGCTGCGCGATGACGGGCGCCGCGCCTGTCCCCGTGCCGCCGCCCATGCCGGCGGTGACGAAGATCATATCTGCGCCGCGCAGCACGTCGGTGATTTGTTCACGGCTTTCCTCGGCGGCCTTGCGCCCGACCTCCGGGTTGCCGCCCGCGCCCATGCCGCGCGTGGTGCGTTCTCCGATTTGAATTTTATGCGTGGCCACGGATTCGTTTAGAATCTGCTTGTCTGTATTGATCGCGATAAATTCCGCGCCCTGCACCCCGCTGGCGACCATGCGGTTGATGGCGTTGCCGCCGCCGCCGCCTGTGCCAATCACTTTGATTTGTACCGTTTGATCCAGTTCGTTTGCCAATTCAAAACCTGACAAGGCAATTCCCTCCTAATGCAACATGAGAAAGCGCCGCCGGGCGTGAAATCTCAATATGTTGTATTATACCATAGCTAAAAATAAAAAACAAGCCGAAAATGTGCGATTTATAAAAAATCTCTTGGCAAGCCGATTGAAAAAAATTTGCAAAAAAGCTTGCTTTTTCCGAACGGATGTGCTATATTGGTAGAGCGAAGAACGAATATTCCGTTTATAGTTCAATTGTTCTGTTTGGAGGTTTTGCGTTGGAGCTGCTGGAAAAGCTGGAGCACTTGGTTAACGGCGCAAAATACGATGCTGCCTGCACTTCCTCCGGTTCGAACCGGGCGGCGGGCGCGGGTGAGCTTGGCTCGGCTTTGCCTGCTGGGTGTTGCCACTCGTTCGCGGCGGACGGGCGATGTATTTCGCTGCTGAAGGTGTTGATGACCAACAGTTGCATATATGATTGCGCTTACTGCGTTAACCGCCGCAGCAACGACGTGCCGCGCGTCGCTTTCAGCCCTGAGGAATTGGCGGAGCTGACCATTCAGTTTTACCGCCGCAATTATATCGAAGGGCTTTTTCTTTCCAGCGGGGTGCTGCGGGATGCGGATTATACCATGGAGCGGATGCTGCGTGTGGTAGAGCTTTTGCGCAAGCAATATCAATTTCACGGGTATATCCATGCAAAAACGATACCGGGCGCCTCGCCGGAGTTAATTTGGCGCATGGGCTTGGTTGCGGATCGCATGAGCGTGAATATCGAGCTGCCGAGCGAGGCGAGCCTGCAGGCGCTTGCGCCGCAGAAGAACCGCCGCGCCATCCTGCGCCCCATGGAGCAGATGCACGGTTGGCTTCAGGAAAGCAATACGAAGCCGTGCGCGCTGCAAACTACGGCGAACCGTCTGCCTGCCATACACAAAGGTTCCCCGCGTTTTGCTCCCGCCGGGCAGGCGACGCAAATGATCATCGGCGCAACGCCGGAAAGTGATTTGCAGATTATGCGTCTGGCGGAGGGCTTGTATCAGAAATATCGGCTCAAGCGGGTGTTTTATTCGGCGTATATCCCTGTGCGGCAGCACAGTTTACTGCCAAGCCTTGAAACCAAGCCGCCGTTGCTGCGGGAGCATCGGTTGTATCAGGCGGATTTTTTGCTGCGCCAATACAATTTTGCCGCCGAAGAGCTTTTGGATGAAGCCGCCCCTGACTTTAACCCCTATGTTGACCCAAAGTGCAATTGGGCGCTGTGCCACCCGGAGCACTTCCCCGTGGACGTTCAACGAGCCGCGCGCGAAGCTCTGTTGCGTGTTCCGGGTATCGGACCGCGCAGCTGCCAGCGCATTCTTGCCGAGCGGCGCGGCATGAAGCTGGATTTTTCGGCACTCAAACGTATGGGTGTGGTACTTAAGCGGGCGCAATACTTTATTTTAACGGCGGATCACCCGTGCGGCGTGCGGTTGCCCGGTGAAGCGGTGGCGCGGGCGTTGCTTGACCCGAAAATATTCGCCTTTGGTATGGAGCAGCTGAGTTTTTTTCAGGCTGCACCGCTGGGATTGCCCGGTGCGGGCGACGTAAAAAATCTGCGTGAAGCGGCGGAGGAGGCTGTGCGGGTTATGGGGGGGCTGTGCAGTGCGTGAACCGACGGCGCGGGATATGGTCTATCAATATGACGGTTCCATGGAGGGCTTTTATTGCTGCGTTTTTGAGGCGATTTATCAAGGTGAGCTGCCCGCCGCAATCGAGGCGGAGGCGGAGACCCAGCCCCGTTTGTTCGCACCTGTCTGGATTGAAACAGATCGCGAAAAGGCGCTGCGGGTGCGGCGATCTATTGGCGAGCGGATTGCGCCGCGCGCGTTGGAACTGACGGAGTGCGTGTTCTATTCTTGCTTGGAGGGGCGGGAGCTGCGGATGCTTTGCCTGTTGGAGCGCTGCTGGCGGGAGGGCGCAAAGCGGCTGTGGCAGGGGTGGAGTGACCCGGATCTGGCGGTTTTGCTCCAAGCTGAGCGGCATTTGCTGCGGGAAGCACATTTGCTCAAGGGCTTTGTGCGGTTTTCGGATTATAACGGGCATCTGGCGGCGGCAATTACGCCCAAGAATTTTGTGCTGCCTTTCCTTGCGCCGCATTTCGCCGCTAGGTATCGCAGTGAGAGCTACTTGATATTTGACAAAACGCACCGTGCCGCTTTGATATATGAATGCGGGCAAAGCCGCATGGTGGAGGCGGCGCACATTGAATTCCCTGAGGTATCTGCGCAGGAAGCCCGCTATCGCGCCTTATGGCAGCGTTTTTATGATACTGTGGCGATCGAAGGGCGCGAGAACCCCCGCTGCCGCATGACAATGATGCCCAAGCGGTACTGGGAGAATATGACTGAAATGCGGCCGGAGCTGCAAAAGCGGCTGCGTGGATAATTTATGCGGTTTGGCGCAGAAAAGCTGTCAGCGTCGCACAGGATCTTCAAATTGTATGTATCGCTTGCACCAACGTTCGACGGCGTTTTGGTAAGCGGGGGTATCCATGGAATAACACATTGCGTGCGCCGCGCCGGGTATCCACAGGCAATCTTTTTCTGCGGGGCAGGCGGCAAAAAGATGTTTTCCCATTTCAAAGGGCACGAAGCTGTCTTCTTCGCCGTGGATGAACAGCGCCGGAAGGGTTGCGTTTGGCATTTTACCCAGCGGGTCGGAGGCGTGACGCAACGATACCTTGCCTAAGAGCCGCGCCCAGAGTTCCATGACCCACAGCAACGGCGCAAAGCGTAGCCGCAGCTCTGTTCGCATGGTGTGGCGAATTTGCGCAAGGGCGTTTGTGTAGCCGCAATCGGCGATAACGCACTTTATTTGCGGTGGCGGATGCATGGTGCTGCAGAGCAGTACTGTCGCCGCGCCCATACTAATACCATGCAGCACAATTTCGACGTCGCTGCCCAGGCGGGTGATGAAATTTTGCGCCCAAGCAAGCAGATCGCGGGCTTCCGGCGCGCCGAAGCCGATTGTTTTGCCACCGCTGCGCCCGTGCGCTCGGTGATCCGGGAACAAGCAATGGAATCCCATGTCGCTGCGGTAAAAGGCGAGCTGATCCGCGAACTCTCCCGGTCCATCGTTGTGATAGCCGTGGGCGAAGACGACCAAACGGCGGCTGTGCGGATTGACCGCAGGGAAAAACCACGCCCGCAGGTTTGTGTTATCTGCGCTTTGCAACATGCAATCCTCCGGTGCAAGGGCGGTGAAGCGCTTTTTTGCAGCACTGCGCGCGGCGTCCCGCGCCAGCCTTATCGGGTCTGCTCCCTGCTTGCCGGGCTTTGCGGGGCGGTGCTGCTTGGGGCGGTGCAACGCATATACAAAGCCGCCGTAGCCTGCCGCTGATAACGCGACCGGCAAGAGCAATAGGAGCACGGCAAGAACGACCCCAAAAATTCGCGTGTTTTCCACAGCAATGCCCTCCATCGTTTTTACCAACTATAGCATATGCGTAGGCGGCTGTCAAACGGGGAAGATGTTGAATAAATTCACTTGACTTTCATGCCGTCGCTCCGTATACTGTTGATAGAACTTAATATGAGAAAGGCTTTGATGGAAAATAAGATGCATTGCCGAGCTGCAGAGAGTTGGCGGTCGCTGTAAGCCAATGCCCGGTGCTGTGTGTATAGCTCATTCCGGAGCCGTTGACCTGAACCGTATGCGTGCATACGCAGTAGGGTCGGACGTGTGGACTGCGTAAAGGTCGGGGTTTTGTTGGAAGCCCGCTGAGGATTGCGGTGTTAATTCGCAATCGAATTAGGGTGGTACCGCGTGGAATCCTTTTCATGAGATTCTTCGCCCCTGAACAGCATCCCTTGCGGGGTGTGTTTGGGGGTATTTTATTTTTGGGATTTTCTGCGGAAGATCTGCTTATCGCAATTATGTGCGTCCGGATGCGCTTGTTGCAAACGCGCTGCGTGCCGCGGGTGTCCCAATAGAGGAAGGGAGCAAAGAGAGATGAATTCCAGTTATCAAAAGTATCGGTCATTTCAGCCCATTGCCAAGCCGAATCGCCGTTGGCCGGATCGGCGGATTGAACGCGCACCCATTTGGTGCAGCGTGGATTTGCGCGATGGCAACCAAGCTTTGATCAACCCCATGAATTTGCAGGAAAAGCTGGAGATGTTCCGCTTGCTCTGTGAAATTGGGGTGAAGGAAATTGAAGTCGGCTTTCCTTCGGCCTCCGAAACGGAATATGAGATTTTGCGCACGCTCATTGAGGGGGGATACATTCCTGACGATGTTACCGTGCAGGTGCTGGTGCAGGCGCGGGAGCATTTGATCCGCCGCACCTTCGAGGCCATCGAGGGTGCGAAGAATGTGATTTTTCATTTTTACAATTCGACCTCGGCGCTTCAGCGCAGGGTGGTGTTTCGCAGCGATATGGAAGGGATTGTGGAAATTGCGGCGCAGGGCGCAAGGCTCATCAAGCAGTTGGGTGATGCGGCGCGGGCGCGCACAGGTGTGAACTTGCGTTACGAATACAGCCCTGAAAGCTACATGGGTACCGAGCCGGAAAACGCGCTCTGGGTGTGCCGCCGGGTGATGGAGGAGCTTGGGGCAAGCGCGGAGGATAAGGTGATCCTGAACCTGCCCTCTACGGTGGAAAACTGCCTGCCCAGCCAATTTGCAGATCTAATTGAGGATTTTTGCGACCGTCTGCCCAACCGTGCGGCGGCGATTATCAGTCTGCACCCGCACAACGACCGCGGCACGGCGACGGCGACGGCGGAGCTGGGCTTGCTGGCCGGCGCGGATCGCCTGGAGGGAACGCTCTTTGGTAACGGTGAGCGCACGGGCAACTGTGACATGGTGAACGTCGCCATGAATATGTTCACCCAGGGCGTTGACCCGCGGCTGGATTTCAGTGATATCGGGCGGGTACGCGCATTTTATGAGCGCGTGACGAAATTGCCTGTCCACGCGCGGCATCCTTATGCCGGGGACTTGGTGTTCACCGCCTTTTCGGGTTCGCACCAGGATGCCATCAATAAGGGACATTTGTGGATGCGGGAGCAGAAGGGCGATTATTGGGAAATCCCGTATCTGCCGCTGGATCCCGCAGACGTGGGGCGGCAATATGAGCCGGTGGTTCGCATTAACAGCCAGAGCGGTAAGGGCGGCGCGGCGTTTGTGATGGAGCAAGGCTTTGGTTACCGTCTGCCCAAGGCGATGCACCCGGAATTCGGCGCTGCGGTGAAAGCGTATTGCGACGCGGCGGGGCGCGAAATTACGCCGGACGAGGTGCTTGGCATTTTTAAGCGCGAATATTCTGAATACCAAGGGAAGCTTACGCTGCTCTCGCACCGATTTGTTGAAATTGAGGACCCGAACGAAGAGAGCTATGTGCATTTTGAAGGCAAGGTGCTCCGCGACGGCGGCGCTGTCGTTCCCATTGCGGGCGATGGCAACGGACCGATCAACGCTGCTTGCAACGCTTTGAATCAGTTGGGGCTTGAGGGCTACCGTTTTGTGGATTATTTTGAGCATGCGGTAGGCGCGGGCGCGGATGCGACGGGCGTGGCTTACATTCAGGTGCAAGCGCCGAGCGGAAAAATGCGCTTTGGCGTGGGGCAAAGCCCGAACATCAACACGGCGGCGGTGCTGGGCGTCCTTTGCGCTGTGAACCGGGATTTGGGCGGAGAATGAAATATATTGATGCGCTCCTAATTTTTCTCTTGCAATGCGGCGGTTTTGCAATTATAATGTGAGGGAGAAATCGTGCAGGGGGGGGTTGGATGGCAGGACGGAAGCGAACGCGCGAAAAGCGGCAGAGCATTATGCGCGCGGGGGGCAGAGGCGTGCCCGCGTTTTTGGCGAAAACGGATTGGATTACACTGCTGCTGTGCTTTGCGGCGTCGGTCTTTGGTTTGCTTTTGGTACATTCGGCGACGCTGCGCACGGCGCAAGCAGCCGAGATGCCTGTTTCGCGCGATGTGATTGTGATGGCGGCGGCAACCGTGCTGGGCGCGGCGATTGCAATCGCCGCGAGCTTTTTGGATTATGAACTGATTTTACGCTTTTGGTATGTTTTTGCAGGCGTGTGTCTGCTCATGATGATGCTACTGTTCACGCCTTTGCGCGCCGCGCCGGCGGGTCGGGCGGATTCCGCGGTTTGGATCAAGCTTCCTGTGGCGGGCGGCATCTTTTTTCAGCCCTCCGAGCTGCTCAAGGTCGGGTTTATCATCTCCTTCACATGGCATTTGCATTTGGTGCGCAATAACATTAACAAGCTCAAAGCGATGGTGATGCTGGCGGTGCACGCGGGGCTTCCCTTTGCGCTGGTGGTGCGCACGGGGGATTTGGGCAGCGCGCTGGTGTTTTTGTGCATCACGGCGGGGATGCTTTTTCTGGCGGGACTTCGGCTGCGATGGTTCGCGGCGATGCTGGCGCTTGCCGCCGCCGCTATGCCCGCAGTGTGGATTTATTTCATCAACAGTTTTCAGAAGCAGCGTATTTATGCCGTTTATGCGCCGCAAATGCTGACAGAGGAGCAGCTGAAAGCGGTGCTGTATCAGCAGCGGCAGGCGCGATATGCGATGGGTTCGGGGCAATTGCTGGGCGAAGGCTTGTTCAAAGGAAGCTACATTCAAAGCGGCTCTGTGCCGGAAAGCCAGAACGACATGATTTTTTCTGTCGCGGGCGAGGAGCTTGGTTTTGTGGGCGCATTAGGCGTGCTGCTGCTGCTGGCGGTTATCGTCATTCGCCTTGTGCGGGTGAGCGGACGCACCCGTAACACCCGTGCCCGGCTGCTTTGCAGCGGTGTCGCGCTTATGATCGGCGCACAGGTGGTAATCAATATTGGCATGTGCATCCAGCTGTTGCCGGTGATCGGCATTACGCTGCCGTTTTTTAGCGCGGGCGGCTCGTCCAATTTGTGTGTGTATATCGGTATCGGTCTGGTTTTAACGGCGTATCGCCATCAAAATGAGCACGAGGATACGGAGTCGTATTTTGATTATTTATACACGTAAAGAAAGGGTGGCTGCTATGAGAAAAAGGATCCGCTGCCGCGTTTTGTGCTTCGCGCTGGTCTTTGTGTCGATGCTGCTTTGCGCTGCGCCCGCTTTTGCGCGCGCGGCGCTTCCCGCACCGATAGTATATGTTGGCGGGTTTGGGACGGAGCTTTTTGAAAACCCGGGAACCGCGGCGGAGACTGAGATCTTTTTTTCGCAGCTGGGCACAGACGCTGTTGTTGCGGCGTTGGGAACGGTAGCTCTGGAGCAGCTGCAAGCGCCGCTGCGGCTGTTGTTCGGGCGGCAGCGCACGGCGGATTTTCTGGTCGCCTTCGTGCTGCGGTGGCTGGGGCGCATAGCTTGCGATGCAAACGGAAACAGCATAAATAATGTGACGGGCAGGCGGGGGAACGCCGCGCCGGGCTATCACAGCAGTGGGCGGCAGTTTTGGAGCTTTTTGCCCGATTGGCGGTTGGATCCCATGCAGGAAGCGCGCGCGCTGGCGGAATATATTGCATATGTTCAGCAGGAAAGCTGCAGCGAAAGGGTTGCGCTGCAGCTGCATAGCTATGGCGGCATTGTTGGCTGCGCTTATTTGGAGCAGTTTGGCACGGACGCGATCGAAAGCGTTTTTTTGGATGTATCCGCGCACGGCGGCGTGGTTTTGGCGCAGGAGCTGCTGCAGAAGCGGCTGGAGGTATCCGGCGCAGGGCTTGCCGCGTTTTTGCGTGAAAATATTGCCGATCCAAGCGGGAAATTTGCCACTGCGGCGGACGCGCTGGAATGGCTCGGGTGCTTTGATGCGCTGGAATGGCTGGCAAACCCACTGCTGGCGCGCATGAGCGATACGCTTTACGGAGAGGCGGTTGTGCCGCTGTTGGCGCAAATGCCCGCCGTTTGGGCTTTTGTAACCGAGGATGCGGCGTATGAAAAAGCCAAAGCACTTTTGCTGAACGATGCGGAAAAATATGCGCAATTGATCGCGCGGATTGATGATTATCACTATAACGTGGGCAACCGCACGGATGAAATCCTGCGGGAAACGGCGGCGGAGGTGAAGCTGGCGCTGCTTTGCAGCTATGATCTCGCGCCTATCCCGCTGGGAGGGCAAGCGCTTTACCAGAGCGATTTCTTGATTGGCACAGCGCAGGAAAGCGGCGGCGCCATTTGCGCGCCCTATGGGCAGACCTTCCCACAGGGCTATACCCAAGCGATACCCGGTGAAAAGAACTTTATTTCGCCCGATCGAGTGGTGGATGCCTCCGCCTGCCCGTTGCCGGAATATACCTGGTTCATTCGCGGGCGGCGGCACGGCTTTGGCTCGGATCTTGGGCTGTATGAATGGTTTTTGGCGCAAGAGGCACAGCCAAGCGTTTTTTCAGACGCGGCATACCCGCAGTTCATGTAAGCACCGGCAGAATTTTGACCGTCATGTTTATTCTTCCGCAAATGGAGCAAAATACCTTGGGCGTATTTTCACATTTTTGATTGCGGAGGAGATGCGGGCATATGGCACAAAAAAAGCAGACAAGCCCCCAAAAAACAGAAGCGGCGAATGAGCGGCAGGCAAAAGCGCTCACGCGGGAAAGCGGCGCGCCAGTGGCGGATAACACCAACGTCCTCACCGATGGCGCGCGCGGCGGTATGATGCTCCAGGATGTGTGGTATCTGGAAAAGCTGGCGCATTTTGACCGCGAGGTTATCCCGGAGCGGCGTATGCACGCCAAGGGCTCGGGCGCGTTCGGAACGTTCACCGTTACGCGCGACATCACGCAATACACCAAGGCGAAGCTTTTTGCGAAAATCGGCAAGCAAACCGATGTGTTTATGCGTTTCTCACTCGTTGCGGCAGAGCGCGGCGGTTCGGATGTGGATCGCGACATCCGTGGCTTTGCTATGAAATTTTATACGGAAGAAGGCAATTGGGATCTGGTGGGCAACAACACACCGGTGTTTTTTTTGCGCGATCCGCTGCGTTTTCCGGATTTGAACCATGCCATCAAGCGCGACCCGCAGACAAACCTGAATAACCCTCAGGCAAAGTGGGATTTTTGGTCGTCTTTGCCTGAGGCGCTGCACCAGGTGACCATCACCATGAGCGACCGTGGCATTCCGGCGAGTTACCGGCACATGCACGGCTTCGGCAGCCACACCTTTAGCTTTTTTAACGAAGCGGGGGAGCGCTGCTGGGTGAAATTTCACCTGCGCACACAGCAGGGCATTCAGAACCTTTCGGACCAGCAGGCGATGGAGGTCATCGCGCAAACCCGCGACAGCCACCAGATGGATCTTTTTAACGAAATCGACCGCGGCAATTGCCCTAAGTGGACAATGTATATCCAAGTGATGACGGAAGAGCAGGCAAACACGCATCCGTATAACCCCTTTGATATTACAAAGGTATGGTTTCACGGCGACTATCCGCTGATGGAGGTTGGCGTGTTGGAACTGAACCGAAACCCGGAGAATTACTTTGCGGATGTGGAGCAAGCGGCTTTTGATCCTTCTCACGTTGTGCCGGGCGTCGGTTTTTCGCCGGATAAAATGCTGCAGGGGCGGCTGTTTAGTTATGGCGACGCGCAGCGCTACCGCGTGGGCGTGAACGCGCATCAAATCCCGGTGAACGCGCCCAAGTGTCCGTTCCATTCTTATCACCGTGACGGACCAATGCGCGTGGACGGTAATTATGGCGGCACGGTCACCTATCAGCCAAACAGTAAAAACGAGTGGGGGCAGCAGCTGGAACACCAAGAGCCGCCGCTGCATTCCGGCGGTGATGTGTATCATTATGAACCGAAGGATGACGTTACAGACGATTGCTTTGATCAGCCGGGGCGGTTGTATCGGTTAATGCGCGAGGAGCAAAAGCAAGCGCTTGTGATGAACACCAACGCGGCTATGTGCCAAAACGGCATTAGCGTCAGCCAAAAGGTGCGTATGCGGCACGCCGCGCATTGTTATTTGGCGGATCCGGATTATGGTACGCGCCTTGCCAAATGTATGCAGCTGAATTTGAACGAGGTCAAGCGCTTGGCAAAAATAGATTATGACGGACGGATGTCGGCGACGATGGGCGACTAGGCTACGCTGAGATAAACAGCGGTATGCGCTTACCGGAGTGATGCTCCGGCTGAAGCTCTTCGCCTACGGCGTTATCGCCTGCAACTCGGCAAATTCCAAATAGATCATAACGATACGGTTCAGCGTATCAAGCTCATCATCGGATAGATGTTTTTTCGCTATCACCGCGCCGCTCTCGGCGGCGGTGTTGCCGTGGGCGGCGAAGTGCAGTTGCTCTTTTATGCTGTCAAGAACGCGTCCGCCGACGGTGTCTTTGTATAACTTCCGCAAACTGTTTGGCGCTTTGAAAGTAATGGCACTGGATTAACCCCCAAAAAATGTTGGCACCAACCGCCCGCCTGTAAAATGGTGGGCGGTTTGGGTTTTGCTCATTATCTCGCTTATTATGAAGAAAAGCCCCTCGCGGGGCTTTTAATATTCTCGATTTGCTCACTTCTGGCTTGGGTCTTCCATCTTATTAGTTGATTTATCTTCGGTCGGATAATACTGCTTTATGAAAGGTTAGCATGGAATAAAAGTTAGTATCAAATCAGTATCAATCACTAATTCGAAGTGCTGAAAACCCTGTCATATCAAGGGATTACAGACTTGTCACTCTTACTCCCACTCCATCGTCGCCGGCGGTTTTGAGGTGATGTCATACACCACGCGGTTCACACCCGGTACTTCGTTCACGATGCGTGAGGAAACCTTTCCCAACAGGTCATAGGGCAGGGGAACGATGTCGGCGGTCATGAAATCGGAGGTCGTCATCGCGCGGAGCGCAATTGTGGCGTCATATGTGCGTCCGTCGCCCATCACGCCCACGGAGCGGATATTTGTAAGCACGGCGAAATATTGGCTGATCCCGCGCTCTAGACCCGCATGCGCGATTTCTTCACGGAAGATGGCATCGGCTTCCTGCAGCAATGCGACCCGTTCCGGGGTAATGGAACCCAGAATGCGCACACCCAGCCCCGGACCCGGGAAGGGCTGCCGCCAAATAAGTGCTTCAGGGATACCAAGCTCCAGCCCGGCGCGGCGCACTTCATCTTTGAAAAGCATTCGCAGTGGCTCGACAATTTCATCAAAATCTACCACATCGGGCAACGCCCCTACGTTGTGATGGCTTTTTATCACAGCGGAATTGCCCGCGCCGCTTTCGATCACATCCGGGTAGATTGTGCCCTGCACCAGATAGCCGACCTTGCCAAGCTTTTTGCTTTCGCGCTCAAAAACGCGAATGAAGGTTTCGCCGATGATGCGGCGTTTTTTTTCAGGATCCGTTTCATCCGCAAGCTTGCCTAAGAATTCCTCCTGCGCGTTCACGCGGATGAAGTTCATCTGGAAGGTTTCCTTGCAGATGCGCTCTACCTGATCGCCTTCATTCTTGCGCAGCAGACCGTGATCCACAAAGACGCAGGTGAGCTGCTGCCCGATGGCGCGGTGCACCATCACGGCGGCGACGGTTGAATCTACACCGCCGGAAAGCGCGCAAACAACTTTTTTGCCGCCGATTTTTGTTTTGAGCTGCGCGATTGTTTGCTCCACGTATCCGCGCATCTGCCAATCGCCCGAGCAGGCGCATACCTTCATCAGAAAATTCCCCAGCATCTGGTTGCCAAAGGTTGTGTGCTGCACCTCGGGGTGCAGCTGCACGGCATAAAGCCGCCGCGCGGCGTCCTCCATGGCGGCGCAGGGGCAATTCTCGGTTTGCGCTGTGACGGTAAAGCCTGTGGGCGCCTCGGCTATGCAATCAGTGTGGCTCATCCAACAGGTAGCGTTTTGCTCCACATCGGCAAAAAGGGGCGACGCCGTATCCAGAATTTCTAAGCTAACCCGACCGTATTCACCCTTTGGCGCGGCTGCAACCTTCCCGCCGCAAAGCCACGCCATCAGCTGCGCACCATAGCAGATGCCAAGCACAGGGACGCCAAGCGTGAGAATTTCCGTTTTGCAGCGCGGTGCGCCGTCCGCATATACGCTATTGGGACCGCCGGTCAGGATGATTCCAACAGGTCGCAATGCCGCCAATGCTTCCGGTGCCGTCGTGTAGGGCTTTACCTCGCAGTACACGCCTAAGTCGCGCACCCGCCGCGCAATCAAATGGGAATATTGACCCCCAAAATCTAAAACGATCACCAATTGATGCTCCATGCGCGCTCCCCCGATCCTTTTTGAAAAGTATAACACGGCGGGGCGAAAAGCGCAAGGGCTTGCCGCTTATTCGCGCAGTATTTTCCCGATTCCCACCCATAGCTCCTGGGCGGCTTCCATATCCGCAGCCTCCGCGAGTACGTGGACAAGCTTACCGTTCTTGCCGGGCGTAATGAGCAGCCGACCGTTTTCTTTGCGCAGTATCACGCCTTCGCGGGCGTTTTCAAGCGAAATGTCATTTTCGCCAAACACCTTGGTGAGCATGGAAGGGGGGCAGGGGAGCGTGAAGCTCTTTTTTTCCACATAAAATGGCGGCAAGCGCCCGTTCAATTGCGCGAGGGTTTCATGCTGCTGCTTCATGACCGCAAGAATCCTTACCGCGCGGAAGAGTCCGTCGCGCACCCACAGCTGCCGTGCCGAAAGCCGCCGCGCTGCCGAATCGGATTGATCCGCCGGGCTGGTAAGGTAGCGGTAGGCGCAATGCCCGGCATTCGCCGCCAGGGCGTCGAGCATTTCCGGCGCGTCATAGGGCAGTGCAAGGTCATTGCCTTGCTCCAGTTCCTGCTGGCAGCACAGGGCGAGCAGTTTTTCGGATGAAAAGCTTTGCCCGTTTTCTTCGGCGGTTAGCTCCGTGCCCGCCTCGTTTAGCCGCAAGAGCGGTCCGCTCTGCAAGCCGCAGCCAAGACGTTCCAGGCAATCCTCCAGTGTCGTTTTCACCTGCACGTTTGCGCATTCCACACGGGTATTCATGCCTTGCAGCTCTTCGGGCGCCTGTTTCATCATTTCGCGGCAATACATCATGCGGATGCTGCTCATGTCGGCAATATCCTTGCAGGCGCTGCCGGTGCTGCGGTGGAATTCCCCGCGACGTAAGCGGTTTTCAATTTCGCGCTCCAAATATCGCGGTACGCTCAAGCCGCCCTCGCCGCAGACGCGGATGCAGGGCAACCGTCCGCCCTGCACAAAAATGCCGATGCCAAGCCCGCAAAAGCCTGTAAAGAACGAGAGCTGCGCTTCAAAGCAATCGCTAAAGCTCCAAACGTGGCTGCCCGCGCTCATTAGACCGCCCATGAGGGCAAATAACAGCGCCTTCGCTCCGCTGCTGCCGTCGCAGGCGACACCGGCTTTTTTGCAGCCCTTTACACTGCCGATTGCCGCCCCTAGGGCGGCGCAGGTTTCGGGTGTAAGCGGCAGACCGTCCTCGCCGCCAATGCCGCCGTCGTCAAAAATGTTGGGCGCGTGGTTGCCGTATTTCAAGTGATCCTGCAGCACTGCCTGGCTTTCCACCTGCTTGTGCGGCCAAACAGCGACGCCGGGCTGCACACTTGCGCCCGCGCCGATGATCGCGCCGCTGCCCGCAGCGCTGCCCTCAAACAGCGAAGCGCCGCGCCGCACCGCCGCGCCGGCGCATAGCAGCGCGCCTGTCAGGCTTGCCGCCGCCGAAACGCGCGCGTTTTGCAGCAGCACGCTGCCGCGCACCTTTGCACGCTCTCCCAGGGTACAGCCGTCATCCAGCACGGCGAAGGGACCCACGACCGCGCCGTCCGCAATTTCCACCTCTTCGCCGATATAAACGGGCGGGACAAGCTGATATTCACCGCGCGGCATAGCCCCGCGCAAAAAGATGCCTTCGCTTTCCTGCTGGGCGGCGGGGAGCGCGCATCGCACCTTGCCCTCCAGCATATCCTGCTGGCAGCGCAGATAAGCGCCCAGGTCGCCGATATCACACCAATAGCTTTCAAGCCTGCAGCAGTAAATGGACTCTCCGCGCTCTAAGAGCAGCGGGAAAAGATCCTTGGCAAAATCAAAGTGCTTCCCTTCGGGAATCAGCCGCAGGCAGTCCTGACGAAGGATATAAACGCCCGTGTTTGCTGTGCTGGTGGTGACCTGCCCCCAGGCGGGCTTTTCCACAAAACCGAGCACCCTTCCGTCCGGCGCGGTTTGCATAAGACCGTATTCACGCGGGTCTTCGACTTCACAGCCTAAGATGGTGACCGCCGCGCCCGTCTGCGCGTGAAAGCGCCATGCTTCCGAAAGATCTAAATCGCACATAGCGTCACCGCTGACGACCAAAAACGGCTCCTCCCAGCTCTTTGCGGCAAGCGCCACGCCGCCTGCCGTGCCAAGGGGGTGTTCTTCGGTCACAAAATCCAACGCGAGCCCGTGATACGCGCCCGCCTCGTATTGCTCCGCGATCATGCCGCCGAGGTAGCCCAGGCTGAGTGATGCATGATCGAAGCCGTGCCGCAGAAGCAAATCAAAAATATGCTCTAGGACAGGCTTGCCGCAAAGCCGCGCGAGGGGCTTTGGGAGGTTACAGGTCAGCGGACGCAAACGGCTGCCTTCACCGCCTGCCATAACGACTGCTTTCATACAAAAACCGCCCTCTCATGCTATATTCCGGAATAGTATGGCATGAAGGGCGGGAAAATATGCACGGCACGGTTTATTGCAAGGCTTCCTGCGTGTTCTGGTAGCTTCCGTCTAAAATCGATCCCCACCAGGCGCGATTTTGTGCATACCATTCGATGGTTTTCGCGATACCGCTTTCAAAATCCGTTGCCGGCAGCCAGCCCAGCGCCGCGTGAATTTTTGCCGGGTCAATGCCGTAGCGCAGGTCGTGCCCCGCACGGTCGGCGACGAATGTAATCAGCGATTCCGGCTTACCAAGCGCCTGCAGGATCGTGCGCACCACCGTTAGGTTATCCCTCTCGTTCCGCCCGCCGATGTTGTAAACCTCGCCGGGCACCCCGTTTTGCAAAATCAGGCACAGAGCGGCGCAATGATCCTGCACATGCAGCCAGTCGCGCACGTTCGTGCCTTTGCCGTAAACGGGCAGAGGCGCATCTGCAAGCGCCTTGGCGATCATGAGCGGGATCAGTTTTTCGGGGAACTGATAGGGTCCGTAGTTGTTGGAGCAGCGCGAAACGGTCACGGGCAGCCCGTAGGTGCGGTGATATGCCAGCGCCAGCAAATCCGCCCCCGCTTTTGAGGCAGAATACGGGCTGGAGCAGCGCAACGGCGTTTGCTCGGTAAAGAGCAGTTCCGGTTGATCCAGCGGCAGATCACCGTATACCTCGTCTGTGGAAACCTGGTGGAAGCGCGGCGCTCCGTGCGCGCGGCAGGCGTCCAGCAGAACCTGCGTGCCAAGGATATTTGTGTGCACGAAGATATCCGGATGGGGAATAGATCGATCCACATGCGTTTCGGCGGCAAAGTTAATGACCGCGTCAAAATGCTCAGCGGCAAACAGGGCGTTCACCAGCGCCGCGTCTGTTATGTCGCCGTGCACAAAACGGACATGCGGGTTTTTCAACGCCGGCACAAGCGTGTTCAGATTGCCCGCGTAGGTCAGCGCATCTAGGCAAACCAGCGTATCATGCGGATTTTCAGAAAGCAGATGGTACACAAAATTGCTGCCGATGAATCCGGCGGCGCCGGTGATAAGTAGCTTCATGGCGACCTCCTTTGCGGCTCAAAAACATTAAAGCAACACGATTGTCTCTACATATATATTCTAAACGTTTGCGCGGTTTTGTCAAGCGTGATTTCGTGCCCTGCATTTCACGCGCGGTGTACGCATATGCTGGGGATGGTCTGAGCGAAGCGCCGAAAGGGGATGTGGCTGTGAAGGTGATGCATATCAGCCTGCGGAAGCTGCGGTTGGGGCAGGGGATTCGCGGGTGTTATTTGGCGGCGCTACTGGCGGCGATTGCGCTGCTGAGCATTGTAGGGCTGGCGCTGCTCCACGCGCAGCGAGCAACTGAATCGGTGGGTGCGGCGGTTGCGGCGCAAATGGCGGCGCCCGTCCTGCTGCTGGACCCAGGGCATGGCGGGGAAGACGGCGGCGCTGTCGGTGTGGACGGCATTGTTGAAAAGACAATCAACCTGCCCGTTGCGCACAAGCTCGAAAGCTTCGCCCGTGCTCTGGGATTCCGCACAGAAATGACGCACAGGGAGGACAGTGCGATCTATGACGCAAGCGCACAGACGTTGCGCGAAAAAAAAGCCTCGGATATCCACAACCGCTTCGCGATGATGGAAGCACTGGGGAAAAACACATTATTTGTTAGCATCCATCAAAATAAATTTCCAAGCGCCGCTTCCCACGGGACGCAGGTGTTTTATTCAAAAAATCACCCGGGAAGCAAAATTTTAGCGGAAACCCTACAAGCGCAGGTGGTGGCGCAGCTCCAACCGGGGAACACGCGCCTGGCCAAGCCTTCGGGGACGGAGATTTATCTGTTGTGGAACGCACAGATCCCCGCTGTTTTGGTTGAATGCGGTTTTTTAAGCAACGCGCGCGACGCGGCGCTGCTTCAGCAGGATGCTTATCAAAACCAAATGGCGCTTGCAATTGCTTGCGGTCTAATGGAATATTGCGGCGCATAAGGGCGGCCTCGTGGGCGAAAAACTAAAGTATTAAAATATAATTCATTAAAAATATTGTTTCCCATACACGTGATTCTAATCTTCAGCAAAGCAACTCAGGAAAGCGATCAAATAATTGGGATCAAAGAGGTTTCGGCGAAGTATGCCGGCGATGGAAGTTTTTAAGCCCAAGCGGGACTTGAACTGTTTGGCGAG
>JAITGE010000008.1 GCA_031280825.1 Oscillospiraceae bacterium | reverse complement strand
ACGCTCACTTCAATCATCTCTGCAGCGGTCACGTCGGTGAAGTCCATGCGATAGCCCGCGACAAGCGCGAGGTACTCAATGAACAACCGTTGAGCGCGACCGTTACCCTCGCGGAACGGGTGCATTACGTTGATTTCGCTCAAGTAGTGCGCCAACCGCTCTGCGACGCGCTCTTACGGAGTGTCGAGCAGGTAACGCTCCGCTTTCAGTTTGCCGAACAATTCCGCGCCGTACACGTCAAGCACGTCGCAATTGCAGAAAGGATTGCCTTTCGAGACGTCCACCGTCCGCAACTCGCCCGCCCAGTCGTAGCGGCAATGGTATTCCGGGAAAAAGAAACGGCACACCCTAAAAGCCCAAGTTGTCGTCAACAAAAGAACGGAAGAAATTATTTGCGTGGCAGAGGATTGCGGGAAAACGCACGACTTCAAGCTGTACAAAGACACGATTGGCGGACGTGTTCTTGAGAGCATAAAAGCACAAACGGACAGCGGATACCAAGGGATTGCCGAGCTTCACAGGAACAGCGAAACGCCGAAAAAGAAGCCGAGAGGCGGTGAGCTGACCGGGAAAGAAAAAGCGGAAAACAGGCGCATTTCTCAAGAACGAATACTGATTGAGAACCTCAACGCGAAAATCAAAGTGTTCAAAATTATGGCGAACAAGTACAGAAATCGCAGAAAACGCCATAATTTACGCGCAAATCTAATCTGCGGGATCATTAATTTCGAAGCTCGGATTTAGTTTCCGAGGAGGTCTATTCGATACATCAAAAATCCCGGCGGAATTTTCAGAGCCGGAAGTGACCGCGCAAGAAAATGTGCCGGAAATTGCAACCGAGGGGACGACTTTTACAGAAAAATTACAAACAGGGCAGGCAATAGAAAAGCAAAAAACGGAGGAGTCTACAACAGTCGACAACCCAACAGATGAAACACACGCCGAAGTAGCATACGAAGAAGAAACTTCAATTTTCGAAAGCGCTGTGCCCGAAGAGGAAACTACTCCGCAAGAAACGGAGCTTTCAACCGCAGAGATTGAAGCAAATGTAGCAGATGTTTTGACGGACAACAACAAGAAAATTGTCGCTAATCGAGAGGACGTTCTTTCAGACAAGGCGGTTGTATCCTATGAAAAATCGGCAGTTCAGTTTTCGAAGGACAGCGAGAAGGTCGTCTATGACAACGTTTTGACAGATAACATCGCGATCGAATACGCTCCGTCCTTTGACGGCATCAAGGAAAACATCGTTCTTCAACAATATGAAGGCATCAACGTCTTCCACTTCGTTATCAATACCAGCGGGCTTATTCCGCAAAGGTTGTATGCCGAAAGCGCGGCGATTCCGCTTGTGCGGGCCGGAAGCGATGAAACGGTTCTTTACATCAGCCCAATCGATGCCCGTGATTCATTGCACGGAACGGAGGCAGACAATGGCGGACATTATTCGCTTGACCATTCTATGCGCCTAACTCCAACAGGACAAAACGGCGAGTATATCCTCACAATTATTGCCGATCAGGCTTTCCTTGAAAACGACGACGGTTTATCCTGTAACAATTGATCCATCCATAACAACGCCAACCTCACACATAGCTGACACCTTCGTGTGTAGCGGCACGAGTTATCGAGACAGCACGTTTAGTAGCAGCGTTTGGATGAAGGTCGGTAATCTTGGCACAGCATATGGTTATGGGACTCCGTATATTCAATTTCCGGGAATTAGCAGTCTTAAACATTTAAACCCAAGCTGGATTACATCGGCATATGTACGTTTATATGAAAATTCAACCCACACAGCAGCAAAGACAGTTCAAGTCTATGATACCGCCGGTACATACACACCCTCAACGCTTACGTACAATAATCAACCGGGGTCATATGGTTCTGCGATAAGTACTATGCGCCCGAACGTTGCCTTGATGTGGCGGGGACTGCCAATGGTTCAAATGTCACAACATATTCGAACAATAACAATTCGTGGGCTATGTATAAGATTGTTCCCAACGCCGACGGAACATACCGCATCTTTTCAAAGTACACAAGCGACCTGCGTGTTTTAGATGCCGACTCCGGCTCAAATAACGTCCAGCTTTGGGAGTATTTTGCCAACGTTTGGCAGAAGTGGAGGTTCGAGAGTGCGACACCATATGACAGCGTTTCGAAACTTGTGAATTTGTCGAGAAGCTACACGTCAAGCACGGAAACGGCGAACAACCTGTTCTGCCAATACGTTCGGTATCCGACATATGACGGTGGATTTTTGCCTGTTACAGCAGGTAGCACTAACAGCAGTTTCCGAACGCATGTTGACACAACCAATAGCAGTAGCAGTTTGGGTACGGCACTACGTAAGGATAATCTTTCGTTGGGTGGAGAAACGGTGGATTTCCGACACATGATGGCAACGTTAAATGCATTGCGTGTACAGACTGATGGAAATTGGTGGCAAAACCTTGTTGCTCTTGTCGGCGAAAGTGTGATTGACGATTTAGCCGGTTGGGCGGGTGATTTGCAACAACTAATCATTGAAGCAATTGAAAAAACAGGAGGCAGCACCAATAGCACGACTTTTTATACCAAGTGCAGTGAGTTGTTGGGATCTTCAAATTCAACTTTTACGATGGCTGATTTACGTGCAGATCTTGATGCGATCTATTTTGCAGATCAAGGAAACGCAAGATATGATACGGTTGCCATAGCTTATTACAAAGGCAGTAACCACAGCAATCGATATGTTTACTTTGCAGACGGGAGAAGCAAGGCGCAGTTCAAGTCAGACGCACAAAAATACACAAGAAATTTGTTGCCCAATGGTTAGGTTTATCAATGGCCTATAATGGATGGTCACGATATTCATACGAACCAAGCCAATGCTGCACGAGACGCTTTTGCAGACTTTATTTGGGAATTGAAGGGGTGAGTGAGCAGTATGAAAAAAATGGGAGTTGTTTTTTTGCTAATTTGCTTTACCATGCTTATATCCTGTAAAAACCAGAAAAGCGAATATACTTTATCGACAACTATATCGCCCGCCACAGAAACAAAAGCCGAAACGCACAGTAATGGAAACCCCTTCTTTCCCGAAGCTGAAACGGCTACGGCGACTGTCATGAAAGACTTGAATGCCGTGCTGGCAACGCTTGAGGCTGCAGCAAAGAACTCGGGAATAGCGATTGATCCGAAATCTTACTATATCCCAGATATTATTAAAAGAGTGCAAACGACAACGGCTTTTTCTGTTTATCCAACCAGTAGGACTGCGATTGAGTATCAGTTTGAAAACCCACTCCTTTCTCAAGTCAGCGGTATTACTTATGAAGGTGTACTGGCAGACATTAGCTTTATCGGAGATACCAAGCAAGCGTTGTTTGCTGAAGCACCAGAAACGTTACTATTGAAAGACGCAAAAAGTTATGTTTACAATGGAGATGAATATTTGTTTCTCATTCGCGCTAAGAATGACAATGGAGGGGCGGCATTTGTTCTGTATCGCACTTTGGCGACCGTTCCCGAATCCGAAAACATTTTGTGTTTTGTTATGGGCGGCATTAACCCTACAACCCTAAGCGGACAAGCGCTTGCCGAAGCGGTTTATTTGGATTTTGAGTTGCACCCATTGGCACGCTGAACGGATTTGCGCAATGTTTGCGCCCACTATGGCTGCCTGTATTACGGGATTTTCAGCGCCGTGCCCGCCAATCTGCCGCATGTCACGCCGGATTCCGAACGTCGATTATGGGCTGCCGCGCTGACATTGCGCGCGCTTTACCCCGGCGCGGCAAACTGGAGCAGCGAAATTGTGGAATCTATCGCAGCGCTGCTCGCATCATATGCCGGGGTGATTGACTTGAATCACATCGGCTTCCCGGAAGATTGGGAAGCCTATTTGCGATAAGATTCGCGGAGGGACAGCCGTTAAGCTGCCCCCCCGCTTGCTATTTTAGATGTCGCTATCTTCGTCCGTCGCCTCTTCGCCGTTTTTCTTTTTCTTGAGCACAATATGGGCTAGAAACAGTCCGGGGGACTGTTTCTCCCAGGTCGCCTTAGCGACCACCGCAACAATGCCCGCCAGGCACAGCACCACGACGGCAACCTTCACAATCGTGCGGTTGTCGCCGGTTTTGGGCGGTTTCTCGCTGGGCGACACGGGCATATCGGGCGTGACGGGCACCTCGGGTTCCTCCGGCTGCATGGGTTCGCCGGGAATGCGCTCGCTGGTCATTTCGAGCAGCACGACGCTGCCGTCTTTGCCCACGACGGCTTTCAGCGCGCGGTCATCGCGGTTGTAGCCCACCGGCGCGGACAATTCGCGCACCTCGTACTCGCCAAACGCCACGTCCTTGAACACCGCCCAGCCGGTCTTTAGGCAACCTCCTTCATCACAGTTGCAACCGCGTCGTCTAGTAGCGTAAAGTTGCTGTTTTTGCCTGCGTATTCTCCCGACTTTAACCCGATAGAGAAGTTTTGGGCAAACCTAAAACGTTGGCTGCGCGATTTTCTGCCTATTTACGACTCGCTACATGCTGCACTCTGCGTTCGCCTTGTTTGCTTCTTAAGTTGATTTGCTATACTATGTTTTTGGTTTTGTGTCTGCTTTTTTGAGGAGGTGTCAAGGATTTACAGGTTCAACCTACCGGCTTTGCCGATGGGTTTTTATCCTGACACCAGCTTTGGTTTCGCCAATGAAATTGACAAGAGATTGCCTTGCGCTGAAAGTTTGCACAGGGAATTTTACCGGATTTTTAAGCATCCTTTTTTGCATTGTTTTGTTAAAACACGTAAAGTAATTGATTTTCGTTTAACGCGCTGTTGCGGGAATGCGTCGGCGAGTTGTGCGCCGCTTCCACGCGCACAGCTTTTCAGCTTCCATCACCAGGGTGGGCAACAGCGAAAGCCCGGCGACA
This sequence comes from Oscillospiraceae bacterium, assembly GCA_031280825.1. Lineage (GTDB taxonomy): Bacteria > Bacillota > Clostridia > Oscillospirales > Acutalibacteraceae > WRMQ01. Next base: position 23,343 of record JAITGE010000008.1, on the reverse strand, counting down.
GCCAGCCATTGCCACCTGTTCAGCGGCACGGTGCCAAACACGGCGCAAAGCGGCGGAAAGCTTACAACCAACGTCTGCAAGCCCGCGCAAAGCAGATTGGCAAAATTCATGCGGGAATTGGAGAACGGACCGATTGCCAGCAGGGATCGTTCCGAGCGCATATTGTTTGCGTGCAGAATCTCGACGAAGCTTAGCACCGAAAAGGCCATCGTCCGTGCCAAAGGCAGATCATCCACACCGCCCAAGACACTGCGCCCCAGCACAAACGCGAGCAATGTCACGGCGCCCATAAAAAGTCCCTCCACCGCCATATGGAAGCCCAGGGCTTTGTTGAAAAAGCTCTGATTCACGGGCTTTGGCGGGCGATTCATAATATTTTTATCCACTGGCTCCATACCCAAGGCGATCGCGGGTGCGGAATCCGTGATAACGTTTACCCACAGCAACTGGATGGGAAGCAGGGGCGGCGGCATTCCCGCGATTGACGCGAAAAATACGGCGACAATCTCACCGATATTGCTGCTGATAAGAAAATGTACGGCTTTTTTGATATTGTCGTAGATGCCGCGCCCCAGCTCCACCGCGCGCACGATTGTGGCAAAATTATCATCGGTGAGGATCATATCCGCCGCACCCTTGGCGACCTCTGTGCCGCTGCGCCCCATGGCGCAGCCAATGTCGGCGGCTTTGAGCGCGGGCGCGTCGTTCACGCCGTCGCCTGTCATGGCGACGACCTTGCCTGTCTCGCGCAGCGCTTTCACGATGCGCATTTTATGTTCCGGCGTCACGCGCGCGAACACGCGGCAGTCTGCCAGTGCTTGCTTCAGTTCCGCGTCGCTCATGGCATCCAATTGTCCGCCGCTCAGCGCTGCAACGTGACCGCTGTCATCCGCCATGCCCAGTTCTTCGGCAATGGCCGCTGCCGTCACGGCGTGATCGCCGGTGATCATGATGGGCGTGATCCCCGCGCGTTTGCATACGCGCACAGCTGCTTTCGCCTCGCGGCGAAGGGGATCCTGCAGCCCGATCAGCCCCAAAAAGCACAGCCTGGTTTCGCTCATGTCGCGGACGCCCTCGCGCGGCATTTCTTTGACGGCAAGCGCGATCACCCGCAGCGCTTTTTTTGCCATCGCTTCATTTTGCGCAAGAATTTTCGCGTGCAGCAGCGCATCCAGCGGCACGGTGCGTCCGTCGATTTCCGCAGTGGTGCAGCGTGCCAGCAGAATATCCGGTGCACCCTTGGTGATCATCCACCGCCCGGCAGCGGGAGCCTCCTTGCCGCTTTCAGGAAAGCGGCAAACCACGCTCATGCGCTTGCGGGAGGAATCAAAGGGCAGCTCGCCCAGGCGCGGGTATTCCGCGCGATCTTGCATAATGTTGACGCGCCGCCGCGCCGCGGCGTCCACAATGGCGGTTTCCGTTGGTTCGCCGATCAGTGCCTTGCGCTTGCCGCCGCCTTGCACCGAAGCGTTGCAGCAAAGGGAAGCCAGGCGCAGCAGACGCCGCGCGGCATGCGCGTGGAGCGAAAGCTCGCCCTGCGGTGCGGTGAGATTTGTTACGGTCATCCTGTTTTGCGTCAGTGTCCCCGTTTTATCCGAACAGATCACACTGGCGCAGCCAAGGGTTTCCACGGCGGGCAGACGCCGCACGATCGCGTTGGATTTTGCCATGCGCTGCACGCCGATGGAAAGGACGACCGTTACCATCGCGGGCAGTCCCTCCGGGATGGCGGCAACCGCCAGGCTTACGGCGAGCATAAACCCATCCAGAAGCGGCACGTGCCGCAAAAATCCCAGCAAAAAAATCAGAACGCTGATTGCCATGGCGCCGACACCCAGCTGCTTTCCGACTTTTTCGAGCCGCTGCTGGAGCGGCGTTTGCGGCGCTTTTTCCTGGTTGAGAAGCCCCGCGATTTTGCCTATTTGTGTTTGCATTCCGGTGGACGTGACGACCGCGCGGGCGTGACCGCTCAGCACGACTGTGGATGCCATGACCATATTGCGGCGGTCTGCCGGTGGTGCGGCGGCGTGCAGGATGGCGAGCGCGTCTTTTGTGCAGGGCAGGGATTCCCCTGTGAGAGCACTTTCCTGCGCGCTCAGGGAAGTGCATTCGAGCAAGCGCGCGTCTGCGGGAATGAGGTCACCGGTTTCCAAAAAAAGAATATCTCCCCGTACGACTTCTTCGGCGGGGATGCGCTTGCGCTGCCCGCCGCGCAGAACCTCCGCCGTGGGGGCGGAGAGCTTTTCGAGTGCTTCGAGCGATTTTTCCGCGCGTCCCTCCTGTATCATGCCGACGATGCCGTTGATCAATACGATGCCGACGATAATGATCGAATCCAGGTAATCGCCGCTACCGTGCAGCAGCGCCGCCGCTGCCGAGATCCCGGCCGCACCGAGCAGTGCCAGAACCATAAAATCCTTAAATTGGCGCAGCAGGCGTTTCCACCAAGGCTCGCCGCGCTTCCGTTCCAGACGGTTGCGCCCTTCCCGCGCAAGCCGCAGCCGCGCGGCATCCTCCCGCAGACCGGCTGTCGCGTCCGTGCCCAGTTGACGCAATGTGTCTTCGGCGGAAATGTTGTGGTATTCCATAAGTACCTCCTTCGTTTTATTGCACCGGCGTGGAGCGGACGGGTTCGCGCAGGGTTGGCACCGCGTCCTCCTCCGGCAGGTATTCCAGCCGACTCACGCGCAGATAATATCCCGCGCCGCCGGCCGCGTAAGCGAAACGGAAGCCCGCTTCCTCCCATTGGCTGAAGCCTTCGGTTTCTTTTGTGCCGGTCACGGTGGCGTAGAGCCAGCGGGCGCATTGATCCGGCGCGGCGGCGGTGTAGGCTTCCAAGAGCTGCTTCGCCCGCGCGTTGAAGACCGCCGTGCTAAAATCCGGCGACGCGGTGAGCGACGCGGTGTGAACGCGCCCGTCGCCGCGGGCTTCAAGCGTTATCAGGTAGGCGCTGCCCGGGCTTGCTTGCCAGCGCTGCCCGCCGCCCGCCGCTTGTTCCAGCAAAAAATCTTCGGTTCGCAGGGTGGATTTGTCTTCCGCAAGCGCGGTGTAGCGTTCGCAAAACAGGCGAATATCCTGCCATTGTTCCGTTTTGCACGAGACCAAAAACAGTAAGCACGCGCAGAGCGGCAGCAGGTAAATCCGACGCCGCAGCGCCATAAGCATCCCTCCCTTTTGGGCTTATCCATATGAAAGGCATGGTCAAAATATGCGCGGATATCTTCGCGCGCGCTTTCTTCACAGCCCTTGACAGCAACTGTTATTCTTGCTACAATGCTTTCAGAAGTATGGGCGTTGGAGGTTTGGATGGAGTATTATTTTTCCGCGAAAACGCGGTCGCTTGCGCCTTCGGCAATTCGTGAGATCCTGAAGGCGACTTCCCAGCCGGGCGTGATCCCCTTTGCGGCGGGGAACCCTGCGCCGGAGGCGTTTCCGGTGGACGCGGTGCGTGAAATCAGCGCGCGGCTTTTGGAGCGGCGGCCGGTCGATTGCCTGCAATACAGCATCACTGAGGGCTATACGCCGCTGCGTGAACGTGTGCGCACGGATTTGCGTGGGCGGCTGCGCCTGGGAACGGACGGGGACAGCCTTATCATTACCTCCGGGGCGCAGCAGGTGATGGATCTGGCGGCGAAGGTGCTGTGCGACGAGGGCGATTGTGTCATTTGCGAAACGCCGTCCTTTATCGGCTCGCTGAATACGTTCCGCTCGTACGGTGTGCGCCTGCGCGGCGTGCCGCTGCAAGCGGACGGCATGGATGTAGATGTGCTGGAGCGGATTTTGCGAACTGAAAGGAATGTGCGGTTTATCTATACCATTCCGAACTATCAAAACCCCGGCGGCTGCACGATGTCGCTTGCAAAGCGCCGCCGTGTTTATGAACTGGCGCTGGCGCACGGTGTGTTAATTTTGGAGGACAACCCTTACGGCGAGCTTTGCTACGAAGGGGAAACGCCGCCCTGCATCAAGAGCCTGGACAGCGAAGGTATCGTGGTATACGCGGGTTCGTTTTCAAAGGTATTGGCTCCGGGCATTCGCGTGGGTTATGCGCTTGCGCCGCAGGCAATCACCGCGAAAATGACCGTTGGCAAACAGGCGAGCGACGTGCACAGCGCGATTTTTTCGCAGCTGCTGGTGGAGGCTTGGCTTGCGGATTATGATGTCCCCGCGCATATCAGGAATATATGCGATATATACCGCGCGAAGCGCGATTTGATGTGCGGAGGTCTATCCGCCGCGCAAAAAAGCGGTGCGCTGCACTTTCAAAAGCCGCAGGGCGGGCTGTTTCTCTGGTGTGAGCTGCCGGCGGAGCGGGATATGCCCGGTGTGGTGCGGACCGCGCTTGCCCGGGGCGTCGCCGTTGTGCCCGGTTCGGCGTTTGCGGTGGCGGCAGGCGAATGCAGCCATGCTGTGCGCCTGAATTTCAGCACGCCGACGGACGACCAGCTGCGCCGCGGCGTCACGCTGTTTTGCCGGGCGCTGGAGGGTTAGATGGAAGAGAAAAAAGCGGCGGCGCGCATCGAAGAGCTGCGTGAGGTTCTGCGCTATCACAGCCACAAGTATTACGTGGAGGACGCACCCGAAATTGATGATTACGAATACGATACGCTGCTGCGGGAGCTGGAAGTGCTGGAGGAAGCCCACCCGGCGCTGATAACGGCGGATTCCCCGACCCGGCGCGTGGGCGGCGAGAGCGCGGCAATGTTCACTCCCGTGCGCCATGAGGTTCCGTTGGAGAGCCTGCGTGATGTTTTTAACCAAGCTGAGCTGTTGGCTTTTTTGAATTCCGTGCGCAAAGCGGCGCCGCAAGCCGCGTTTATTGTCGAGCCGAAGATTGACGGCTTATCCGTTGCTCTGGAATATGAAAACGGCATATTTGTGCGCGGCTCGACGCGCGGCGACGGGCAGACGGGGGAGGACGTGACCGCAAATCTGCGCACCATTCGGGCAATCCCGCTGCGGCTGCGGGAGGCGGTGCCGCAAATTGAGGTGCGCGGGGAGGTTTTTTTGCCGCGCGGCACGTTTGAAAAGCTCATCCAAAGGCAAACGGAGGAGGGGAGTGCGCCTTTCAAAAATCCGCGCAATGCCGCCGCCGGATCCTTGCGGCAAAAGAACCCTGCCGTCACGGCGACCCGCGGCTTGAGCATTTTTTGCTTCAATGTGCAGCGTGTGGCGGGGGCGGGGCTTACAACGCATGGGGAGAGCCTGGAATATCTGCGAGCGTTGGGCTTTCGGGTGATTCCGGGCGCCGCGCTTTGCCGCACGGATGCCGAAATTGAGGCTGCAATCACGGCGTTGGGCGAGCGGCGCGCAGCCTTGCCTTATGACATTGACGGCGCGGTGATTAAGCTGGATGACCTAGCGCAGCGGGCGCTGTTGGGCAGCACCGCGAAGTTCCCAAAGTGGGCGGCGGCGTTCAAGTTCCCGCCGGAGGAGCGGGAAACCACGCTGCTGGATATTGAGATCACCGTCGGGCGCACGGGAGTGTTAACGCCCACGGCGGTGTTTGAGCCTGTTTTGCTTGCGGGCAGCCGCGTGAGCCGTGCGACGCTGCACAATGAAAGTATGATTGCAAAAAAAAATGTGTGCCCCGGCGACCGCGTGCTGGTGCGCAAGGCAGGTGATGTGATCCCCGAAATTGTGCGCTCTGTGCGCCGCGCGGTGGATCGCGTACCCTTTAAGATGCCGGGAAGATGTCCCTCCTGCGGTGAAAGCGTGATACCGGACGGTGCTGCGCTGCGCTGCGAAAATCCTGATTGCCCCGCGCAGATCCTGCGCCGCTTGGCACATTTCTGCTCCCGCGACGCTATGGATATCGAGGGCTTGAGCGAGGCGATTCTGGAGCGCTTGCTTGCCGCCGGGCTGGTGCGCAGCGCGGCGGATCTGTTTTGCCTGCAGCCGGCACAGCTTGCGCCCCTGGAGGAGCTGGGGGAGCTGTCGGCGCAAAAGCTTTGCGCGGCGATCCAAGGCGCGAAGGAACGTGAGCCGGCGCGGCTGCTTTTCGCGTTGGGCATTCGCCACGTGGGCGCTGATATTGCAAAGCTACTCTGCGCGGCTTACCCCGCGCTGGATGCGCTTTTGGCGGCGGCGCGGGAAGATATAGTGGAATTTACAAAGAGCGGCAAAGCGAAAACGACAAAAGACGGCGTGGTGAAGACGCGCCCGCGTTTGACGGAGATTGCGGGCGTCGGACCGGAATGTGCGCTGGCAATGCGCGCGTTTGCACAAAACCCAAAGCGGCTTGCGTTGCTGGACGCGCTGCGTCAATTGGGTGTGCGCACGGAGGGCGAGACGCCGACGCGCGGCGCACAGCCCTTTGCGGGGAAAATATTTGTATTAACCGGCACGCTTCCGACACTCAGCCGCAAGGAAGCGGCGGAAAAAATTGAAGCGCTGGGCGGAAGGGTGAGCGGCAGCGTATCCAAAAACACGCATTATTTGCTGGCGGGGGAGGAAGCCGGCGGCAAGCTGCAAAAGGCAAGGGCTTTGAGCGTTCCGATATTGGATGAAGCCGCTTTTTCGGCGATGCTGGGGGAGCGGTAGAATGCAAAGGGAGAACGCTGCGATTGCTTTAGCGCATTCGCGCTATTTCGCGTTGGATGCGCTGCGCGGGCTGGCAGTTGTTGCGATGGTTCTTTACCATGCCTGCTTCACCTTCGGCGAAATTTACGGCGGCGCGGTGTGGACCAAAGCATATGCCGCGCTTGCGCCGGTGCAGCCGTGGATAGCGGTTACGTTTATTCTGATATGCGGGATCTGTGCATCGCTTGCGCGATCGAATTGGAGGCGGGGGCTGCGCTTGCTGATCGCCGCGGTTTTGGTGAGCGTGGTGACCTGGGGGTTGGATCAGCGCATCCCCGGAACGTTCATCAGCTTCGGCATTTTACACTTCTTGGCGGTATCCATGCTGCTCTTTGCGCCGCTGCGCGGTTTGCTGCGGAAAATCCCCGCGCTGCCGCAGCTGCTGATGTTTCTTGCCGCGTTTTTGGTGCTATTATTGGTCTTTGACAATGGCAGTCTGCCTTTGCCGCAAACGGATCATTTTGCGCTGTATATCCTGGGCTTCCCCAGCGCGACGCTACGTTCGGCGGATTATTTTGCGTTACTGCCCTGGATTTTTTTGTTTTTCGCTGGGACGGGCATTGGGATTTATGGCGCGCGCGGTCGCTTTCCTGCCTTCTTACGGCGGGACGTATGCAAACCGATGCAATGGATCGGACGCCACGCGTTCTGGATTTATTTGGCGCATCAGCCGGTATTGGTTTTTTTGGGATATTTTTTATTCGGAACGGTATAACCGCAGGAAATTGCGCCCAAACTAACGGCAAGCAGTTGCAGAAAATGCGCACGAAAGGATGCTTGCCAGTATGCTAATTGAAAAAGAAAAGAAGCGTTTCCGTTTCCCGAAGGGCAGTGGTTTTTATGCCGCGCTTTCACTTGCCGTGATTGCGGCAGGTGTAGGTGTTTGGGGTGCGGTGAGCAACAACCTCAGCCCCGAAGAGCTGGCGCGACCCGGCATGACCGCTTCGCCAACCGTCAATTGGGCGGATTATGTTACCCGCGCTCCCGTCACAGAGGCGGTGACGCAGGCGAACAACGCGATAACGGGGGTTGCCGACACCCGCGGCGAAGCGGCTGCGGCATCGACAGCCACCACCGTGCGGCAGGATAACATGCCCTACAGCGGCAGCTTTGCCCTGCCTTTTGGTTCAACGATCAGCAAGGATTACAGCGCGGGCGAGATGGTGAAATCTCAGACCATGGGTGATTGGCGCGTGCATAACGGCGTGGATTTTGCCGGTGAGGCGGATGGCGAGGTCGTCGCTATCCAGGATGGCACCGTGAAATCCGTGCAAAAAAACGAGCTTTGGGGCATTGTTCTCACGATTGACCACGGCAACGGCGTTGTGGCAAAATATTGTGGCATGAGCGAGAACAGTACGCCCAAGCAGGGGAACCAGGTGAAGAAAGGGCAGACGGTCGGCGTCATTGGGCAGATTCCCTGTGAAGCGCTTGAAGGGACGCACCTGCATTTCGAAGTCACGGTGAACGGCAAGACCGCTGATCCCCTGGCGGTGATGAACAAAACCGGGGATAACTGACAGGCTGACGGAACAAAAAACGATTTTTTTCGGGTGGCTTATTTGAACAGCGGAATCCACTTTCCGGAGTGGGTTTCGCTGTTTGCTCTACAAAAGGAACTTTGCATGAAAAAACGTGTTGACAATCGTTTTTTTTTGTGCTATACTTGTGACCGGAAGAGAGGGAAAGGTTTCCGCTCCGCGCGGGAGAAAGGCAACGTGGTTAAAATGAACTAAGGAAATGTCCGATGTGTGTGAGGTCGTGAGGTATAGAAAGGAGCGTTTCCTGTGAAAAAGAATTGTATCAAAAGTATGACGTTTTTTATCCTGTTGCTTGTTTTTTCGGTTGGGCTGACAGCGTCTGGCTTTGCTGTTGCGACCGGTGGTGTTACGGCGGTAGAAGCGCAGCAGACAAACGAGGAGATTGTTGCTGAAGTTTTGAACGATCCAACCGTGTCTGTTGCGGCAAAGGCGCAAGTGCAGGCGAAGGCGGATTTTGTTGCAACCTATCGAGATGATCCTGAGGCAGCAATTCAAGCGCTGCAAAATTTCAATGCGCAGCAAGGGAATATTATTACGCCGGGAGCAATCATTACATCCGGAGGCAGTTTTACGGCGCAGTTGCCGCTTTCCTTGCAGTCGATTTCAGTAGGCGACCCGGCGTATTACGCGTTGGCTGTTACGCCGATTAGGCAAGAAACCAACACTTGGTGTGCTGCGGCAACGATTCAGCAAACCTTGCGGTATATTAGGGGTACAAGCTATGTTCTGCCGACGCAAAGCGCTATCATGGGAACTGTGCATTCAGGACCCGGTTTGAATACGGTGCTTTCATATTTGAACACCAAACAGACTAGAAACACATACATTCGCGCAAATGCCAGCACAAAAGATGCTTTTGACGATTTGCTGGCTTATTCAACTCTAAGTTTTTCGCCGATGGTTTTTACGCTGAAAGCAACGTCAACAGCGAATTGGCCGTTTACGACGCAAGGACATTTCACCAATTGTGATGGGTTTTACGCAGCAACCAATGCGGGATATCTGATTTCCGATCCTTATTATTTCCCGCATTATCTTCCGAATGTCACGATAGCCAATCCCGGTTATTTGCCTCGGAATTTTACACAGTTGAAAAATGTCAACACTACGCTTATGGGGACATCTTACATGCAAGTCGGTTATTGAGTTCGGTGAAAAACCCTGCAGAAGGCATTTATTGCGTTTGCGGGGTTTTATCGCATTGAAAGGATTTCCTAATGAAAACAAAGAGATGTGTTTGTTTGCTTTTAGCGGCGGCGGTATTGCCGCTTGCGTCTTGCGCGGCGCGCCCTGAACCGACTACTACGGCGACGACGACGCAAGCGCCCACAGCTGCGCCACAAAGCCGGGATCCCGTTACGTTGACAAAAGAGGACGCACAGCTTGTTTTTGAGGAAAAGACGATATCGGAATTGTCCCGGATTGTAGGCTTTTTCGCGGAGGATTACATCATCGCGGGACCCTACGCGGATGAACCGGAGCAGTTTGGCACAAAGTTCGGATATTATGATTTGAAGGAAAAGCGGCTCATTGAGGTTGGTGTCTTGCCCGGGTTGACCGTTGGTGCGGGCGCTGCGGTTACCCTGCGGGGCAGCTACTATACTTGGTGGTCGTATGGCGGTGGACCTTATGGGCAAAATGATTTTCACAATGTCTTCTTCCGGGTGAACCCGGCGCGGAAGGAGCTTACTGTTTTGCGCGAAGAAAGAGAGGCGTTCTCTCCCTTTGTCGATATGGCGAAGCTGAATGACGACCTTTGCGTCATGCTGTTTCTGCGTTCCGAGCAGAACAAAACGTTCTCAAAGGTGGAGCTTTATAACGCGGCAACGGGGGAAACCAAAACAATTATAGAACAGACGTATGAAAATGCGGAGGAAAGTCAGAACAGCACCGGGCAACTGATAGAGGCCATCAGCGCTAGCAACGGTCAGATTTATACGCTTGGACGAACAAAGACGGGCGGGATCTACGAAATGCACATCACCGCCTACGACTCGGAAGGGGAGCCGCAAAAGACGGTTTCCGCGCCGGTGGTGATGGATTTTATCGGCACGGATAATCTGCAGGAATTTCATATGGTTGGTTCGTATTTTACCGTGCGGCAATACAGCACCGGCGCGCCAATGCTGTTTAAGCTGGAAGGCAATACGGTCACGTCCTTTCCGGAGGTATCGGGATCCGGTACGTATATCAGCAAAGGGAGCTGGTCGCAGGCGAAGTGCCCTTATTTTTATTGGCTGAACGCCGCAGGCTACGAGGGTGTTCAGCCGGAATTTATGATTTTGGACACGCGCAACGGAAACATCAGAAGCTGTAAAATTGCGATAGATGAAGCTGTCCCTTCCATCAGCACAGGCTTCAACGGCGGGTTGCAGACGAACGAGGACGGCGACCTGTTGTTAAACGTTGGGCGCACGCTTTCGGACAATGAGCAGGTGCGCATTTATTGGGTGAAACGGCAGACGATTGATCGACTGCTACGGTAGATTCCCCCGGAGCCATACGGAAGCTGTCTCAAAAAAAACAACCGTAAGCCGCTCTTTTGGGCGGCTTACGGTTTTGCGAGGGGGGGAGCGCTTGCCGTTATTTGCTTGCATGTTTGCGTTGTGTAATATAGTGCAGGGCGATGCATCTTACACCCAGCAGGGGGCAGAGATTGTAGGTTGCCATAGCGAAGAAGAAGAACCCGCAGATAAGTGAATGCTGCGGCGTTGCCGGGGAGGCTTCCGTTTGCCGTTGCCTTCCGGCGAGTCGCAGGAGCAAAAACAAGATGGCGACGGTCATGACGCCGCCGCCGACGCCGAACATTAACGCAAAAAACTTATATTTTTTGCAGGAGATTTTGCGGTCCCTGCGTATATCTTGGCGGAAGGGGGCGACTGACCATGGAAATTCGCGAAACCGCGGAGGCTTTAGAGCGGCGGCTGCTTTCGGAACGCGCCGCGTTTTCCGGGGAAACGCGCGGGCGGCAACGGCCGGAAGCGCCCTGCGCCATCCGAACGGCATTCCAGCGCGACCGCGACCGCATTCTGCATTGCAGCTCTTTTCGGCGTTTGAAGCACAAAACGCAGGTTTTTCTTTCGCCGGCGGGGGATCACTACCGGACGCGGCTTACGCATACGCTTGAGGTTTCGCAGATTGCCCGCACGATTGCCCGCGCCTTGCGGCTCAATGAGGATTTGACGGAAGCGGTCGCGCTTGGGCATGATCTGGGGCACACGCCTTTTGGTCACGCGGGGGAGCGGGCGCTGCAGCAGGTGCTGCCCGGCGGGTTCTTTCATTACGCGCAGAGTCTGCGCGTGGTGGACAGGCTTGAAAAAAACGGCGCGGGGCTGAACCTGACTGCCGAAACGCGCGATGGCATTGAGCGCCACACCGGCGGTGCGGACGCTTTCACGTTGGAAGGGCAGATTGTCCGTTTGGCAGATAAAATCGCTTACATTAACCACGACATTGACGATGCGCAGCACGCGGGCATTTTGCGCGAGGAGGATATACCGGCGGAACTGCGCGCCGCGCTGGGCACGGCAAAGTCGCGGCGCATCAATCGGTTGGTGCTGTCCTGCGTTGCGGCGAGTGCAGAGGGTGCTGTTATCCGTCTGGGCACGGCGGAGCAGGCGGCGTTTGACGCATTGCACGGCTTCATGTTCGCGCAGGTGTATACCAATCCCATATGCAAGAGCGAAGAGGGCAAAGCGATCGACATGATCGTGTTTTTGTATCAGTATTTCACAGCGGAGTCAAATCGCTTGCCGGAGGAATACCGCCGCATCTGCGAAACAGAGGGCTGCGCGCGCGCGGCCGCAGATTATATCGCCGGCATGACGGATCGTTTTGCCGTGCAAACCTTTGAGCAATGCTTTATCCCGCATATATGGACGAGGATTTGACAGCCGACGACGGCGGGGGAGGGGGTGAAGGCGCTTGCAGATACCGGATGGCTTTTTGCAGCAGCTGCGGGATCGCGCGGATATTGAGCAGCTGGTTTCGCAGCACGTGCAGCTGCGCCGCAGCGGGCGGGCGCTGATGGGGCTTTGCCCGTTCCATAATGAGCGAACCCCTTCGTTTGCGGTGTATCCGGATACGAATTCCTTTTTCTGTTTTGGCTGCGGCGCGGCCGGGGACGCGATCTCCTTTTTAATGCGCACGGAGCGGCTGGATTACGTGGAGGCTGTTAAGCTGCTTGCGGATCGCCTGGGGCTGCAATTGCCGGAGGAGCATTACGACGACAGCCTTTCAAAACGAAGGCAGCGGATTTTGGCGGCAAACCGCGAAGCCGCGCGGTTTTACCACGCGCAGCTGGGCGAGCCGCAGGGCGCGGCTGGGCTGGAGTATTGGCGCAAGCGGGGCTTGAGCGGTAAAACGATCCGCCGGTTCGGGCTGGGCTTTGCGCCTAACGGCTTTGGTGTGCTACTGGAGCATATGCGCGGGCAGGGCTTCGTGCCGGAGGAGCTGTTGGAGGCGAATTTGGCGCGCAAGGGCGAGAAAAACGGGCGAAGCTATCTGGCGGATAATTTTTGGAACCGTGTGATTGTGCCGATTTTGGATTTGCGCGGCAACGTGATCGCCTTTGGCGGGCGCGTGCTGGATGACAGCAAGCCCAAGTATATCAATACGGCGGACACCTTGGCATACAAGAAGGGGCGGGATATTTTTGCCCTGCAGCTCGCGAAAAACACCGGCAAGGAGCAGCTGATCCTTTGCGAGGGCTACATGGATGTGATTGCCTTGCACCAAGCGGGCTTTGAAAACGCGGTCGCCTGCTTGGGAACGGCGCTCACGAAGGAACAGGCGCAGCTGCTGGCGCGGTATGCAAAGGAGGTCGTGCTGTGCTACGACGCAGATGAAGCCGGTCAAGCGGCGACGCGCAAGGCGCTGGCGGTGCTGCGCCAAACCACGCTACGGCTGCGGGTGCTGCAGCTTTCGGGCGGCAAGGATCCGGACGAGATCATTCGCGCGTTCGGCGCGGAACGGTTTCGCTCCCTTTTGGAGGGCGCGGCGAATAATCTGGAATACCGGCTTTTGGCGGCGCGGGGCAGCTTGGATTTGGAAAGCGCGGACGGCAAGGCGATATATTTGAAGGAAGCGGTTAAAATATTGGCGGCGGAGGCAGGACCCTTGGAGCGCGATATATACGCTTCCCGCTTGGCGGAGGAGCTGGACGTGCGCAAGGATGCGATTTTGGCGCAGCTGCGGCAAACGGCGAAGCGGGACGCCCGCCGCGATGAAAGGCGGTATTACGCCAATCTGATGCGTCCATTGACGGAGGCGGCACAAAAGCTTGACCCGGCGCGTGCACAGCACATGGCGGCGGCGAAGGCGGAGGAGCGTCTGCTGGGATTGCTGCAACAGAATCCGGATTTTTATCCGAAAATCCGGGAAATGGTTCTGGCGGAGGATTTTGTGACGCCCTTCAACCGCAATCTGGCTGAAACTTTGTTTGGGCGGTTGGAGGAGGGGCGGGAAATAGATCCGACAATGCTTTCCGGCTGCATGGGTGCGGACGAGCTGGGCGAAACGCTGCGGATGCGCCACGCCGCCGAGGGGCTGCAAAATTCTTTGCAGGAATGCTTGGATTGTGCGCAAACGCTGCTGGGTGAAAAGCGGTTGGCAGGGCGCCCGCGGGTTTCTGCCGGGATGGCTGATGAGGATTACCTTGCTCTGTTCGCGGGGCTGCGTAAATAAACATTAAGCTTGAGAAGGGAAGGGGATACGGATGGAGGAGAAAAAAAGCCCGGTTAAAGCGCTCATTGATAAGGGTACAAGCGCCGGTAAGCTCACCACGCAAGAAATCGATGCAGTGATTGTGGAGCAAAGTCTTGACATTGAAGCGCTGGACAGCCTCTATGAAACGCTGGAAAAGCAGGGCGTGGAGATCATCGACGATTTTGCCGATCTTTCGCTGGAATTTGACCTGGAGCCGCCAAAGGAAGCCGATTTGGGCTTGCCGGCGGAGGACAAGAACCAGATGCTCGATGATCCTGTTAAGGTGTATTTAAAGGAGATCGGGCGCGTGCCGCTGCTCACGCCGGAGGAAGAAATTGAGTTGGCCATCCGCATCAGCGACGACGACAGCTATGCCAAAAAGCGCCTTGCTGAGGCGAATTTGCGTTTGGTCGTCAGCATCGCCAAGCGTTATGTTGGACGTGGGATGCAATTTTTGGATCTGATTCAAGAGGGCAACCTGGGCTTGATCAAGGCAGTGGACAAGTTTGATTACACCAAAGGCTTTAAGTTTTCGACCTACGCGACATGGTGGATACGCCAGGCGATCACCCGCGCCATTGCCGACCAGGCGCGGACGATCCGCATCCCGGTGCATATGGTGGAAACCATTAACAAGGTGAAGAAGGCGAATTCGCAGCTTTTGCATGAAAATGGGCGCGACCCGACTGTGGAAGAAATCGCGGCTCTTTTGGAAATGGAAGTGCCGCGTGTGCGTGAAATTTTGCGCGTGGCGCAGGAGCCTGTAAGCTTGGAAACGCCTATCGGCGAGGAGGAGGATAGCCTGCTGGGCGATTTCATCCCTGATGAAGACGCACCCGCCCCGGCGGATAAAGCCTCCATGCTTCTGCTCAAGGAGCAGTTGGGGGATGTGCTTCGCACGCTCACAACGCGTGAAGAAAAGGTTCTGGCCATGCGCTTCGGTTTGACGGATGGGCATCCGCATACGCTGGAGGAGGTTGGCAAGGAATTCAACGTCACGCGCGAGCGCATTCGGCAGATTGAAGCCAAAGCGCTGCGCAAGCTTCGGCATCCCAGCCGCAGCAAACGGCTGAAGGATTTTTTGGATTAGGTTTTTTCGGGTGCATCCAAAGTTTGTGCGCTGCCGCGTGCCGGCGGATTTTCGCGGGGAAGCTTTCATTTCGCTTTCACGGGGCGTCCACGCAATGGATATTATGTTCTGATATACTACCATTGGGGAGAAAAAGGAGGGATGCGGATGGCGGGCTTGCGTTACGAGAACAAGTATTACATCAGCGCCGCCGGGGAAGCCATGCTGCTGAGGCGGCTGGCGGCTTGCATGACCGACGACGCGCACGTTCGTGAGGACGGCGCCTATCATATTCGCAGCTTGTATTTTGATGATTATCGCCGCAGCGCCTTGAGTGATAAGGAGGAAGGCGTCGAAAAGCGCGAAAAATTTCGTATTCGCTATTATAACCTGAACCCGACCTACATTGTTTTGGAAAGCAAGCAGAAGCTGGGCAAAATGACGCGCAAGCTCTCTGCGCCGCTGTCGGCGACTGCCGCGGCGGCGATGGCGCAAGGGCAATATCATGCTTTGTGCGGCGCGGACGACCCGCTGCTGCGGCGGTTTTATCATCAGGCGCTGCTGCGGCGGCTGCGCCCACGGGTGGTGGTGGATTATGAACGGCGTCCGTTCCTCTTCCGTGATGTGCGCGTGACGATCGACCGTAACCTGCACAGCGGCTTGCGGCGCACGGATTTTTTGAATCCCCGGTTGCCTACCGTTCCGGTGTTCCCGGCGGGGCGAACGATTTTGGAGGTGAAATACGACGACGCACTGCCGGATGTGATTCGCCGTGCTTTGAGCGTTTTGCCTGCCCAGACCAGCGCCATCTCGAAGTTTTTTCTTTGCCAACGGTTCCTGTAAAATATGATTTGCAAGGAGATTTTTACCTGTGGATATGATAAAAAAAAGTGTTTTGGATCAATTCACCGCGCTTTCAGCTTCAAGCGTGGTGCTGGCGCTGATTGCGTCCTTTTTGATTTCGATGCTGGTGCTTCTGATTTACCGCCTAACCTTCCGTGGCGTAATTTTTTCCAAAGCCTTCGCACTTTCGCTGCCTCTGCTGGCGATGATTACGGCGATGGTGATCGCCACGATTTCCTCCAACCTGATGCTTTCACTGGGCATGGTCGGCGCGCTTTCCATCGTTCGTTTCCGAACGGCGGTGAAGGATCCCGTGGATACGGTGTTCATGTTTTGGGCAATCGGCGTGGGGATCGTTTGCGGCGCGGGATACAACTATTATCTGATAGCGCTGGTGTCAACGGTGTTGATGGGCGCTTTGCATTATGGTCTGGGTCTTTTTCTCAAGCGGCGCAGCGAGCCGTTTTTGCTGGTTATCCGTTACAACGCCGAATACGAAAAAAATATTACGTGGATCCTGCAGCGGTTGGGAAAATACCGCATCAAATCCAAAACAATGGATGGAGCGGAAAGTGAATTGGCGCTGGAGATCACGCTCAACGAGCGCATCAACAGTGTCATCACCAAGGCGCAGGGCATGGAGGGCGTGATTTCACTGAACCTTGTGAGCTACGAAAGTGAATTCGGTTTGTAAACGAACATAATTTGTGAAACGGCAGCAGGGATGCGGATTTTACGGCATCCCTGTTTTTTGCGTTTTCCTTGGTGCGGTTTTCCGGCATTTGCCTTCGTCAAAACCGCCAAAAATGCGCACCCGTTTCTGGCAGTTTGAACGAACTGCGAACGAAACGCGTGTTGCGCCTTGACATTGCCATCGAAATGGTGTATCTTTATTCTAAGGGATAGTATGTTGTCCGGGGTTTCCTCGCATCCTGCCGCGCGTTCCAAAATATGGGAATGTGTGGGCTGATGAGGTTTGCATCCTATTTGCAGCAAAATGGAGGTCGAACGGTATGAACGCGACAAAAGCAAGAAGGGGACTTAGCGGGCTTTTGGCGGTGCTGATGGTGTTTTCGTTGTTTTCGGCGGCGCTGGCGACCCGGGCTTCGGCAATGGATTGGGGCGTGCCCTATCCGGATAGCTGGGGTGTGGATCGTAATGCGTACAAGGCTGTGCCGCCGAAGGTGGAATTGCTGGTGCCGGATCGTATCGAGGTTGCGGCGACTGACAAGTTCACTTACGGTCTGCGTCCGATCAAACGCGACAGCTGTTTCAGTTTCCGTCTGACGGATGCCGGGCAGGGGTTAACGTTGCTTGATGTGAAGGCAACGGTTTCCAACGCCTCCAACGATCATGTGATGGAAATCCCCATGACGACGCCTAAGGTTGACGGCGGCGGCGTATACAAGTGGGGCATTGCGGAAGGCGGCATTGCGATCCCAAATGATGTCGCCCGCATTACCGTGGAATACACGGTTCGCGACAACAGCGGTGTGCGCCGCACCTGGCGCGCGACCAACTACTGTAATGTTGACGCCGTTCGCGGCGAGGCGTTTTATGCGCTGATGGTGAATAAGCTTTCCTATTTGGGCGCGGCGGAGCATTGGTGCGATACGGTGCTGTGGATGCCCGGTTCGTTCGGGTTTTTGGAAAATTACAACAGCATCCCGAAGGGGAAGATGACCGGTGGTACGGATGCTGTCGGTGCGTTTTCGTTCGGCTTTATCACGGAGCAGATGAAGAACTACACCGCGCCGGATATGCACGCTTTTGCGGCGACTTGGGGCATGAACAGCGGCGATGCGCTGCAGAATGACGCGCAAATCGTTGAGAACCCGCAGTATGCCGGAAAGACGCAGTTCCCGGGCTTCGTGCTGCGCGTGAAGGAAAAGTGGGCGCCCGGCACATGGATTGTTGGCAGCACCAACAGCGACAATGAGGATCTGGCCGCCATTCGCGGCAAGCTGGAGGGCTTCACGCCGAAGGCACATTTTTATTACGATCTTGATCCGACCGTTGCCAACGCGCCCGTGCAGTTGGGCGCGGCGACGATGTCAACCGGCGGCGACGGCGGGTATGAAGGCGGGAACGCGCGGATTTCCGTAACGCGCTATGCCGGTCACGCGGCGACAATGGGTACATGGGGCGGCTTCAGCGCCGGGAATGTTGGGTTGGGTTCTTTTTCTGATTTTGGTAACAAGCCGGCATTGCCGCTGCAGTCTTCCGTTGAAAGCTCCTTTCATATTTTGCGGCAGCATCGTTTTGAGTGGTCGTATTTCGGCACGCGGCACGCCGATTTTGACGAGCGCTTGGATCTGGTTGTTCATTTTTATGATAAGCAGTACCTGCGCAAGGTTGTGCAGACCGTGCAGGCGTTGGCGATGCAAGAAAATTGGATGATGGACGACGGCGATGGTTCCTACAGCAACGCCTATTTGGGTAGCGGCGCGCTGCCGGATTACAACTCTTGGAGTAACTTTGAATCCGCGTACGCCGCTGCTGTGGCGCTCTTGAACCGCAAGGACGTGCCGGCGGCGGACGGCAATATGCAAAAAGTGATTGACGAAGCTACGGCTGCGGTTCTGGATAATATCCAGAACGCGGGCACGGACGAATTCGGCGTGGCGACTCCCGCAGGCTTTGTCGCGCAATATGCGAAGAGTCATGACGGTGCTGTTTACAGCCGGGCGAAGGCGCATCTTTATTTGAAATCCGCTGATTATGGCGGGGTGACGGCCTATTTGCTGCACGATTTGCCGCCGGAATACGCCGCGACAGATGACCAGGGCAATCTGATAAACCACCGCTTTTGGTCAGCCAGCGATTTTGAGCGTTTGGATAAGGCTGTGCAGGATCTGCAATGGGGCTTTCCGCTGGACGTGCGTTACCAGGCGGCGCTTGCCCAGATGCGGGCGAACCTTCGCGAAGCGTTGTGGCCGAATGACCAGGCGCTGCAATTCCGTACGTATGATGTTCGGTTTTATACGGACTATGAGGCGAATGTAATGCACGGGCCTGCGCAGCAGGTGCGGGTTTATGATGAGATTTTGCCGCCTGTGACCAATCCGACGAAGGAAAGATATCTTTTTGGCGGTTGGGAGCGCCAGATGCCGGACGGCACCTGGCAGAAGATTCTTTGGGATGATCCGGAGCTGGATGTGCATGAATATATGTACGTCTATGATGTGAATTACCGCGCCATCTGGATTCCGAATGCGCTGGTGGTGCATTGGATCACTGAGTTCAATGGCAGTTCAATTCAGAATATTCCTGACACGTGGGCATTTTTGCCGAATGAAGAGGTTTTTCCGCCGGATGCGGGCTGGGCAAATGCGGCGCCGCACTACGGCTATGTTTTTGACGAGTGGATTGACCGCGATACCGGAGAGAGTGTGTTTACACCCTCCGCACCCACGATCAAGGCGATTGAGCGCGGCGAGCGTTACCTAAAGGCAACATGGAAGCCTGTGAAGAACGACGTTGTGTTCTGGCGTTATTCCAGCGGGAACGAGGAATGGCTGCGCAAGGGTTCTGTCGCTTATGACAGCCAGATTACCGAGCCGCAGGGCATCCCTGTTCGCAAAGGCTTTTCTTTCAAAGGGTGGAGCACGACGGCGGACGGTACGAGTACGATTGACTGGGCGGCGGAAACCGTAAAAATGACCCAGGGTGCCGAAGGCGGGCAGTCCGTCATGAGCTTCTACCCGGTTTATGATGCGGGACCCGTTTACACGCTTGCCTACTACAGCCGGATCCCAAATGACGACAAGAACTTTTTGCGCAACAACGACGGTATTTTTTATCCGGAGCAATATTTGATTGAAGGCGAAGACGCATGCAGGAAATTGGCGGCGAATACACCCTTCACGGTGCTGGACGAAAGCTTGTGGCCGAGTGCGCCGGGCGCGGATTTTGCGGGCGAATGGTATTATTTGGATGAGAACACGTATGAGCTGAAGGAATTCACAGGCTTTGAAAACATGGGCGGCGAAGCGAAAATGCCTGCGCATAATCTTTACCTCTTTCCCAAATTTATTGGCGAAGAAAAGCGGCTTGTGTTCCACGCAAACCAAGCGGGCGTGGTTGAGAGCTTCGCCGACCCCTACCGCACCTTAACCAAAGAAACCGGCGCTGCCTTTGAGGTGGGCAATATCCCCATGCCAGGCTTGACGACGCATCGCTTTTTGGGTTGGTTCAAGGCGGACGGAACAAAGTTCATTTCCGCGACGATGCCTTATTTGGATGGCGAGGAGCTGCATCTGTATGCCAGATGGCAGGAACTGCGTGCGGACAATGTGAGCATTACCATGCAGCCGGATTTGGCGACAACGCCGGGCACCCAAAACGGCGCGACACTGTTGCCCGGCGATTTTGTCAAACTGGATTTAAGTCTGCGCTCGACATTCCCTGTTTACGGTAATTACACCATGGTCTATTATGATAAGACCTATTTTGAGCCGGCGCTGCCTGGCTCAAATAACACGAGTTCGCCGTATACCGCAGCGCTGCAGGGCGCAGACGTCAGCACGGATGGCTTTATAACGATTGATTCGGGGAACGGGCTTTGGGATATCGGCAACGCGTATGCGGACGTCAACGTAAGCGCGGCGATCGATTACCCGGCTTCATGGAAGGATGAAAACAACCAGCTGCTCCCGCAATATGAGCGTTATGGCGTGATTGCGGTCAAATTGCCCTATGATTTTGGGGTGGGCGCGGCTGGCGTGTCTTTTGGGGATGTTACCCCGTGGTTTAGCTTCTACTTGCGCGTTAAGGATGGCTTAAGCGTGGATGGCGGCGGTGTCGCACATCCCGCGCCCGCAACCCCGGATGGCGAAACGGCCAATATCTTTTTCTCGGAGGAAGCGGTTCGCGATTTTGAAGCCGGACGGCGTGTGGAGCCGATGTATTACAGCGCTACCCCTGCCAGCGACGGCTACGAAAGCGTGGAGGTTTTGACCAGCCCCGCTTTGCAGTACATTATTGACAGCGTCGCCGACCCCATCAGTGTGACGTTTGTTTCGGATGCCGTGAAGGGACCGGCGGTGGATCGCAACGGTGTCACGGTAACCTCCATCCGCTTCACGAGCGGTCTGACAATTGCTGATCTGAAGGCATCGCGCAAATGGCCAACTGTCCAGGAAGCGAAGGTCTGGGATTTCCTTGGTTGGGTGCGTCAATCCGATTATGAGCTTTACTTGGGCGATGTTTCGACGTTGAAAAATTATATTTTTGAAGAACAGCAGGCCATTACCGAGAGCGTGACGCTTTGTGCGCTTTATGCGCCGGCACTGCGGGATATTACGCTGGAGTACCGGCTGCAAAACCGTCCCGGCTCCGCGCAACCGTACACGGTGGATTCTGCGGAGCTGACGCCTATTTTGCGCGGTGAAAGCTTCATACTGGAGGCGGCGGATCCGAATTTCAGAACGGCGGGAGCGTTGGGGACAAATTATCCGGGATATACCTATGTGCCGGAATTGAGTCATTTGGGTGTGACGGATATCGACCAGCCGACAGTGATATACCAGTACTTTACCCTGCGTTGGATTACCTTTAGCTTTGATATGGATGGAACGGACAACGGCGTTCTTTGGGATCCCGTTTCAGAGCCGTACGGTTCCCCGGTGACGGATGCCGTTTGGCAAGGCATCCCGAAGGATGCGCAGGACAACACCTTAATACCGCATAAGGTGGGCTACACCTGGGATAGCACAAAAATTGCAGTGCCTGCCGAGGGTGTCGGCGTGCGTCCAGCGCAATTCACAGAGAACGCCACGTTTAAGCCCGCTTGGAAGCCGCGCGATGTGAAGGTTTATTTCATCGTTGAAAACACGCATCCGACCAACGTGCCGCAAAATCCGGCTTATTGGGTGGTCGGCAGCGACGCGGCGGAAGGCTTCCCGGCAAAGGTGGGCGACGATCTTAACGACAATCCGCTGGATATACCTGTGTTGAACGGTTCTGGCCTGCAAAACGGTTTTGTCTATGCGGACTTGGGCGGCAATCCCTCCGCCTACGGCTACAAGTATGTTCCGGTGCCGTTGACGGATGGCGTGATTGCCCCAACGGACGACGCGGCGGTTTATGTCACGGTTGGGCGTGTTGTGCAGGACGGGCGCCCGGTGCGGCGCATCGTGGTTTTGCCTGATGGTGCGGAATTGCGGGTTGACGATCCGGATGCGCTTATTCCCTCCGGCGGCGCGATTTCCATTCCGACGATGGAGGATGTTATCGGTATATTCGGCGATGCCTTGCCGGAAGCTGTCCTGGAACGCGGGCGCATTCGCGTCGCGGCGGGTATCGAGGTTTATGACGGTCAAAGTGCAGTAACGTATACTTTTGATTATGGTCAAAATGTGCTTGTACCGACGAGCAGCAATAAGACGAAGGTCGTTGAAGTGCGTGTTTATCTTGAAGTGCCGGATACGTTCTATTTCGCTTATGACGCAAATGGCGGTAATTGGACGGACGAAGCTCCCACAACGCAATCCTGCGAATATGTGGCAAGCGGACGTGTGGAGAGCGGCGATTGGCTGAGCAATCCCGCGGTATCGCGCGCGGGGTATCGGTTCGTTGGCTGGTCGGTTTCGGCGAGCGCGAAGGAAGCCTCAAGCTTTGTGAACATGGTGAAGAATACTGCGGAAACTGCGGTGAAGCTCTTTGCTGTTTGGGTGCCGGAGGTAAGCTTTGCGGATCCCAACGGGTACCTTGCGGCAGTACCGGATACGCGCGTATATTCTGCACAGTTTGCGGGGGAGCTGCAGCTTTCGCAAGGCGATTTGCCGCAGGCGGCGGATGTAATCGTCAGTAGCGCCGCGCATGTGTTTGTAGGCTGGTCAATTACGCAGACGGCGCCCGCCAAGGCGCCGACACAACCGGGGCTTATCGCTTATACCGAACCGGTGACAGCTTTCCCGGTTCTGCGTGTGAAAACCAACACGCTGGCGTTTAACGCGACGAGTGCGATCGGTGCGCCGGTAATTCCGGATGTGTCGGGGATTGCCTATGGCGAATCGGTTACCATGCCGGATGATACGTTAACGGCAAACGGAAAGAGCTTCTTGGGTTGGACGGATGAATTGCTGGTAGACAGCAATCCGTCGGTTGGCGACGGCAGCGCGAAGTGGCTGGTTGGTCAAACCTACAGCGCGACGTCGTTTAACTTCACCCAAGAGGATGATGGCTGTGTTGTGACGCTTTACCCGGTTTGGGAGGATGTCTACTATTCAATTTATTTCACTGTGCAGGATGGGCAGGCTTGGGTCGACGCTCCGCTTTTGCCAATTGTCGGGCGACCCTATGGGATGATTACGCAAGCGGAATTGGCGTCTTACGGGGAAGCGGTTACGCAGGAGGATGCGAACGGAATCCCGATGGTCTTCAGCCATTGGGCAGTCGTTGACGGCAGCGGCGTGAAGCAGGAGCAGATCTTGGTCGATGCGGATTTGGCGCTTTACCCGGTGTTTGTTTCAGCGCGCGAGGATGTTCGCTTGGTGAGCAGCAGCGGCAGTGTCGTTGTTTATGACGACGACCAAGGTCACCATTATGTATTCGGTTTTTCGCCGAACACATCTCTTGTGGAAATGTTCGGGGATTACG
>JAITGE010000049.1 GCA_031280825.1 Oscillospiraceae bacterium | reverse complement strand
CCGCGTTAGTTTTGCAATTTGACTGTCCATTGCGACACCCCCCATATGTTGTGGTTTCTTTCCCTGCATTTTATCATAATCTTCTCAGTTAGTCAACTGTTATTTTTACTATCACCAATAAATTTGCTTTCAGGCGAAATTTGGGCTAGCTTTTTTGATGCGGTACTGCTATAATGAAAGCGGCGTGGGTTATCCGCGCCGTTTGGCAGTTTCTGAGAAGTGAGATGAGGAGGAAATGGCAGCGTATGGTCAAGAAAGTCAGCAAGCTACCCTTTCAGGATACGCCTGAAAAGGCGCGGCAGCTGCAAGCGGTGATCGCCCAGTATAGGGGCGACCCCAGCCAGCTCATGACGGCAATGCAAAAAGCGCAGCTCATTTATGGCTATCTGCCTTATGAGGTGCAGGTGCGCATTGCCGACGGCATGGATATCCCTTTGGAGCGGGTTTACGGTGTTTCAACGTTTTATGCGCAGTTTGCACTCTCCCCGGCGGGGCAATATTCCGTTTCGGTATGTCTTGGCACAGCCTGTTATGTCAAGGGGGCGCAGGCGGTGCTGGATCGCTTAACGGAGCTGTTGGGCATCGCGCCCGGCGAATGCACGGAGGACGGGGTGTTTTCGCTCGACGCCTGCCGCTGCATCGGCGCGTGCGGCTTGGCGCCGGTGATGATGATCAACGACGACGTTTACGGCAACCTTACGCCGGAGCAGATTGCGCCCATTCTGGAAAAATACCGGCAGGCGTAGCTCCGCCGGGCGGCGGCGCTTTTTCTTTAGGCACGGAACACTGTAATGCTTAGCTCAGTTAAGGAAAGGATGAACGCTTTGACTTTCAATGAATTGCTGGCCCTGCAAACCAAGGCGCAAGCGCAAATGGAGCCGGGGCGGGCGGGCGGACCTGCCGTGCGCATCGTGGTGGGGTACGCCACCTGTGGCATTGCCGCCGGCGCAAAGCCCGTGCTGCAAGCCCTGAAGCGCGAGCTGGAAAGCCTGGGGCGCGGCGATGTGCTGGTGGAGGAAACCGGCTGCATCGGCATGTGTCAATATGAACCCATCGTGGAGCTTTATGCGCCCGGGCAGCCCAAAACGACCTATGTGCGCATGAACGCCGAAAAGGCGGCGCGGATGGTGCATTCGCATGTGGCAAACGGCGTGGTCGTGGCGGATTACACCATTGGCGCGGCGACGGGTGAAGCGCCCGCGGGCGCCGTGCTTCCCCTCACCGACACCGGCTTTTATAAAAAGCAGCGTCGCATCGCCCTGCGCAACTGCGGCGTCATTGACCCCGAAAGCATCGACCAATATATCGCCATGGAAGGCTACCAAGCGCTGGGGAAGGCGCTGACGGAACTGCAGCCGGGCGACGTGATTCAAATCCTGAAGGATTCCGGGCTGCGCGGGCGCGGCGGCGGCGGTTTCCCGACGGGGTTGAAATGGAGCTTCACAGCGGCGAACGCGGCGGATCAGAAATATGTGGTGTGCAACGCCGACGAAGGCGACCCCGGCGCGTTCATGGATCGCTCGGTGCTGGAGGGCGACCCGCACGCCGTGGTGGAAGCCATGGCGCTGTGCGGTTACGCGACCGGCGCAACCGAGGGCTATGTCTATGTGCGCGCGGAATACCCCATCGCCGTGAAGCACCTGGAAAGGGCGATCGCGCAGGCAAAGGAATACGGTTTGCTGGGCAAGAATATTTTCGGCACTGGCTTTGATTTTGACCTGCATATCCGCCTTGGCGCGGGCGCGTTCGTTTGCGGCGAAGAAACGGCGCTGATGACCTCCATTGAAGGTAAACGCGGCGAGCCCCGCCCCCGCCCGCCTTATCCGGCGGTCAAGGGTCTGTTCGCCAAGCCGACCACCGAAAACAACGTGGAAACTTTCGCGAACGTGCCGCAGATCATCCTGCACGGCGCAGAATACTTCAACGCCATGGGCACGGAAAAATCCAAGGGCACGAAGGTCTTTGCGCTCGGCGGAAAAATCAGCAACACCGGCTTGGTGGAAATCCCGATGGGCACAACCCTGCGCGAAATCATTGAGGAAATCGGCGGCGGCATCCCGAATGGCAAGCGCTTCAAGGCCGCGCAAACGGGCGGTCCCTCCGGCGGATGCATCCCGGAAACGCTGATTGACACACCCATCGATTACGACAACCTGACCGCCATTGGCTCCATGATGGGTTCCGGCGGGCTGATTGTGATGGACGAGGACAACTGTATGGTGGACATTGCTCGCTTCTTCCTTGATTTCACGGTGGATGAGAGCTGCGGCAAGTGCAGTCCCTGCCGTATCGGCACTAAGCGGATGATGGAGCTGCTGGATAAAATTACCGAAGGCAAGGCCGCTATGGCGGATTTGGATAAGCTGGAGGAATTGGCTTATCATATTAAAGAAAACTCGCTTTGCGGGTTGGGGCAAACCGCGCCAAACCCGGTTTTGGCGACGATGAAGCACTTCCGGCATGAATATGAAGCGCATGTGCTTGAAAAGAAATGTCCCGCCGGGGTGTGCAAGGCGTTGCTGCGCTATTTCATCCTGCCCGAAAAATGCAAGGGCTGCACCGCCTGCGCAAGGGTATGTCCCGTAGGAGCGATCAGCGGCTCGGTGAAGCAGGTGCATGTGATTGACCGCGACAAGTGCATCAAATGCGGCGCGTGCGAAAGCACCTGCAAATTCGCCGCGATTGTGAAGAAATGAGAAAGGAGGGCGTCCCACAATGGAACAAACCGAAACGAAAATGATCCATCTGAAAATCAACAACACCGCCGTTTGCGTGCCTGCCGGCTCCACGATTCTGGAAGCCGCCCGCACCATTGGCATCGAAATCCCGACGCTCTGCTATTTGAAGGAGATCAACGAGATCGGCGCTTGCCGCATCTGCATGGTGGAGGTCAAGGGTGCGCGCAGCTTAGCGACTGCCTGTGTGTTCCCCGCTGCGGAAGGCATGGAGGTTTTCACAAACACCGAAAAGGTGCGCCAAAGCCGCAAGCTGACCTTAGAACTGATCCTCAGCACGCATGACAAGAATTGCCTGAGCTGTGTGCGCAGCGGTAGCTGCGAGCTGCAAAAGCTCTGCAAGGAATTCGGTGTGGACGACCCGGATTATTATGCCGGCGCAAACCCGCGCTACGCGTTTGACGATTCCGCCGCGCATATGGTGCGCGACAACAACAAGTGCATCCTCTGCCGCCGCTGCGTCGCCGCCTGTGATAACCAATGCATTTCTGTTATTGGCGCGAACGCCCGCGGGTTTGATACCCACATCAGCTCCGCGTTTGATAAGGATCTGGCGGATGTGAGCTGCATCAGCTGCGGGCAGTGTATCGTCAATTGCCCCACCGGCGCGATTGTCGAAAAGGATGAATCCGCCGCCGTGCTGGCCGCCGTCAACGATCCGGGCAAATTTACCGTGGTGCACACCGCGCCTTCCATCCGCGTTACGCTCGGTGAGGCCTTCGGCTTTAAAATCGGCACGAACGTGCAGGGAAAAATGGTCGCCGCACTGCGCCGCCTGGGCTTTGATAAGGTCTTTGACACCGATTTCGGCGCGGATTTGACTATCATGGAGGAAGCCACGGAATTTTTGGATCGGGTGAAAAACGGCGGTGTGCTGCCTATGATCACATCGTGCTCCCCGGGCTGGGTGAAATATTGTGAGCATTATTACCCGGATTTGCTGCCGCACCTGAGCAGCTGTAAATCTCCGCAGCAAATGCAAGGCGCGATCATTAAAAGCTATTATGCAAAAAAAATGAACCTTGACCCCAAGGATATTTTCGTGGTGGGCATTATGCCCTGCACGGCAAAAAAGTTTGAGAACAAGCGCGAAGCGCAAAGCGCCGTGGACGGCTTACCGGATGTAGATATCTCCCTCACCACGCGCGAGCTTGCCCGCATGATTGACGGCGCAGGCATTTACTTCCGCGATTTGCCTGAAGAGGAATTCGATAACCCGCTGGCGGAAGGTACGGGCGCGGCTGTGATCTTCGGCGCGACAGGCGGCGTAATGGAAGCCGCGCTGCGTACCGCGGTCGAAGCCCTGACGGGCGAGCAGCTCCAAAGCCTTGATTTTACCGAAGTGCGCGGCACGGCCGGCATCAAGGAAGCAAGCTACAATGTGGCGGGGATGGAAATCAAGGTTGCCGTTGCCAGCGGCACAAAGAACGCCAAGGTGCTGATGGATAAAATTGCGAACGGCACGGCGGATTACCATTTTATTGAGATTATGGGCTGCCCGGGCGGCTGCGTCAATGGCGGCGGGCAGCCGATTCAACACGCGGTTGTGCGCAATTTTCACGATCTCCGCGCCCTTCGCGCTGCCAGCCTTTATGAAGCGGATAGAAACCTGCCCGTGCGCAAAAGCCATGAAAACCCGGCTATCAAGCAAATTTACGCGGAATTCTTGGGCAAGCCCGGCGGACATCTTTCGCACGAGCTGCTGCATACAAAATATGTGGCGCGACCGAAATATAGGTAATATTTTTCTTTCTGCGAAAGTGCAAACGGCGGAAAAGCGGACGCAGCCGATCCGCAATTGGGGCTTGATTTTTCCAAAATCGTGATATTCTGTGAGAAGCGCTTACGCGCTTGAGTTTATCGCTTTTGTTTCAAAAGGGGCGGCAACACAAAAGGCGACGCATAACGCGCCGCCCCTTCGCAAATCCTGCGCGGCGCTCGGGTCGCTCTCCACCGTCGCATATTGCGGTATGTCGGTCATTTCAGTTTTACCGCCCAGGTCGACTCGTCGCCACTATGCAAAATAGCCGCTTCGCAATATTTTTCGGGTTCGTGAAACAACGGAGAGAATGCGTAATGCTCCGACGAAAACTTTTCGCACGGCGCAGTCATAACAATTTTCGCCGCGCTCGACATGACCTCCCGGAAAACTCCAGCCCGGATACTTGCTCGTTCGGTTTTGCACCAATACTTCGCTTGTTCGCGTGTTCCCAATCATCACGCATGTTACGAGTTCTATTTTCCCCCGTTTCAGAGCGGTTCATTTTCCCGACCCACTGTTATTATATCCCCACCACAAAGCTTGTCAAGCAATATTTTGTAAATTTTGTGGTTTCAGAGGATGTCTATTCTGTTAGTTATCGGGGAAGTAGAAACGGTCGAAGAATACGATGGGTATTTTTTCAGCGTGAGCGCCGTGATAACAATCGCGATACCGGGTTCGTTTTGTGGGCTGCGCAACATGACACAAATCCACCACACCAGCCCCGAACTTGACTTTCGCCGCGTTTCATATTATAATGAAAAAAGTTCTTACGGTAACGATTCAGCAAGTGAGGTTGGGGCATGAAAGAGCAGTATCGTTCACACACCTGCGGGCAGCTGCGTTCGGAGCATATCGGGCAGGCTGCGACGCTTTCCGGCTGGGCGGAAGCCTTCCGCAACCATGGCGGTGTGATTTTTATGGATCTGCGGGATTCCTTTGGCGTAACGCAGATTGTTTTGCATGATGAAGCGTCACTGAAAGGCGTCACGCGCGAAACTGTGGTGCGTGTGCGCGGGCGCGTCGTCGCCCGTGCGGAGGATACCGTGAACCCCAGGCTCGCCACAGGTCTTGTGGAGTTACACGCCGAAAGCGTGGAACGCCTGAGCGGCTCCTGCGCACCGCTTCCCTTTGAAGTCAACGCCACGGTCGCCGTGCGGGAGGATCTGCGGCTAAAATACCGTTATTTGGATTTGCGCGGCGCACGGATGCAGCATAATTTGCGGATGCGCGCGGATTTGCTGCGCCGTATGCGCGAAAAAATGCAGGAATTCGGCTTTTTGGAGGTTGCAACGCCCATCCTCACCGCCTCTTCGCCGGAGGGTGCGCGGGATTATGTCGTGCCCAGCCGCAGGTGGAAGGGCAGGTTCTACGCTCTGCCGCAATCGCCGCAGCTTTTCAAGCAGCTGCTCATGGCTTCCGGCGTGGATAATTACTATCAGGTCGCTCCCTGCTTCCGCGATGAAGACGGGCGCAACGACCGCTGCCCCGGCGAATTCTATCAGCTGGATTATGAGATGGCATTTGCCTCACAGGAGGACATTTTGCGCGTAACCGAAGCTGTGCTGCACGATGCCTTCACAGCCTTCGGCGGCGGAAAAGAGGTCACGCCGCTCCCTTTCCCGCGCATCCCGTACAAGGAAGCTATGGCGCTTTACGGATCGGATAAGCCTGACCTTCGCAACCCGCTGCGCATCAGCGACTTAAGCGATCTTTTTGCCGACGTGGAATTCAAGCCCTTCCAAGGCAAGCCTGTGCGAGGCATCAACGTCCCGGGCAGCGCCGCGCAGCCCAAATCCTTTTTTGAGCAAATGCTGCAATTTGCCACATCCATTGGTATGAAGGGGCTGGGCTATATTTCCGTTGCAACGGGGACGCGGGAGGATACCGGCAGCGGCAACACCGCGCCCTATCCGCAGGACAGCAGTTACGCGCTGAAGGGTCCCATCGTCAAATTCCTCAGTGCAGAAAAGCGTGCCGCGCTTTGCGCGCAGCTCCAAATGCAGCCCGGGGATACGGTGTTCTTCATCTGCGACCGTCCGGGCGCTGTGGACGCGCTTGCCGGACGGATCCGCGGCGAGCTTGGCGCGCGGCTTAAGCTGATCGATGAAAACCGCTTTGCGCTATGCTTCATCACAGATTTCCCCATGTATGAATTGGACGAAACGACCCGCAGGGTCTGCTTTAACCACAACCCCTTCTCCATGCCCCAGGGCGGCATGGAAGCCTTGGAATCGCAGGCTCCGCTGGATGTTTTAGCCTATCAATTTGACGCCGTCGCCAACGGTGTAGAGCTTTGCTCCGGCGCGGTGCGCAATAACGACCCGGAAATCATGCGCAAGGCATTTGCGCTTGCCGGCTACACGGAGGAGGAGCTTATCCGCCGTTTTGGCGCAATGTATGAAGCGTTCCGTTATGGTGCGCCGCCGCACGCCGGCGCAGCGCAGGGCATTGACCGTATGCTCATGCTGCTGCTGGGCGAAGAAAGCATACGCGAAATTGCCGCGTTCCCTATGAACGGCAGCGCGCAGGATCTGCTTATGGGCGCGCCGGGCGAAATAACCGAAGGGCAGCTGCGCGAAACGCATATCAAGCTGCGCTAAGAATTGTCACAAACGAGGGCTTCGGCATGTGTATTTTGTTTCTTTTTTGCATCAAGAAAATCGCCGCCTGCGTGATTGCGGTTCTCATCGCGTTTTCCGGCTGGATCCGTTGTGACAGAAATCGACCGGACAAGCCCCTCGCCGAGCGGATCGGCGTCACCTATTGGGGCGCCGCCTATGAGCCGTTCGCGGATACCTATGGCACGGGGATCGCTTCGGCCATAGCGCAGCTGAAGGCGCTGGGCACGAAAGTCACGAAGCTTTCGACCCTTGCCATGGAGGACAACTACCGCTTTGACGACTGGAGCGGCTACCCGCTGGATTCCCTCGTCAACGTCCTCAAGCACCCAACGTGCAGGCAGCTTCTGGACGACGCATTCTTTACCTCGTATTTTCTCAGTGCCTACGAAACAAACAACGTCGTTTGGTGGGACGGTCTTGACGCGGCGGAAAAGTCCTATGTCATCGCGTCTTTTTACGATGCGGCGCTGTATTTGCTAACGGAATACGCAGGCACGGGCAAGACGTTCATCCTGCAAAACTGGGAGGCTGACAATGCTCTGGGTTATGTATATAACGAATTCCCGGGTACTTCCGTGCAGGGCATGACTGATTATTTCAATGCCCGGCAGGCGGGCATCCTGCTGGCGCGGCAAGAAGCGGGCAGGAAGGGCGTATTCGTTTACGGCGGGATTGAGGTGAATTTTCTGAAGCTTTCCCCGCCCGGCGGCGCGCCGCGCGTTGCCGATGCTATCGTTCCGCATACCAACGCGGACATCTACCTTTATTCCTGCTGGGAAACAAAAGACAAGTGGGACATTGGGGACAACGGGGAAGCGGCGAACCTTGCGGCGATCAGGACCGCCGTCACGCAGGCGCTCACATACCTGACAGAGAAAGCCCCCGCAAGCGTTTATTTCGGCGAAAAAAATGTAGCCATCAGTGAATTTGGCTACCCTGCGCTTGGCGGCGAGCGCTCGCACCCGGGGCTCGTTGGCGACGATTGGCAGCGCATGGTGACGCAAGCCACGCTGGAAGCGGGTCTCGAATTTGGTGCGCACTACATGGTGTATTGGGAGCTGTATTGCAACGACCCATTCATCCCCATTGTGGATCCGACCAATGTGCGCAACGCGGATATGAACGGGTACTGGCTGATACGGCCGGACGGAACAAAAAGCGCCGCGTATGATTATATACAAAACCTGCTGAAGCGTGACGCCGACAGGAAAGCGCATCAATAGCGCGACCTCCCTACGGCTTGCAGCGAAGCGATAACATCTTTATTATACTAAAGGAGAAAACCAGTGATTTACGAAAAATTATCCATCCGGGGCGCGCAGCTGGTCATTTATGCCCGGGATAATTCCTCCGAAATGGACGCGAACCGCATTTACCCCACAGTGCTCATTTGCCCCGGCGGCGCCTACGGCTTTTTGTCCGACAGGGAAGCCGAACCCGTTGCCCTGGCGCTGCTGGCCGAGGGCTTCACCGCAGCCGTGCTGCGCTACGGTGTCAGCGGCGACCGACACCCTACACAGTTACACCAGGCTTCCGCTGCCATGGCATATCTGCGCGAAAACGCAGAGCAATATCATGTGGATCCGCAGCACTGCTTTGTGATGGGCTTTTCGGCCGGTGGACACCTGGCGGCCATGCTCGGCACGCTCTGGCACGAAACCCCCGAGGGCGAGACCGCGCGACCCAACGGCATGGTACTCAGCTATGCGGTGCTCAGCAGCGGAGAATACGCCAACAATGGCAGCTTCTCCAATCTTTGCGGCGATGACGCGGCGCTCAAGGCGCGGCTTTCGCTGGAAAATCGCGTGGATGAACGCACCAGCCCTGCCTTTTTGTGGCAAACGGCCACCGACAGCAGTGTGCCTTCCATGAATTCCCTGCTCATGGCACAGTCTCTCGCAAAGCAGGGCATTCCTTATGCGCTGCACGTGTTCCCCAAGGGAGTGCACGGTCTTTCCCTTGCCACGGAGATCACGCTCAACCCCAACTGGCCCGCCTGCCTAGAGCCGAGCGCACAGCAGTGGTTCCCTCTGGCGACGCAGTGGATGAAAGACGATACCATGCGGTGATTCCCCAAAAAAACAAGCGGCGGCTACGCCATCCATTGAACGCCGTCCGCAAACTCCGTGTTGTTGATAAAGCGCGCGCACACGGAGGAGCCGGGAGAGAGCGACAGCTTTATGCCGACACGCTGTGAGCCGTCGTAGCTCTTGGGCAATTTGACGCTGTAGGTCGCGGCTTGCATGGAGCCGATATCATGCTTATCGTAGCTGTTGATCGCATACTCCTTATCGCCAATCACAAGGCTAAGGGTGCCGAAATTCAGCGGCGCCGCAAATCCATTGTTCTGTATGGTGAAGCGGACGCTGCCATCCTTGATTTTAAAGGACGGGATGCTGAGCAAATAACCAAGGTGATACTGGACGTATGCAAACGCGGAAATCGTGCCGTCTTCGCCGAGCAAAGCGGGGTGATATGGCAAACCGGCTTCGGTTAGCTGCGCTGCGGAAAGAGCCTGCTCCTTCCAGCCTTCCATGCTATAGGTGCGCCCCGCGCTTTCGCGATAATTGTGTTCCAGCGACAACGTAGTGAGGGAATATTGCTTTATCTGCGCAAGTATCGGCAGAGGCGCAAGACGATCCAGCGGATGACCATCCGGCCTGTCATAGTAGGTCGCGTGCCCCCACGGCAGCTCCGCATCGTTGATGGTGCGCACGAAGCGCTTTTCAAGCAGCTCTGTTTTCCAATCGTTTTGCCCGTTGAAGAAGCTCCACGGACCGCTGTATTCACCAATCAGATAGTCGTCGTGCATCCCCAGGCGCGGGCTGTTGCGCTTCGCGACGGTTTGATAAAGATCCGTGTTGCGCACCTGAATATACATATCCTCCGGAACAATTTTGAAAAGCAAATCGAACGCGGGACCAATGGCGTCTTCCGGGAAATTTTTGAAGGTATGCCCTTCGCCCCAATAACCGACAAGACCGGCTTGGAACGCATAGATTGTATCCTCAATCAGCTGACCGTTTTCGCGGAACCACGCACCCAGCTGCAGCAAGTGTCCCTCTACGCGCGGCCAATCGGGGTCAGACTCAGATTCGGTTTGGTACGCAAAGCGCAGCAGCACCCGCACACCGTTATCGCGGGCAAGCTCCAGGATCTGCCGCAGCTGCGCAAAAGCGATATCGTCCAACGGCTTCTCATTGTAGCGGGTGAGGTAAACGTACTGCTGTGTAATGACAGGGCTTTCTTCCCCGTACTTTTCGACAGAACTCTGAAATTTTTCGTATGGGTCGCTCATATTGCCGGGGTAGCTTTCCGGCACCCCCAGGGTAATATGCGTTTCCATGCGCAGACCGCGGTCGGGGTTACGCAGGAGCGGACGCGCCTCGCCAAGCCCCAGCATGGGCAGTGCGAACTCCGTCGTTAGCTCCGAACAGTTTACCTTTGATTGCAGCACAGGCAGCACCTTTCCGGACCATGCCGGCGTTTGCGGCACGTCACACCGCGGCAGCCGCACCGGTTGCCACACAAAGAAACCGAGCACAGCGTAATAGATGGCGACGACAGCGGATGTGAACCGAAGAAAAAAACAACGCATACTGTTCCCCCTCAAGAGCAAGCTTTACACAAGCATACGCACCGTATGAAACTGCATTCAGTATATCCGCAAGCGCAAAAATTGTCAAGCATTTCTTTTTTGCAAAATATGTTATTTGTTGCGTTTCCGGCGCTGATATGCTATAGTTTGTTGCGCAGGGGAGTAATACGTCAGGAAAGGCAAGCAAATGCAAAAGCAAAAGCAAAAGGGCTACGGTCTGCGCAAGCGCAGAAAAAGGATTGCGGTTTCATCCGCGGCGTCGATCGTTTTGGTGATTGCCGCGCTTTGGTATCACTGGTACGCGCCAAAAAAAATGGAATACGCCGACTTTGACATGGGCAGCGTACAGCATGTAACCGTTTGGCTGACCGCCGGGGATCTTCGAAAATACGGCGCTGCCGCTATACTTCCCTTTTCCTGCGAACAGGAGGTACGGGAGCGCCCGCTCCCGGAGGAGCTGGAACAGCTTGCTGTTGACAGCGGCGGCGCGTTCAACCCCTATATGGGCGCGTTGGTGAAGCTCTGGAACATTGACAGCACGGACGGTTCGCCGCCGCGCGTGCCGGCGCAGGCGGAAATTGAAGCCGCGTTGGCGGTGCGAGCGCTTGACCCGGGCGCTTACGGCAAAGGGATGGCTTGCGATCTGTTCTTGGAAAAACACACAAAGGAACACCTGGAGGGCTATATTTACAATCTGGGCGGCAATATTCTGGTTTTTGGCAAAAAGCCGTGGCGGCAGCCCTTCAAAGTCGCTCTGCGCGACCCAAAGGGCGCGCAAAATGATATCCTTGGCGTGTTCAGCCTGCCGCGCACGAATACCGTCGCCACCTCCGGAAGCTACGAAAAATATTTTGAGCAGGACGGCAAGCGGTACCATCATATTTTTGACCCGCAAACGGGCTATCCCGCGCAGCGCGATCCGGGGCTTATCAGCGTAACCGTTTTAAGCGGCGGCGGTGCGTTGGGGGACGCACTCTCCACCGCTTGCTTCGTCTTGGGCTACAAAGCAGCTCTGCCCCTGCTGGCGCGGTATAACTGCGACGCTTTGTTTATCTACGAAAACGGCGCCGTCCGCTCGGCAGGGCAAGCGCGGCGCTATTTCAAACTCCAAAGCCCCGCTTATCATTGGGAGGAAATCACATGAAACGGGGGGATCTGCTGTTATTGCTGTGCTGCCTTGCTTTGGCGGGGGCGCTGCTGCTGCCAAACGTGCTTGCCGCGAAGCCCACGCAGGTAAAAATCAACGGTGAAGCTTTTTCTCTTTCGCAAACACAAACCGTTGCACGAAGCGGCGTTGTGGTTGAAATCGCGCAGGGCAGGGCGCGTGTGCGGACGGCGCCCTGCCCCGACCAATTGTGCGTGCACACCGGCTGGCTTACGCACAGCGGCGAAACGGCCGTTTGCCTTCCGCAGCGCGTCAGCGTAGAGCTTGTTGGCGGCAAAACGGCTGTGGACGGCGTCGCCTTTTGATGCGCTCCGCAAGAACCGCAAAACGTCTTATGTGTTTTCCTTGGTGAGCAGCTCAATGCTTTCGCCCGCCAAAATACGGTTGACCGTTTTCATGGCGCACATTTTGCCGCACATGGAGCAGGTTTTTTGCTCCGCGGGGGGCAGGCTCTCGTGATACGCCCGCGCTTTTTCGGGGTCAATGGCAAGGCTGAACATTTCATCCCAGTCAATGCGCCGCCGCGCGTCGCTCATCCTGTCGTCAATTTCCCGCGCGCCGGGCAAGCCCTTTGCGATATCCGCCGCGTGGGCGGCGATTTTCGCCGCAACAATGCCTTCCTTCACGTCCGTCAAATCCGGCAGCCGCAAATGCTCCGCCGGGGTAACGTAGCAGAGAAAATCCGCGCCGGCGGCAGCGGCAATCGCCCCGCCGATGGCGCTTGTGATGTGATCATAGCCGGGCGCGATATCTGTCACCAGCGGTCCCAGAACATAAAAAGGAGCGTTGTGGCACAGCCGCTTTTGCAGCAGCATGTTTGCCTGGATCTCATGCATCGCCATGTGCCCCGGACCTTCGACCATCACCTGCACGCCGCCATCCCACGCGCGGCGGGTGAGGTGCCCAAGTTCAATTAGTTCCTGGATCTGCGCCGCGTCGGTGGAATCGCTGGTGCAGCCCGGGCGCATCGCGTCGCCGAGCGAAATGGTGCAATCGTGCGTGCGCAAAATTTCCAGCACATCATCGTAATATTCATAAAAAGGGTTCTCGTTGCCTGTCAGCTCCATCCAAGCAAAAAGCAGCGAGCCACCGCGCGAAACGATGTTCGTCAGGCGGGGCGACCGTTTGAAGGCTTCAACGGTTCGCCGGTTGATACCCGCGTGGACGGTCACAAAATCCACGCCCTCTTTTGCGTGAACCTCAACAACGCGCAAAAAATCCTGCGCGGTGATATCCGGCAGATCTTTTTCAAGATAACCTACGGCGTCATACATGGGGACGGTGCCGACCATAGCGGAGGCTTCGGCAAGCAGGCGCGTGCGAAAGGCGCTGGTTTTGCCGCAATTTGAAAGATCCATGATGCCCTCCGCGCCAAAGCGCAGAGCAAGGCGAACCTTTTCCAGCTCACGGTCATAATCCGGGCTGTCGCCGGAAATGCCGAGGTTTACGTTGATTTTGGTGCGCAGCCCGCCGCCCACGCCCTCGGGCGAAAGCGCCGTGTGGTGAATGTTGGCAGGGATGGCGATCTCTCCGGACGCTACTTTTTCACGCAGCCAAACAGGGTCGCGCCCCTCTTTTTCGGCGACAATTTGCATTTGCGGGGTAACGACGCCCGCGCGGGCGGCTTCGATTTGCGTCATATGCTTTCTTCTCCTTGCGCTGTTATGCCGCTATTCTAACACAATGCGCGCGCAAAGGCAAGCCTCAAAAGCCAACGCGTCACGGTCAACGCGCACGGTACGCTACGCGCCCCAAATGTCCCGTGCGTATTCCCGCACCGCGCGGTCTGCGGCAAAGCGCCCCGCGCCCGCGATGTTCTGCAGACTCATCCCGTTCCAAACCGGCTTCTGCATCCACAGCTCGCCCGCCCGCTGCCGCGCAATGCGATAATCCGCAAAATCTGCCAGCACAAGATAGGGATCCCAGTGGATGGTGTTCCATATTTCGGGGAAGGTCTTGCCCGCGACGCCCTGCTTATCAATGTAATCAAACAGGCGGCGCAGCTCCGCGCTGCCGTGATATTGCTCCAGCGGAACATAATTCTTGCGGCGGCGCTCAACCTCCTCTGTACGCAAGCCGAAAATCAGGATGTTCTCATCGCCCACCGCTTCGTGGATCTCCACATTCGCGCCATCCACCGTGCCCAGCGTAACCGCGCCGCCCAGCATAAGCTTCATGTTGCCCGTTCCGCTGGCCTCCGTGCCGGCAAGGGAAATCTGCTCGCTGATTTCCGCCGCCGGGATGAGGTTTTCGGCAAGTGTTACATTGTAGTTCTCTAAAAAATGCACCTGTATGCGCCCGCCGATATCCGGGTCGTTGTTAATAAGCTCCCCCAGCGCAACGATGAAGCGGATAATCTGCTTGGCAATGTAATATCCCGAGGCCGCCTTCGCGGCGAACAAATAGCAGCGGGGCGGGAATTCCCGCTGCGGGTTC
Organism: Oscillospiraceae bacterium; assembly: GCA_031280825.1. Taxonomy (GTDB): domain Bacteria; phylum Bacillota; class Clostridia; order Oscillospirales; family Acutalibacteraceae; genus WRMQ01. The sequence goes on along the minus strand of JAITGE010000049.1, from coordinate 46,659 downwards.
TCCTTCAAATCCAGATATTCCGCCAATATCGTGAAAGCGTTCAGGTGCTGGCGCTTGTATTCGTGCAGACGCTTGATCTGCACATCGAAAAGCGCGTCTGTGTTGAGCGCCGCGCCGCATTGCTTTTGCAGGAGCTGTGCGAAATCCTGCTTGTTTGCCTGCTTAATCTTGCCCAGCTGCGCCAAAACGCTCTGGTCGTCTGCGTAAGCGCGGAGCTTCTCCAGCTCTGCGGCATCGGAAACAAAGCCTTCGCCGATCAGCTCCTGCAGGAAGCCGTACAACCGCGGGTTTGCCTGGCAAAGCCATCGGCGGTGCGCAATGCCGTTGGTGACGTTGCGGAACTTTTCAGGCGTGAGCGCATAAAAATCGTGGAACAGGCGCTCTTTGATGATCCCGCTGTGCAATGCAGAAACGCCGTTGACGCTGTGACATGCGGCGGCGCAGAGATTTGCCATGCGAACCTCGCCCCCGTCGACGACCGCCATACGCTCCACGCGTTCACCGTCCTGCGTCAAAGCCCAGATCTGCGCGCGGAAGCGCCGGTCTATTTCCTGCACAATTTGATAGATGCGGGGCAGCAGGCGGCGTATCAGCTCCTCCGGCCAACGCTCGAGCGCCTCGGGCATCACCGTGTGGTTGGTGTAAGCAAAGGTGCGGCGGCAGATGCTCCAGGCGTCGTCCCAGCCATAGCCGCATTCATCCAGCAGCAAACGCATCAGCTCGGGGATCGCCATCGTGGGGTGGGTATCGTTGATGTGAATCGCGCAGCAATCCGGTAAGGTATCGATCGTGCCATAATCGCGCAGCTGGCGGAATACAATTTCCTGCACCGAAGCGGAAACCAGGAAATATTGCTGCCGCAAACGCAGCGCCTTCCCCTCCGGGTGATTGTCCGTGGGATACAGCCCTTTGGAGATCATCTCCGCCATAGCGTTCTCTTCCACGGATTTCATATAGTCGCCTTTGATGAAGCTTTCCATATCGATGCCCTGCTTTTTTGCGCCCCAAAGCCGCAAAACGCTCACGCCCTTGCCGCCCTTGCCCGAAACGAAAAGGTCATACGGCACGGCGGTGACGGTTTTCGCTCCTGTTACGGCAACGAGATGATAGTCGTCCATCCACTGCTCTTCCACTTCGCCTTCAAAGCTGACGGTGCGCTCCTGATCCTCGCGCTGCGCAAGCCAGATTTGCCCGCCGGGCAGCCAGAATTCCGGCAGCTCGGTCTGCCAGCCATCCACGATTTTTTGCGCGAAAATGCCGAATTCATAAAGAATGGAATAGCCCGTCGCCGGGATTTGCTGCGTGGCAAGCGCATCCAGATAGCACGCCGCCAGCCGCCCCAAGCCGCCGTTGCCCAGCCCCGGATCCGGTTCGCAGTCATAAAGCCGTTCCAGCTTCACGCCCAGCTCCGCCAAGGCTTCCCGCGCTGTATCGGTCAGGTTCAGGTTGAACAGCGTGTTTTTGAGCGAACGCCCCATCAAAAATTCCATGCAGAGGTAATAAATTTTCTTTTTGCCCTGCTCGCGCCCCTTCTTGGCAAAATCGCGGCGACGTTCACCCAGCTCCTCACGCAGCAAGCCCGCCAGCGCCTTGTAATAATGCTCGTCCGTCGCATCCCTTGGGGATACCCCCACAAAACGCGAAAGCCGCGCTATCAAGGCTTCCTTGACCGCTTCCTTATTTTGCGGCAATGCCATAGAAAAACCTCCCCTACCGATTTCCTTGCAGCCAAAATCGTGCTGTTTCTTGTATATTATACACGAAGATTCAAAAAAGTTCAAGCAAAAATTTTTCATAGCTTGACAATTCACAAATTCTGCTCTATATTCAAGAGCAGAAGGCAAAATCCAAACGCAAGGGGGATACAGCATGGCGAAGGAGAAAACCGCCCCGCGCAATCCGGTCACCGCCTTTGGTTTGTGGGCAAAAAGCTTCGCGGCGCATTGGAGCCATCCAAAACCGGAAAACGACATGAGCAGCTCGGAGCAGCTGGCGCTGCAGGTCGCCAATTTAGGCGGGCGCGCCTACAGCAGCATCGTAGGCTTTTGGGGGTTTGGGCAGGGGGCGGCGATCGCGTCCGTCATTTTCGGTCTGAAGCTCCAGCATTTTTACGTCAACGGTATCATGAGCGCCATTTTCGGCTACGCGTTCGGGTTTGTGGGTCCTTACATCACGGATAACATGGGGCGGTTCACGCCCCAAAACCGCAATCGGCTCCTGATGGCGGGCGGCGCGGGGCTGGTGCTTGCCGGCTTCCTCTGGTGGCTGCCTGTCACGCGGTTCGATCATCTCATGCCGGATTTTTTTAAGCATCTTGCCGTCAACGTGTTTTTCACGGTCGTCGGCAACGCGCTCAACGCGGTCATATTGCGCGTGTTCGGCAAAAGATGGGGGAAGTTTAAGCCGTTCAAATTCCTTTACATTGTCCCGCTGCTGCTGAGTGCAACGGCGATCACCTTTATCCCTTACCGCACAATGGGTTACAACCGGCTCTTTTTGGTTACGCACATCATGTGCGCCGCCGTCGGGCTGTTCGGCGCGCCCGCTACCGGGTTGGGCGATATGCTCCGCCGCGTTTCGACCCGCCCGCAGGAGCGCGTGCGGCTTTTTGCCATTCTGCCCGTGATCGGCGGTCTGATCCACTCCGTCTATACCATGGCGGCGCCTGTTATCTTCAATGTCATCGGCGCGGGGGAACGTGATCTTTTAAGCTACCGGCTGGTGATTCCGGTTTACGGCGCGTTCTGCTCCGTGCTGATGCTTTTCATCCTGCGCGTGAAGGAGCGTGTGATGGAAGAGCAGACCGAAAAGCCCCCGGAGCTAAGCCTCCGGGAGCAGTTCCGCTGGATGTTCACGGATAAACACATGTGGATTCAAAACCTGCAAAATTGGTTCAGCTTCGGCGGCGACGCGTTTGAAGGCGTTATCACCTGGCTCTGCCTTTATGGGAATCGTATGGAATGGATCAAGGGCATCGTAATCAACGCCATCAAGCTGCCCACAAGCACACCCGGCAATATCCTGTGCATCCCGCTGGCCAAGAGATGGCCAAAGCGCAGGATTATGATTTTCACCCAGATGGGGCAGGTGATCCTGACCGTTCCCATATTGCTGGCGTTTTTGGGCACAGCAGAGGCAAGCCCCTATCTGCAAATTGCGCTGGTTGGCATATTTGCCGGGCTGCGCAATCTTTTGGGCTGTTCGCAAACCGCCATCGAAAGCGCGATGATGTGCGATTCACTGGATCACCTGCAATGGCGTTCCGGTTACCGCATGGAGGCTTCCTCGGGGCTGTACGGTTACCTTGCGACGCCGGTCGGGATGCTGGTGGGCATGGTTTCGCCCTTTGTCATGAAGCAAATCGGCGTGATCGGCGACATGGATGTTCTTTTTGACGCAACGATCCGGCAAAGCTTTATCGTGACGATGCTGCTGCTTTCCATGGTTTCTACGTTCGCTAATGGGGTTCCCTATTTCTTTTATACGCTTTCGCCTCAAAAGATGGCACAGGTGCGCGAGGAGCTGCTGGCGCGCGCCGCAAAAGCCGAGCAGGAAGGCGCAGCGGGCGCCGAAGCGCCGGAGGGAGGTGAGCTTGCATGAAAAAACGTGTCTTCCCTCTGCTTGCCGCTCTTGCGTGCGCGCTGACTTTTTTTGCCGGCTGCCGCGAAAAGGATAAAGCGAACACCGCCGAATACGTGTTAAACAAGGACAACAAAAGCTATACCCTCGTGTTTTATGGCGGCACGACCTCGCTGCACAGGTTCGAGATCAATGAATTCAACGGCTTGCCCGTGACCAAAATTGCGCGGCTGGCAATTCAGCAAACGAACGATTTGCGGGAAATCCGCATTGGTCCCAACGTGACGGAAATCGCGGATTGGGGGATTGTGAACAATTTTAAGCTGACCGGCATCACGGTCGATCCCGCAAACCCCGCCTTTCGCGACATAGACGGCGTGCTTTTCAGCAAGGACCGCACCAAGCTGATCACCTATCCCAACGCCAAGGGAGCGACCTTTACAAGGGACGGCACCGTTGACTTCGAGAAGCCCGCGATTTACGCGATCCCCGAGGGTACGGTGGAAATCGGAGCGACGGCGTTTTACAAGTGTCGCGCGCTGGGGGATGTCAGCTTTCCAAGCACCCTGCGCACCATCGGTCCGCGCGCGTTCATGTTCTGCGACCGGCTGACGGAGTTGACCGTCGGCGAAGGGCTTGAAACCATTTGCGTCGACGCTTTCACTTGGTGCAAGAGCGAAGATTACGGGCTGACAAAAATCACGCTGCCCTCCACGCTGCAAAAGATCGAAGGCGCCGCCTTCTACCGCTGCGAAAAGCTCAGGCAATGCATCATCCTCGCGCCCGAAAGCCGGGTGGAGCTACAGGAGGGCTGGAACCGCACACAAAATCTGCAAAAGGAAAGCGAACAGCTTAAGGCGACGTTCGCTGCGGCGGAGTAAAATTTTAAGATGCTGACGGGGTACAACGATGAAAGCAGAGCAATTCGCAACGGAGGAGCATATGCCTGAGCTTCACCGCTGCCCGTGGGCAGAAACCCCCGATGTTCTCATGCAAGCCTACCACGACACCGAATGGGGCGTGCCCTGCCACGACGAAAGCCGACTCTTTGAGATGCTGATTCTGGAGGGCGCGCAGGCGGGGCTTTCATGGTCGTGCGTGCTGCATAAACGTGAGAATTACCGCGCCGCGTTCGACAGCTTCAACGTGCAAAAGGTCGCTGCTTATGACGGCGAAAAAATCGCGGCACTGCTGCAAAACCCCGGAATTATCCGCAATAAGCTAAAAATCGCCGCCGCCGTCACCAACGCGCAGTGCGCGCTGAAGCTGCCCGGCGGGCTGGGTAATTTTTTGTGGAACTATGCGGGTGGCGTGCCCGTCGTGGGTGGTTGGGCACGGCAGGAGGACATGCCGGTCAATACGCCGCTGTCGGATAGGATCAGCCGCGACATGAAAAAGCTGGGGTTCAAATTTGTGGGCAGCACAATCATTTACAGCTATCTGCAGGCGGTGGGGATTGTGAATGATCACATACATTGCTGTGCTTTTAAAGCAACCTCTGAGAAGCTTGACAAAACAGCGCTTTGGCGGTAAGATGTTGCGGCTGGAAAGCTGAAACTGTGTCGCCCTGTTTTTGACGCTTTTTGCGCACATCCCGACCGTGGCTTGACTTTGCCGTTTTCGTGCTGTATAATTGAGACCTAGCTTGGCGGATTTTATCATGCGGCACAGGCGCAAGCGCGGCGTGCCGGCAACGCGAGGTGAAGGTATGCCCTATGAAACCGTGATCGGCTTGGAGGTTCACTGTGAGCTTTCCACAAAATCCAAAATTTTCTGCGCCTGTGCCACGCGATTCGGCGCGGCGGCGAACACGCAGGTTTGCCCTGTTTGCTCCGGAATGCCGGGGGCGCTCCCGGTGTTGAACCGCGCCGTGGTGGAGTACGCCGTCCGCGCGGGGTTGGCGACGGGCTGCGGTATCACGCGCAGCAACCAATTTGACCGCAAGAATTATTTTTATCCCGACTTGCCGAAGGCATACCAGATTTCACAGCTCTATGAACCGATCTGCACCGGGGGAACGGTTTCCATCGCCGCGGGTGAAAGTGAAAAGCAGGTGCGTATCCGGGAAATCCACATGGAGGAAGATGCCGGCAAGCTCACGCACGATCCTTGGGAGGACGCTTCCCTGGCGGATTTTAACCGCTGCGGCGTGCCGCTGCTCGAAATCGTCAGCCAGCCGGATATGCGCTCCGCCGCCGAAGCGGTGGATTATGTGGAGCGGCTCAAAGCCATCTTGGAATATATCGGTGTTTCGGATTGTAAAATGCAGGAGGGCTCGCTCCGCGCCGACGTGAACCTTTCCGTACGCCCCGTGGGTGCGGCGGAGTTCGGCACGCGAACCGAAATGAAGAACATTAACTCCCTGCGCGCCATTGCACGGGCGGTTGAAGCCGAAGCCGAACGGCAGATAGATTTGATTGAAAGCGGCGGCGCTGTGACGCAGGAAACGCGCCGTTGGGACGACGACGCGGGCGAAAGCTACGCCATGCGCTCAAAAGAGGACGCGCAGGACTATAAATATTTCCCCGAACCGGATTTGCCGCCCATCGAAATTTCCGAAGCGGAAATAGAGTGCATTCGCGCCGCGCTGCCCGAGCTGCCGGAAGCGAAAAAGCGGCGGTATAGGGAGGAACTGGGCTTGCCCGCTTACGACACGGGCATCCTGACGGGATCGCTGCATTTGGTGCGCCTATTTGAAACGGCGGCGGCGATTTGCGGCGATCCAAAGGAGACCGCAAACTGGGTCATGGGCGAGGTGCTGCGGTTGCTCCAGCAAACGCAAACCTTGCCGGAGGACATGCCCTTCCCGCCCGAAGCGCTGGGCAAGCTGATTCTGCGCGTGCAGGATAACACCGTCAACCGGGGCACGGCGAAAAAAATCTTTGCCGAGGTGTTCAAAAATGCCGTTGATCCGGATCAATTCATCCAAGCGAACGGTCTTGCGCAGGTAACGGATAACGGCGCGATCCGCACCGCGCTGGAGCAGGTGCTGGCGGCAAACGGAAAATCGGTGAGCGAATACAAGGCAGGCAAAGCGCAAGCGCTGCAGTTTCTCATCGGGCAAGGCATGAAGGCGCTACGCGGGCAAGCCCCGGCGCAGGAGGTTGCGCGGTTGCTCCGAGAAATGCTGGGCTAGCTTTTGCGCAAGGATGAATACGCGGTCAAAGAAACGAGAGGAGGGCCTTATGAAAAAGATTCCGCGGCGCACGCTTTCATTGGTCTGCGTGTCACTTTTGGTGTTGGCTTTCTTTGCTTTGCCCGTTACCGCCGTGGCGTCCGATTATGCCGCCAGGGTGGTGAATATTTCGAACCGGGAACGTGCCGCGCGTGGTGTTGGCGCACTCGCGGCGAACAACAGCGCACTCACGCAGGCCGCGCAAAAGCGCGCGGAGGAATGCGCGGTGCTTTTCTCGCACACGCGCCCCAACGGCAGCAGCTATATCACGGTTTTGGATGCGTACAACCTGGATTACAGTGCGCGCGGCGAAAACATCGCCTACGGCTATGCCACGCCCGAGGCTGTGATGGCGGGCTGGATGAACTCCAACGGACACCGCAAAAATATTTTAAAAGCGGCGTACACGCAAATTGGCGTGGGCGTCTATGAAGCTGCCAACGGCACGGTTTACGCCGTGCAATTGTTCATTGACGGTGAAGCGGACGAAACCGGCGGCGCCTCCGGCAGCGTCAGCGTATGGCAGATGATTTCTGCTTGGTTCCAAATTGCCTGGGATTGGTTCGCGCGCCTGCTTTTGGGGCGGCTGTGGTGAGCCTGCTTCGCGTGCGCCGCCTTTCCCCGTCCAACAGAAAACCCGGGGCTTGCATTTTCGTGCGCAATCGCTTATAATATGGGTATATTGAAATGAGAAGGTAGGTAATTCCTATGGTTTCAGCGGGTGATTTCCGCAACGGTGTAACATTCGAGATGGAAGGCGCGGTCTATCAAATCATCGAGTTCCAGCACGTGAAGCCCGGCAAGGGCGCGGCGTTTGTGCGCACGAAGGTGCGCAATGTGATTGCCGGCTCTGTGGTGGAGCGCACATTCAATCCTTCCGATAAATTCCCCGCTGCCTATATTGAACGAAAGGAAATGACGTATTCCTACAGCGACGGCGATTTATACTATTTTATGGATGGCGAAACCTTTGAAATGGTGCCCATCAATAAGAGCGATTTGCCCGAAAGCTTCCGGTTTGTGAAAGAAGATTTTGTCTGCAAGATTCTTTCTTACAAAGGCAATGTCTTCGGCGTGGAGCCGCCAACGACCGTTACCCTGCAAATCACGCAAACAGACCCCGGCTTTAAAGGCAACACAGCCACCAACGCTACCAAGCCCGCGGTGCTCGAAACCGGCGCAGTGGTGAATGTTCCGCTCTTCATTGACGAAGGCGAAACGGTCATCGTCGATACCCGCACGGGGGAATACGTCAGCCGCGCATAAAATACCAAAGAGAGGTTCGTTTATTATGAAAATTCGCAAGGCAATCATTCCGGCGGCGGGTCTTGGGACGCGTGTCCTGCCGGCATCGAAGGCTGTGCCGAAGGAAATGCTGAATATCGTTGACAAGCCCGCGATCCAGTATATTGTCGAAGAAGCCGTCGCCGCCGGGATTGAGGATATTTTGATTATCACCAACCGGGGCAAGGGCGTCATCGAAGATCATTTTGACCACGCCTTCGAGTTGGAAACGCAGCTCAAAGCGAACCCCTCCAAGGCGGGCATTTTGGAGCAGGTGATGCAAGCCTCGCAAGTGGGCGCAAACATCTATTTTTTGCGGCAAAAGATCACCAAGGGACTGGGGCATGCCGTGCTTTGCGGCAAGAGCTTTGTGGGCGACGAGCCTTTTGCCGTGCTTTACGGTGACGATGTGATTCTGAACCCCGACCCCGTGACCGCACAGCTGGTGCGCGTGAGCGAAGCCAACGGTGGCTGCGGCGTTGTGGGTGTGAACGAGGTTTCGCTGAAGAATTTGCCAAAGTATTGCTCTGTGGGCGCCACACCCGTGCCGGGGCAGGAGCGCGTTTTCACAGTGCCCTATATTATCGAAAAGCCCAGCCCGGCACAAATCGAAACAGAAAAGCTTTCGCGCTATTCCATTCTGGGGCGCGTGATTTTACCGCCGGAAATTTTTGGGCTGCTGGAGCAGGGTTGCGCCGAAACGCCTGCCGGGGAGGAATATTACCTTACAGACGCGATGGCGGAGCTGGGCAGGCAGGGCAAGCTCATGGCTGTAGATTTTATTGGGAGGCGCTATGATATGGGCAATAAGTTCGGCATCCTGCAAGCCAACTGCGAGGTTGCGTTGCATCACCCGGAGGTTGCCGAAGAGTTCAAGGCTTATGTGAAGACTCTGGCAGCGGCACTGTGAGTCGTATCGCCATGTGGCAATTTTTCATATCACCGTAAGGAATCTTCTGCGCTTGTCCGACTAAAGATGTGAAAATACTGCAGAAAGGAGGCTCGTGGTATGCCAGACATTGGTCAATATTTCGATGAGATCTTCGGCTTCATTCAACCTGTTTTTGATTGGATTCAGGATTTTATCAACACCTACGTTGCCGGCGGTTTCCAGATCCTTTTGGATATGATTCTGGGAATGAACGGCTAAGGTGAACCAAGCGGAACCGGCGCGGCAATATGGTCGCGCCGGTTTTTTTGCCATAAAAAATTCAGAACGGAGCCTTCCTGGCATCGTTAAAAATATCGCCGCAGCCAGCTGTTCAATTGTAAAAACCACGCAATGCGCTGGGGCGCCGCCATCAGCTGCCCATACCACGGCTTGCCATAATCGGCGGGAGCCGCCAAAAAATCCTCCGCTTTTTTTCGGCACACATAGTTGTGCAGAGGTTCATTTGGCGAGGCAAGCAAATCGCGCATCCGCTCCGCCAGCAGCTTTTCATAAGCGGGGTTGTAGGTTTTCGGGTAAGGGCTTTTGGCGCGGTATAGCACTGAATCCGGCAGCCAGCCGCGCCCCGCCGCGCGTAAAATATATTTTACGGCGGCGTTTCTATATTTCATTCCCCACGGAATATTCCAAACATATTCCAAAATGCGGTGATCCGCAAACGGCACGCGCGCTTCCAGGCAGGACGCCATGGATGCACGATCCATGCGATCCAGCAGTGTTTGCATGAACCAGCGCAGGTTCAGCCACGCGATCTCCCGCCGCCGCGCCTCCTCTGGGCTATCCGCCGCGCAGCGCGGCGTTTGCGCAACAGAAGCGTCATACGCCGCTTGTGCGTACGCATCCAAATCCAGCGCATCCAATACATCCGTTCGCAAAAAGCTGCGCCGCGCGTTCATGTCACTCCAAGGAAACCTCCGCTGCGCAAACGCTTCCGGGCTGCGAAACCAAGGATACCCGCCAAAGATTTCATCCGTTCCAACATGTTATAATTAAAATCTCCAAGGTGTCCTTGAAACTGTTCCGGCCAAGAGCTTATCAGGGCTTTGCCGTGGCAAAAGCTGCACCCGCCTTGACTTTCCCACGGCGCTGTTATATAATGTCCGTGTCCATATAATACGATGAAGCAAGGAGATTTTCGCATGAACGTTCTGAACAAAAAATCTATTGAAGACATTGCCGTCGCGGGCAAGCGCGTCCTGGTGCGCTGCGATTTTAACGTGCCGCTGGATGGCGCAAGGATCACCAGCGACAAGCGCATTGTCGCTTCGCTCCCCACGGTAGAATATCTTTTGGCGCAGGGGGCAAGGGTGATTCTTTGCTCGCATCTCGGTCGCCCGAAGGGGGAGCCAGATCCGGCATTTTCGCTTGCGCCCGTCGCCGCCCGCCTGCGCGAGCTGCTGGGCAAGACCGTGAAAATGGCAAGCGACGTGGTGGGCGAAAACGCTCAGGCGCTTGCCGCCGCGCTGAAGCCGGGCGAGGTGCTGCTGCTGGAAAACGTGCGCTTTGAAAAAGGTGAAACGAAAAACGACCCCGCGCTTTCGCAAAAATTCGCCGCGTTGGCAGATGTCTTCGTCAACGATGCTTTCGGCTCGGCGCACCGCGCGCATTCCTCCACCACCGGCGTGGCGGATTATCTGCCCGCCGTAAGTGGGTATTTGATCCGTAAGGAAATCCAATTCATGGGCGGCGCGCTGGAGGAGCCAAAGCGTCCGCTGACGGCAATCCTCGGCGGGGCGAAGGTTTCGGATAAAATCGGGGTGATCAGCAATTTGCTCGAGAAGGTCGACACACTCATTGTCGGCGGCGGCATGGCATACACCTTTTTCGCCGCGCAGGGCAATTCTGTCGGAACCTCCCTCTGTGAACCGGAAAAGCTCGGGCTGGCGTTGGAAATGCTCCAGAAAGCAAAGGAGAAGGGCGTGAACTTCCTTCTGCCGGTGGATACCGTTGTCGGCAAGGCGTTTGACGCGAACACCGAAGCCAAAACCGTACCCTCCGACGCAATCCCCGACGGTTGGATGGGGCTGGATATCGGCGAAAAAACCCGCGCTCTTTTCAGCGATGCCATCAAGGGCAGCGGCACGGTGATTTGGAACGGTCCGATGGGCGTGTTTGAGTTTGAACAGTTTGCCAAGGGCACGGTTGCGGTGGCGACAGCTGTCGCCGAAAGCGGCGCGATTTCCATCATTGGTGGCGGCGATTCGGCTGCGGCGGTGCAAAAGCTGGGCTTCGCGCCCAAGATGAGCCACATTTCCACCGGCGGCGGCGCGTCGCTGGAATTTTTGGAAGGCAAGGAACTGCCCGGCATTGCCTGCTTAAACGAGAAATAAGCGTTTGTTTGCCAAAAGTATTCTTGTCGCCGTGGAGGGAAAATGAAATCGCACAGAAAAATCTTCGCCCTTTTGCTTACCGTATTGCTCTGCGCCGGGCTTGCCACGCCCGGCTTCGCGGCGGATGACGGGCGGATTTATCTCAATGGCGCGGCTTTTAGCGGCACGCTGCGCGAAGCCCTCGCGCAGGCCTGCGGCGGCGGACTGGTGGAAATCGAAGGGCGCGTGACCACCCTGCCCGTTGGCTTGCGGGATGGCAGCTTTGACGGCGGCTTGATCTTCCACGACCTCACCCTGCGCGGCAAAGGCGAAAACGCCCAAATTGTGCTGCAAGCAGGCTACAACGACAGCCTGAACGCAGAGCTGCGCGACCGCCGCGAGGATGTTCTGACTGTGCGCGGGGATGGCGTGACGATCGAAAACCTGACGATCAACGCGCGTTTTGGCGTGGATTTTGCTCTGCGTGTGTTCGCCGACCGCTTTAGCGCAACGGATGTGATTTGCCTGGGCGGGCAGCGCGGCGCGGTAAATATCCTTTCGCGCTATACTGGCAAGACGATGCTCCTGCGGCGCGTGCAAGCCAACTACAGCAGGCAGGGTGGCTTCTATTTCGACGAAAGCCCCGATTGCGGTGGCTTGGTGCTGGAGGATTGCTCCACCGAGGGCAACATCCGCGCGGGTGTGCTTGTCCGCAACGGCTATGACGCCGTGGGCAACCTGGATTTGAGCGGCGTCCGCTGCAAGGAGGGCGTCTTTGCGGTGGAGGATCGCGCCGCCGGACGCATTGGCGACGGCGCGCCCGCGCCCATTACACTCCTGGCGCCGCCCCGCAACGCTGCGGGTGTGCCGATCGACACCGCCAAGGCTCTCTTTTTTGCGCTGGAGGGTGCTTACAAGCACATTCGTTACGGTGCGGAGGTCGGGCAATACGCCGGAGCGGCGCACAGTATCCAAACGCAGCGGTATGGCTTTACGACACGGATTTTCTATACCCTGCAAAGCTCCGCAGCGGCGGATTTGCGTGAAGGCGAAGCCATCGCCGCAAATACTGCCGATTGGCTTGCCATGAGCTTCGGCAAGGTCTTCGCCGTGTGCAACTGGCTGCTGGATTGCGCGGTTAAAGGTGTTGCGGCATACGCAAAAGCAGTATTTTGAACGGTTGGCTGCAGAAGCCGCGCGCGTGGCGGGCTTGCCTAAAGAAAAGTGCCAACAGCCTCCTCTCCGCGTGCTGGTTCGCCTATTTTGCGGGCTATGTCGTCCGCTGCGCCTACACCGCCGCACTCAGCCCCATGCTGGCGGAGCTTGGTGGGGTATTGGGCAAAAACGCGGAAGCCCGCTTGGGTGCGGGCAGCACAGCCGCCTTTGCCGCCTATGCGGCAGGGCAGCTGTGCTGCGCGTTTTTGTTGCGCCGTTTTCGCGCGGAGCGTCTGCTGTTAGGCGGTATGCTCGCCATGGGCGGTTGCATGACTCTGCTGACCTGCGCCGTCTTCACCGCCGGGAGCGCGTTCATGCCCTTCGCGGTCTTTCCGTGGTTCGTAGCGATTCTGCTGGGCTTGAGCGGCTTCGCGCAAGCGATGCTCTGGCCCGCCATTGTGGAGCTGCTCACGAAGCATCTGCACGGCGCGGCATACACCCGCGCAAACGTGAAGCTCAGCGAGGCCAGCGCGGCGGGCACGGTGCTGGTTTATCTGCTTGTGCCCTTGCTGTCACATCTTGCGAATTGGCGGTGGATCTTCCCCTGCGCCGCGCTGTTCTCGTTTTGTGCGGCGGCGCCCATTCTGAGGCTGCCGACGCTGCCGCGCGCCGTGCAAGCTCCGGCCGCCACGCCGCCGCTTCGCTCCTTCCTGCGCTTTCCCATGTTGCCCGTTCTGCTGGCGGTGACGCTGCAGGGCGTCGTGCGCGACGGCGTAGGCACCTGGATGCCCGTCCTGCTTACGGACGGCTTTGCCGGTCTGCCGCCGGAAGCAGCCGTGCTTTCAGCGATTGTGCTGCCGTTTGTCGCCGCGCTGAGCTTTCGCTTTGCCGGTTGGATGGAGCGCAGGCTTGGCAATGAATTCCGGGGCGCGGCGTTCTTTTTTGCGGTGGGCGCTGTCGTCGCCCTGCCCCTCCCGTTTGTGCTCGGGCGTTGGCTGGCGCCAAGCGTTCTGCTGATGGCACTGCTCACCGGGGCAATGCACGGGATCAACCTGATGCTAGTGACGCAGTTCCCGCGCCGCTTCCGCGGCAATGGGCGGGCGGGCTTCGCGGCCGGGCTTGTGAACGCCTTTGTTTACCTCGGTTCTGCGGTTTCGATGTTCGGCAGCACGCTGGCAGCGCACCGCTTCGGCTGGCAGGGCAGCGCGGCAGGCTGGGTGGGCGTTTCTGCGGTGGGTGCCATCATTTTCCTGTTTTGCAGGAAGGGCATACGCAAATATTTACAGGAAGAGAAAAATCTATAAGAAAACCTGCGCTTTCATACGCTATTGCGTTGACTTCCCTTCCCGCGCGCGTTACACTGTTGCCATTCGGAGCAATAACAGGAAATGCCCGCAAGAGAGGGATGTGCAAGCATGGGATTGTTTTCGCAAAAAACGCCGGAGGTTTTTACATTTAACATATCCTTTCGTTTTGTGGAGGATGGCTCGCCCGGCGCGACCTTTTTCACCCTGCCTGTGAGCGCGGGCGCGGATTGTGTCGCCTACCCGGCGGATTGCCGCCCCCCCCGCGAGGGCTGGGATTTCATCTGCTTCAGTCCGCCGTCGCTGTGCTGCGTAGCGCACGACACGATCGTGGATGTGCATTACGCCAAGCAGCAGACCATCACGCACACAGTCTATTATTTGGATCCGGTTGGCAAGACTATTTGCCCGCCACAGAAAATCGCGCACGGCGGGAGCGCAAGCCCGCCAAGTGTGCTTCCCTTTGGCGCGGAGCCGACAGAAGCCGGGGAGCACTGCTATCGTTTGCCCAAGGAATTGCGCTTTATCGGCTGGAGCCGCAGCACAGCCCGTGTGCTGGACGACACCTTCTGCGTCGCTTTAACCGAGCAGATCCCGCAAGCGGAGGTACCCATATATTCCATCACCTTCTGCGACGAATGCGGCTACCCGATCGAAACCGCGCCGCGCATGATCAAGGAAGGCTGCGCGGTCATCCCGCCGCTCTATACCCCGCGCAAAGGCGAGGGCTGGGAGCATACCGGCTGGAATGCGCCGCTTGCCTGCGTTTCGCAGGATATGGTTGTGCGCGCAACGGTGCGCCAAAAGGAATTCTCCGTGCGCTTCCTGAGCGAAAGCGGAGCGGATTACGGCACAGCGACGGTGCGCTATGGCGCCTCCGCACCGCTGCCGCGCGCGCTGCCGCCGCTGCCGGAGGGCTGCATTGCCCGCCGCTGGCGCGGGGAGCTGGATTTTGTGACCGAAGCGCGGGAAATTCACGAGGAGCTTGAACGGGAAACCTTCTTTGTCGCGTTCTACGACCGCCAAGGGCGCGAGCTGGATGAAATCATCGTTCCCTTTGGCGCGACTGCGGAAATCCCGCCTTATGAGCCGGAGCAGGGATGGAATTTTTTGGGCTGGAAAGCCGTCACGGAAGTAGGGCGGGAATTCCTCCCTGCCGCAAGCGAAGCCGGCGCGTGGCTGCGGAACGTTACAGGGGATATCAAGCTTTACGCGCAGTGCGAGCCAAGCGTTTGCCGTTTACAGCTGCTGGATTTGCGCAATCCTGTTAAGCCGGAGCTGATCCCCATGGGCGGCTGGAGCTATGGCGTGGTTCTGAGCCAAAGCGACCTTGCCTGCCTTCATTTGGCGCAGGCAAGCACGTTGCCGCCCTTCCGCTTTGCCGTGCGCGGCGATGCGGTGCTGGTGCTCACGGAGCAGGGAGCAAAAGCCTTTGATATGCAAATGCGGGCGCAGCCGCTCGCGCCGGTGAATCTGCTGCCGAACGCGCAGGCGCACAGGAGCGAAGAAGCGCAGGAAGTAAAAATACGCAGGGAGGCTTAAAATCCGTGCTGGAAAAGACGTATAAAGTAGATTTTTTCGACGCTAACGGCATGTTCTTAGGGCAGCGCCGCGTGCGTCACGGCAAAACAGCGCAAGCCCCCAAAACGCCCAGCCCGCCCAAGGGCTGGCGCTTTGACCATTGGGAGCCGCAGGTCGCGTTTGTTTTGGCGGACGTCCGCACACAAGCGGTTTATACGCCCAAGGAATATCTCGTTACCTTTTTAAGTGAAACGGGCATCGTGCTCAAGCAGGAGTTTGTGCCCCACGGGCAAAACGCCGCGCCACCGCACTATTATTCAAAAATTAAAGGGAAAATGGCAGGCTGGAGCAGCAGCACCCGCAATATCCAGCGCCCCTGCGTGCTGTTCGCAACGTTCGATGGCTGACAGCGCAGACAAGCGAATCCCGCGCAAAATGTGCAAAATTCATGTTTGCCGCTTGACAAAACGTCAGGTGCGGCGTATAATGAAGCAGTGCTGTTTGGTACGGCACTGTTTGTGGTGGGTATAGCTCAGTTGGTTAGAGTACCAGGTTGTGGCCCTGGGGGTCGTCGGTTCGAGCCCGATTATCCACCCCATGCATGACTTTAGGCTTTGGACTTTTGAATTTTGCCGTTGGTGATGTATTCAAACCGTCTAAAGTCTAATGTCTGCGGTTTCCCCTCCAAATTGGGGTGTAGCCAAGCGGTAAGGCAACGGACTTTGACTCCGTCATTCGTGCGTTCGAATCGCGCCTCCCCAGCCAGCGGCAAGCTGTCCGCTCCCAATTCGCGCACTCACCCCGGTGGGTGCCGTTTTCTTTCCCCCGCGCTCAGCTATGCTATACTTTCTAAGATGACGAAAGAAGGATGCACATGCCAAAACGCGAAAACTACATTAGCTGGGATGCCTATTTTATGGGCATCGCGCTGCTTTCCGCGCATCGCAGCAAGGATCCTGACACGCAAGTGGGGGCGTGCATTGTCGGGCGCAACAACCGCATCATGTCTTTGGGCTACAACGGCTTGCCGCGTGGCTGCGAGGACGACGCCTTCAGCTGGGATCGACCGGAAAAATACCATTATGTCTGCCACGCGGAGCTGAACGCCATCCTCAACAGCGGCGGGCGCAACCTGGAGGGATGTAAAATCTATGTGGCACTCTTCCCCTGCAATGAATGCGCGAAGGCGATCGTCCAGTGCGGCATTGGAGAGGTGCTGTATCTTTCAGATAAGTATGCCGAAACTCCGGCGGTGCAGGCCAGCAAAAAAATGCTCCGCGCGGCAGGCGTGCAACTCACGCAGCTAGATCTGGGCGACACGCAGATCACCATTGATTTGCGTGCCAACGGGATCTAGCGGCTGTCGATATTTTCCAGCAGTGCTGCGGTTATCGTGTTGGAAAGCAAGAAGCCCTTTCTGTTCAGGCGGATACCCGCCGCGTCGGCACACAAAAGAGCGCGCGCCTGCAGCGGGGCGGCAGCTAAGCGCATCTCTGCAGGAATGCCGTGCCCAAAGCGCTTGCGCGTCAAATCCTCGCGCAGACCATCCACCAGGCGCAGGCGCAGCATGGCATATTCGGCAAAATCTCCGCCGCCGCCATCGGCGACAGGCGCCGCACCGCGCAGGTAAGCGTCCAAATCCCGGGGGAAATGCCAGCGCCGCCCCTCCAAAAAGCCATGCGCGCCCGGTCCGAAAGCGTCATACGGCTCCGCGTTCCAATAAACGAGATTGTGCCGGCTTGCGAAGCCGGCTTTGGCAAAATTCGCGATTTCATATTGCGCATAGCCATGCTCCTGCAGCCAACCGCAAGCGGTAACATACAGCTCTGCCTGCGCGTCCTCATCCGGCAACCCGGGCGGTGGTCGCACGGCGAAGCGCGTACCTTCTTCCGTTTTGAGCAGATACGCGCTGATGTGCGCCGCGCCTGCCTCCGCGCAAAAGCGCAGCGTCTGCTCCAGACTGCCCGGCGTTTGCAGCGGGATGCCCAGCATCACATCCAGCGAGAGATTACTGATGCCCGCCGCCTGCAAGCGGCGGATGGCAGCGTCGCATTGCACCGCTCCGCTGCGCCGCCCGAGGGCGCGGCGTTCGGCTTCCGCCGCGGATTGCAGCCCGAGCGAAACGCGGTTGATGCCGTGCGCGGCCAGTAGCGCCGCCAACGCCGGCGTCACATCCCCGGGGTTACATTCAAAGGTGTATTCGCAGGCGGTATCCTTCAATCCCGTCGCCGCTGCTGAAAGCAGATTTTTCAGCGCGTCCGGCGGCAGCGCGGAGGGCGTGCCTCCGCCAAAATAAAGCGAAGCCCAGCGCTTGCCGAAGCCGGCAGCATCCCGCAAACGCCGAGCAAGAAAATCCGCATATACGCGCATGCTTGCGGCGTCTGACCGCAGCGAATAAAAATCACAGTAAGGGCATTTGGAACGGCAAAACGGGATGTGGATGTAACACGCCGCAGGGTTCACGCTTCTTCGCCCTCTCCGGCGTTTTCCCAATTATGCCAAACCGCCTGCACATCGTCGTTATCTTCAAACATTTCAAGCATTTTGTTCATGTTTTTTATGTCGTTCG
This sequence comes from Oscillospiraceae bacterium, assembly GCA_031280825.1. Taxonomy (GTDB): domain Bacteria; phylum Bacillota; class Clostridia; order Oscillospirales; family Acutalibacteraceae; genus WRMQ01. The sequence goes on along the minus strand of JAITGE010000049.1, from coordinate 28,814 downwards.
GGCTGGTGAGGGCGACCGTTGTGCCGGGCACAAATTCAACCTCGGCCGAAAGGAACGCATAGCCCTTCCCTTCCAGTGCGTCACGCACTGCGCCGAAGCTGCTGTCCGGATCGGTGCGCACATCAAACACATCGCCGTCGGCAAGAAAATCCGCCGCGCCGGCTTCGAGCGCATCCTCCATTAGCGTATCCTCCTCCACGCCGTCCTGCTCCACCAGCAAAACACCCTGCCGCGCGAAAAGATACGAAACACAGCCGCTTTGCCCCAGGTTGCCGCCGTATTTATCAAAGTAATGCCGCATTTCCGCCGCTGTGCGGTTGCGGTTATCGGTGAGGACTTCCACAATTACCGCCACGCCCGAAGGACCGTAGCCTTCATAAACAATCTCTTCATAATTCGCGCCGCCGCTTTCGCCCGCCGCCTTTTTGATGATGCGCTCAATGTTGTCGTTTGGCACATTGTTCGCCTTGGCCTTGGCGATAATATCCTTGAGCTTGGCGTTGGAACCGGGATCCGCCCCGCTTTCGCGCACGGCGACGGCAATTTCGCGTCCGATTTTGGTGAAAATTTTTGCGCGCTGCGCGTCCGTTTTTTCTTTTTTGCGCTTAATGGTGCTCCACTTGGAATGACCCGACATAGGGAACCCTTCCTTTCGTTGGTCTGCCACACCATTATAACGGATAACGCAAAAAAATGCAAGGGGTCCTGTCCAAGGCACCACGCTTTTCCTTCGCCTCACGATAGGTATCATTTAGCCCGTTCTGTATCCCGGTAACTTTGCCAAGTCTTTTTGATTTTCGGCATGTCCTGACAAGTTCTGTCTGGGCTTGCTTTTTTATGGATAATAGGACAAATTCTTTCGCACATAGAATGAAAAGCACAGAAAGAGGGATGCATATGCGTGGCAGACCAGTCAAAACGGAACATTTCAGCAAAAAATCGGCAGGATCAATCCTCTGGCGCATCGCGGTTTACATTCGCCTTTCACGCGAGGATGGCAATGCGGAAAGTGAAAGCGTGGTCAACCAGAAGAAGATTTTGACGGAATACTTGCAGCAGTTTTTTCAGGGTCAGTATGTTATCGTGGATTTTTACATTGAGCCCAGTCATCCCAAACGGAACGAAGTCGCTAAAAAACGCCCGCGAACTTGTAGCGGATTTCGATGGTCTGCTTGCGGTTGCGGCCATAGGCTTCCGGCGGCTCGCTGATGGTGATTTTCTCCACCAGCGCCATCAAAACGGGGCGGCTCAGTGTATGCAAGTCTGCGTGCTGGCGAAGCAGTTCGATGAACTCCGAAGCGTCGCTTTTGGTCGCTTCCAGTGCGCGAAGTTCATCCTCCAGCGCGCGCACTTTTTCCCGCAGGGCCTGTCGTTCGGCTTCGTAATCCTGCAAAAACATGCGGAACAAATCGTCCGGCAGCTTGCCGGTGATGTTCGACTCGAAGGCCTTCTTGATATTGCCGTCCAGTTCGCTACGCCGTTTTTGCTGTTGCACAAGAGTTTTGCGCGCGGCGGACATCCGCTTTTCCTCGTCCGCGCAGCGCGCAGCCATGATGCGCTTGGCCGCCGCTTCCTCGTCCTGCCGCAAAAGTTGCACGTTCGCCTGGATATCCCGCAGCACCAGTTCGGCCAAATCGTCCACGTTGATGTGGTGCGATGAGCAGGCGCGGCGCCCGTGTTCACGGTAGGTGCCGCAGGAAAAATAATCGGCGTAGTCCGTGCGCACGTGGTGCTGCATCACGCGCCCGCACTGTTTGCAATATAACATTCCGGCGAACATATGCGGTTCGCCCTGCTTTTTGATGAATCTCGTGCGGCCAGATATCACATTCTGCGCGGTTTCGAACAGCTTTTTTGACACAATCCCCTCGTGCGTACCCTCCACAACCACCCAATCCTCCTGCGGATTCCACACGATTTTCTGCGTTCGATAGGATTGCGAGCGCTTGCGGCACTGCACCATGTTGCCGATAAACATCTCGTTGCGCACCATATTGCGCACAACACTCATGCTCCACGGGGTTTTTGGTGCGAAGTCATCACTTTCCGGGCCGCGGCTGCGCCAGTTGTCATAGTCGGAGGGACTCAAAATGCCCTCTTTGTTATACAAATTGGCGATTTTGCGCAGCCCAAACCCGGAAACTACCAGTTCAAACATGCGCAAAACATTGGGCGCAACTTCGGGATTGATCACCAAATGGTGCTTGTCTTTCGGGTCGCGCAGGTAGCCGTAGGGGTCGCAGGCCCCCAAATACTCGCCCCGGCGGGCTTTCGCGTATAACGCGCTGCGTACTTTTGTCGAGATATCTTTCGCGTACATGTCGTTCAAAATATTCTTAAAAGGCGCAATGTCATTGTTGGAATGTGCGCTGTCTATGCCGTCATTCACTGCAACGAACCGCACGTTTTTGCCCGGAAAGTAGATTTCCGTGAACTGTCCGCACAAAATGTAGTTTCTCCCGAGCCGCGAAAGATCTTTAACCACAACCATGTTCACTCTGCCGTTTTCAATGTCCGAAATCATGCGCTGAAAATCGGGGCGGTCGAAACTGGTGCCGCTCCAACCATCGTCGATGTAGATTTCTTCGATATTCCACCCGTTTTTGCGCACATAATCCGTCAGCATCGACTTCTGATTGCCGATGCTCATGCTTTCGTTGCTGGTGCCGTCATCCACGCTCAAACGGCAGTAGATAGCGGCTTTGTATTCCCGTGTCCTCAAATCACAGCCTCCTTTGCTGAGGTACAACAAGAAGCCATTGGGCATTCCCATGACACCTCAAAAAGCCTTGAAAGTCAAGCGGTTTCTGCATTTCGGTCCCCAAATAAAACCCGGCTGACAGCCATGTCGCAAAGCAGCTGGCTAGCCGTTTTTGTGCCTTCAAATGTGCTGATTACGGTGAAATTTTTGCCGCCAATTTGCACAAAAGTTTCCTTTTGCGCGGGCGAAATCTCCTGTTTGTCCGTCAATGTTATCCCTGCCATTATATGCAGGGCAGAATTTGTCCTATCATCAACAAAAAGGCAAGCCCGGACAAAAATCTGATGCAGAACCAGTAGCCCTTAAAATCCGCTTCCTCTTCTACCTCATGCATGCACTTTCGCAGTTCGCCAAGCTCATTCATTCACCCTGCTATATCCTACTATACTTTTATTGCGTTAGCAAGGTGAAGATCAGAATCACGTGGAGGCGCAAAACCAACGTTGCTTTTTCCGCTGCGTTGTGGTATACTTCCTAAAACCGCAAATTTGGAGGAGGTTCAGCTATGCTTAATATCGGCATCATCGGTGCGGGGCGCATCGGCAAGGTGCATACGCAATCCATCGTCAACTATGTGCGCGGCGCAAGGGTCGCCGCCGTTGCGGATCCTTTCATCACGCCGGAAACGGAGAGCTGGGCAAAAGGGCTTGGCATCACGGCGGTCACCAAGGATTACAAGGATATTTTGGCGGATTCGTCCATCGGCGCGGTGCTGATCTGCTCTTCAACAGACACGCATTCGCCCATTTCACTGGAAGCCATCGCCGCGGGGAAGCATGTTTTCTGTGAAAAGCCGATTGATCACGACATCGGGCGTATCCACGAGGTTTTGGCGGCGCTGCAAGCCCCCGCCGCGAAGGGCTTGAAATATATGGTCGGCTTCAATCGCCGTTTCGATCACAACTTTCGGGCGGTACGCGCGGCGGTGACCGGCGGGAGCGTCGGCAAGGTGGAGCTGGTGAAGGTTACCTCCCGCGATCCTGAGCCGCCCAGCGCCGAATACGCAGCTCGCTCCGGCGGCATCTTTTTGGATATGACAATTCATGATTTTGATATGGTGCGCTACCTTTCCGGGCAGGAGGTCACAGAGGTCTTCGTGCACCCGGCGGTTTTGGTGGATCCCGCCATTGGCGCGGCGGGGGATGTGGACAGTGCCGTTGTTAGCCTACGGCTCGAAAGCGGCGCGCTTGCCGTGATTGACAATTGCCGCCGCTGCGCCTACGGCTACGACCAGCGCGCGGAGGTCTTCGGCAGTCTCGGGGCGGCGCTTTGCGGCAATGACGCCAATTCCAACGCGCAGGTTTGGGGCGCGAACGGCACAGTCGGCGAAAAGCCGCTGTTCTTCTTCCTAGAACGCTACATGCAGGCCTACGCCACAGAGGTTACGGAGTTCCTTGAAGCCGTTGAGAAGGATACCCCTGTTCCCGTCACGGCCGAGGACGGTCTGCAGGCTGTGCGCATCGGTATCGCGGCGAAAAAATCCGCCAAAGAAGGTCGCCCGGTGCAACTGAGCGAAATCGCATGACGGATGGGCTGAAAAGAGATGGATCCACAATCAAACTGCAAGCAAGAAAGGAACCCACGTCCATGCCTTTGTTAGCTATTCGCGACCGTTTTTGCGACGCCGGCGGTCCTGTCGCGCAGAATTATCCCCTGATCGCCCAAGCGGGCTTTGACGGTGTTATGATTGAACACAGGGATCCGCTTCACCCGCCAAAGCAGGATGCAATCTACCGAACGAGCCAAAAAGCCGCGCTTGCCAAGGCGAACGGACTGCGGATCTTCTGTGCCCACGCGTCGTACATGCTGGGCAGCGAATTGATGGACAACGGCGAAAAAGCCGACGCCCCGTTTCATTACATGATGGATTGCCTACGGGATTTATCCGAAAACGAAGTTCCCGTCATGGTCGCCCATGCGGGTTCGGAAGCACTCACCCCTAAGGGGATGGACCGCTTTGCCCGTTTAGCGGCGGAGGGGCAGCGTCTCGGCGTGCGCATCGCGCTCGAAAATTTGCGCGACAGAGGTGAGGTCATGCAAGTGATCGCACTCCTGCAGGCGGTGCGTTCCCCTTATCTTGGGCTTTGCTTTGACGCCGGGCACAACAACGCCAACGCTGATTTGCCCCCGCTGGATTTGCCGGCGATTGCCGACCAGCGCCTGTTTATGGTTCATTTGCATGATAACGACGGCAAGAGCGATCAACACATGATGCCTTATGACGGCACGATTGATTGGGCGGTGACCATGCGCTCCGTCGCCAAGGCGAATCGGGCGGTGCCCATTCTGCTGGAGTTGGTGGAACGCGGTCACGCGGAGCTTTCACCGCCGGATTTTTTGGCGCTGGCATATGCCCGCGCGAAGAAGCTGGCGGCGCTGCACGAAGAAGCCGTGTGCGCATAGAATGCTTTAGCGGTCGCCGGTTGCGCCGACGCTTTCCAATATCCCCCGTGCCCACGTAAGCTCTTCTTGCGTGACAGCGGGGGTTTTTTGCAGTGTATAGGGTCGCCCGAGCGCTCCCCACTTGTGTTCGCCGAGCTTGTGGAAGGGCAGCAGCTCCACGCGTTCGATGCATTTGTAGGGCAAAATCAACCGTCCAAGGGCTTCAAGCTGCGCGCGTTCCAGCGTCCAACCGGGGAGGAGGACATGGCGCAGCCACACGGGCTTGCTTGTTGCTTCGCAGTAAGAAAGCGTAGCGAGCGCGCTTTCGTTGCCCTGCCCGGTGAGACGTTTTGCTATGGCTGTGTCTGCGGCTTTTATATCCAGCAGCAGCAGCGCGGCGGCGTCAATGGCGGCTTTGGCGTCGTCGCCGAGCGTTGGCGCGCCGGCGGTATCAATCGCCGCAGGAAGCGCGGCTTCGGCTAAAAGCAGCGTGACCGCCCGCACAAAATTCGGCTGGCAAAGCGGCTCGCCGCCCGAAAAGGTGACACCCTGCAAAAAGCTTTTCAGCGCAATCGCTTGCTTTGCCGCCGCGCCCGCCGTCATGGCTGCGCCGTCATGTGCCGCCGGCGCGTCTTGGGCGTCCGGGTTGTGGCAATAAAGGCAGCGGAGCGGGCAGCCCTGCAAAAAAAAGACATAGCGAAGCCCCGGCCCGTCCACAGCGCCGAGGCTTTCGGTATGGTAGATGTGACCGACGGCTTGCTCCAGAGATTTACGCTCCGCGGCGGTCATTGGTTTTTGTTCTCGATTTTTGTTTGGGTTTCGCCTGTGAAAAGATTGATATACCGCACGAACAGCGCCACGCGGTTTTCGGCGTCCAGCGCCGCCCAAAGCGTGCGGGCAAAGGAATCAATGCTCCCGCTGATCGCCACGCGCACAGGGTCGCCCGCAAAAGAGGGGACCACCGGGTTGCCGTCGCACTTGTAGGTGTGCAGCAGGTGCCCTTCGCCGATCACGGGGGTATCATACTCATAGAAAAAGCGCTGGCAGGTTTTCTGGCTGCTTTCGCTGGCCTTCAGGATGCTCATGGAATAAGAAAAGCTGTTATACGATTTGGTTAAAATGCCGCTGATGCGCGGCGTGTAGGTCGGCGCGTCCGGCTCATATTCGCGCGTGCGTAGGGCGTCAATGAAGCTCTTGCCATCGCGCAGGTATTCATAGATGGTGTCGGTTTGGTCGCCGTTGGTGACGATCGTCTGGTTGCCGTAAACGCGCAAGGGGGAATAAATCACCAGCGAGGGGTCAATGAGCTTGCTCATGTCATAGGGTCGCGTGCGCAGGCCGCTGCCATCCTTCACAAAGATGCGGTTGCGGCTGTTTTCGCTGCGCCCCATGATGAAGTAGGCGACGACGGCGTTTTGCCCATCGCAATGGAAGCCGAGGAGCAACCCCCGCCCGGGGTATGTGTTGCCGGTAAGGTAGGTCTGCGCGGTTTTCATACGCTTGTGCCAATCCTTTCCCGCATTATTTCGGTATCATTTTACATTACAAAACGCCGTTTGTCAAATATATTTGCACGGTATTGCGCAAAATCGCGAATTTTCCCAGAATCAGGGGGAACGTTTGCGGCGCAAAACAGCTTTACATTCTTGCGGTGCTATGGTATACTACCCGCGCGGGAATATATTTCGGATGAGGAGATTGCAATGCCGGCAAAGCAGCCCTTGGCGGAGCGCTTGCGCCCGCAAAGCCTTGACGACATGGTTGGTCAGGCGCACTTGTTCGGCGCCGGGCGCGCGCTGCGCCGCATTGTGGATTCCGGCGCGCTGCCCAATCTGATTTTTTACGGACCCTCCGGGGTAGGCAAAACGACCTTTGCAAACATCATTGCCAAGCGAACCGAGCGGCTGTTCGTGCATCTCAACGGCACAACGGCGGGCACGGCGGAAATCAAAGAAGCCATCGCGAAGCTGGATACGTTCTTGGCGCCCAACGGGGTGCTGCTGTATCTGGACGAGATACAGTATTTCAACAAGAAGCAGCAGCAAACCCTGTTGGAGTATATTGAAAACGGGGCGATTACACTGATCGCCTCCACCACCGAAAACCCTTATTTTTATGTTTACAACGCGATCTTAAGCCGCGCGACTGTGTTTGAGTTCAAGGCGCTTGCCCCGGCGGATATTTTGCCCGCGGTGGAGCGGGCCTTCCGGTTTTTGGGTGAAGAGAGCGGCGAAGCCTGCGAACCGGAGCAAGGCGTTTGCGCTTGGATTGCCCAGGCCTGCGGGGGCGACGTTCGCAAGGCGATGAACGCGGCGGAGCTGTGCTGCCTGGCTGCTTCGCGAGGTGTGGGGCAGGCGCGCCTTGTTCCCCTCGCGCTGGCAAAGGAGCTGACCCAGCGCAGCGCTTTGCGTTATGATCGCGAGGGCGATGAGCATTATGATATTGTGTCGGCGTTCCAAAAGGCGATGCGCGGTTCGGAGCCTGACGCCGCGCTGCACTACTTGGCACGGCTGTTAGAAGCCGGAGACATGCCCGGGGCGATCCGGCGGCTGTTGGTTTGCGCGAGCGAGGATGTGGGGCTGGCATATCCGCAAATCATCCCGATCGTGAAGGCGGCGGCGGACACAGCGCAAGCGGTCGGACTACCGGAAGCGCAGCTGCCTCTTGCCGTAGCGGTCATCCTTGTCGCAACCGCGCCCAAATCCAACGCGGCGACAAATGCGATTCACGCCGCCGCCGCGGATGTGCGGGCGGGCAAGACCGGGGCGGTTCCGCGCCATTTGCAAAACAAGCATTTTGACGGTGCGGATAACGACGCGCCGGGGCAGTTCTACCAATATGCGCACGATTACCCCAATCATTGGGTGGCGCAGGAATATTTGCCCGAAGCCCTGCGCGGTACGGTTTACTATCAATACGGTGAAAATAAAGCCGAGCAAGCCGCAAGGGCCTATTGGGATAAAGTGAAGGGGGGCGGGGCGGATGCCGCTGGTTGACCCGGAGCTTTTCACGGCAGGGGTTACGCCGGGCGGGCTGTATAACCGTCGGCAGATCCGCTTGTTACTGTGTCTGCTGGCGCTTCGCCTGTCAGAGCCGTTGACCCTGCGGCAAGCTGAGCAGTGCTTTATGGAGGAAGGCTTGGCGAACTATTTCGAGTTCCGCGCCGCGCTGGAGGAGCTGCTGCAGGAAGGGCAATTGACCGCCGCGCGTGAAAACGGCGAAGCCGCCCTGCGCTTGCCGGCGGAATTGCGAGCGGGCGTCGAAGACCTTGCCCGGGAAATCCCGAAGCAAGCGATGGATCGCGCCTTGCACCGCGCGGCGCAAATCCAGGAAGCCGAGCGCCGGGAGCGGGACAATCAAATCTCCGTTTACCCCTTGCAGGCGGGCGGTTATTTGATGACCTTCCGGCAGGGCAGCGGCAGTGAAATGCTCATGAGTGTGACGCTGTATCAGGCCGACCGCGCCCAGGTGGAGCGCACACGGCAGGCTTTTTTGGAAGCGCCCGGTAAGCTGTATGCCGCTGTTCTGGGCGCCTTTGCCGAAGAAGAGAAGCCGGCAAAACTGCCCGCAAACGCGGGTGCGTTGGGGGAGGATTATGCCGCGCGGTTTTTGGAATCCCGCGATTGCCGCATTCTGGAGCGGAACTACCGCATTCGGCAGGGCGAGATTGACCTGATTGCCGAAGCGGGGGAATACCTGCTGTTTGTGGAAGTCAAAACGCGCAAGGCGGGGGCGTATATCTGCGGCGAAGAGGCGGTGGACGCTTACAAGCAGGGGCGCTTGCGCACGGCGGCGGAGCATTACCTGAGCGAGCACGGCGGCGCCGGACAGCCGCGCTTTGACGTTCTGTGCGTGGAAATCCAGGGGCAAGTCTGCAAGCAAATCCGCTGGCTTAAGGATGCGTTCCATTAAGGCGCGCAATAATAAGGAGATATAAATGCTGCTACTGACAGATATATACCCGATGGCAGGCGCCGCCCTTGTGGCGGCGGTCTTGGCAGTGCTGCTTTTTGACCGTAAAAAATGCGCGGGCAGCGTTACCGGAGGCGCGCTGGTGTTTTTTGCGCGTTTTTGCCTGCTTTTTTATTGCCTTGCCGCTGTCATGGTGCTGTTTAAGCCAAACATTCTTTTGCGGCATTGGGGCGAAGGCTATGATTCTCTGGCGGGCTGGCAGCCTGTGCCCTTTGAGATGATCCGCCGCTATGCCCGCGCGGGCAACTGGGTGCAGCTGGGCGGCAATGTGCTGGTGACGGTTCCGCTTGCGCCCCTGCTGTGGTGGAACACCGCCAAGCGGCGTGTTTTGAGATGCTGCGCCGCAGCTTTGTGCGTTACCGTTCTGATCGAACCTGTGCAGCTGCTGATCAATTTTTTGACGCGCAGCCGGGTGAATGTTTTGGATGTGGACGATCTCATTCTGAACCTCGCGGGCTGCCTCGCGGGCTGCTGTATTGCGCTTTTCTTGCATGGCATACACAAAATTCTGCAAAAGGAACACAGCGCATGATTATTTTGGGCATTGACCCGGGTTATGCCATTGTGGGCACGGGTGTTGTGGAATACGCTGCCTGCAGGTTCCGCGTGCTGGAAGCCGCCGCCGTCACAACACCGGCGGGCGAAGCCTTCCCCGCGCGGCTGGCGCGGCTCCACGCGGGGGTGACGGATATAATCAACCGCCATCACCCGACGGCAATGGCGATTGAAAAGCTTTACTTTAATACGAATACCACCACCGCGATCGACGTCGCGCAGGCGCGGGGCGTGCTGGTGCTCGCGGCAAAGCAGTGCGGCGTGCCAGTGTTTGAATACACGCCCCTGCAAGTGAAGCAGGCCGTTGTTGGCTATGGGCGCGCCGAAAAGCAGCAGGTGCAGGAAATGGTGCGCCTGCTGCTCCGGCTTGAAGCCCGCCCAAAGCCCGACGACGTTGCGGACGCGCTGGCGATCGCTATCTGCCATGCGCACACGGCAGGTGGCGGGTGCTAGGGCGTTCCGGCGCCGTTTTCGGGATTATTCCTCCATTTGCCGCCCGAAAAAGCTGGCGGCGACCTGGATAAGCTTGATTTCCGTCTGGCTGGGATTCCCGCCGTCTTCGCCCATGAGCATCACAACACAGCCGGAAACATCGCCCGCGCCGATGATGGGGCAGGCGACAGCGGCGTCGCGCTCCAAGCCCTCCACAGGGCGGAGCTTTTCGCCTTCGGCGCTCGCGGCATAATTGCTGCGGTTTTCAATGATGGTTTCCAGCGAAGAGCTGACGCGGCGGTCGATCGCTTCTTTTTTGGAAAGCCCGGCGCAGGCGATAACGCGGTCACGGTCGGTGATGAGAATCGGCAGGTTCGTTCCGCGGAAGAGCACCTCTGCATATTGCCGCGTGGTGGAGGAAAGCTCGCCCACAGGCGAATATTTTTTAAAAATCACTTCGCCGTCCGCGTCGGTGAATATTTCGAGAGGGTCGCCCTCGCGTATCCGCATTGTGCGGCGAATCTCCTTCGGTATCACAACACGGCCAAGATCGTCGATCCGCCGTACAATTCCTGTTGCTTTCATGGCACATCCATCCTTTAAGTCTTTTTTGATTCTGTCGGTTGTATTGGTAGTATCCCAGCCAATTGGTAAGTTATGCGGGCACGGTGCAAGATTTGGATGAAAAATATACACCAACCGCGCCGGCAAAATCAGCGTGGCATTAAGTATACTATAGAATTATGGATATGTAAATAGCTTTTCATTGACTTTCGCCCCGCAATCGCGTATAATCATCACATATCCCTTAGGCGAAGAATACGTTGTGGAGGATTGTCGAAAAACGACGATGGAGAACAAGAATTGGCCGGCGGCGTGGCAGGTTACGCTGGGAACGCTGCGGATTGATTTGCCGCTTGTGCGGGGCGCGGACGGCTTTGGCATTTATGCCTATGATTCCATGGGACGGCGCGCTTGGAACGTCGCGGCGGCAGCCGCCTTGGCGCGGCTGCTGGCAGGGTATGATTTTGATATACTGCTCACCGCGGAATCCAAGGCGATCGGGCTTTGCGAGGAGCTGGCGGCCGTGTTGGGGCACACGGATTACGTAGTGTTGCGCAAAGGGCGCAAGCTCTATACGCAAGACCCAATGGAGGTTGCCGTGCAGAGTGTAACGACCGCCACGCGGCAGACGCTCGTTTTAGGGCGCGACCAGCAGGAGCTGCTGCGCGGCAAGCGCGTCTGTGTGGTGGACGACGTAATTTCCACCGGTGGCACATTGCGGGCGATCTACGAAGTGGCGCGCGCGTTGGATTGCCCAATTGCCGTTAATGCCTGCGTTTTAACCGAAGAAGTGCCGTGGAAAGCCTTTGAAGGCGTCCCGGTGGTGCGGCTGGATCATATTCCTCTTCCGGCGCACACGGATTTTAATGTTTCATCGGGTGGGTAAAATGTGTGAAGCTATCTGATCCCATTCAGTACCTCAAGGGCGTGGGCGAACGGCGGGCGGCGCTGCTCAAAAAGCTAGGCGTTACTACGCCGGGGGAGCTGTTGCTGCATTTCCCCCGGGCATATGAGGATTGGCAAACAATTGTGCCGATTTTGCAAGCGCCTGTTGACCGACCCTGCTGCATTCGCGCCATCGTGGATCACGCGCCGGCTGAGGAGACCTTGCGCGGGGGGCTGTCTGTTTTTAAGACGACCGTCACGGATGGCGCGGGCGTGCTGGCGATCACGCTGTTCAACAATCCGTGGGCGGCGGAAAAATTGCGCGCGGGCGATGAATTCTTGTTTTATGGGCGTGTTCAGGAAAATTTCTTTCGGCGCGAAATGCCCTCTCCGCGCATTTTGCCCGTGGTCGAAGCGCGGCTGCACGCGGTTTATCCGCTCACGGAGGGCTTGCAGAACGGCTATTTAGAGCAGCTGGTGCGGCGCTGCATGGAGCAAACGCTGCCGCAGGTGCGCGAAACGCTGCCGGAGGAGCTGCGCGCGGTCTATCATTTGATGCCCTTGCGCGAAGCAGTGCGGGCGATCCATTTGCCGCAGGATTTGGCGCAGGCGGAGCGGGCGCGAAACCGTTTAATTTTTGATGAGCTGCTCAAAATGCAGCTGGAGTTGCTGCGGCTGCGGCAGGAGGGTCGGCAGGAAAGTGCGTTCGCACTGCCGCGCGGTGCGGGGGAAGCCTTTTTAACGTCGCTCCCCTTTGTGCCTACGGCGGCGCAGCTCCGCGTTGTGGCGGAAGCGGAAGCGGATATGGCGGCGGAAACGCCTATGCGGCGCTTGCTGCAGGGCGATGTTGGCGCGGGCAAAACGGCGGTGGCGGCGGCGCTTCTATATGCCGCCGCGCGGGCGGGCTTGCAGGGTGCGCTGCTTGCCCCGACAGAGCTGCTCGCGCGGCAGCACTATGCCACGTTGCAAAAGCTTTTTTCGGGCTTGCTGCCCCCGGAGCAATGCGCCCTGCTGGTGGGCGCAACCCCCGCAGTGGAAAAACGCTCTATCAAGGCGGCGCTTAAGAAAGGCGCGCTTCCGCTTGTCGTCGGCACGCACGCACTGCTTCAAAAGGACGTGCGTTTTGCGAGCCTTGCTTTGGCGGTAGTGGATGAGCAGCACCGTTTCGGCGTCGCCCAGCGCGAGGCGCTTGAAAGTGCAGGGCAGATGCGGCAGTCGCCGCACCTGCTGGTGATGAGCGCGACGCCTATTCCGCGTTCGCTGGCGTTGGTGCTCTATTCAGATCTGGAGCTTTCGGTGCTTGATGCGCTGCCGCCGGGGCGCGTGCCCGTAAAAACCTACTGTGTAGACGCTTCCTACCGTGCGCGGATCTATGCCTATATCAGAAAGCATCTGGACGCCGGACGGCAGGGCTATATCGTCTGCCCGCGTGTTGCAGAGGGGGAAAACGGCGCGGCGCCGGCGTCCGCCGAGAACTATGCCGCGCAATTGCGGATGCAAGAATTTGCGGCGTACCGCGTGGCGCTGCTCCACGGCAAAATGAAGCCCAAGGAGAAGGAAGATGCTATGCGCGCATTTGCGGAAGGTGAAACGCAGCTGCTGGTGGCAACGACGGTGGTTGAGGTTGGCGTGGATGTGCCCAACGCGACCATCATGATCATTGAAAACGCGGAGCGCTTTGGCTTAGCGCAGCTACACCAGCTGCGCGGGCGTGTGGGGCGCGGCGCGCAGGCGTCGGATTGCGTGTTGGTTACGGATGCGGCAATCGGCGCGCAAGCCCGCGCCCGCCTGGAGCGCTTTACCCAGACGCAGGATGGCTTCGCCATCGCCCGCGCGGATCTGGAGCAGCGCGGACCGGGCGAGTTCTTCGGGCAGCGGCAGCACGGTCTGCCGCCCTTCCGCTTGGCTGACTTGCTGCGGGATACGCAGATCCTGGAGCAAAGCCGCGCGGCGGCGCAAGCCCTTGCGCAGATGCCGCTTGCCGGCGAACAACGAAAGGATGGTGCGGAATGAAACGCTTTCTGCGTGCACACCGCGAGCTGTTACTGTATATGGTTTTTGGAGCGCTGACGACCGCTGTGAATATGGCGGCGGTCACCTTGCTTGAAATCCCCGGCAAGGCGTTGCTGGGGCAGCGGAGCTATTGGCTCAGCGCTCCGGTCGCGTGGACGCTGGCGGTGGCGTTCGCCTATGTAACCAATAAGCTTTTTGTGTTTGCGCAAAAAAGCTGGGCGGGCAAAACCGTTTCCCGTGAGCTTTCCGCGTTTGTCGCGGCGCGGTTGCTCAGCCTTGCCCTGCAGCAGGGCTTGATGGCGCTGCTTTTTGATTTGCTGCAGCCCCGTCTGCTGCCGAAATTTGAAGCGACCCGCTATTGGCGGCTCTGGAACGCGCAGCTGCAGCTGCCCGGCACGGCGGAAAGCGTTTATCGCTTTTTCGTTAACTTATTTCTGATCCAAGTACTGGTGGTTGTTTTGAATTACGCTGCCAGTAAGCTATTTATCTTCAAAAAGAAAGATGGCGCGTGAAAATTGCCGCCCGCCGCGCGATTATTCGTGCAAAATCCTGCAAAAATATCTTGGGGAAGATTCTTCGCTTTTTGTTGACAAGGTATGGCAGTATCTGTTATACTAGCATTATCTTGGGGGAATCATCGGTTTTTGGGAGGATGCGAGACGGGTGAAAGTGCGGGGAAGCCGCCCTGCCCTGCGGGGTGTCGCCGCTGTTTTGCTGCCGATGCTGCTGTTAGGCGTCGCTGCGGCTTGCGGAAGAAAGAACCAAAACATTTTTGTTGATGTGCGCGGCACGGCGCATTTTCTGGCGACGGATAAAAAGCGAAACACCCTGACCAACCCGAGCGGCTATATCATCGCGCTGCAAACGGAGGACGGGGGGCGCGTTGTGACCGGGGCAGGCGGCGCTGCGGCGACTGAGCTGCTGGAGTATCCTTGCTTTGTGCACGAAAAACCGTTTGGCAAGGTCGTGCTGGAGGTTTCGAATTTCACGGTGGAGGTACCCAAGGGCTGGAACGTTATCCCGGACGCGCGCAGCGGGCTGATGGATAAAACAGACGGAAACGGCTTGCAAAGCATGCGCGCGCTTTTCACGCCGCACAGTGAAGGCTACGAAAAGCTCAAGGCGGTTTATGTGGCGCGGGCGGCGGAATTCAACGAAATGGTGCGGCAGAACAATCCCGAAGCGACGGCGCGAACCTTTGCAAAGCAGCTTTTCGGCAAAGAGGCTTTCTTTTTGGAATATAAGATTCCCGGCGCGTCGGGCGCGGGGGGCGGCACGGTGCAGTGCTCTGTGCTGGTGCAGCCGGGCGCTATCACCGCCGAGGTGCTGCTGGATTGCGACATGGCGGATTATAACGACGCGGCGCCGCTGATGGATCTGGCGCAGCGCGTTGAGCCAAAATGATCACGTTTTCACGTATAGCGGCGGACAATCCGCCAGAATAGGGGCGCGGACGGCAGAGTCGGCGCGTTCCAGCATAAAGGGGAAGAGGATATGATTTTTTCGCAGGATATCGGCATTGATTTAGGCACGGCGAATACGCTGGTGTTTGTCAAAGGCAAGGGGATCGTTATACGCGAGCCTTCGGTTGTGGCGGTGGACCAGCGCGTCAACCCGCCGCGCGTGGTGGCGGTTGGTTCGCAGGCGAAAGAGATGATCGGTCGTACGCCCGGTTCTATCACGGCGGTGCGCCCGTTAAAGGATGGCGTGATTGCGGATTTTAACATCACAGCGGACATGCTCAAGGCGTTCATTCGCCGAGCAATGAACAATTCCCCTTTTAGCCGTGCGCGGGTGCTGATCTGCATCCCTTCGGGCGTAACGGAGGTGGAGCGCCGCGCGGTTTATGCCGCGGCGAAGGGCGCCGGCGCAAAGGAGGTTCGCGTGATCGAAGAGCCGATGGCAGCGGCCATTGGCGCGGGGCTGCCCGTGAGCGAAGCCACCGGCAGCATGGTTGTGGATATCGGCGGCGGCACCTCAGAGGTCGCGGTGATTTCGCTGGGCGATGTGGTAACCTCCCGTTCGGCGCGTGTCGCGGGTGATAATTTTGACGATTCCATCATAGCTTATATCAAAAAGAAGTACAACCTCCTCATCGGCGAGCGCACCGCTGAGGATATCAAGATCCAAATCGGCTCGGCTTATCCTTATGAAAGCGAAGGCGGCATGACCATTAAGGGGCGAAACCTGATGGACGGTCTGCCCAAGCACGTGGATATCACCAGCGAGGAGATCCGCGAAGCCCTGGCGGATCCGGTTGCGCAAATTCTGGACGCCATCCGCGCTACGCTGGAAAAGACGCCCCCCGAGCTTGCCGCCGATATTATTGATCACGGCATCATGCTTACCGGCGGCGGTGCGCTGCTGCGTGGGCTGGATCGCCTGATTTCCGCCGAAACGAAAATCCCGGTGCACGTGGCGGAAAAGCCCTTGGACTGCGTGGTGGACGGCACAGGCATTTGCCTGGAGAACAGCCATTTGTATCCGGCAAGCGAAGACGATTGATGCTTGACGATTGGGAGGATTCTTGCGGGCTTGAAACGATTCACCAAAACCGTCGCTTTTAAGACCTTTGCAGCGGTCATGGCGATGCTGGTCGCCGGGGCGGGACTTTCTCTCGTTTCGCGCGGCAAGGCTTCGCCCGTCGTTTCGGCAGTTGGCTGGATTGTCAGCCCCCTGCAAACCGTTTGCAGTTCCGTTGCTAACGGCTTTGCGGATTTCTTTTCCTTTTTTCGATCCTCTGCGGTTCTCCAGGCGGAGCTGAACAAAAAAGAAGCGGAGCTGAATGCTTACCGTGAACGCTTGGTGGATTATGATAAGACGCGCCAAAAGCTGGAGCTTTATGAGCAGTTTCTGGAGCTGAAAAAGGAGAACCCCCAGCATCAGTTTGAGGAGGCTTCCATTATCGGCGGCGATCCGGCAGGGCAATTCGGCGGCTTCACACTGAACCGGGGAAGCGTTTCGGGCGTCAGCGTGAACGATCCGGTGTTGGTGGGCAAAAACCTGGTGGGCATTGTCGCTGCGGTGACCGCTACAAGCTGCCAAGTGAAAACCATCCTGAATCCGGATGTGCATGTGATCGTTTATGAAACCGCCACCGGCGAGATCGGTTACACCGAAACGACGCCGGCGCTGGCGCAGCAGGGCTTGCTTTCCATCCCGGAATTGCTGCGCAGCAGCGCAATTTCCGGCGGCGGGCAGATCTGCACCTCCAGCGAGGGCACGTTTTACCCTGCGGATCTCATCGTCGGCACCGTGCAGGAGGTGCGTATGGACGACCAGAGCCTATCTGCCGTAGCCATTCTCAAGCCCGCCGCCAATTTTGAATCTTTGCGCGATGTGTTCGTGCTAACCTCTTTTTAAGGGATCGTTATGTTATCTGTTTTGCGCAAATCAAAACGCAACCAATACATTCGCAGGCTTTTGTTGAGTCTGCTGGTTTTTTTGGTCGCCACGGCGCAAAGCGTGCCATGGCTGCCACTTGTTTTCGGCGCGGCGGCTCTTCCGCTGCTGCCGCTTGTCGTTTGCATCGCCGTGCTGGAGCAAGAGGTGCCGGCGATTCTGTTTGGCGCGCTGGCGGGGCTTTGCTGGGACGCCGCTTCGCCGGATCCGCGCGGTTGGCACGCACTGTATCTAACCGTCGTCGCCTTTGTTTGCGCCGCCTTGATGCGGTATATTCTGAACCGTAATATTTGGACGGTAACGCTGCTCAGCTCTGCGGCTGCTTTTGTGTATCTTTTGCTGCGCTGGCTGCTCGATGCTTTTTCGGGCGGCACGGGCTTGGAGCCTTCTTCCGCAGTGGTTTTTTATTTGCCGCGCTTTGCCTATACCATGGTGCTGCTCGCGCCCTGCTATGCACTCGTGCGTGGTATTGTGCGCAAAACAGCCCGCAAGCGCATTGATGCTCGCATCAGCGAAACCGGCGGCATTGGGCAGATTCGAAGCTAGCGCTCCTATGCCACAGTTTTTTTTGTTCTCCTTTGCATCAACAGCGTGCAAAGGAAGGAAGTCAGCGGGATGGTCAGCACAACACTGAAGCAGCTGGCGAGGGACTGCAGAATTTCCACAGAAACCAGCTCGAGGTTGAGCACCTGTGTTAGCCTGCCCGAATAGTTTACCAGCAAAAGTATTTCGCTCATCGAACCGCCAATGAACGCAAGCACAAGGGTGTTTGCCATGGTGCCGATCACGTCCTTGCCGATGCTGTTGCCGGATTTCATCAGCTCGCGCGCGGGCAGCTCCGGCTCTTTTTCGTGGATTTCGTGCACAGCCGAAACAATTGTCATGGTGATATCCATCAGCGCGCCCACGCAGCCGATCAAAAACATGCAGGAAATCGTCGCCCGCACATTGATTGGCGGATCAAGATAGGTGAGCATAACCGCGTCCTCGTCCATCAGCCCGGTCAGGTGCATCGGTTTTTGCATGAGCGCGGCAATGAGCGCAGGGCAAAACAAGCCGCCTAGGCAGCCCGCCGCCGCCGTGAGACTTTTGGCGTTCAGCCCCTGCACAAGGAGCAGGTTGGTGAAAATGACAAAGGCGCATATCACAACCGTCCAAACGTAAATGTTGCGACCTGTCAGCACTGCCGGGAGCAGCACTGCAAAGATGGCTAAGATGGTGATGCCCATCGAAAGCAAAGTATCAAAGCCTTTTTTGCGGGCAAAAAACAGCACCAGGAATGCATAGCATCCCGCCAGCAGCAGCAGCGGCGTTGTTCTTGTGAAGCTCAAAAAAAGATAGGCAGACGCGCCCGCCGCCGGTGGTTGACCGGTGGCGGGGTCGCTTGCGTTTTCAGGAGCTGTCGTGTCTTCGGGCAGCAAATCCAATAAAACCGTGTCGCCCGGCGCAACCGCGTGCTCCCGCTGCCCGTAAAGATCATTGATTTCCTGCACGGCGGTGACGGTTTGGCGCTTGCTTTCGCCTTCCAGCAGTCTTGCGCGAAATGTGATGCTGCGCAGGGTGTTTCCGTTGCCCCCTTGCGCGCTGATGTCGTAGCTGCTTTGCTCATCGGTCATAATTTGCAGCACACGCGCCCGCAGGATAACGCCCTGCCCGGACGCACCGAAAACCTGCCGCTCGCCCACCGCTATGCGGTTGCCGACGAGCAGAAACACCGCCGAAGCCAGCAGCGCCAGCGCATAAACCAAGCGATCCTTGCGCAGCGCCGCTTTCAAATTCAATCGCATCGCAGTTATTCCACAATATTGACCTTGGCTGTCTTCACAACGCCGCTGCCATCCTGCGCCGTGGCGGAAACCATCACGTGGCGTCCGCTGCCGCCAACGGAGCCGGCTGTCAGCAAGCCGGTCGTTTCGTTGATTGTCGCGTATTCATTGCCGCTGGTGATGACCCACTTTACGGTTTTGTTGGATGCGTTTTCCGGCACGATTGTCGCCTTGAGCTGCAGCGTGCCGTTGACCTTTACGCTTGTCGCGCCCACGCCGCTGATCAGGATGCCCGTTACCGGAATGGCTTCCACCTTGACGGTGCAAACGTCATCCAGCACACTTGCGCCGTCTGCGTTCACAACAATAGCCTTGATGGTCGTTTCGCCATAAGCAACGCCCTTCACCTCGCCCGTTGTCGCGTTCACGGTGGCGATGCCGGTGTTGGAGGAAACGAAGGTCGCCTTTTTTGTTGCGTTTGCGGGGGTATAGTTGACCTTCACCGTCACCGTTTTGCCCTTGTCCACTTTGTAGCTATCCGCGCCAAACGCGATTGCCGTGGGGAAAATCGGTGTGGTTGAAGGGGCAGTCGTTGTCGTCGTTGGCTTGGTGGTCGTTGTTGTGCCGGGCTTGCCCGCGCCATCCGGCAAGGTTGTGTAGCCTGCCTTTGTGGTGGTCGTCGGTTTGGTGGTGGTTGTTGTCTTTAGTGTTGTTGTTGTCTTTTTTGTGGCTGCTGTTGTTTTTTTCGTTGTCGCTGTTGTTTTGGTCGTTTTGCTCGTCTTGCTGCTCCGCGTGCTGCCTGCCTGTGTCGGTTCCTCGCCTCGGGTAATCACAGGCGGGTAGGTGGAAGACGTTTCTTCTGAAACAGAGAGCAACTCCGTGACGGTTTCGCTTATGCTTTCGCTTGTGTTATAGCCAAAGTTAAAGGAAGTCGTGGCTGTGCCGGTGGTTGCGCCGGCGCCTTCCTCGCCCTTACCGCAGGCGGCAAACCCCACCGCCATGCTTGTCGCCAGCGCGACGGCAAACACCCTGCAGCATTTGCTTTTCAGTTTCACTTCTGCAATCCCCCATTCCAAATAAATGGCTCTCACGTACAGTATAGCACATTTTTTTGGCGGATGCAAGCATTTTTTCGTTTTTTTTACTGGAATTTGGAAGGGAAACACGCAGATTTGCTTATTTCCCGCCGTTCATGCCTGCCGTCTGTTTTTTTGTCGTGCGGAGCAATCGCGCGCCGCCAATGACCAGGCTTGCCGCCGCCGCGCCAAGCGCAGCCGTGTGCCCCCAGGAGAGCACCTGCGCCAACCGCGTGGCTCGCTGGTAGCCTTTCGCTGCCTTGGCAAGCGCCGCAATCCGTTCGCCGCCGACCGTATAGGCTTCGTTCATAACAACCCTCCGTTCCATACAATGCATCATTGCGTGCTTCATGAATCTTGATTCGCCGCAAAAACTACGCCATGGGCGATGGCGGGGATGCTCTCCGCCTGCAGTGGACTGATAGCGGAAAGCAACGCGCCTGTGCCGACATAGAGCACGCGCTTCCACTCCCCGCGTTCTAAGCGGGGAAGAATATCGGCGCAGAGCACTGCAGCGGAGCAGCCAATGCCGGAGCCGCCGACGCCCGCGTTCTGCCGCGCTGTGTCATAAAGCAGCATGCCGCCATCCCGATGCACGCCGCGCAGCTCAAAACCGCCCTCACTGCGGGCAAGCTCCAGCAGCAGCTGTGATCCGATCTGCCCTAAATCGCCCGTGAGGATGCAATCCAGCGCGCTTGGCTCCGTGCCGGTATCGCGTAAAAAGCGCAGGATCGTATCCGCCGCCGCCGGCGCCATTGCCGCGCCCATCTCGTTGGGGTCGGCTACGCCCAAATCGTTCACGCGCCCAAAGATGATCTGTTCGACGCAAACACCGCGGTTATTCTGTGCTCCGCCGCCTTCCAACACGATGGCGCTTGCCGCCGTTGCGGTGCGCTGCGCGGTCGGCGTAGGCATTCCACCGTACTCCAGCGGGAAGCGAAATTGCTTTTCTGCCGAACAAAAATGGGAGGATCCCGCTGCCATCACGCGTTCAAAACCGCCGCCGTCCAGGCTGAGCGCCGCCATGCCTATGCCCAGCGCAAAGGTTGCGCAAGCGGAATACAGCCCCGCCAAGGGGATGCCAAACGCGCGCAGCGCAAAGCTCGTGGCGGTGCATTGGTTGATCAGATCCCCGCCAAAGAGCAGCTGCACCTGCGCCGGCTCGCAGCCCGCGCGTTCCATTGCCCGGCGGATCGCCTCTTGCTGCAATTGCGTTTCCGCTTTTTCCCAGCTGTCCGTGCCCATATCCGCTTCCGGGAAGATGGCGTCGAACAGCCCGCCCAGCGGACCCTCGCCTTCTGTTTTGCCGCCTACCGCCGCGCGCCCCGCAAGCCGCGGGCGGGTTGGCAGCGCCAAAACATCCCCGCCAATTCGAGTCGCCATAAAACACCTCTCAATTCTGCACGCTTCGCGCGCTTACTTTGCGCTTTACCGCAAAAAGAAATAGTAAATAATGCCGTAGAGCGTGCTTACCGCGCTGCCGTAAACCAGAACCGGACCCGCCAGGCGAAAGAGGTTTGCGCCTACGCCCAAAATGAAGCCCTCGCTGCGGTGCTCCATTGCCGAAGAAACGACGGCGTTGGCAAAGCCCGTAATGGGTACGCCCGTGCCCGCGCCCGCTTTTGCCGCAAGCTTGTCAAAAATACCCAGCGCCGTGCATATTGCCGTTAAGACGATCAGCGTGACCGGGACGATGATGCGGATTTCTTCCTGCCCGCGCCCAAAATGCAGCAAGACCTGCCGCAACCCTTCGGCAAAGGCGCATATCGCGCCGCCGACGGTGAAGCTGGCAAGCCAATGCTGCAAACGGGGGCTGTGCGGCGAAGCTTTGCGCACCATGCCCTTGTATTGCGTTTTTGTTGTCTTCATTGCCATCTCCCTCTGCTGCGTTTGTATCTATCCTGCCCGCGCAGAGGGAGATTATTATGCGGCGGCGCCGGTCGCCGCGTTTTCTTGTGTGTCGCCGCCGTGTTTCAGCGCTTGCAGCGTCGGGCGCATTTCCTCCAGCGCGGTTTCAATCCACGCGCCGAGCGTTTCGGCGGGGAAGGCGGTTTTGTAATGCTCCGGCAGCAGGCGCAGCAGTTCGGCAAGCACAAGACCTTTTTTTGCCGCGCCCGCGCCCGCGCCAAGGCTGTTTTCGGCTTGCGTGATCAGCCCGTAAAGTGAAACGTGCAGTAGCTCCTCCAGCGCGGCTTGTGCTTGGGCGAGCCGTTCCAGCTCTGCCGTTTGCGCGCCTTGGCGCGTGCGAAGCCATCGCCATAAGCCCAGCCCGGCGCCGCACAGCAAAAGCAGGAAGGCGGGCAAAAGCCTCAAAAGCTCCAAAATTTGTGAAAGCTCCACAGCCAAATATGCGGTCATATTTTTTTCCTCCGATGCGTCTTTATTTATGAGCTTATAAACCCTGTTTTATATTCCTGCGTGCCGGAAACACGGTAGAGCAGCAGCCTTCGTCCGTTGACCTTGCCAAGCGTGTGGCAGCTGCTGCCTGCCGGGAGTGTTCCTATGCGCTGGCGCAGGTTCGTTTCGGCAAAAACCGCCAGATCGCCGCCCGTGGTGTTTGCGAAAGGGGCTTTGGTGGGCGCGTCGGGGGTTATGAGTTCGGGATAAGCGAGCCAGCGCAGCTTGCCCCAGTGTGTCCATTTTCCCTTGGATAAGGCGGTGACGCGCACGCAGTCGCTGCCGACGGCTTCGATCACATCGCCACAGCCAAGATAGATGCCTGTGTGCGATTTTTCGACGAAAACCAGTATGCCCGGCAGCTCCGGAAGTGTTGTGAGGCGCTCCAGAGGGCTGCACGCCTCACGCATTCCGGCGACGTTTTTATCATAGGCGGCTTGGTACACCGGGTCGCCGCCGATGCCGTCGGTCATCATATAGGCCTTGATCAGCCCTACGCAATCCACAGCGCGTTTGCCGCTCCCAACGTAGCCGAGCAGCTTTTGCCGGTATGCCGCCGTGTAGTGTGTGGGATATTGCTTCGCCTTGTCGGCTATCAGCTCCTTGGTGATGGTTTTGCCGTAGGTACCCCACATGTAGGGGCTGCCCAAAAGGCTGCGCGCGTGTGCGAGCAGACCTTCGGAGGTTTTCATTGCCATTGCGTTACTTCCTTTCATTTGCATCTAAGCATTTGCGCGCTTTTAGGGCAGCTCTTCCCAGAGAATACGGTGGAGCCACACGGACTGCGAGCCTGTGCCGGGCCATCCGACGGTTATGGCGGTCTCCAGCGGCGCGTCATTGGTCATGTGGTGATTATATGCGGCGCGCACATTGTTTGGCACCGGGAGCGGGGCGGTAGTATTCGTTTTGCCGTTTGCTACAAAGCCAATATGACCGCCGCGGCGCTCCACACGCAGGCGCTGCAGCTGCGCATATGTGAGCGAGGGGGGGATCGTACCGAGCGTTCCCGTGGCGGGAACTCTCGAAACAAAGGACATCGCCATGATATTATACGCAATGGAGCCGATGAAGAAGCTTTCTGTCTGACTCGGCAGCCACACGCCCAGCGGCGCTCCGGTCATGTAAGAAGCCGGGGAGGTTCCTTGTATGACGTAATCCACCTCAACCGCGCTCATGCTGCAAAGTGTGTTCGGCAAAAAAATGCGGTAGGATTGCGTGGTTGCGTTCACGCTGAACCGCAATCCCATTTCGTTGTATTTCACCTCATACGCGCCAAGCATTTCCGGCGCTTCACCAAAGTATTGCCAGCCGACGTCTGTTGGGCGGTTACCGTCGGAGGCTCTCCACTCAACGCGCCGCGGCTCCAGCATCCCGCGCCGTGCCCCCGTCATGCCGCCACCTCCCAGGAGGTCGCAAGCGCGTGGCGGTCAAGGATATTCAGCTCATAGCATCGCCCGGCGCGGAAGGCGAACCAATCCGGCATTCGCACCGCTTGCCCATCCAGGCAGGTGATGTTCAGCTCAGCCGCGCCGACATCCGGCGGCAAGACACGCAAGCGAAATTCCGGTGCGTAATCCGCCGCCGCGCTGCTGTCGTCGAGCACCAGATGGGCTTGTGACACACCGGGAGAAAATTGTAGGCTCCAGAGCTTGCCGGGGTGAACCGCAATGAGCTGCCCGTTTGTTTCCGCAGTGAGCGTACCGAGCCGGCAGCCGTCCTGCGCCGCCGCCATGCCCTCCGTAAGGAGCTGCCGCAAGGAGAATTCCAGCGCGTTCCAATCCACCGCCAAGTTGTTTTTGGCGGCGTCCAGCTGCGCGAGGACGCGTTCCGCTTCGGCGGCGGTGAAGGGGGTCAGCTGCGAGCAATCTCCTTGCACCGCGCCCGTGAGATTCAGCACAAACGGCGCGGAGCGCTCAATTTTTGTGCAGCCGCCCTCGTTTTGGCAATAAGCGGCAACCTGGCAGCGCAGCCAGCTGCCGCAGGTCACGCTGCCGGGCAGCGTACAATAGAGCGTACCGCCCTCCAGCCACGCGTCCGCGCTTGCGGGGTCGTTCGCGCCGGGGGCTTGCCCGGGGTAGATGTTGCCTGTGCAGGTCTGCGCCCCGCGATCCATTAAATCAAAGCAGAGCGCGTAATAATCAAAGTCTGCCTGCAGACGCGGAGGGAGGACGATCGCCAGCCGCGCCGCTTGGTGTTCCCCCATGTAGAGCACCGGCTGCTCCATCTGTACGCTTTCATCCGCCGTGAGCGTGATTTCAACTGTCCGCATTGTTTTTCTCCTCCTGCTTGTGTTTTGTGTGGTCATAATAGTGCGTGAGCCAGTGCGCGAGCTGCCGCAAATCATCCCGCTGATTTTCGTGCAAATCCAAAAGCCGCTCCTGCCGCTGCGCCTCGGCGCTTTCTCCTTGCCGCAGCGCTTCTCCGCGTCGTGCCTTGCAGCCGTCGATTAGCTCCCCTAAGCGTTCCACCTCCTGCGCATAAGACGCCGCTAGGCTTTGCAAGCTATCCTCCTCCAACGAATATGCCCCCTTTCAATTCCGTGTTTCTGTTCCGAAGCGCTGTTGTTCCTCCCGCAGCAGCGTCTGGTAGCGCAGTGCCGCCCGCACCAGCGGTCGAAGCTTTACGCGCGCGGTTTCCAAGCGCCTCGCGGCGGTTGTCGCGGGCAAACCCGTCGCTGCGCTAAGCGCTTGCCGTGACGGTCGCGCGCCTTCGCTTTCCTGCGCCGCCAGCAGCGCCGCGCGTTCATCGGGCGTGAGCGTATTTTCCATCAGCTCCGTCAGTAGCCGCTGCATGGCGCTTGGGGTTTCCGTTTCGCCGCCCGGCGGCGCTTGCCCGGCACGTTCCCATTCCAGAAAGCTGTATCGCTCCGCCATCGCGTCCTCCAGCGCCAGCGGCGGCTCTTTGCGCAGGTGCAGCCAAGAGCCTAATCCTACCGCAGAGTAGTTCATTCCGCACCTCCTTTCGCGCATTAGCAGTTTACCGTACGAGTTCTTCGCACTTTCATCTTACGGGAAAAACACCTCTTTGTCAAGACGAAATTCGACAATTTTAATATAATGATTGAAAATATTCACAAAATAAGATTTAATGAGTGTGGGATATACCACATTATGGGAAAATTGTATGCAGCGCCTGATGCGCTCAACGGATGATGAGAAGCTATCGCAAATGCGGCGCAGCGTTTACGGGCGGCGTCAGGAGCGCAGCACACCTGTGATTTCCATATTTTACATAATTTACCATTGCGATATTTTCGGCTTATGATATAATGAAATCGCCGATAGGCGAAATTTCAACAGGAGGTGCATTTTCAATGAGGAGAATGTGCAAGAAGCTGCTTTGTTCGTTGCTGGCAACGGTTATGCTGCTCAGCGCCGGGAGCGTCATGGCGTTTGCTTCGGCAAATGAGGGAACAGCCTGGGCGAAAACAGATCCCTTCCTTATCCCCGGCAAGGTTGGGCGTGCGTTGGCCGTGCCGGGCGAAAAATTGGTGCGGCAGTATTTGCTGCCGCGGCTTGCCGGCTCTGTTGATCTTGGGTTAAATCTCGGTGATATGTATTCCGATGCTTGGATCAACGATTTCCTGCATTCGCTGCCGTCCCTTTCTTCGATGGTGAACGGCATCCGCCCGAAGATGGTATACACCGCGTATTTCACGAGTGCGCCGGACATCAGCGATACAATCAAGGCGGAGGTCGCGGCGCTGCCGTTGACGGCGACTTGGGCGGACGTCAATATCACATGGGGCGCGACGGATAAGGCTAGCTTTATCAAAGGCTTTGCGCAGGCGCTGCGCCCGATCGCGGCGATGGTGCTTCGCAACCCCGTCAAGGAGGAATGGACGGCGTATTACATCCCGGCGTTTCAGGCGTTGGGCGTTCCTGCGGGAATGATCGCGACGCAAGAGGCGATTGACGCCGCGCACGCCGCGCTGCAGAACGCGGCGACCGCAGCCCAGGGCGATTTGATTGTGACGGCCGTTTTGGATCCTCTTTTGACCTTTGCCGAGAGCTTGAGCGCGGACATCACATCGTTGCTGCCCATTTTGCCGAACCTTGTTTACAACATCGAGTCGGTGGACGATCTGACAACAAAAACGAACGCGCTTTCGCTTGGACGCCTGGCTTTGAGCGCGTTGGGAATCGACGCCTCCGATGGCTTCCTTGGGTTCATTGAGACGAAGCTGATGGACGCAATCGCCGGGATGGGGATCAAAAACGCGCCGGCGCTGGATTGGGAGGCGATCGCCCACGCGGGCGACTTGGATGGGAACGGCAATGTTGTCGCCGACGGCACGGTTGTTTATGGCGTTTTGGTGAAATACATTCGCCAAGTGGTCGAGACGTGCTGGCCTTCGGTGAACCAGCTGCTTGAAGGCGCGGGCGTGCCGGGCTTCCTTTGCCCGGCGGCGACCTGGATGCTTAGCTCGCTGCTCTGGTTGCTGCTGCTGTAACAAAGCAAAGGATGACGGAGTTCGCAACTCGCAAGTCTTAAAGCAAAAACCCCGCCTGCCCTTCAAATGAGGGAGGCGGGGTTTGCGTTGTGCGTGCGATTCTATTCTGCAACGGTTGCGCTTGCGCAAATTTCAAAAACCTTTGCGGGCAGCTCCGCCGGATCGGCGGAAATTGTGAAGGTGAAGTTTTTTTCCGTGCTCTCACTGAGCTTTACGACTTTTTCCAAAAAGACCGCGAGCGCCGCGTAATCCCGCCCGCCGATGCGCAGGGTGGCATCGGTGAAAACATCTGAAATGTCGTGGTCGCCCGCGCAAATACCGCTCAAAAAGCCATAGTAGGCATCGTAACCCATCACGTTGTATTCAGCGGTGGAAATCAGCCGCGCCCGCGAAGAAACCTCATAGGTAAGGTGATGCTTTTGTTCAATGCAAATCACGTTGCCGCTGGATTTTTCGACCGCCGCGTTGACCAGACGCACCAATTGCTTTGTTTTGCCCGTGCCTTTGTTCCCGGTGATGATTGTAACCATGCGCTCAATCCTCCTTAAATATGTCGTTCCCATAAGCAGCTGCAAGGGCGGCGCGGGTTTCCTCGCTCCCCGCCTTACCCAAAAGCGCGAACATAAAATTTTTGTAGCTTTCCACGCCCGGTTGGTCGAAGGGGTTGACACCCAGCATATAGCCGGATATCGCGCAAGCCTTTTCAAAGAAATAGATCAGCCAGCCCAGCGCTTCCGCATCCTGCCTTGCGAGCGCAATGTGCAGGCTTGGGCAGCCGCCCTTTTGGTGCGCCAAAGCCGTGGCACGGAAGGCGGCGCGATTGATATCGTGCCACTTGCGCCCGGCAAGGTAGTTCAACTCGTCGCCGTCCTCCGCGCAGCGTTGCACGGCAAGCGTATTGGCGGGCTCGCGGAAGGTCACAACGGTTTCGAACAGAAACCGCTCCCCCTCTTGAATATATTGCCCCAGCGAATGCAGATCCGTGGTGAAAGTGACGGAGGCGGGGAACAGCCCCTTGTTTTCTTTGCCTTCGCTCTCGCCAAAAAGCTGCTTGAACCATTCGCCAAAGAGCGTCATGCTCGGCTCATAGGTTGCGAAAAGCTCAACGCTTTTGCGTCCGTGCGTGTAGAAGTGATAGCGCAGCGCGGCATAGCTGTTGCAGGCGTTGTCTTCGCCCGGCTCTGCGTACGCCGCCTGTGCCGCCGCCGCGCCGCGCAGCAGCGCCGCAATATCTACGCCCGCGCAGGCGATGGGCAACAACCCGACCGCGCTCAAAACCGAATATCGCCCGCCCATGTCGTCGGGAACAACAAAGCGCCGCGCATCCCAATCCGCGCCCGCGCACTGCGCCCGCAGCGCACCCTTAGCGGCGTCGGTCGTGGCATAAATATGCCGCTTCGCCTCACCCGGCTGATCGGCGTACTTGCGCTCCAAAACCGCGCGAAAGTGCCGGTATGCCAGCGCGGCCTCAAGGGTTTTGCCGGATTTTGAGATCACGTTGATGTAAAATTCTCGCCCTTCCAGCAGCGCCTCTAGCTCCGCGCATTCCTTTGCGCTGATGGAGTTCCCGGCGAAGTAAACCGCAGGGAAGACCTTGCGTGTTTCGTTATAATGGCGCCCCAAAACGGCTTCAATCACCGCCCGCGCGCCCAGATAAGATCCGCCGATGCCAATGACCAGCAGGGCATCCGCCTTGCGAATTTGCGCGGCGGCGCTTTGCACGCGCGCAAATTCGTCAGATTCCAAGTATGCCGCCGGAAAGCGCAGCCAACCGCGCATCACGGCGCCCGTGCCCGTGCCTTCCTCCAGTTGTGCGTGCGCAGCCGTGGTTTTGCGCCGCAGCGCCTCCCAAGCCTCTGCGTCCGGCAGACTTCCCGCAGCATATACTGTGGAAAGCCGCAGCCGCTGTTCCTCTTCCATAAAAACCTTCTCCCTTATAGCTTAAAGCTATTGTAACACCCGGGCACGGCGTTGTCAAGCCTCGCGCCCCGTTTCACCACGGTCACAGCATTTACTTTTTCGAGAAAAGGACATGAGGTAGTTTTTCGGGATTGAGAGCGGCAATGAACATTTTCTTTGTACGCCTTGTGGTCCGCGTTCCCGCTGCCGCAAATTGTTTTGCCGCCAATCGCGATAACGCCGCGCTTTTTCCGCTC
>JAITGE010000046.1 GCA_031280825.1 Oscillospiraceae bacterium | reverse complement strand
CCGCGTTAGTTTTGCAATTTGACTGTCCATTGCGACACCCCCCATATGTTGTGGTTTCTTTCCCTGCATTTTATCATAATCTTCTCAGTTAGTCAACTGTTATTTTTACTATCACCATAAAAATTGTTCGTCATATAAGCATCCTTTCAACTGCGATTTTACGCTTGATATATCACTTGCCCGGTTTTGAAAACGTGCTTAACAAAGCCGCTTTTATCCTGTGTGGTATCCAGTAAATGCGGTTCAATATCCCAGCTAATGTCATAAGCCAGATTCCAAAGCCGGGAAGAGGTCTTCATCCAATCGCCGTGAAAGCCCTTAAAAATCACGCCCACGTCAATGTCACTGTCGTCATTTGCACCGCCCTTGGCGTATGAGCCGAATAACACAACGGCAAACGGCGAAAACTCCTGTTTTACGGCATTTGCGTAACGCTCAACCGTATTTATAACTGTTCCTTTATCCAACATAAAAGCTCCTCCGTTCCAATCAGCAGTTTCTTACATGTTTCAGCATTCAGCCCCGCCGCAATCGCCTCTTTGGATTCGGGATATCGTGCTTCAATATTCATGGGGTTTAGTTCCTTGATAAACGCCTGTTGATCGGCGGACATTTTTTGAAAAAGTCCTGCACGGTCAGCCAGTTTCAGAAGATGATGAATTTTCGGCGGGATTTCGCCCTCGTCACAGTCACGCGCAATCACCGCCTTGAACGATTTTTCAATCGTCTGATGGCACATAAACCCGACATACAGATAGCGACCGCCATTCAGCATGACCTTAGCCGTTTCAAGGTCATAATCGGCTAAATCAAGCCAGTATTCGGTGCGCTCGTTCATCATCACCATCCCCTTTCGTGTGGATATAACTAATATCATTGTATCACAAATCCCGCAGAAAAGCAATCCCCAATTTTACGCGGTAAAGCGCGAAAAATCGGAAAATTACGCTAGTGTAAAGCGAATGGTCGTTTGTGAATATATTGTTAATTTTAGAAAAACTGGACAAACTCCCTTGACAAAACGCTTATAACGAAAAGCTCGGCGAAATCTGGCAGCTGCTGACACAAACCCCGCAAAACTTCAAGGGCGGCGGCGTGTGGTCGGTCATGCTGAACATCAACGGCGCGCTGAAAGCCGTGGGGCTGGGCTTGCTGGTGCTGTTTTTCCTCGTTGGCGTGGTGAAAACCTGCTCGGCGTTTGCCGACCTGAAGCGCCCGGAGGTGGCGTTCAAGATGTTCGTGCGCTTCGCGCTGGCGAAAACCGCCGTGACCTACGGTCTCGACCTGATGCTCAAATTGTTCGAAATCGTGCAGGGCGTCGTGGTGAAAATCATGGACACGGCGGGCATTTCACGCAGCGCGGACGCGGTGCTGCCCGACGAAATCGTCACGGCCATCGACAACACCGGCTTCCTAGAGAGCATCCCGCTTTGGGCGGTGACGCTCATTGGCGGGCTGTTCATTACGGTGCTGTCGTTCGTGATGATCATGACGGTCTATGGCAGATTTTTGCGCCTTTACCTTTATACGGCCATCGCGCCGGTGCCGCTTTCGGCTTTCGCGGGCGAACCCAGCGCGAACATCGGCAAGAGCTTCCTCAAAAGCTATGCCGCCGTATGCTTGGAAGGCGTTGTGATTGTACTCGGCTGCATCATTTTCTCGCTGTTCGCCGCCAGCCCACCCGTGGTCAACGCCAGCGACCCCGCCGTCACGCAGGTTTGGAAGTACGTGGGCGAGCTGATTTTCAATATGCTGGTGCTGGTGGGCGCGGTGAAGATGGCTGACCGCGTTGTCAAAGAGATGATGTTCGGGGGGTAACGAAAAACCGCCCCGCGTGCGTGGGGCGGTAGAAGGTTACGCTGAATGCAGCCGCGCGGCTTGCAGGGCAGCCATGCGCTCGTCAAAGCGGCGCGCACCGTCGCGGTAATACGAAACCTGCTCTTCCACGGTGGCGTCCTTGAGCGTTTCGTAGTTCCATTCGCGCAGCTTATGGATGTCGTCGATGGTGAAATTGGGGCTTATTTCCGGCTTTGGGATGTCACGAATCATCATCTTCACCTCCTATCAAAATGGTTGGGGTGTAAATCAGCACATCGTCATAGCCCTCCAGCGCGGCAATTGCTTTTACGCCGTTCATGGTTTTGCGGTTGACAATGTGCTTGAAATTCCAAGATACAATCGCATCACAGCCCGACACGATGGCGGCGGCGATGTGACGGCAGTCGTCTAAGCTCTTTTGTCGCAGAATGCCAAAATCAACGAATTTCTCGGCTATCTTCAGGACGCTTTCATCGGCAGGCACCACCGTGAATGGAATTTCACTCAGATAGCTTGTCAGTGTGTCGAATTTTTCGTCGGGGCAGTTGCTCAGTTCAAGCCGCGTTGTGTCGGAAATCACCGCGTCATATGCCCCGCGCCGAATTTCTGCCCACAGCCTGTGCGTGTCCGCCATTTTATCGGGCGCGTCCGGGTGTTCCAAATGACTGATGACCGATGTATCCAAATATATTTTCAGCTTTTTCATGCCACACCGCCTTCCTGTTCTTATTATACGCTATCCGGCAAAAAAAATCAAGGAGGTTTTATTTTTTGGAAATCAAGATCCCCAAGGAAATCCGCGACTACACCGAAAGCGTGTTTTTCGGGCTGTCGCTGCGGCAATTTATCTGCGCCGTGGGCGCGATTTTCGCCGCCGTTGGCTGCTATTTTGGGCTGCGAAACTATCTCGGCACGGAAATCACCAGCTGGCTGTGCGTGGCCGGAGCCGCGTCGTTCGCGGCGCTGGGTTTCGTGAAATACAATGGCATGACCGCCGAACAGCTGGCATGGGCGTGGCTGGAAAGCGAAGTGTTTCTCTCCAAAGCCCTTGCGTATCAAGGGATGGAAGAGCGCCGCACACTGCAAAACAAAAACAGGAAGCGGGGGGTGCGGGTATGATGCGGA
Source organism: Oscillospiraceae bacterium (assembly GCA_031280825.1). Classification (GTDB taxonomy): domain Bacteria; phylum Bacillota; class Clostridia; order Oscillospirales; family Acutalibacteraceae; genus WRMQ01. Next base: position 3,431 of record JAITGE010000046.1, on the reverse strand, counting down.
CGCTCAAAAACCAGAACCAGCGCGACGGCGAGCGCAGGCGGCTGCCCAAAACCGCGCAGGATGTGCTGCCGATCCATGCCGCGCACGAGGACGGAATTTTTGTTGTTGGCCGTGGGCAGTACGCCAAAACGTGGCGGTTTACCGACATCAATTACGCCGTGGCGGGGCTGGAGGATCAGCAAAACCTGTTTTTCAAGTACAGTGACCTACTCAACGCCTGCGACATCGGTGCCGTGACGAATGGCCGAGGCGCATCACTTCAGCGCGGCGCAAAAAGAGCAGCTGGAGGAATTGCTCAAGCCGAAGTATGACGACCTTTGGGCGCAGTTGCTGGGGGGCTACGCGCCGAGCAGCGGCGAAATACTTGACAGCGACGCGAGCTGGGTTGGTACCAGCATTTTCGCGTGGCCGATGCAGCCGGGCGCCCAGATTTCGTCACGTTTTGGTTGGCGCGACGACCCGATGAACCCCAAAATGCGCAAATTTCACAACGGAATCGACCTTGCCGCGCCGCCGGGCACGTCGATTTTGGCGGCAGCGGACGGGGTTGTCGTTGCCGCGAACAGCACCGACAGCTACGGCAGCGGCTTCGGCTATTTCGTGAAACTCACGCACAGCAACGAGTTCACTACGCTCTATGCCCATTGCGCAAAAATTGCCGTGCGCACGGGTGACGAAGTCAAGCAGGGGCAAGTGATTGGTTTTGTGGGGTCAACTGGCAACTCGACCGGACCGCATTTGCACTTTTCGGTGTATAAAAATGGTATGAGTGTGGATCCGATGAGGTATTTTGTACACGCAAACAACGAATAGTTTCATTACAATGCCGCTCTATTTGTTATAAAATAGAGCGGCAGGAATATTGACGGCTTATCGTCGAGTAACCCAATCGACGATAAACCGCCCAAAGTTCAAGCATATCAAGGTATTGCAACGTTTGACGGTAACCGCTGACGGTTTATTCCGCTCGAATCATCTACAACGCCGCTTCGAGCAGATGGCTTCAGAGCAAAAAATCACCCATCCGCTCCATCTGGCTGCGCTTCAACTCCATTGAGGTGTGTACGTAGCGATCCAGCGTAATCTTCACGGAAGAATGCCCGAGAATTTGGCTGAGGCATTTGATTTCAAGCCCCTTCTCAACCCAATTGGACGCGAACGTGTGGCGCAAAGCATGAAAACCGCGCGCCTCAACGCCAGATTGTTTGAGGTAGCCCTGAAATTTATACTGCATATTTCTTGGCTCAAGGAAGGAATTGACTTTCCCAGTCAAAAAATAGGCATCTAAATTTTCGCAGCGAACCGCCCGTAACTTTGCCGCAAGCCAAGCAGGCAACGGGATTGCGCGGACAGAGCTGTTGCTTTTTGGCGCTGTGACAACAATTTTCGTCTTGTTTTCTGCCGTTTCGGAGCGATCCTGCAGCCGCTGCATGGTGCCGCGAACGAACAAAATATTCTCATGCAAATCAATATTGCGCCAGCGCAGGGCGCACAATTCGCCCACGCGAATGCCCGTATACAGGCACAGTAGCGCGCCCAACTTGCCAAAATCGCTGTTATGACCCAAAAAAGCGGCAAGATTTTTCTGCTCAGATGAGCTGAAAGGCTTCATTTTTGGAGCATCATTTCTAATTTTGATATTAAAAATCGGCGCGCCCGCATACTTCAGCACCTGTTTTATGACAGAAAAAATGTCCGCAACGGTCTTTGGCACAAGGCCGCCGCAGCCATCCAATCGCCCCGAAGAGAGCTTTTTCGCAACAAAATCTTCGAGAATTTTTCTGGTCAAATCGGTTGCCGCCATGCCCTCAAAACAGGGCAGGATATGCCGCTCGAGCAGATACGCATATTTATTGCAACTGGATTCTTTGCAGTTCATTTTCGCCGTTGCAAGCCAATTTTGCGCTGCAGCGGCGAAAGAAGCAGGTTCTGGCTGCGGTGCCGCTTCTTGATTTTGTGCAAGTTGCACATATTTCTCGCGAAGCTTTTGCTTGACCTCCGCGCAGGTTTTTGCATATACCGAACTATATTTTGGCTTGTCCTCTGGCGTGCGCGAAGCGATGAAACGCCCTTCCCACCTGCCATCCTTGCGACGATAGATGTTTTGACCTCGTTTTGCCATGGTGATTTTCCTTTCTGTTGACGGTATTTTTGACGGCGCATAACTCTACAATGCGATGGCAGGGACAACCATGCCTGGTCGTCCCTGCCATTTTATCGTCATTTTCCACAAAATTTAACAATTTCGTAAATTCCCACTTTAAGTTCCACCGTTGGAGAGAGTGGACGTAACGCTGAGAAAAGCATGGAAATAAGTGCGAGAAGCACGGCGATTAGACCGGGAAAAGAGTTAGACTGGCAGCGAAGAGGGGTCAATCGGGTGTGCGCCGGCAAAAAAGGCAAGGCAAACCAGCTCCGGGAAGAGGGCTTCTCAGAGTAAATTCCACAGGCGGGGAAGTTAGAATGGGAAAAATTCTTCATTGTTTTGGGGTACGGGTCAGATTGAGAAATCGTTAGTTAACGGAGCAGTTTAGGCGACTGGATGACATCGGCGGGCGGGATGGAGCGGATGCCAAAAATGGCGGCGGTATCGAGGCCAAAGAGGAAAGCAAAGACCTCAAAAGGCGATTTGCCGCCCAGGCTCTTGCGTCTGACGCTGTTGACGTGGGAAAAGATGAGGTTGACGGTATCCTGCGAAAAATCGTCGAACGAGGAGCCGCTGGGAACGATGTCGCGGAACATGGTGTGGTTTTTCTCGCATGAAGGCTTCTGGCTGGAGCGGTAGGGGTCGCAGAAAAAGAGCAGGGTTTCTTTCTGCCAATCCGCGTCGCGCTCGAACGCATCCACGTTAGCAAACTCGCCGCCATTGTCGGTGAGGATGACGGGGAACAGGTCGCCGAAGCGCAGCCCTGCGCTGGCGAGGGAAGCCTTGAGCTTCTTGATCTTGTGGGCGGCTTCCAGGGAGGTTTTGTTGTCCATCAGGAGCCCCGCCTGGAAGTTGCAGAAGGTGAAGTCCAGCGTGAGGATGACCTTGCCGCCGACGCGCCCGATCACGGTATCCATTTCGACCCAGGCGTGCGCGACCCCGAAAATCCCAAACGTTGGGTGATTGACGAGGAGGGTGCCGAAACCGTACGCCTGATTTATGCCCTGCGCTTGCAGGGCACCAGCGTCAACGACATCGCAAAAATCCTCAGGCACCGCCGCGTTTTGACCCCTTCGGCCTACGCCGCCCGCAAGGGATTTTGCAAGCGCCGGTGCAGCACCCGCGGCGAATATTTCTGGGATCACCCGATCGTCCGCGACATTCTGTCGAAGAACAGCAGTCAGTTGCGTAAACGCTTTTGCGCGTTCCCCTTAGACGGGGATATGTCCAATAAAACGCCAGTATATCTTGATTTCCTGCTGGCGCTTGCCGTCCACAAAATCAG
>JAITGE010000043.1 GCA_031280825.1 Oscillospiraceae bacterium | reverse complement strand
TGCTGATGGAGTAGCTTCACCAGAAACTCCGGCAGCGGAATCGTTCGCACGGAGCATTTACTCTTCGGCGAGGTGATCACCACCTGGGTTTTAGCCGCGCCATCCGTAAAATCTGGGATGCGCTGCATGGTGCCGGTGATGCGCAGCGTTTGAGCCACTAGGTCGATATTTTCCCAGCGCAGGGCGCACAACTCGCCGATGCGGATGCCAGTGTACAGGCTCAATAAAACGCCGAGCGTGATTGCGTCGGCGTTTTGCGTTAGATATAGGGCCAGCGCGTCCTGCTCAGGTTTGGACAGCACCCGCATTTCCCGCTGCTCGCTCCTGACTGAGATCGCGCTGCAGTCGATCGGAATTTTGCCATATTTCAGGATGCCTTTCATGACGATCAGTATATCCTGTACGCTCTTGGCCGAAAGCCCGCCATCCATCAGACCTTGCGCGAACCGCTCCACATCGCCTTGCGAAAGCGCTGCCACCCGCTGGTTTCCGATCACAGCCATCACATGCAAACGCACAATACGCTCGTATTTTCCATAGGTGGACGCTTTTACGCGCAGTCGCACGGCGGCCAGCCAATTCGCCGCAAAGGTCTCCAACAAAATTTCCGATGGCTTTTCTGGCGGCAGCGCCAGCAACTGCCGAGCAGTCACCTCGGTCTGTTTTCGCTTGGCTTCGGCATAGGTTCGGGCATAAAAGGACTTGTATATCGCCCTACCGTCTGCCCTGCGCTCCGCGATATACCGGGCCTCCCAGCGACCATCTTTTCGCCTGTAAATGTTCTCCCCAGTCCTTGACATAGCATCGCCCTCCTTTGGGTTTAGTGTTGACGGCAGCGCTGACGGCGAATAGGGTTGGAAGGCGCAACATAATTCTATAATATTTCTACAATGGAAATATCGGAAAAATATTTTTGAAAAGTTGCAAAAATATCTTGACAGATCACCACAAATCGTGCATAATGTTTCCAACAAGGACAGGATCGTTGCGCAAAAACCGCTTTCGCAACAGGATGTACTCTGCGAAAAATTCCGTTTGTTTCCAGCCATTATCTTTCAATATTATATTATTCCATTTCGCAAAAAATGCCACGCCGGGATTGCTACGGAGCAATCCCGGCGTTTTTTATCGCTGAAAACCCCCGGCTATTCCGGGGATCATACTCACCACGTCCACCGCATTTGCTTTTTTCAAAAAAGCCACAAAAAAGCAAAAAAAACAGTGACAGAGAGACAGTCATGTGGTATAATGGACGCCTGACATTCGCCGCCAATATGCAAATTCACAACACAAATCAGCGGATATCTTGGTCATAGCGTTTGTGCGCCATCATTTGCAGCGCACAAACCTACCAAGACATCGCGTTGTTCGGAGAAGCCAAAAATTGTGACTGTCAAATTATTTGTCACTCAAAAATGGCGTTCCCAGTACCGACACCTTTGAATGCATTTTTGAAATGTTTGACCCCAAAGCAAGTAATCCACGATTGCTTTGTGCTCAATTCTGCCCCTCAACGCACTCCACAATCGAACGCCGGAAGAATGCCCGCACCGGCAGCCAGCAAGCCCCCACCGCCGCCGCAAAATACAGCAATACCGCAGCGACCAGTTCCCTCGTCGGGATGAAGTCCAAAGTAAATCCCGGAATAATTTTGTTGATGACAAGGCAGATACCGAGACTCGCGCCTAAGGCAATCAGCAGTGCCGCGACAGAAATGATGCCCATGTTTTCAACTTCGGGCAACTGCCCGAGCGCGAGGGCGTTTTCCTGTGCGACGCAAAACGCGAGGGCGCTCTGCACACCGAAGGTGTTGTCCTTTTCTTCGCGCGAGCAGCGCAGGAAGCTGAACAGCAAGCAACCCTCGATGACAATAAAAACGGCGCAAAGACAGTAGAGCAACACCATTTTAACGGTTTGTTTCCAGTAATATTTCGCGGTTTGTACGCTCAGTGCGGCGGCGATGTTCATGCGCTCACTCCTCCACACGGCCGTCTCGGATCGTCAGTACCCGGTCGGCGGATCTCGCAAACTCAGCGTCATGCGTGACGATCATCATCGTCTGTCCCAAGGCTTTCTGTAAATCAAACAGCACGCGCTTTACCGCTTCACCGGATTGGGAATCCAGATTTCCCGTTGGTTCGTCGCACAAAATCACGTCCGGGCAATTAATCAGCGCCCTTGCGATGGCACAGCGCTGCTGTTGGCCGCCTGAGAGCTGCGAGGGTAGGTGCGACAGGCGGTCGCCGAGTTCCAGCGCTTCTACCAGTTGCTCCAAATGTGCTTGCGGAATCGCTTTTTTCAGCAATAAAGCGGGCAGCACAATGTTTTCCCGCGCCGTCAGTTCCGGCACAAGATGATACGCCTGAAACACGAAACCGAGCCATACCAATCACAAACGCGATTATCAACACTCCACCAGTAAACGAAAAAGGCATAGTAATCATAAAGGGAGTCTCCCTGTTTGTAATATCGACGGGAGAGTTGCCGGCGATGTAAATACTGCAACTCTCCCGTCCTTATTCATGATGAAGTGTGGGAATCGGTTCCAGGTGCGGGAATTCGAAATAATATACCCTCCCAAGCTCACAGTATTGCTGTTGGTCTTTGTGATCACAAACCGCGCAGTTTTATTGTTATCGTTCCCTGTTGAAGCATTCGGGTTAGCATCGTCCCACCAGTAACTTCCACCAAGTCCGGCTGTATTGGCAGCAACCGTAGCGCCATACTGCGAATAAATGCCTAATGTGGCTGTTTGCAGCTTGATTGTATAGGGCTGTGCTGATACACGCGTGCACTCACGGCAAACAGGCTCATACCAAAGAATCAGTAACTAACCACCCCGCTGTAACGGGTCATAGATTCAGAGTTACTCCCAGACCAGGCGGTATACACCGCCCGCACGCGATACTGGTAGCCGCTGGTAACGGATTTGATGTACTGGTGTGCACCAATGTAGGAATTCACGGTTTTTGAACTGCTGCCATAAGCAGACCACGTGCTGCTGCTGGCCGTTTTGCGTTCGAGATACAGTTCGATTTTTACTTTTGTTGTGATGCCGCTGTAGCCCGTGATTACCCCTTCGCAGATAACCCTGCGGGAGACGCTGCCGACAGACCCGGCCATTCCAATCAGCCCTGTAAAGTTGCTCGTTGAGGCGATTCGGGCGAAAAAGTAACCGCAATCTAAAAGAACAATCTAAAAGAACAATCTAAAAGAACAACCCACAAGAATCCGCACCGTGTTTTTCATGCTATGATATGGCGAAACGGAGATTTTTCACGCCATTAACGCAAATGCGCGTTTTCCTGCCCGATTGAGTTTAACTCAGCCGGGCTTTTTTGTTGCCATTTTTCGGGACAAACAGCCCTACCGCTGCCGTTCCCCGCCCTTTCCAATCTGAACCTTACTTAAAAATTCAGATTGGAGAGATGACAATGTTTTATAGCAATAACCCATTACACTCTGCGGATAGACGAATTCGGGGGCGTGACGCGCTACTTCGTATCGTTCAAGGACGGACAGGGTATCCGGCGGGAAGTGGAAATCTCCCCGGAAGTCTATGAGGCGTTTGCCCAATTCGTCAAAACCGAGCGCAATCTGCGGCGGTGGGATGAGCGACACCGGGAGTATTCGGAGTTGACCGACGAAACGCTTAATAACCGCGCGAAGCGTTCTCCGAAAAGCCTTGAAGAGACCGCCATTGACAATGAGCGTTCCGAAGTCCTGCGGCAGGCAATCGCGGAACTGCCGGAAATACAGCGGCGGCGGTTCGTGCTGTACTTCGAGTACGGTATGACCTGCGCTGCCATCGGGCGGATGGAGGGCTGTTCCGGGGCTTCGGTCAAAGGTTCCGTGGACAGAGCAAAAGCAAAGGTCATCGAAAAGCTGAAAGTATAGACCTTATTTTCGGCTTTCGAGTGTGGAAACAGGCGGGGGGATATTTCTCCCGCCTGCTTTTCCCGCCAGAAAACTGAATGACCGTCCGAACGGACGGATTGAAAGGAGCATTGCATGAAGCTAATCAACATGAACGAGGTGCAGGCGGAGCCTGTGCGGTGGCTGTGCGGTGGCTGTGGTATCCGTATATCCCACACGGCAAAATCACGCTTGTGCAGGGTGATCCGGGCGATGGCAAGACAACCTTTGTGCTTGCCGTTGCCGCCCTGCTGTCAAACGGAAGTCCTATGCCCGAAACCGAACCCACGGAAATCATCACGCCGCAAACGGTCATCTACCAGACCGCCGAGGACGGTTTAGCCGACACCATCAAACCTCGCCTTGTGGAAGTCGGTGCGGACTGCTCAAAGGTGGTGGTGATTGACGAGAGCGAACAGCCGCTTTCTTTTTCGGACGGTAGGATTGAACAGGCAATCGCCGCAACACAGGCGGGACTTTTAATCCTTGACCCCTTGCAAGCCTATCTTGGCGTTGATGTGGATATGCACAGGGCGAACGAGATACGCCCCATATTCAAGACGCTTGGAAACGTAGCCGAACGGACGGGTTGCGCCATGCTCATTATCGGGCATATGAACAAGGCGGCGGGGCAGACCAAAGGGCTTTACCGTGGGCTTGGCTCTATCGACATTGCCGCCGCTTCGCGCTCTATCCTGCTTGTCGGGCGCGACAAGGATAACCTGAACACAAGGGTAATGGCGCACCTCAAATCGAGCCTTGCGCCAGAGGGCAAGCCGATTGCCTTTGAACTGGACGAGGGCGGCTTTCGTTGGGTGGGCGCGTATGAAATGAGTATTGAAGAACTGCTCTACGGCATATCCCCCGAACGAGAACCCACAAAGGGAGCACAGGCGATTACCCTCATTCATGAGATGTTGCGTGGCAACGAAGTGCCGAGCGCGGAGGTTTACAGCCGTCTTGCCGAGTACGACATCAGCAAGCGCACAGCCGAGAACGCCAAAGGCAAAATCGGCGTTGTGTCAGTCAAGAAAGGGGCGGCGTGGATATGGAAACTGCCCTACTGAAACAAGACCGCAAGGAACACCGCAACATCCCATAGGGTATGCGCCTGCGGTGTTTTTTGCGGTCTTGATGACACGCGCATACCGCAAAATTCGGGCGTAAAAAGGGGGTGCAGGGGGAACGCCTGCCACACCACTTTGGGACAAAGTGTAGTGTGTTACACCACAACAATGCGGCTGGAAAACCCTGCGGGTTTTTCAGCCCGCTTGTGGCTGCGGTCGCGGCGATCGGCGCTTTCGGCAACGCGAAGAAGCGCGCCGCCGCTATCGAGATGATTCGGACGTAGCTTCCGCAGGCGCAAGGCTTAACCGCAAAGGTTCACTCAGTTGACGAGTACGTCAAAAGCTTTGAATCGGAAAACAGCTATCAGAAACACCGAAACGACGATATACAGCGGACACTTGTCCGCGAGCGTGAGGAAACACAAAAAAGAATTTCGAGCATTTACAGCAAGTGCGGGTTTTACAGGAGCGATTGCGAAAATCCGAGGCGCTTATGAAGCAAATCCCGCCGGAGGTTTTAGAGCAAATCAAATCCAGAAAAGAAAGAGGTCGTGACCGATGAAAGAACAAATCAAGAATATCGCTATCAGAGATTTACACCCGTTCCCCGATAATCCCTTTTCCGTCCGTGAGGACACCGAATTACAGGACAGCATACGCGATTACGGCGTAATATCGCCCCTTGTAGTCCGTCCAATAGACAGCGGCGGCTACGAGATAATCAGCGGACACAGGCGCAAGGCGGCTTGTGAAGCGGCGGGGATTACTACTGTTCCCGCCTTTGTGCGCGAACTGGACGATACAGCCGCCGTGATTGCCCTTGTGGATTCCAATCTGCACCGCGAACACGTTTTACCGTCTGAAAAGGCACACGCCTACAAGCTGAAATTAGGCGCTATCAAGAAGCAGGGGCGACGCGCCGATTTATCGCCCGATTCAACTTGTGGACAAGCCGTCCACAAGTCACGCGACGAGATAGCCGAGAGCGAAAGCGGTCGGCAGGTTCAGCGGTATATACGGCTTTGTGAGTTAATACCGCCGATTCTCGCGATGGTGGATGAGGGCAAAATCGCCCTCTCTCCCGCCGTGGAACTGTCCTATCTGACCCCACAGCAACAAACGGATTTACTCGCCACAATGGAATCCGAGGACAGAACGCCGAGCCACGCGCAGGCAATCCGTATGCACCGCCTTTCGGCTGACGGACAGCTTGATATGGACGAGATTTTCAAGCTTATGACCGAGGAAAAGCCAACCAGAAAGAGCAAATCAAGCTGAGAACCGAGAGCATACAGAAGTTTTTTCCGAAAGGCTGCTCGCCCCGGCAAATGCAGGACAAAATCATCGAGCTGCTGCAACAATGGCAGCTTAAGCGCGAACGAGCCGCCCGAAACCGCGACGCCCGCTGATCCCCCGTGGGTTAATTTTTCAGAAAGGACGCATTTTTATGAAGAACACGGAGCGAAAACTCGCGGATAAAAAAACGCGCAAGCCGCGCCGGGGAAAGACCGTCACGCTGATTATCGCCCATGAGTTTGCGGGCGGTAAGACGCTCCCGGAAGCTCTTATCCCGGTCATTTCGGAGGATTTAATGCGCAAGGCCGAAACAGGCCGCACCTTTGGCAAATGGTTTGATTCGGATTAGACTGTACGCATAATACGGCCAAAATGAAAACACATCAGAGGATTATTTATGCAAAATCAAGACAAGATTTACAGCGCCGGCATATACTGCCGCCTGTCAAAAGACGACGGCGGCGCGGAGGGCGAGAGCGCCAGCATTTCCACGCAAAAGGCGATATTGACCGCCTATGTCAGGGAGCGCGGCTGGCGGCTGACAAAAACCTATGTGGACGACGGATATTCGGGCGTGAATTTTCTGCGCCCGAATTTTCAGGCCATGATTAAGGACATTGAAGCGGGCTTGATTGACTGCGTTATAACGAAGGATCTATCAAGACTTGGGAGAAATTACCTCGACTGCGGCTTGTATCTGGAACTGTTTTTTCCGGAGCATAACGTGAGATATATCGCCGTCAACGACGGCGTGGATACGCTGAACAAGGCGGCGATGGACGTCACGCCGTTCCGCAACATTCTCAATGACATGTATTCCGCCGACGTGTCCATGAAGATAAAATCGGCGTACCGGGCGCGGTTCCGGCAGGGGAAGTTTATGGGCACAACGCCGCCTTACGGCTTTCTGAAAGACCCCGCAGACCACAATCATTTGATTGTCGATGAGGCCGTCGCGCCCATTGTCCGCAAGATGTTTGAGTTGGCCTTAGAGGGAAACGGCATAGCGAAAATCCGGCGCTGAATAAACACACAGAACGTTCTTCGCCCCGCCGCCTACGCCGTGGAGCGCGGCGATTCGGGCTTTGAGCGGTATCTTGAAAGCGGCGAGGACAACCGCTGTATCTGGTCTGAAAACAGCGTTAGGCAGATACTCCGAAGTCCTGTTTACGCCGGGCATTTGACGGGCTACAAACGTCCTGCAATCAGCATGAAAAGCCGCAAACGCCCATCACGCTTGCCGGAGGATTGGGAGATTGTGCCGAATACCCACGAGGGGATTGTTTCGCAAGATGTTTTTGACACGGTGCAAAGGCTGATTACCAGCCGGAGAAGCAAGAATGAGAGCGGCTATGACAATATCTTTTCCGGCGTGATAAAATGCTCTGACTGCGGCTATCACCTTTCGGCGGGGAGCGCAAACCGCCGCAAACGCCCGGAAATCATTGACCGCATTGTGTACTATTGCGGCAACTACACCCGCTACGGCAATGTCACTTGCACTGCGCACACGATTGAAACGCGGGATTTGCATAACGCCGTGATTGCCGACGTCAACCACTACGCGACGACCCGAAAGCCGCCAAGACGATACAACAAAAACTAAACGCCATGAGCGCGGACGGCGCGAAAGAGTTTGGGCGCGAGCGCCGCAGGCTGAATAAGCGGCTTACGGAACTGGACAAGCTGTTTACGGCGCTTTATGAGGACAATGTGACTGGGAAGCTGACCGACGAACGGTTTATAAAGCCGTCCCGCAACTATGAGCTTGAACAGGGCAATTTGAAATCCACCGTTGAAACCATGCGCCGCGACGTAAAGCAACAGGAGCAGAAAAAAGGCAACATCAAGAGCTTTATCGCCGCGACAAAGAAGTACACCGAAGGGGGCAGATTCCTCATCTCAAAAAGCTGTTACAGGCGCAGGCTTCGCGGCTTTTGGATAAATATAGCCAACAGCCGGTGGCATAGGATTGTACACACGATCTATATCCAGCGTAAACGCGCCGCTGCGTTTTGCCAGCGTTCCCTTAACAAGCACGCTTTGCAGCTCTAAATTCACCGCCAAAATCGCCGCCCTGCAACCCTGCGGAGCATCCTTGAGCAGCTTGCCATAGGGCGTGGGCAAAAACACAGCGCGATCCGCCCCCGCGTGCGTCGCCTGGATAATCGGCACAAGGTTCAACGCGCCTTGCGCATCCGCATAACAAAGGAACTTCAGACCGTCAAGCTTAGCAAACAATTGCCGGCTGAAGAGCGCAAGCGCACCTTTCTCGCTCTTGCCGCGCAACGCGGCGGCAACGCGCGTAAGGATGGCGCCGGCGGCAATTTGCGGCATCGGCAATTTTTGAATTTCGCTGATGCCCAATAAATCCAAATACCACACCGTATTAATACCGAAATATGTGTTGTAACGAAACAGCGGCTTGTTGTTATACATCTCATATTCCGCACCGCCGGTTTCCTTGTGGGTATACCGCGCCCGCCCGCGCAGCCAGTTCATATCCGCCGAAAGCGCGAGAAAAGCGCAATCCGGGCGCTGCGGCAAAAACGTCTTGCTCTGCCCCACCATAAATTGCCCAAAGGTCAGCTGCTGATCGCCCAGCCCCTGCAATGAATTGAAAAAGGTAATATGCGGGCAGCCGGTTTCATCCAGCGTACCCAGCAGCGCGATCTTGCTATCCTGCGCCAACAAAGCCGCCTCTGCGGCGCCAATGGTAGATTTCATAAGTTTCCCCTCTGCTCCCGCAATTTTTCGGTCATTATAACACGCCGTTTTCAAAAATGCAAGCTATTTCGCTTCGAAACCGCAGCCGTCACGCAGGCAAACCTTGCCCGCACGTCCTTTTTGGAAGAGCGTCCGCCCGCATTGCGGGCAAGGCTCGTCTGTCGGAACATTCCACGTAACAAAATCACATTTTGGCCAAGCGGAGCAGCCATAGAAAACGCGCCCGCTTTTTTTGGACTTGCGCTGCACCAGCTTTTCGCCGCATTTCGGGCATACGCCGCCGGTTTCCGGCACAAGCGGCTTGGCGTTCTTGCATTCCGGATAACCGGGGCAGGCCAGAAAGCGACCGAACCGCCCTGTTTTAATCACCATCATGCGCCCGCATTTATCGCAGGGAATATCCGTTTTATCCTCTTCAAGTTCAATCTTCACGCCCTGCATCTCGTCCTTTACGCGGGTCAGCGTGCTGTCAAAATCGGTGTAAAAATCGCGCAGCATTACGATGTAATCCTTTTCACCCTTGCCGATCTCATCCAGCGAGTCCTCCATCTGCGCGGTGAACTGCACGTTGACGATCCTCGGGAACCGCTCCTTTAGCAGCGCCGTGAGCGCCCCGCCCAGTTCCGTTGGGCTAAGCAATTTATTTGCTCGCACCACATAGCCTCGCTGCACAATGGTGCCGATAATGGAGGCATATGTGCTCGGTCGCCCTACACCGCTTTCTTCCAGTGCCTTGATGAGCGACGCCTCGGTGAAGCGCGGCGGCGGCTGGGTGAAGTGCTGCGCAGGTAAAAGCTCCTTGAGCTGCAGCGGTTCGCCCTCTTTCAGCTCCGGGAGCTTGGTTTCCCCCTCTTCGTCCTCTTCGTTATCCGTTGCCTCCACATAAAGCACGGTGAACCCGTCAAAACGCACGGCAAAGCCGGAGGCGTTAAACACCAAGTGCCTCCCCTGCCGCTTTTCTTCCGGATTCGCCGCCAAAAGCTTCGCCTTGACGGTATCCTGCAGGCAACCCGCCATCTGGCTCGCCAAAAAACGCTTCCAGATCAAATCGTAAAGCTTGAACTGATCGTTCGAAAGGCTGCCCTTCACTTTCTCAGGCGAAAGCCCGGGCATTGTCGGTCGGATTGCTTCATGCCCGTCCTGTGCACTGGCGCGGGATTTATAAACGCGGGGCTGCGCCGGCAAATATTGCCTGCCATAACACTCGGTGATGAATTCGTTCGCCTGCTGCCGCGCTTCTTCTGAAACGCGCAGCGAGTCCGTGCGCATATAAGTGATGAGGCCCGTCGTCCCCAACCCGGGCAGCTCCATGCCCTCATAAAGCTCTTGCGCCACCTTCATTGTGCGCTGCGCCTGGAACCCCAAACGGCGCGAAGCCTCCTGCTGCAGCGTAGAGGTGTTGAACGGCGGCGCCGGATTCTTCGTGCGCTTCCCCTTCTTGATTTCCGCTACCCAATACTGTGCATTTTGCAGCCGCGCCAAAATCCCGTCGGTTTGCGCCTTGGTTTTTAACTCGATTTTGCCCTTCTGGTCCCCTACAAAGCCAGCCTTAACGCTCTTTTTCGCGCCGTTCAGAAGCTTTGCGTCCAGGCTCCAATATTCCTCCGGCACAAATGCCCTGATCTCATCCTCACGATCAACGATCAAGCGCACCGCAACGCTCTGCACCCGCCCGGCCGAAAGCCCGCGCCGGATCTTTTGGCTCACAAAGGGGCTTAGCCTGTAACCCACCAGCCGATCCAAAATCCGCCGCGCCTGCTGCGCGTTGACCAAATCCAAATCCACCCGGCGGGGGTTTGACATGCCGCCCAGGACGCCGTTTTTTGTGATTTCATTGAAGGTCACGCGATTAGCTTCCTTCAGGTTCAGCCCCAAAATATGCGCCAAATGCCAACTGATCGCCTCGCCCTCGCGATCCGGGTCGGTGGCAAGAAAGATCTTGTCACACCCGCCCGCCTTTTGCTTCAGCTCGCGCACCAGCTTCTCTTTATCCTTCATGACGACATAGCTGGGCGCAAAATTGTTAGCGACGTCCACCGCGAGACGCGACGCAGGCATATCCCGCACATGCCCCATGGAGGATGTAACCTCGAAGCCCTTGCCCAGGTATTTTTGAATGCTCTTCGCCTTTGCCGGCGATTCCACGATCACAAGGTTCATGTCTGCTCCTCGCCCGTTTTCATACTTTCAAAGAGTTTACCCGGCATTTGCCGCACAAAACCGTCCATTTCCAAATTGGTGAGCGCAGCGAAAACCAACCCAAGCCTTTGTCCGGATTGCTTGCACAGCGCATCCACATGCAGCGCACCCTGCGCAAGAAGTTCAAGAAGCTTTCCCTCCAAGCCCTCCGGGCGCAGAACTGCCGGCGGGACTTCCGCAGCAGGCGCAGCCGCAACCCGCTTCCCGGCGGCGGTTTTCCGCGCGCTCGGTTTCCGCTGCGCTGTGGACGCTTTCACCGCAACCGTTTCCGGCGCAACGCCGGGGCGCTTCAAATCGCGTTCCACCGTTCGAATATCCAAAAGCTCCGGGAAAAGCTGCTCGTATTCCTCTAAAATATCCATGGCGGAAAACACAGGCTTTGCGCCATCCTTTATCAGCTTATTCGCGCCGGTATAGGTTGAACCAAACACATCCCCCGGAACAGCGAAGACATCCCTCCCCTGCTCCGCTGCGCATTCGGCGGTGATGAGCGAACCGCTGCGCTCCCCTGCCTCCACAACAACGCAGCCCACCGAAAGTCCGCTGATAATTCGGTTGCGAATCGGAAAGTTCTGTGCCAACGGCAGCGCGGCAGGCGGAAACTCGCTCAATACCGCTCCGTGCTTGGCGATCTCTTCGCGCATCAATCTGTTTTCCGGCAAATAAGAGCAAGCGTGCCCGCAGCCCAAAACCGCCACAGTCATGCCCTTTGCCGCCAACGCGCCCCGGTGCGCGGCACTGTCGATGCCCAAAGCTCCGCCGCTAACAACCACACAGCCCGCCCGCGCTAGGGAAGCGCTCAACCGCCCGGCAATATCCACACTTTTTCGATCCGCACGGCGCGTGCCGACCAGCGCGACCGCCAAACGCTTCTCGAAGCAATCCAACGAACCATCTACATACAATACAAGCGGATGATTTGGGATCTGCAAAAGCCGGGAAGGCATGCAAGGATTTTGCGGTGTTAAGATATGCAGCCCGTGCCGCTTGCATTCCTCTGCAATTTTCTCCGCCTCCGCCACAGAAACGCTGCTAAGCTTGTTCAACTGTGGCGCGGTGAAGGCTCCGCTGATGCGCCGTTCATAGTCCGAAGCCTCATAGATGCGCCGCGCGGCGGAAACCGCACAAGCACCCTCCCCGCGTAGCGGGAAGGCATCCAAAATCTCACGCGTGCGCAAGCTGGAAGAAATTCCTAACGCGCACTGCAGCCACAACCAGTATAGCCCTTCATCCGTCATATTTCTAAACTCAACTCTACACTCTTCATTCTTCGTTCGGTTGTGCAAGCATCCACATCAGAATCGTCGCCGCCGCCGCCGCATTCAAAGATTCCGCTTTCCCCGGCATGGGGATGGTGATCCTTTCGTGGCAGACGGCAATCGCTTCCGCTGTCAGTCCGTTACCTTCACTCCCAACGGCAACGAGCGATCCCCTGCCAAAACAAATACGGGTCACAGGGATCGCGTTCGCGTCCGGGACAGAGGCAAAGCAACGCAACATCTGCGCCGCCTCGCGCAGCGCCGCGGCAAAGCCCTCTGCCGGGATGGCAAACACGGGCAAGCGCAGTACCGCACCCATGGAAGCCCGCAACGCCTTCGGGTGATAAATGTCGCAGCCGCCGCCGCAAAGCAAAGCATCCATACCCAATGCCTCCGCCGTGCGCGCGACCGCCCCCAAATTGCCGGGATTTTGCACGTTTTCCAAAGCGATATATCGCCCCTGCGGCGCAAATACAGGCGGCACATCCGGCGGGCGTTTTTGCGCGCAAACCGCAAAAACGCCCTGCGGTGTTTCGGTATCACCCAGCTTCAGCGCCACAGCCTCTGATATCACAAGCCCCTTGGCAGCGACGGTTTCCAAAGCAACGGTATCATATTTGCGCCGCGCCAACGCGGTGCAAAAAAGCACCTGCGGCACAAAACCGGATGCCAGCGCATCAACGCATAAACGATAGCCGTCCAAAAAGAAAAGTCCCTGCGCCCGCCGTTCCGCCGCCGACTTTCGCAGCGCAACCGCTTGCTTTATATGCGGATTGTCCCGACTCGTAATCTCGTTCACAAGCACTCCAACACATTCCCGATAGAACGCCGAAAAGGCAGACACGCGACTGTCTGCCTTTCTTTCCCAAATGTTACAGCGCCGCCTTTGCCTGTTTCACCAGAGCAGTGAAAGCTACAGGATCGGCGACAGCGATTTCCGAAAGCATCTTGCGGTTCAGCGCCACGCCTGCCTTCTTCAGTCCATTCATCAACGTGGAATAATTCATGCCATTCTGCTTTGCGCCCGCGCTGATACGGGTGATCCACAGGCGGCGAAAATCACGCTTGCGCTGCTTGCGCCCGATGTAAGCATATTGACCGGATTTCATCACGGCCTGCTTGGCCGTTTTAAACAAACGGCTCTTTGCGCCGTAATAACCCTTTGCGAGCTTAAGTACCTTTTTGCGACGTTTGCGCGTCATCGTCGCGCCTTTCACACGTGCCATTCAAGAAAACCTCCGCGTACATTTTTAGATTTTGATTTGTGGATATGCAGCCTCAAAGCCGCGCCTTGGAGCATCTTCTTATTTGTAGGGGATGAGGCGCTTGATCTGCTTGGCGTTGGTGCTGTCGGCAACCTTAGTGCCGCGCAAAGCGCGCTTTTTTTTCGCGTTTTTGCGTCCCTTAATGTCGTGCCCCGTGCACGCGCAAGCGCGCATGGGCTTGCCGGATTTCGAGAGCTTGAAGCGCTTCTTCGCGCCCGAGTGTGTTTTGATTTTCGGCATTGTGTGCTTCCTCCTGCTTTAAGCTTGTTTGTTTTTCGGTGCTAAAAACATCAGCATCTGACGCCCTTCGAGCTTTGCCGCGCGCTCAACGGAAGCGGACTCCACGCACGCGGCGGCAAAATCCGCCATCGTGGTGTTGGCAAGGTTCGTGTGCGCCATTTCGCGCCCGCGGAAGCGAATCGAAACCTTCACCTTGTGCCCATCCTCCAAAAACTTCAGAGCGTGGCGCACCTTTGTTTCAAGGTCATGCGTATCAATTCCAACGGAAAGACGGATCTCTTTCTGTTCCACGGTTTTCTGATTCTTGCGCGCTTCCTTTTCGCGGCGGGATTGCTCAAAGCGAAATTTCCCGTAATCCATAATCTTGCACACGGGCGGCTTCGCGTTGGGCGCAATTTTGACAAGATCCAGGTTCTGCGCCTCCGCCATTTGCAAGGCCTTTGCCGCCGAAACGATGCCCAGCTGCTCGCCCGTTTCAGAAACCAAGCGCACCTCGCGATCCCGGATAGCGTCGTTGATCTGCTGTTGGTCCTTCATTGTACTGATGTGTGAACACCCCCATAAAAATAAAAAAAGCGCGGTGCAAACCCACGCCGCGCATCGCAAATGACGCGAAAATCATCCGCAATGCACCTCATCTACCCGCGCGAAAAGTATCACGCAAGGTGGAGCAGCAACGCCGCCCGCTTGTTTGCATTCGTATTTTACCACACCCAAGGCAAAATGTCAAGCGCAAATTGAAAACAATCTACTTCGTAAATTCCCACCTTAAGATCCACCGTGTTCGAGGAGGTGGAACTTTATACGGGAAGGAAAAAGCGGTAGAATTAAGTCCGGGAAGAATTCTTCGAAAAGGAGAAGCATATGCCGGACAAAGAAAAGAAAAACAAGCACCTGACCTTTGGCGAAGTGGAGGAAATCCAGGGATGCCTGGATCATGGGATGCCATTCAAGACCATCGGGCGGCGCATTGGCAAAGACCAGACGACGGTGTCAAAGGAGGTCAGCGGCACCTGTCGTCGCAGTCGCTGGAGCGCAAGGCGTTCGACCGCGCGGGCAACCCGCTGCCGCCCGAACCGTGCCCCAGGCACCTGAAAGCCCCATTCTGCTGCAATCCCTGCGAAAAAAGCACCGCCAATGCGTCTGCCAAAAGCTCCACTGCGAGAAAAACCACACGCTGTTCCCCATTCTAACTTCCCCGCCTATGGAATTTACTCTGAGAAGCCCTCGCTTACCGCCGCGCTTCCCGCATTGATTTCCAGGCGTTTCCCAGTCTAAAATCCTCTACCTTCCTATGGTGGAACTTAAGGTGGGAATTTACGGTCGTATAAAATTTCCGCAAAACGCTTGTTTCTTGCATTTATGTGTGCTATAATGCAAGGGAGATACGAAAGCGAGGGAGCGTCATGGCAAGCCTTTGCCCAAACCCAAAGTGCGGATACAAATTGCGTCTGCGGGATTTTAGAGTGAATTGCCCGGCTTGCGGTACAAACATCCTCTATTATAATATGGAGGCGCGCTTGACCGCCGAAGCGGATGAAATGGAAATTCAACACGCAAAAGCGCAGCGGTTGGTGGATACCGCCAAGAGCGCTTGCGTAGGCAGCGGTTTGGCAAAGCTACGCTTGGGGCTGCTCTTTTTGCCCGCCGCCCCGCTTTTTCTGCCGCTGCTTAAGATGGAAATCAACGCCCCGTTCCTGCAAAAAAGCGGTAGCTGGAGTATCACAAGCATTATGGGTTACCTGATTGACGGGTTGGACTTTGACGTGATCAGCGGCTTGGCAGGCACAGAGGTCTTCGGTGCGGCATATGGATGGTTTTTTGCGGCGCTTGTTGGCTTGATTCTGGTGCTGGCGGCATTGCTGGCGGGGTGGCTCACCTGCTTTCTTGCGGCTTCCCCAAAGAGCTTTGCGCGCGGTGTGGCAATCAGCAGCGCCGGGTTTACCGGCACCTTGCTTGGCGTGGTTGCGACCGAACGCTTCGGTATAGCTATGGCGGCGCTCTTGCCCGGCATGGTGCGGATACAAGTAGGCATCGGCAGCTTTATTGTAGCTGTGGCTTTCGCGGCGATCTTCGCGCTGGATATCATCATCAAAAAGCGCGGCGGGCTGCCCGTGCGTTACAAGCAATGCTGGATTGACGGTTTTCGCGCCGAAGAAGTGCAGACGGCTTTGGCGCAAGGCAAAACCCTTCATGATTTGCGAGCGGCGCGTGCCGCCGACGCAAACGGGTGAGCGCGGCATGGAAAAGAGGAAGATCAAGCTGAGCGTGAAGCCGGCGCAGCCAATCCGCATCCAAGGGGCGCACATCGCGTTGGATGCGTTCCTGAAGCTTTGCAACGCCGCCGAAAGCGGCGGTGCGGCAAAGCAAGCGATTCAAGGCGGGCAGGTGCGGCACAACGGGGAAATATGTACCCACCGGAGCAAAAAGCTTCGCCCTGGTGATAGCGTTGTTTTTGCAGGAGCGAAGTATGTGGTCACAGGCAGCGAGCAGGCGATGCATCGCGCGCACACGGAGGATTAGCGAAGCGGTCACAACGGGGCGGTCTTGAAGACCGTTGATTAAGGCGTAAAACTGAATAAGTATACAATGGAGGGGTACCGAAGTGGTCACAACGGGGCGGTCTTGAAAACCGTTAGAGAGCAATCTCACGTGGGTTCGAATCCCACCCTCTCCGCCAAAATTAACTGACAAAAAAGATGTCAGCGCAAGAAACCCGCTCCCTGAGCGGGTTTTCAGCATTTCTGAGGGCAAAATTCAGCCTTCGAAAAAAATACTGCTTTTTGCTCATTTTCC
>JAITGE010000042.1 GCA_031280825.1 Oscillospiraceae bacterium | reverse complement strand
CCGCGTTGACCGCCGCCTTCGTGTCGCTCGCCAACGCATACATCTGCTCCGTGTTTTCGCTGCTCCCGCTCCCCACTCGCTGCTGGTATTGCTGCGCCAGTAGGTCGAGTGTCGGGGCGCCCAAGTTCGCCAGCTTGCCATAAATCGTTATGGGCGCGGTAACGGTATCCGACAAAAGATAAACCGTTGTGAAATCCTCATCCGCGTACCAACCCTCTACTGCCGGTGTCCCAACCGGTATGCCCCCAGCCTGCACGGTTGTGCCGGGCGCGTAGAATTTGCCCGTAGTGGTGTTCGTCCCCTGCACAATGAACGTAACCTTGTAGTTGTACTGCGCGTGCATCGTTACCGTTTCATCCTGCTGCGCGGTCAGCTTCCAGACCTTGTCCCCACCGACGTATGTTACGCTATTGGCGTCACACAGCCAATTCACAAATTGATAGTCGGCGCCCCGGTTCGGCGTGCTGCCCGGTACCTGATGATAAACATCGTAAGCAATATTTTCCGCGTTGCCCGGCATTCCGGTGGGCGTACCCTCACTGACGTAATTGATGCTATACGAAATAGGATTATAATAGAACTTCCACTCCAGGATGTCGCCAACGCCGGCAATCGTGGAGCTTGTTTCCGTCAGCTTTCGGTTCGCTTCCGCAATCGCGGCCGTCGTGCCTGACGACCCCGCCCAAGTCGGCACCGTGCCCTTAAAGCTATAGTGCTCATTGGCGTAGGTATACCCCGGTATGTCCTCTGCGCCGCCCGCGACCAGATCGCCAAACGTATAGGGCATCGTTTCCGCCGCCAACGTTGCGGGCGCTTGGTTCCCCGCGACGGTCGGGTCGGTATCCGCCGTTTTGCTGTAATGATACGCTTTGGCGCTCAGACTGTCCGCCGTGCCGCGAATGGCGCTCACCGCCGCATCCAGCGCATTGTTCAGCGTCGTAACATTCGCGGGCGTCAAATTGTAATCCGGCTGGCAAAGCGCGGTAGCGACCGCCCGTAGAGCAGTTTCGTAAGCCAACCACTTTGCGCCCGTCGTTTCGTGCTGCTGAATACCTAAATTGACCGTTGCCTGCAGCTTCGACCGCAGGGCGGATTTATCGACGCAAAGAAGGTTCGTCCGCACATGACCGCGCACCTGCGAGCCGTCGCTCTGATCCTTATAGCCTTGATCGGCACTATGGTTATCGGTAAAAGTATAGTTGTACTCCCGATATTGCACAACGCCCTTATTGGAACCGTTATACCGCGTTCGGTTCGCCAGCGCGTTCCAGGGCAGCGAGCTGTCCTTCCAGTTCCCGCCGCCGTTGCTGTAGCCCTGCGGCAGCGTTCGATCACTCATTAAATTCGGTCCGGCAATAAATTCGTCACTGCTGTTATTGTTGTATCCCCGATAAACGTAATACGTACCGTTGCTGGTCCACGCGTTCCCGCTGTTCCAATTCGTATCCAAGAATCCGGGGAACTCCCATACCCATGTGTTATCCGAATCATCGTCACTTGAAAGAATCGTGTACCACTGAAAATTCGGCACCTGATATACACTCGAATAACGGGAAACATCGACAAAAAGATTACCCGCCGGTGACGCAAAATCCGAACTTGCGCTTAAGTTGCTATTCCCGCTGCTTGCATAGTAGTATTTGAACGCGAAAGAGCCTTTCCCGTCATTTCCATGCGTTGAGCTTGCGTTCAAAAAATCCGTAATCCAATTGCCGCTGCCCGGCTGCCCGCTTCCGCTATACGCGAGCGTATGAAACCATCTTCCGTTCCCGCTTCCGCCGCCGTTGCCGTCGCTATCCTTGGTCGGCGTATCGTAATCCCATATTTGCCTATAGTTATCATTTGACGCGTGCCCCTTCACATCCAGCGTTTCGCGGTCAACCGAATGCACGCCCATAAAATATGTAGCCGATTCAACGTCCGAAGTAGAGCCGGATTGATCCTGCGCGTGCTCGGCAATGCCATAAATCTCCGTATACGGCTTATAAACATAGCTATACGTATATGCCTCATAGCGGACACCGGCGACCACATAGGTTGCGCGCCAGGTAATCAGACCTCCGGCGTAATTGGAGCTGGAGCCGCTCGCCTTGATGCGCCCATAGATATACGCGCCGCCGTGAACCTGCGTTGTTTCACTGCTGAAATCCGTATTTGATCCGGACAAAGTGCCGGGGTCGCCAAAATCCTGATACACCGTACCGTTGTACCGTTTCAAGTAGCCCAATTGCACCGTCACCCCGGGCGTAATGCAGTGAATCGAAACCTCGGTTGCGCCGAGGACGCTCAGAGCGACCGTGCCATAATTGCTGTACGTGGCGGCAGCGGTTGCGTTTGCGGCGCTGCCCGCAGCGACGGCATTATCCGCAAAATACTGCCACGCTACATTTCCGCTGGTTGCCGCGCTGGGCGTGAGATAAATTGTTTCCGGCGCGGTGAAATAAACGGTGGGCGCTTGGCTTATCACGGAGGGAACAGCCGCCGTAACACTGTATTCCTCCGAGGTATCCTTCGGGTTGCCCAGCTTCTCCGCTGCCGTCCGCAGGGAAACAGCCACGGCAGCCGCATTGGCCATCTTTTCCTGCGGCATGGTGACCGCGGCATTCAAAGCCGCGCGAATATTGCTTTTGTTCAAGCGATTGACCTTCACCCTTACCCATAGCTGGCTGCCAATCCAGTTCTCGCTTAAATTGTCGCCCGCGAAAAAATGCTGCCCCCATAGCCAGTATTCATCCGTATCACTGCTATTTGCCACCGTCGTTTGGGCAACAGCCTTGCTAAGCCCCGCATTCCAGCCCTGTGCGTCATTTGAAGAAGCCCCGTTGCCGGGCAAATCCTGAATACGGTCATTTTGCCAGCGGTTGTTGCTGTTGTTCGTAAAGAAAATGCCAAGATCCAAATTCCAGTATGTATCGTCCCATTCCCCGTTGGTGTTTTCATCACTGCTAATCGCATACTGCCAGCGCAAGCCGGGAATCTGGCTCAGATTGTCATAATGGCTGGTGTCAACATTGACCGTGCCTTCCGCACCGTAAACACTGATGATTTTTTCGTAATCATCGCCGCTGTTGTCACGCAGCTGCCCGTAGGGAATATATCCCTTGCTCCCGTCAAACGCCGTGAGGTAGGCTTCCCAGCCGAGGGTGTTGTTCCGCCCGCCACCCGCCGCCGTGCCCCTGCCGTCATAATTGTATTGCTCGAACACCAAGTCGTTTATTAAGTATGCGTTGGGCGAAACAACCCGGCGGGCATAGTTCCCGGTGCCCCAATTCGCGCTGCCGCCGGATACCGGCCAGCGCTCCTGCACAACGTATGTGTACTGCGGATTGGGCGCGGCGACACTGTGAAAGCCGATTGCGCCCAAGGTCGCGGCAGACCACCAGCTGCTCGTATTCGCGTCGCCCGACGCGCCCGCAACCAGGTTGGAGGGCGCATAGACATAGCTGTAGCTGACGGATGTAAAGGTTTCACCGCCCAGCGTGTATGTGACCTTCCACTCGATTGTTTTGCCGTCATTGGCGTTCACGGCAGGCGTCGTCCCGCCGGAAATCGTCCAGGTGTAGGTATTGCCGGCATTCGTGCGCACCACCGTGGGGGCAGCGCCCGTGCACGCAAGCGTCGGCGCCGCCGCGCCCGCAGGCACGGTGAAAACCACACGACCCGTGGCTTCCGTGCCCTTGGCAACACTCGGTCCGCCGTTGGCGTATCTGTCAAACACAGTGGACGCACCGACCGCTTTTTTGAGATAAATCGTTTCCGGCACAATGAAATCAATTGGCGCCGTCGTGTCTGCGGTCACGCGCTGCAGGCTGGCCGCCGCTTCAATACCAGCCAGCAGCCCCAGCCCCGGCAAAAGCATTGCCAGCGCCAGAGTCAACCCCAAAAGCCGCCTTACCGTTTTGTTTCGCTTCATAGCCATTCCTCCTCAACTGAACTCCATAAGCGTGAATATGCCCCTTCGGCACACCTTACTATGGTACCGATATAATTATACGCTTTCTCGTCTCGAAATTCAAGTCGCGTAATGAATTTTCTACAAACGCCATGGAAGCTTTGGTGAATATGCCGAAGTGCGTACCCATGAAACGCGAAGCCCCGCGCCAAAACAAATGGCGCGGGGTTCCGAAGCCTAGGGCTTACGCTCACAGTGCCTGGGCGATGCCTTCATACTTTTGCCTTGCTTGGTTGATCTGCTGCTGCTGGGCAGGAGCTGGTTCATACCAGCCGCGTTTGTGCATCTCGCCAAAAATGGCGGATTGCATCCCCTGCTCATCGCGCAGAAGGTTGAGCAAATCGCTCTTAAGACTCTGGCTCATGCATTCGCCGGCATACGTGTTGTAAAGCCCTGTGGATTGCTTGGAATCGCTGAGCATATCGGTCAGGATCTCCTGATCCTGCAGTTTATACGCCATGGGGTTCGCCGTCCTTTCATTTGCCCATAAATGTGCCGTCAGTACAGGTAGCCCATCAAGGTGTCATAGTGCTGCCTGTGGCGATTCGCCAGCTGCTCGCAGGTTGTTTTGATTTGCGCATCCTGCGCGCCACCTGCGTAATTGCGGAACTTTTTCAACAGGATCTGTTCGGTATTGAGCAGATCGTCCAGCGCAAAAAGCTCCTTTTGCGTGAGCTGCGCCATGCGGTTCTCATCCCCCCTTCGAATTTTTTCCGGGGGCGGTCTGCCCCGCACCGATAGCTTGCGCGGCGGCGCAAAAAGCATCCCCGGCACATTTCGCCGGGAATGCCTTGCGGAAAATATTTCAGCAATTACGCGGTCGCGGAGCTGCCAACGCCACCCTGGGAAGCACTGCTTGGCAAAATCCCCAGACTCACCGAAAGCGCACGATCCACGCGCTGCATATCACGGCTTTCAAGGTTGCCCATGCGCTCCTTTAAGCGGCGCTTATCCAGCGTGCGCACCTGCTCCAAAAGAACAATAGAATCACGAACAAGACCGCTTTCATCGGCATTGACCTTAATGTGCGTTGGCAAATCCGTCTTGTATTTTTGGCTGGTAATGGCAGCGCAAATGACCGTCGGGCTGAATTTATTACCCACGTCATTCTGCACAATCAGAACCGGGCGAACGCCCCCCTGCTCCGAACCCACCACCGGGCTTAGATCCGCATAATAAATATCGCCGCGCTTAACTGTCACATTCATCACTCTCCGTCACTTTGATGGCAGCTTTATTGTTGCCATTCCTTTGGGGAAATAATCAAAAAAGCAAGAAAAATTTGGGGCGGACATCGCCTGCCTTCCCTACACTCTATGCGCAAAGCCCGGAAAGCGGTATAAATGAATTTGACAAACGCACGGCTCGTATATTATAATGTAACTATTATACATACGATGGAGGCATTGCCTTGCGCGAAATTTTTCAAAGCGGCGGCGCGGCGGATACCGAAAGGATTGCGGCGGCACTGGCGGATTCTCTGCAGCCGGGCGACGTGATTGCCCTTTACGGAGGGTTGGGCGCGGGCAAAACAGCCTTCGTGCGGGGCTTGGCGGCGGGGCTTGGCAGCCAAGATGACGTAAGCAGCCCCACCTTTGCGCTGGTGAAGGAATACGCCGGACGTATCCCCCTCGCGCATTTCGATATGTACCGCATCGCCGGTTGGGCGGATCTGGATTCCACCGGTTACTATGATTATCTGGAACAGCGCTTTGTTCTTGCCATTGAGTGGAGCGAACGCGTCGAAGCCGCGCTTCCGGCGAATTGCCTACGTATTTATATCACACCCGGCGCTGCGCCGGAGGATCGCGTGATTACGATAGAAGGCGGTGCGCTATGTTGACCCTTGGGCTGGATACCACGGGGCGCTGCGCCTCCGCCGCATTGGCGCAGGGCGACCGGCTGCTCAGCGAATGCTTCGCAGCCGCTGAGCAGCGGCACAGCGCAAGCATTATCCCCCTGCTGGAACAATGCCTGCGCCAAGCAGACACCGCACGCACCGATATTGACCGTTTTGCTGTCACCTGCGGACCCGGCTCGTTCACGGGCGTACGCATTGGGGTTGCGGCAGTGAAGGGAATGGCGCAGGCGCTGCGCAAGCCCTGTGCCGGGGTTTCGACCCTTGCCGCGCTCGCCGCGCCTGCCATGGCTTTGCCCGGGCTGCTTTGCTGCGCCTTGGACGCGCGGCGCGGACAAGCGTATGCCGCACTCTTCCGCGCCGGGCAGCGCCTAACGGAGGATGCGGCTATCCCGCTTGCGGCGTTAGAGGCACTGCTGCTTTCACACTGCCAGCCGAACGAAATAATTTGGTTTTTAGGGGACGCCGCACCGCTTTGCCAAGCCGCCATGTCATGCCCGCAGAGCAGACTTGCGCCGCCCGCGTTGCGCGAAACGCGCGGCAGCGGCGCCATTTTCGCGGCTAGCCCAGCGGATTTTGGCACGGCGGCGGCGCTGCGCGTGCAATACCTGCGCCCTTCGCAAGCGGAACGGGAGCTGCAGGAAAAAATGAGCATAATAAACCAAAACAGCGAGAGCGACGTTTAGGGGGAATATTCATGAGAACGAAGCGATATACGCGTATTCTTACCCTCGGCTTAGCGGCGGCGCTGCTGCTCGCCGGATGCAAAAGCGCAGCCGGCGGCGAAAGCACAGGCACACCAACCCCTTCCCCCTCCGAACGCGCGGCGCTGGAACTGGACGCCGTGCAAAAGCTCGTGCGGCAAAACAACGTCAGCGCAGAGGTCAATTTGGATCTCGTAAACATGCAAAAGCAAGAGGAGCAGACGTTCCTCTTTGAAAACAGCTGTTTTTCAATTTTGCGCGACCACGCAACGCTTTCGTTTTTAGAAGGGAACGTGCAACGTCCGGATTCCATTGCGGCAATTTTCAGCGCGTATGGCAGCACACCTGTGCGCACCATGGGCAATTATCTCTATACCGTTTATGAAACAGATCAAAAAACGCGGGTTTTCCTCTTCTTTTACCGCAGTGACAGCTACCGGTATTTGGGCGGGCACGTCGTTTTACAAAAAGAGGCGCACATGCAAAGTGATTTCGCCACAATCCAAAAAGGCAGCACGATGGAAGACGTCGCGCAGATCGACCCCGTCGCGCTGCTCTACAAGCAAGCCTATGACGCGACAGAAGCACCATGGCTGCTGGGGCAGGGCGGCGACGGACCGCGTATCTTCACAACGCACATCGTGCGCGACGGTATTCTGCGCTACCGCTACCAAATCGAGGAAGGCAGCAAGCCGCGCCGGTATGTCGTCACGCAAATAGAATATTCAAAAAGCTTTCTGCTCAAAGAAAATGACGGTGAAACCTGCTACGCCATCCTGCAGCAGGATTTTTTGCCGTAACCGACCGCTTCAGCGCACGCCTTGCAGCCATTCATAATATTCCGCAGGTTCAGCCGTTCCCCCGCGGATGCGCAAGCGCCACTGCCGCGCCTGCGCTTTGAAATCATCCAGCTCCTTGGCCAACCGTTCCTCGCCGCTGCGCTTGGAACGGTTGGCTTTTGTGTTGTAGATCTGCTTATAAAGCCGCGCGATTTCATCATTGCGTTCAACCGGCGCGGGGCGGGCGACGCCTGCCTGCTCCCGGCAACTGACTGCCGGATTCTCGGGGCACGGCGCCGCGCAATACCCCTCCGCGCTCTCGGCTGCAAGAAAATAGCGTCCACAGCCCTGGCAGCACTTCAATAGCACTCTCCGGCGGATCATCTCCACGGCAAAGGATTTGAGCAAGTGCGACAGCGAAGCGTATTCCTGGCAAAAGCTTAGCGCAAAAGGATAGCCCGCCTCTGCGGCATCCGCAAGCAGCGCTTCAAAAAGATCATCGCGGTGCGGCGGCGGTGTTTGCGCTTCATGCCCTGCCAAAAGCGCGTTCCAGCGCGCTGTCATGCGTTCCATCCCAATCAAACCGATGACGGAGGTTTCCAGCGCGGCCTTTTCCGTATAGCGTGTTTGGCGGTCCGCCTCAAACAATCCGTGCGCAAAGGTATACGCCGCCAAGCGCTGCACCGGGTCAAAGCC
Organism: Oscillospiraceae bacterium; assembly: GCA_031280825.1. GTDB lineage: Bacteria > Bacillota > Clostridia > Oscillospirales > Acutalibacteraceae > WRMQ01. The sequence goes on along the minus strand of JAITGE010000042.1, from coordinate 4,252 downwards.
CTGCTCTTGCTTGCAAACAAGCACGTGCAAAATCATCTCGCGCACAAAAAGCAACCCCTCGCGTTCAAAAACGGCGCGGATGTATGCAGACTCTGCCGCCCGCTGCTCCTCTTCACCCGAAAGCAGCGCGGCGTATTCTCGGTTCAGGAACGCCAGCACCAGCTGCGCCGGCTGCTCCAACTGAAAGCTCAGGGAAGCATCTGCTCCAGCCATCGTGTCCCGGAGCGTTATCGTGCAAGCCTCGCTACCTGTGGGCCGAAAGCATTCCAATACCATACGTGCGCCGCCCGCCTTTAACAACAGATTGTTCCATCGACAAATTACGCCAGTATGATAACACGATAAAGCGCTGCTGTCAAGCCATGCGTTGGAGAAAATATCCCGCGCCACCAGTCTTCGACAGGCTTCTTCGGTCAAATATACTATGATGCTTATACAGAACGCAAAAAGAAAGGATCGCAAAATATGCCCGTACGATTTCACTATCATGACGCAGCGCTGACCGCAGCGCTCAGCGGAGAAATTGACCACCATTCGGCGGGGCGTTTGCGGGAATGCACGGATGAAGCGATTGCAAAGCTTCGCCCGCGCTTGCTTCGCCTGGATTTTCAGGATGTATCGTTCATGGATAGCTCCGCCGTCGGTTACGTGATGGGACGCTACCGCGCAATCAGTGCCTACGGAGCAACGCTGGAGGTCGTGAACCTTTCAGCCGCCGCGCTGCGAATGATGAGGCTTTCCGGGCTGCAAAGCCTTGCAAAGCTTGAAAGCAAGCCAGGGCAAGAGGAGCAAAACGAAAGGGGGCAAGCCTCATGAAGGAACCGCTCAATCAAATGAAACTGGAGCTGGAAAGCCGCTCGGTGAACGAAGGCTTCGCGCGGGCAGCTATTGCTGCCTTCGCGGCGCAGCTTGACCCCAATGTTGAAGAACTGACGGATCTCAAAACAGCCGTGAGCGAAGCCGTGACCAACTGCATCGTTCACGCCTATCCGGAGCAGCGCGGCAAAATCTACATATGGGCGGGCGTTTATGCGCAAGGGCTGGTGCGCGTGCGCGTCAGGGATAAAGGCTGTGGCATCGCCAATATCGCGCAAGCGCGGCAGCCGCTCTTCAGCACACAAGGGGAGGAGCGCGCGGGGTTGGGCTTTGCGGTAATGGAAAGCTTCATGGATCGCATCCGCGTGCGCTCGACCGTGAGCAAGGGCACCACCATCACGCTGGAAAAGCGCGTCAAGGGCCGCGTCGGAGCCGAACAGAAATGATCGCGCGTGAAACGGAGCGCAACGCCTTCATAACGCAAAACATGGGGCTGGTTTACACCTGCGCGCACCGCCTAAAAGGGCGCGGCGTGGAATTCGAGGATTTGGTACAGGCAGGTTGCGTGGGGCTGTGCAAGGCGGTGGACGCCTTTGACGCCGCGCGCGGCGCCGCCTTTTCCACCTATGCCGTGCCTGTGATCTTAGGCGAAATCCGGCGGCTGTTCCGCGAAGGCGGCGCGGTGAAGGTGGGGCGCAGCACCAAAGAACGCGCCCGCGCTTTGACGCAGACGCGGGATGCCTTAGCCGAAAAACTCGGTCGCGTACCGTCCGTCACGGAGCTTGCGGAATCCGCCGGGCTGGAAATCGCCGAAGCCGCCATGCTGTTAGGCTCCGCTCAGCCTGTGCTTTCACTCACAGAAGCCGAAGGCGGCGGCGCGGAGTGGGAGCTACCCACAGAATCCCCTGCCGAAGCCCTTGGCGATCGCATCGCGCTGCATGAAACACTGCATTCTCTGGATGAAAACGACCGCAAGCTGATTGAACTGCGCTACTATCGCAACCTTACCCAAAGCAAAGCGGGAGAATGCCTGGGCATGACGCAGGTGCAGGTTTCCCGGCGCGAAAAAGCAATCCTTTCACGCTTGCGCGGAGATCTGCTGCCATAGCACATTACAAGATCAGCATCGCATCCCCAAAAGAATAAAAGCGATAGCCCTCCCGCACGGCGCAGTTGTAAGCGGCGAGGGTTTTTTCGCGCCCATAAAACGCGCTCACCAGCATGATAAGCGTGCTCTCAGGCAAATGAAAATTGGTCAAAAGTGCATCTACACACTTAAAAACGCATCCGGGGTAGAGAAAAATATCCGTCCACGCTTCGCAGGCGCATAAGGGCGAATCTCCCCGGGCGCGTTTCGCGGATTCCAAGGCGCGGCAGCAGGTTGTTCCGGCGACAAAAACCCGACCGCCCGCCGCCTTGGTTTCGTTCACAAGCACTGCGGTTTCCGCTGGAATCGAGTAATGCTCGCTGTGCATCACATGGTCTTCAACCCGCGCCGTCTTTACAGGGCGAAAGGTGCCTAGCCCAACGTGCAACGTCACAAAGCCAATGCGCACGCCCTTTGCCCGCAAGGCGCCCAACAGCTCCGGGGTAAAGTGCAGACCCGCTGTGGGCGCGGCGGAGGAACCGCTTTCGCGGGCATAAACCGTCTGATACCGCGCCGGGTCGGTGAGACGCTCCGTGATATAATGCGGCAGCGGCATTTCACCAATTTGCTCCAGGGCGGCAAAAAATGAACTTTGGCAGGCAAACTGCACCACGCGCCCGCCATCCGGCAATACATCCGTTACCGTGCCGCGCAGAGCATCCCCAAAAAGAAAAACATCGCCGGGTTTTGCTTTTTTGCCGGGTCCCGCCAGGCAAATCCACTGCTGCTCCGCCCTTTGCCGAAGCAGCAAAAATTCCACCCGCGCACCCGTCCGTTCCTTAATACCGTAAAGCCGCGCGGGCAGAACACGCGTATCATTGAGAATCAGACAATCGCCGGGCTGCAAATAATCCGCGATATTATGAAAAATATCATGCGCGATTGCCGCGTCCCCGCGCCTCAGCACCATCAGTCGGGAGCTGTCGCGCGGCTCCGCCGGGTGCTGCGCGATTCTTTCCGGCGGAAGATCATAAAAAAAATCTGATGTTTTCATTTCAATCACCCTTTTGTTTGCTGCGGATGCTTTTGCGCGGCAACAAAAGCATCCTTATACCACTAGTATACATCCTCCCGCAAAACCTGTCAAATCAAGAAGCGCATTTTCCCTGCAAGTGGAAACAGGCGCGCAAATACAGGAAATCCGAAAAAATCCGACATTTATCGCGCATTGGCGCATTGACGCACTGCACTGCGTATGCTATGCTATTGCCGATGTGTTCCGCAAATTTGCAGGGAAGGAGCGTAGCAATGGCACAGCAAGTATGTTTTTCCCCGGAAGAAGACGATCCCTTTGCCGGCTATGTGGATTATTCATTTTTGGCGCAGCCCGCTACGCCCGCCAAAGCGCCGCAAAGCTGCGATTCCATTGACAGCTACGTACACCTGCTGAGCAATTTAGACGACGAAACGCTGGACGACTTGCCGCCGTTCTTTGCGCCGCCACAAATCACACTGCCCGCAAGCCCCATCGCAGCCGCCGAAAAGCCGCAAAGAACCACGCAGCCAAAAGCACCGCAAAAACACGAACAACGGCAAAAAAAGCATATGCTCTCACGCGTCCTTCAGCTTTTTGTTATCCTTTTTTGTGGCGTGCTGATGAGCGCAACCGTCATTTTCAGCCTAAGCAGCAAGCAGGATAAATCACTTTTTGGGTTGCGGCTTTGCAACGTAACCACCGGCTCGATGACGCCAACCGTGCAGGCGGACGGGCTGGTTCCAAAGGATGGATTCCGTAAGGGCGACGCAATCCTCATCAAAAAAATAGCGCCGGAGGATATCATCGCGGGAGATATCGTCACATTTCACATGCAGGAAGGCAAACAGGATACACTGAACAGCCATCGCGTCATCAAAATCATCGACCAATGGAACGGCAAAGCAGGTCTGTTTTTCATCACAAAGGGCGACGCTAATCTGGCGCAGGACGACTACCCCGTCCCCGGCAAGGCGATTGTTGGCAAAAAGCTTGCCACGATCCCGTTGCTCGGGCGGCTTTTGGGGCTTTCGCAGCAATATCCGCGCGGCTTTCTCATAGGCGGCGGCTTGCTGGTCACCCTGCTGCTCGTGATGCTGCTCGCCTCCCGTCCCAAACGAAAAAAACGCGGGGCGCAGCAACCACGGCAACCGCACTTACTTTTCAACTGACACAAGATATGTTAAATAAATATTGGACGCTGTAGTCACGAGACACCAAACAAAAGCGCCCGGCAGCGGATATGGACGGCAGAGAGGAAGGAAGAAGAGCTTTTGGCGTAGTGGGTTGCGATACCGCGCCACTTTTTCAGCTTC
>JAITGE010000019.1 GCA_031280825.1 Oscillospiraceae bacterium | reverse complement strand
AACACTTCGCATCATAACGAAACCAAAGCCCATCAAAAGGGTGACAGAGTAAATGACAGAAAGCTTGGTTTTCAGCGTCATGGCGAGTTTCTCCACAAAGCTCTCCAAATGCTTTTTGTATATTTTACAGCGCCCTTCGCCGGTCATTCTATTTCCATTTTATTGTTCTTCATGAGCCGCCTTCTCACGCAATATGTTTTTTAGCGCGGCGCAGCTTGCCGAATGGGACTGCGCCAGCTGCGCGCCGCTCTTCGCCGCCTTGGTGCGGGCAATTCTCGCCATTTTGTGGGATACCGGGTTCGTGAACAGCACAATTAGATCCGGCTCGCCCATCATGCATTCCAAGTTGCTTTCCGGTTGGGTGAATACCTTCGCCTTACATTTGCAGCTTTTGCAAATATCCTTATACTGGCAAACCATCCGGTCATGCCCACCTACGATGACAACACTCATTTGTTCCCTCCTTTTTATACTCCACGCCTTGAAAAAGCATTTCGCATTTCGCGCCGCGAAGCAAACGCGGGACGCACTGTTGAAAGCGCGTCCCTGTCAGGCTCCTGCTACTTCGCAATTGCCGTGCCGAAGCTCTTGCACTGCTGCTCGGCTTCTCCACTTGGCGCTTCGTTGACGATCAGCCCTTCGGCGGCCAGCACCGCGCCCGCCGCTTCCATCCGCGCGCTCCAATCGCGCATCCATTCGCCATCACCCCAACCGTAAGAGCCGAACAGTGCTATTCTTTTACCGCTCACGCCACCCTCGATAGATTCGACAAATGGCTCGAACTCAGATTCCTCCAGCACTTCCGCGCCCATGGACGGGCACCCCAACGCCAGCACATCGCAAGCTAAATCATTTGCGCTTGCCTCAGCCACATTTTTGACCGTGACATTCGCACCCGCGCCCTGCGCCCCCTCGGCGATCAGATTTGCCATTGCTTCTGTGTTGCCTGTTCCGCTCCAGTAGATGATGTTGATCTGCATCGTGATTTCTCCTTTATTTATTGTTACCTTTGGATTACGCCGCTTTCAGTAGCCTTACGGCAATATCCAGCGGCTTTTGCTCGCGCAGTATGTCTATCGCGCGGCTGTGCGCCTCGTCAATTTGCCGGAACATCTCCATCGCCCGCGCCGCATTGTGATAGACCTTCCAGTAACGGCAGCAAAGGCAGTTTTTGCCCTCGTTCTCGATAAAGCCCAAAACATCCTCGGCTGGGTATCCCAGAAACACGCCGATCTCGTGCGGAATGTCGCACTCCAAAAACCTTTCCCGCAGACGCTTCAGCATTTTTTCGCGGTCGTGTCCGGCGGGATATCCGTGCTTGGTTAATAACGCGGCTGTCGCGGGATCCCAAAAACAAGCGGCAATCGCCGCTTCGTCATACAGGAGCAGCAGCGTCGCTTCCCTGCGGGTTTGAATTTCAAACGTCCGCAGCACGGTCGCCTGCTGCCAGGCGCTTTGGCGAAGCCTCCACGCTGCAAGGCACTGGGAATGGAGCGGAACCAGCACGGCCGGCTTCACGCCGCGAAGCACCGGCGCGGCGGCATAAAGAAATCGGGCTTCTATATGGCTCTCACACGCGGAAGCCAAAAACCGCGTTATGAACGCCCCCTGTCCGCCTGCGCTTGTTTTCAGCTTGTCACCTCCTTTTTTCGTTAGCCTTAACTAACCCATAAACACACACGTGCAGCAAATGACTGCAAGACACAAGCCACAAGTTAGTTTCGGCTAACCTGCCGATAGTGTATCACACCTGCTATGAATTTGTCAATAAGATCATTGCACATGGCTTCAATTCAGAGTATTGCTTTAAAAACACATCTGTAGTTGATTTTAATTGTCGCAATGGATGGGTTGCATTTTAAATTCATATGTGTTATACTTGCGCCATAGTTAGTTAAAGCTAACCGCCAAAACGAACGTCAAGAATAAAAATCTATATATAAGAGGGAAATCAGCCATGGACAGGAAGGAAATCATCCGTTTTCAAAACATCACACGGGAATACGACACAGGCGCCCACGTTCTCAAAGCCGTTGATGACGTTAGCTTTTCCATTGGCGAAGGGGAGCTTGTCGTCATTCTCGGTCCTTCCGGGGCAGGGAAATCCACGCTGCTGAACCTGCTCGGCGGCATGGATTTTGCTACCTCAGGCGAGATTTTCGTGGGAGGGAGGAATATTGTAGGTCTGTCCGACGACAAATTGACCGAATACCGGGCGGCGCACGTCGGCTTTGTGTTCCAGTTTTATAACCTCATCCCCACTTTGACCGCGCTGGAAAATATCGCCCTGACCAAAAAGATTGTGAAAAAGCCTATCGAAGCCCGAGAGGCGCTGACGCTGGTGGGTTTGACCGATCCGCGAACCAGTTCCCGGCACAGCTTTCAGACGGGAAACAGCAATGGGTATGAACACGATATAAACCTCTTCACGTTTTCCATTTCGTAAACGGATCGCAAGAGCAATGAAGTCAAGCGGAGCGAACCCATAAAATCCATCATTCCGGGCTTGACTTTTCTGCAACCGAGGTATATACTACAACAGAGATTGGCAGAGCGCCATAACTGTAATGCTGAAGGGAGCCGACTATGCTGGCAAAAACACCGCCTCTTGGCTGGAATTCTTGGAACACCTTTGCTGAAAACATTACCGAGGATCTTTTGATGGAAACCGCTGACGCCATGATTAGCTCCGGGCTGAAGGATGCGGGCTATGAATATGTCGTCATTGACGACTGCTGGAGTCTGCGGCAACGGGGAGCGGATGGACGGCTTATCGCCGACCCTGAAAAGTTCCCGCACGGCATGAAGTATTTGGCGGATTATATCCACAGCAAGGGCTTGAAATTTGGCATGTACTCCTGTGCCGGGACGCGCACCTGTGCGGGGTATCCCTCCAGCTTTGAATATGAGCTGGTGGATGCGCAAACCTTTGCGGGCTTTGGCGTGGATTTTCTCAAATACGACTTTTGCAATAAGCCACGCCATGCGGACGGTCCTCTGCTGTATCATCGCATGAGCTTGGCGCTCAAGGCATCGGGGCGTGAAATCCTTTTTTCGGCCTGCAACTGGGGCAGCGACCATGTGGAAACGTGGATTCGTTCCACGGGGGCGCACATGTATCGCTCGACGGGTGATATTTTTGATAATTTCCAGAGCATGAGCGACATTGCCCGCAGCAGGATTGACAAGCTTGCTTATTCCGCTCCCGGCTGCTTTGATGACATTGATATGCTTGTTTGCGGGATGCGCAACAAGGGCAATGTTGCTGCTGGCGGCATGCGGGATGAGGAATATCTGTTCCACTTTGCGCTTTGGTGTGTGATGCAGTCCCCGCTGATGATCGGCTGCGATATCCGCGATATGGACGCTGCCACAAAGGCGACGCTGCTGAACAAGGAACTGCTGCGCATCAACCAGGATGTCGAAGCACGCCCGGCATTTCCTTTCAATTGCGGTCGCCGCGATCACCCCGAGAGGGAGTTTTTGGGCTTCAAGCATTTGGCAGACAATGAATTCCTGCTTTTTGGGTTCAATTTTAACGATAAAGCTCGTGACTGCTTCGTGGAGTTTTATGATATTGGCTTGCCCGCTGGCTGCGCGCTGCGGCTGCGCGATATCATGACGGGAGCGGAGGTTCCGGCGGCAAAGGACTACATGCGTTTGCAGCTGCCCGCGCACGGCTTTCAGATTTATCGCGGCAAGCTGATTACGTTGTAATGGCGTTTTGCACGCAATGCGGTGCGGCGATGAGTGGTGACGAGGTTGGGCTGCACAAAAAAATCGTTAATCGTGGGGCAGTGGAATTCCGCTGCCCCGTTTGTCTTTCGGCGCATTTCAAAATCCCTGTGGAGGAGCTGCGCCACATGATAGAACGTTTCCGCAAGCAGGGCTGTACCCTTTTTGCACCGCAAGCGGAAAAGGAGGGAAACCGCGATGCAGGATAAGCGTATCACGATTTTTGCGGGGCATTACGGCAGCGGAAAAACGACCTTGGCGGTCAATTACGCGCTTTCTTTGGCGCAGCGAACGAATCGTGTCGTTTTGTGTGATTTGGATATCGTGAACCCCTATTTTCGCACGGCGGATCATGCCGCGCTGCTGCAGGCAGGCGGGGTAGAGCTGATCAGCTCCCCCTATGCCAACAGCAATGTGGAAATGCCGTGGATCCCCACCGCCGCGCAGCGCATTTTGGATGATTCGGCGCTTTGCGCTGTGCTGGATTTGGGTGGGGACGACAGCGGCGCAATGGCTTTGGGGCGTTATGCGCCGCAGCTGCGGCAGAATGAAGTGGAATTCATGCTGGTGGTGAATCTATGCCGCCCCCTCACGCGCGATGCCGCAAGCTTGCGGGTGACGCGCAGCGCTATCGAAAGTGCGGCAAAGCTGCGGTTTACGGGTATTGTGAACAGCACAAATCTGGGCGAAGCGACGGCGGCGGATACGGTTTTGCAAAGCCTTCCCACAGTGCGCGCGCTGGCAAAAGCGCTGGGGCTGCCCGTTGCGCTGACCGTCGTGCGGCGGGAGCTTGCGCAAAGCGTTCAGCTGTCGCCTGCGGACGGCGCGCTATTCCCCGTCACGTGTTTTCAGCAGGGCAAGTGGGCGATATAAAGCATTTATAACAGCACGCCGATCAGCAAAAAAAGAACCCGACCTGTAAAAGCACAGGCAGGGATCTTTTTTGTTTGCGCCTGGCTTATGCGTTATCCTGCAACGCATCGTAGCCGGTTTCGCCGGTGCGTACCTTTATGACGTTCTCCACACCGTAAAGGAAGATCTTGCCGTCACCGATCTGCCCGGTATAAAGCGCCTTCTTGACGGTTTCGACCAGCACATCCACCGGCACCTTGCTCACCACAACCTCCACCTTGATTTTCGGCGTCAGGCTGCTTTCAAGCTTTGCACCGCGGTAGATCTTGTCGCCGCCCTTTTGCATCCCGTAGCCCATCACATTGGTGACTGTTACGCCTGTGATTCCAATCTCTTCCATGGCAATCTTGAGATCCTCAAACTTGCTTTGCTTGGCAAGGATAGTCACGTTTGTGATCTTTACGCCATCCGGCGCGGTGTTGACCACAGGGACAGCAATTCTTTCGCTCACTTTCGCGCCGACGGGCACGTCAGCCAGTTCGTCCGCGCCAATCAGGCTTTGATCGACTGCGGGAAGAAAATCCGCATAAGCGGCGGGAAGGTTGTGCTCGTGGATATCCAAGCCGTCAATTTCCTCTTGCTTAGAAGCGCGCAGCCCGATGGTCTTTTTCAGCGCAAAGAACACAAGGAACATCGTGACAGCCGCCCAAGCCGCGATGGCCGCCACACCAAGCAACTGTACGCCCAGCTGACGGAATCCGCCGCCATAAAACAAGCCCGCAACGCCTGTAGGCTCGCCGCTGCCGCCCAAGACGTTCGGGTTGGCGAATAAGCCTGCTGCCAGGGTGCCCCAAAGCCCGTTCGCGCCATGCACCGCGATCGCGCCGACGGGGTCGTCCACGTGCAGCTTTTTGTCGATTACCTCCACAGCGACCACCACGAGGATACCCGCCACAAGCCCGATGATTGCCGCGCCGCCAGCGTCCACATTCGCGCAGGGGGCGGTGATGGCGACCAGGCCCGCCAGCGCGCCGTTCAGGCTCATTGAAACATCCGGCTTACCATATTTTACCCAGGTGAAGATCATGGTGGCGACGGTCGCGACCGCCGGGGCGACCGTTGTTACCAGCAGGATGGAGGAGAGCTGCCCAACGTCCGTCGCCGCCGCGCCGTTGAAGCCATACCACCCAAACCAGAGAATAAAACACCCCAAAGCGCCAAGTGTCAGGGAATGTCCGGGGATGGCGCGGGCCGTCTTTTTGCCGGTTTTCTTGTCCTTAACATATTTGCCGATGCGTGGTCCGAGCAGCGCCGCGCCGATGAAGGCCGCAATGCCGCCGACCATATGGATGACAGAGGAACCCGCAAAGTCAATGTAGCCTAGGTCAAAAAGCCAGCCGCCCGCATGATCCTCGGTTGTTATGTTCCACACCCAACCGGCGGAAATCGGGTAAACCACACCGCTGATCACCGCGCTGTAGACGCAGTAGGCCGCGAACTTTGTGCGCTCCGCCACTGCGCCGGAAACGATTGTCGACGCCGTGGCCGCGAACACAAGCATAAAGAAGAAATTCTTGCCGTCAAAGACATCGTAATTGCTGAAGATATCCAGCGTGGGCGAGCCGATCAGCCCCGCCAGTTTGGATTCACCCGTGAGCAGCCCAAAGCCCAGCACCATGAAGGTTACTGTGCCGATGCAGAAGTCAATCAGGTTTTTCATGATGATGTTGCCCGCGTTTTTTGCGCGAGTGAAGCCGGATTCCACAGCCGCAAAGCCTGCTTGCATAAAGAACACCATTGCTGCGCCCAGCAGGAACCAAATGCTCCAAATGTTGTTCGATACGGTTTCGATCATGGATTGCAAAGCGTCCATTTTTTCAAGACCCCTTCCACCTCATTTTCAAAAAGCAAAAAAAGCGCCGCGCACCCCGGAAGTGCGCAGCGCCCTTGCTGCTTCTGTGCCTATGATAACAGAAGCTTCATAGTTTGTCAATAGAATTGCAGGAAACTTTTCATATTCTTGCAATTTCAACGGCAAACAAGCACTTCTGTTGGGCTTGTTTTGGTGAAAATGCAACATCGCATCCGCTTTTATGCAATCATTCCGGCGTAACAATCAATGCCGGATCAATATAACTTTCGTCATACATCGTTTTTGCGTGGGATCGGCGAAGGATTTGACGCGCGGTTTCGTTGCCTGTAACGATATCGACTGTGCGCCGCTCCACAGTGTTTTCGCGGTAGATTGCATCCGGCAGACGCACGAAGCGGCTTTGCGTTTCTTTGATATGATAGCGTATCCCCAGATCATTTTCCGCCCGCAGCTCCCCGCAAAGGTAGTTTTCGTCCGTCCAAACCAATATCTGAAAGGTGTGCGCCGTGGTATTTTTTACACGGTAGTCCATGTGCTTATAGAAGATTGATGTGCCGCAGCCAAAGGGAACCTGTCGCCCAAAATCCGGAAAAAGGTCGTAGCCATCGTGGTGGTGATGCTCTGTAATTTCCAGCGGGCTGTGCAAAACGAGCCAATGCAGCAAATTGGTGAATTGGCACATCCCGCCGCCGACGCCCGCGCGGGTTTCGCCTCGCGCAATGGTCAGCCCCTCGCGATAGCCTTTCCTTGGCGTGCAGCGCCCGATCAATGTCCAAAAGGAGAAGGTTTCGCCCGGGCGCAAGAGGATGCCGTTTACCTTTGGCGCGGCAAGGGCGAGATTGTGCGCTTTGTTTTCCTGCAAACGCATGTCCACATCGCCCAGCTTGCGGCGAATCAGCGATTTATGGCTATAGAGCAGCGTGGGCAGCGGTTCGGTGTTTTTCTGCCGCGCAAAAGCTTCATGCCGCGCAAAATCCCGCAGGGTGCGCCGGATGCATTCCTTTTGAGCGGCGATCTTATAAGCCAGCGGACCATATTCACAAAAGAGCTTTCGCGGCATAATCGGATCCCCTTTCCAAAAATACCCCCAGCTTCGCCAGAAATTCTGCGTTTTCGTTTCTGCTGCCCGCCGTGACGCGCAGCGCGCCGTCGCCGAACCTGCGCACGATGATGCCCGTCGCTTTGAGCGCTTCGAATGCGGCGGCGGCATCCGGGAGCGTGGCGAAGACAAAGTTTGCGCTGTCGCCGATCACCTGCAGCTGCGCGGGGAACCGTGCCGCCAGCGCGCGAAGACCGACCGAAAGCGCGGCGGTTTGGCGGCGCAGCGCCGCCGTTCCGGCGTGCAAGCGATCTGCTTGGCGTAGCAGGGCTTCCCCCAGCGTTTGTGTCCACACACCTACGTTGTAGGGGGATTTTGCCGCTTGCAGTATCCGCGTGATTTCCGTGTTTGCGACTGAGAAGCCCAGTCGCAGCCCTGCCAATCCCGGCGCTTTGGAGCAAGTGCGCAGGATCACCAGATTGGGATGCGCCGCAGTCTCTGCCAGCAGGGATTGATCGCTGAAATCCATATAAGCTTCATCCAGCACAACGAGTGTGCCGGCGTCGTTCGCCGCGTGAACGATATCGCGCACCGCCTCCCGTGAAAGCACCAGCGAGGTTGGGTTGCAGGGGTTGGAGAACACCAGCGCCGTCGGACGGCGCTGCCGCAGCGTGGCAATCACGGCATCGGCGTTGATCGCATAATCCTCGCGTTTCGGGAGCCTGATCACATCCGCGCCGGAAAGATACGCGTAAAAGCCATACATCGAAAAATCCGGTTCCAGGCAAAGCAGGGCGTCACCTTTGCCTAAGAATGCGGCGCTGAGCACCTGCAGGGCTTCGTCTGTTCCGTTCCAGGCGGTAAGCAGCGCGGGGGGCACGCCGTAAAAATCCGCCGCCGCCGCGCGAAGTGAAATGGCAGCGGGATCGGGATAGCGGCGGAACTGCACGCTTTCGGCGCAGGCGGCAATGGCGGCGCGTTCCGCTTGGCTGATGGGCAAAAAGGATTCGTTCGCGTCCAACCGGATGGGATAATCGCCCGCAATGGGATCATAGGGCTGCAAGCCGCGCAATTTTTCATTTAGCTCAAAGGACATAATAGCTCCAATCCCGCCAGCGTAAACTAGCTTTCGTCTTTTGCCGAAAACCGCGCCCGCACGGCATTGGCGTGCGCCCGCAAGCCCTCGGCTTCGGCGAGCGTTACCACCGCGCCGCGCGCCTTTGCCAGCGCAGGTCTTGTATATGAGATAAATTGCAGCTTTTTAATGAAATCATCCACTGAAAGGGGAGAGAAAAAGCGCGGGGTACCGCCGGTGGGCAGCACATGGTTGGGTCCCGCGTAATAATCCCCCACGCTTTCAGGCGTGTAATGCCCCAAAAAGACAGAACCCGCGTTTTCCACCGCGCCGAGCAGCTCCATGGCATCGGCGGTGCAAAGCTCAAGATGCTCCGGCGCAAAAGCATTGGCGTAGCCGATGGCCTGCTCCATGGATTCGCAAACTAGGATTGCGCCGTAATTTTGCAAGGCTTCGGCGGCGATTTCGCGGCGTGGAAGGAGGGGAAGCTGGCTTTCCAGCTCCCGCGCGGTCGCCGCAGCGACGGCTTCGGATGTGCAGAGCAGCACCGCGCTGGCGAGCTTATCATGCTCCGCCTGGGAAAGCAGATCTGCCGCCAAGTAGCGTGGGCTTGCAGTGCCGTCGGCGACGATCAGAATTTCGCTGGGACCTGCAATCATATCAATATCCACCGTGCCATAGAGCAGCTTTTTGGCCGTGGCGACGAAGATGTTGCCCGGACCTACGAGTTTATCCACCTGCGGTATGGTTTCCGTTCCATATGCCAGCGCGGCGATGCCCTGCGCGCCGCCCACGAGAAAAACGCGATCCACCCCTGCAATCTGTGCCGCGGCAAGGATGTTTTGATCCGCGCCGCCGCCGGGCTGCGCGGGCGTCGCCATGATAATTTCTTCAACGCCCGCGATTTTGGCGGGGAGGACGTTCATCAGCACAGAGGAGGGATAAAGCGCCGTGCCGCCGGGGACATAAACTCCGACGCGTTTTAGCGGACGAATACGCTGCCCCAGCACCACGCCGTCCGCTTCGTGGACGATCATGCTTTGGCGCAGCTGCCGCGCGTGAAAACGGCGTATGTTCTCGCTTGCCGCTTGCATGGCTTTTAAAATTTCTGCGTCGCATTGCGCTGCCGCCAGCTCCAGCGCGGCGCGGGGGATTTCACGGCTTGGCGGGAGCGCGGCGCCCTGCGGCATGGCGCGAACTGCAGCGATCACGTTGAGGGTGTCGCGCCGCTGCTGCATATCAAAGTGCTCTGTGAAGGCTTGCACGGCCAAATCGCCGCGCTCGCGCACGGTGGCAAGGATTTCCGAAACGGCTGCGGTGATGTTAGCGTCCACCGCGCCGCTACGCTCTTTTAAAGCCGCAAACAACGCTTTTTCTTTCACGCCGTCACAAAGAATGATGGGAACCATGGAGCACCTCCGTGTATCATTTGATTTGGTGATAGTACAATTAACAGTTGACAAGTTGGCCTAAGTCAAGAATATCAAGGGTTTTGAGCTCGCTTACTTTTTTGGTGAAAATTCCGCTTTGCTGAATCAACATGTTGTATATAG
>JAITGE010000018.1 GCA_031280825.1 Oscillospiraceae bacterium | reverse complement strand
CCGGCGCAGAAGCCTGCGGTTCCCACGTCGGCAGCCCCTGCTCCGGTGAAAAAGAATTTCCTGCAGCTCCTGCTCGAATGGTTTGTCGAGCTCTTCCGCTGGGTACGGTAGGGGGGGCGGGGCGCGATATAGTATCGCGCCCCGCTTTTTGCGTGACGGTTCGAATCAGGAGGCTCTAAGCCGTCACAATTTTATTTTCATTTTGTAGCCCAAGCAGCTCTATCGCCGTTTCGCGCATTTTGTATTTGAGGATCTTTCCCGCCGCATTCATAGGAAAGGTATCGGTGAAGTGCACATAGCGCGGAACCTTGTGTTTGGCCATGTGTGCGAGAACGAATTCGCGGATTTCTTCTTCGGAAGACGCGTTGCCGGGCTTGAGGATTACCCATGCCATGATTTCTTCGCCATAGGCACGGCTTGGCACGCCGACGACCTGCACATCGCTCACCTTTGGGTGGGTGTAGATGAAATCCTCAATTTCTTTCGGATAGATATTTTCGCCGCCGCGTATGATCATATCCTTGATACGACCGGTGATTTTGTAGTTTCCGTCCGCGTCGCGCCGCGCAAGATCCCCCGTATGTAGCCAACCGTCCGCGTCAATGGCGGCGGCGGTGGCCTCGGGCATTTTATAGTATCCGCGCATAATGTTGTAGCCGCGCGCGACAAATTCGCCGTCCACATGATCCGGAAGATCCTCGTTGGTTTCGGGGTCGACAATTTTGCATTCCACGCCATAAAACGCGCGACCGACGGTATTCACGCGGGTTTCGATGGAATCTGTCGTCCGGCTCATTGTGCAGCCGGGCGAGCTTTCGGTTTGCCCAAATACGATGGTAATTTCGGGCATATGCATTTTTTCGAGCACCTCCTCCATCACTTTGATGGGGCAGGGACTGCCTGCCATGATCCCGGTGCGCATATGGCTGAAATCCGTCGTGGAAAAATTTTCGTGCGCGAGCATGGCGATGAACATCGTCGGTACGCCGTGAAAGGCGGTGATCTGTTCCTTATGGATGCAATCCAGCCCCAGCGCGGGTGAAAAAGCGGGGATGGGGCACATCGTTGTACCGTGTGTAACAGAAGCGGTCATTGCCAGCACCATCCCGAAGCAATGAAACATCGGCACTTGGATCATCAGCTTGTCGGCGGTGGAAAGATCCATGCCGTCGCCGATGGTCTTGCCGTTGTTGACGATATTGTAGTGCGTGAGCATAACGCCCTTTGGGAAGCCCGTCGTGCCGGAGGTATATTGCATGTTGCAAACGTCGTCCTTGCGCAGGGCTGCGGCGCGGCGCAGCACCTCTTCCTGCGGTGCTTGGGCTTCCAGCGCCATAGCGCTCTGCCAGTCAAGGCAGCCCGGCAGCCGGAAATCCACTGTGATGATATTGCGAAGGAAGGGCAGCTTGGCGCAATGCAGCGGTTGCCCCGGCGAGTGCGCCTCCAACTCCGGGCAGAGCTGGCGCACGATGCCGGCATAGTCGCTGTCTTTGTGCCCTTCAATCATCACGAGGGTGTGCGTGTCGCTTTGGCGCAGTAAATATTCCGCTTCGTGGATCTTGTAAGCCGTGTTCACCGTCACCAGCACCGCGCCGATTTTCACGCTGGCCCAGAAGGTGACGAACCATTGCGGCACATTTGTCGCCCAAATGGCGATGTGATCCCCGGGGCGCACGCCCATTGCGATCAAAGCGCGTGCAAAGGCGTCCACTTCATCGCGGAATTCGCGGTAGGTGCGCGTGTAATTCAGTGTGGTGTAGCGGAAGGCGTATTGCTCGGGGAATTCTTCCGCGATGCAATCCAGCACCTGCGGGAAGGTCAGATTGACCAGCGTTTCTTTCGGCCAGATATATTTCCCTGTTTTGCGGGCGTTGTCATAGAGCCGGTTGGTTTTGCATTCGCCGGGGCGCAGAAGCGTTTCCATATAGTTTACATAATGCGGGAAGACGATGCCCGCTTCCTCCAGTTCGGGTGCGTAACGCTTGAGCCATTCCATGGAAAGAAAGCCCTCGTAATTAATGGAGCGCAGGGCGCGCAGGAACAGCTCTATCGGCAAATCCCCGTCGCCCATGAGTTTATAGCAAACCCTGCCGTCTTCCATAACAGAATCCTTGCAATGCACATATTTGATGAAAGCGCCGAGATTGGCGACGGTCTGCGCGGGAGTTTCGCGGCCGAAACGGTAGGGATGGTGCAGATCCCAAAGTGCGCCCACGGCGTCGCTCCCGAGAGATGCCAACAGCGCGGCAAGCCGCTTGGTTTCGGCGTATACGCCGTTGGTTTCGATCAACAGCGTAACCCCCGCTGCCTCGGCGGCGGGCAGAAGTTCCCGCATAGCGGCGCGGATATCATCGTCCTCCACGGGATCGCACGGCTCCGCTGTGCGGTCGCCGAGCACGCGGACATATGCCGTGCCCAGAGCTTGCGCAAGCGCGATGGCACGGCGGATTTCCGCTTTTGCGCTTTCTCGCGCCGAACCGGGATACTGTAGGCTACTCCCGGTGGAAAGGCAGCTGACTTCCAGCCGTCCGGTTTTGAGCTTATCCAGCGCGGCGGTCAGCTCTTGCCCAGGTGTATCCCCAAATGTGCGCAGTTCAATGCCATGAAAGCCCAAATCCTTCGCCATGGAGGTCATTGCCTGCCAAGATAGCTCGGGGCAGCCCAAAGATGAAAACGCCAGCTTCATATGTATATACCCTTTCATCGCAATGTTTTTGTTATTGTAGCAGATTGGGTGGCGGAATGCAAGCGCGTTTTGCGGCGCATACTATAGTGAATATGTTACCGACGGGGAGGCCGCTTTGAATTTTCGGAGTGATTTGGCGTTGGAATGCCGCGAGCCTTTGCGCTCGCAGCCCGAAGGGCTTGCCTGGAGTGAGGAGCGGCGCGGGGAGATTCGCGTGAGCCGTGTGCAGGTGACAAGTGCGGCGGCGGCGCAGGCAATGGGCAAACCCCAAGGGCACTATGTAACCCTGGATGTGCCGCCCTTTGGGGAATCAGCCGATATTTTTGGCGAGGCGCTTGATTGCGCGGCACGAGAGCTGGCGGCGCTTGTGCCGCCGGCGGGCACGGTGTTGGTGGTTGGTTTGGGGAATGACGGTATTACGCCCGATGCCCTGGGGCCGCGTTGCTGCGCGCAGGTGCTTGCGACGCGGCATTTGGGGGGCGAGCTGGCAAAGGCGGCGGGCATGGAAAATTTGCGCCCGGTGGCTTGCCTTGCGGCGGGGGTGCTGGGGCGCACAGGCATGGAATCCGGTGAATGGATTGCTGCGGCTGTGCGGGTGTTGGAGCCGGTCGCCGTCATTACCATTGATGCTTTGGCGGCGCGTCGGCTGGCGCGGTTGGGTTGCACTGTGCAGCTTGCCGACAGCGGCATCATTCCCGGTTCAGGCGTGGGCAATGCCCGCAAGGCGATCACACCCGAAGCGCTAGGCAGACCGGTGATTTCGGTCGGCGTGCCAACGGTGGTGGATGCCGCCACCCTTGCGGTGGATCTGTTGGAGCAAAGCGGTGCGCAATTGCCCGAAGCCGTGCTGCGCCGCGCGCTTGCGCCCGGCGGGGCGCAAATGATGGTCACGCCGCGCGAGGTGGATTTGCTGATTGAGCGGGCGGCGAAGCTGCTTGCGATGGCGATCAATTGCGCCCTGCACCCGGGCTGGCAGCCGGAGGATTTTTTGGCGCTGGTCTGACGTATATTCACCGCCCATTGCGCATAAGGATGCCTTGAAGAGCAAGGGGAGGAAGTGGGAAGATGCAAGAATTCAGAAGCAAGGCGCAGGCGGAAATCTATTTGGAAACGCAAGAGCGGGAGCGGAGGACAACCATGCCGAACAATCCATCGTCCAACCGCAAGCGCGGTCGGCTTTTGGCGGTCGCTTGCGTGGCTGTCGCCGCCTTCACATTGCTGGCTTCGGACGGGCTTTTGCACGGCGCGGCGCTGTTGGGCGCGGGGATGCAGTTCCCGGCGGGCGTCGGGGTGCTGCTGCCGGCCGCGAACGCCGCGCAGCCGGACGGTATGCAAACGATTGCGGTTACAAACGCCGCTTCACCGCCTAAAATACCGGAAGCGGAAACGGCGGCGAAGGATTTCGACATAACGGCGACGCCGGCGGACATTCGGGTTTTGATGGAGGAAGCCGTGCGCGAATACGCCGGCGACAAAAAGGCGGGTGCAATCACCGAGCGCACATATACAGCGAAGGACGGCACACAGAGCTTTGGCAATGTGAGCATACGTAACACGACGGCGACCTACAAAAACGTGAACATCGAGGCGGAGCTGAAAAAGCGTATGCCGCTGAAAATTGATAAAAGCAAACCCGCTGTTTTGATTTACCATACGCATACAACGGAGGCCTATGAGATTTTGGATCGCGGCTGGTACCCTGTCGGCTGGCAGGAGCGCTCGGAAAATAAAAACAAAAACGTTGTGCGCGTGGGCGACGCGATTGCGCAGATGCTGGAACGCGCGGGCTATCAGGTCATTCATGACACGACCGTATATGACCGTCAATATGGTGGGGCATATGACAGATCGCGCCTGACGATGCAAAAGTACCTGAAGGAATACCCGAACATTATGGTGACTGTTGACGTGCACCGGGATGCGATCCACCCGGACGACGGCTCGCATATTAAGCCGGTGGCGACGGTGAACGGCAAAAAAGCCGCGCAGATCATGATTATTACGGGCATTGAGGAAGGCGCGATTGTGGATTATCCCGACTGGCGGCAGAACCTGACTTTTGCTCTTCAACTGCATAAAGCAGCGGAGGACCTTGCGCCCGGTCTGATGCGCCCGCTCTTTTTTTGCCCGCGCAAATACAACATGAACGAAACGCCGTATTCGCTTCTGCTGGAATTCGGTTCGGACGGCAACACCCTGGAGGAAGCGGTTTACAGCGGGCGGCTCATCGGTGCGGCAATGGCAAAATGGATGGACGGTCACGTGACCGCATAACGCGAAAACGGAGGAAGTTACGATGCGGGAAACCTTGAAATTGATGAAGCGCTACGCCTTGGCAGCCTTGCTGCTGCTTTGCCTGACGGGCGCGGTCTGCGGCGCGGCGATGGTGGATGAAAACAGCCGCCGGTTATCCGTGGGCGAAAAGGGCGCGCAGGTGGGCTTCCAGAGTGACAGGAAGACGGTCGCGCTTTTTCGGGAGGCGGAGGAACCCGCGATCTTGGCGGTGCTCCCGCCGCCGCAATTTTTGGAGGTGCTGCGGTGTAGCCCCGCGCCCGTGGGCAGTATCGCCGCGCTGGGTCAAAGTCTCTACGAAGTGATCGCGGGCATTGGTGAAAATGCATAACTGCGGAAGCGAACCGAAAAAAATTTGCGCGGATACTTGCACATTTCGCTGAAATGTGCTACAATATCGGTGAAAGGAGGGCGTTTATGGAAAATATTTTCTCCGCTACGTGGATTATCTGGGCAGTGCTGCTGGTGGGCGCGTTGATACTGGAAGGCGTATCCATGCAGCTGTTTTCGGTTTGGTTCGCGCTGGGCGCGCTTGCCGCGCTCATTGCCGCCTTGCTGGAAGCGGAGACGTGGCTGCAAATCGCGCTTTTTGTGGTGGTCACCGCCGCCTCCCTTGCCGCGACGCGACCCTTGGTGCGCAAACTCCGCAAGGATGTGCAGCCTACAAACGCGGATCGCGCCATCGGCAAAAGCGCGTTGGTTGTTGAGGAGATTGACAACCGCAAGGCTACCGGGCAAATCAAGCTCGAGGGTATGGTTTGGACGGCGCGGAATCTTGCCGGCAACGACCGTATCGCCGAAGGGCAAATGGTTGAAATCAAGGAAATACAGGGCGTGAAGGTGATGGTGACCCCCGCGGCAAACACCGTCGTGGCAGAAGCGTAGCTACATACAATTGATATCGAAAGGAAGAATGTTATGGAGTGGTTCATTTTGGGCGGGCTTGTGTTGCTGGTGATTATCCTTGTCGCCGTCAACATCCGCATCGTCCCGCAATCGGAAGCATATGTCATTGAGCGCCTGGGCGCATACAAAGAAACCTGGCAAACGGGGCTGCACGTAAAAATCCCGATTCTTGACCGCGTTGCCAAGCAGGTGTCGCTGAAGGAGCAGGTGGCGGATTTTAAGCCGCAGCCCGTTATCACAAAGGATAATGTTACGATTCAGATTGATACCGTCGTTTTCTACCAGATCACCGACCCGAAGCTCTATTGCTACGGCGTTGATCGCCCGCTGATGGCGATTGAAAACCTGACCGCCACCACGCTGCGCAATATCATCGGCGACTTGGAGCTGGATCACACCCTGACGGCGCGCGACACGATCAACAGCAAGATTCGCATTGTTCTGGATGAAGCGACCGACCCGTGGGGCATCAAGGTCAACCGCGTGGAGATGAAGAATATCCTCCCGCCGCACGAGATTCAGGACGCCATGGAGAAGCAGATGAAGGCCGAGCGCCAGCGCCGCGAAGCGATTTTACGCGCCGAGGGCGAAAAAGCGGCGAATATCCTTGCCGCCGAGGGTGTGAAGGAAAAGCAGATCACCGAGGCTGAGGGCGAGAAGGCAGCGGCGATCCTCCGCGCCGAGGCACGCAGGGAAGCGCAGATCCGCGAGGCCGAGGGCGAGGCGGAGGCGATCCTTTCGGTGCAGAAGGCGCGCGCCGAAGCCATACGGCTCATCAACCTTGCCGCGCCGGGCGAAGGCTATCTTACCTTGCAATCCCTCGAAGCCTTCACAAGAGCGGCGGATGGAAAAGCGACCAAGATTATCATTCCCAGCGAGATTCAGGGCATTGCGGGGCTTGCCAAAGGGCTTTTGGAAACTGTGAAGGAATAGGCAGTCTATACAACATATACACTGGCAAGGCGCTGCTTCGGTAGGAAGGAAAAGGATCTGTCGGCTTGCCGACGGATCCTTTTTGATGCACGGTGTCACCATAGGAAATCGCTTCGCAAAAACGACAAATTAGTGAAATTCACCAAAAATCGTCGTAAATTTCGTCATTTTGGCAATTGACTTGTCGTGACAGGAGGTGTATAATCGTCTTTGCGAAGGGGGATTTTTTTCGGTTTCGCAACGGGCGGCGGAGAAAGTTTCCTTTTACGCGTGACCTGGCGACCAATTTTTATGGGAGGTGTTTTATTATGAAGCAGGACATTCGGCAAACAAAATTCTTGAAGCGCGCATTCTCAACGCTGCTGGCCTCACTGGTACTATTTGTGGGGCTTCCGCAGGCGGGGCGGGTTTTCGCCGACGCGCCCTTGGACGTTACCAAGGACAACTTTCTTGCGCTCAGTGGGGCGGGGGACGATTACGCTGCCGCAAGGATGCTGGCGGCATTGATTGCGGACAATTGGAATGTCAGCAACGGTTCTTGGAGCGGCGCAACCAATGATGATAATGCGTACGATAATTTTGTGTTTAGCAACGGGACGGACAACAACGTTCCGAAAATTCTGGCGACGCTGGGGCTTTCCGGCTACCAGGATATGACCGGTTTGACCAACGGCAGCGGCGGCGTGATCGGCACGACTGTCGCCACGAACAAGAACAGTTCTGATTATGGCACGAGTCAGAACAGTATCGGCTGGATCTCAGGCAACGGGAACAACGTGTCGTCAACGAACCAAAACCATTACGCTGAAGCGGTTCGTGCCGCCGGTGCGCGTCAAAATTTCGCGGGTACCGGCAATTGGCCGAATTGGCCGGATTTTCCGAACGAAAATCAGTTGGGCACCAGCGGCATTAACAATACGCTCAGCAAAAGCGGACCGACGTACACTCGCGCGGCGAAGACTGCGCTGATGCAGGAGTATGACCCGAATTTGGGCGATATGCCGGACGAGGTCGCCACAAGCGGTTATATCGCCACGACGCATACGATGCAGTGGACCGCGATGGGGCATATGCGCGCAAGTGGCGAAAGCGGCAGTCTTGTGAAATATAACCGCTGGAGAATGTCGACCTCCTACCGTTTTGGCTGGCACACGCTTTCGGCAATTTCGTTTGAAACAAGCAACACGGACGTGACGAGCGCAAAGGCTGCGCTCCAAGCTTGGGATGCGCTGGATTGGAATGTTACGGACGCGACGGTTTACGATTACACTGCCGACGAGCTGACTGTGTGGATGGCGGCTTATGACGCAGCGGACGACCTGATGACGACGGAAACGGTGGACAGTGCCTATCTTTCCGCCGCCGGGAATGCCGATTTGCTGGCATTTTATGGGCTGCAGGCGTATGATTACGGCACCGACCTGCGCGAGAAGGTCGAAAATGTGCGCGACGCGAAGCTGGCGTTTTTGAATGCGGAATATTTCCACAAAGAGAATGCGGGCGTGCTCGTGACCGACCCGACGCAGCTGTTCAACACAGCAATCACGCAGGATGATTTTGACCCCCGCACGGGCTATACCGCTCTGGAGCTTACGGCGCTGGAAGCATATTACATCGAGGCAAGCGTAAAGCATAACTTCCTGATCAGCACGAGAGACAACAAGCCCGCCGTTTGGGCGGAGGTTGAAGATCTTTGCGCTGCGGCGGATCCGGCGATTACGCTGGATCTGGACGCGCAGGCAGAGTGGCTGGCGAATTTGCAGCTGACGATCCGCCTGTGGAAGATCTGGGATAAGTTTGAGTTTGTGCAGGAATATCTCAGCCGGAGCGCGAATTATCACGAGGGCGCGAACCCGGATGATGTGGGCAACAGTGACTTTACCCATGATTATCAGCAAATTCAGACCTGGTACGAGTTCAGCGTCGGCGACGTGGACTTCCTGAGCCAAATGCGCGCGGATGGTTATAGCGACCAGGTGGAAGCAATTTTTGACACGGTGGAGCAAACGCTTACCGAGCGCAGGAATGCGCTGGGCATTGAGCTGGATTACCGCGACGCCAATGGCTTTGGTGAAGAAACATGGTATAGCTACCGCGATTATTTTGGGCATTATGAAGCCGTTGATTTCACGGGGATGACCAACGAGCAAATCCTTGCGCTGCTGAACGACGTAACGGCGCATGTCAACGCGCCCAAGCCGCCCTATAATGGATTGAAGGCGAATGCCCAGGCTTACCGCACCGCGAGCACCGCAGGCGAGACCGCGTTGGGCGCAGAGCTGTGGGGCGAGATTTACGGCACCTACGACGCGCGTGTGATCACGCCGCTGCTTGAAAACGCCTATCAGGTGATGGCGACGCGCGTAACGCTCCAGATTGAGGACGCGATGGCGATCGTGCACGCGGCGGAAACCGCGAACGAAATTGAGCTCCCGGTTGAGGGCATTAAGGTGCTCAGTTGGGCGACGTTCATCAAGCTGAAGGATGCCATTGATAAGCTTGACCGCGTCACGTATAACGGTCTGGCTGCCGACGCGAAGCTGGATCTTCTGGGTGACAGCGCAGCAGGGTACTCTGCTGCGGACGCGCAGAACGACTACGCTCTCCTGATCGGACCCATCACGCAGGCGTACAATGATTTTGTGGCGAATCCCGGCGCCTATTTCAAACAGACAGATATCGGGACGATGCAGCGCGATCCCATGGCGGAGGACATTTTGCCCGGGCACAGCTATGAGGTTGACGACGCGACGCTGCTTGAAATCATCGGCAAGCTAGACGCGATGCTGGGCAGAGACGGCGACTTGAAGCCGATTCTGCAGGCGATTGATCCGGCGGGCACGCTTCTTGACCTAAGCAGCTTCGGTATTGATATCAATGCTGTTGACACGCTGAATGTCGGAACGATTCTCGATGCCGCTCTTTCGGGGATGGTCTTTAACGACGCGACGGTGAACATGCTCATCGGTATGTTCTATGAATCCGTCCTGCCCGAATTTGAAAAGCAATTTGGCGCTTTGGCAGACGTTTCCATCGGTGACCCGGTGAAGCGGGTGGATTTCTACAGTCTGCATTCCATTTTGGCTGCCGGCGGCGGCATGAGCGGGCTGAAGCTCTATCCGGATCTCTGGAAGAACAACATTACCTCCTTCCCGGAGGTCAAGGCGATGGTGGAGCAGTATGCCATCACCAGCCGGGATTGGGAAGCATACCCAACCAACGCGTGGGGCGATCTGCCGCACGATGGGGACGGCAACCTGACGTTGCCCTGGGGCATTGATCAGCTTCCGGTGGAGCAGCGGGAAGCTCGCTTCAAGCAGGCGCTGTATGAAAGCCTGAAGGGGTTGCTACCCTTGCTGCGCTCGCTGTTTTTCAACCAAACCGTGGACATGAACAACAATTACGCCGCGCACATTTGGGCGGAACAGGTTATCATTATTACAATTCCGATTGAAGCCGACGCGATTGTTAATATGCGGCTTGCACCTAACGCGGGCTACGGCAAGGTGCTTGTGCCGATCTTTGAGCAGCTGCTTGGCACAGATACGTCGACCGTGCTGAACAACGCGCAGTGCCAGTCGGTGAACACCATCGAAGGCGCGGTGGATGCGATCTTCAATCCCGTTTTCGCCCTGCTGGATAACATTAAGGAAAAGCCGATCACAGAAATTCTGAATCTGCTGCCGAATCTTATGGTCGGAGTTTCCTTTGACCGCGTAGTGCCGTTGCTCCAGAATCTTATAGTGAATCTTTCCTATAGTGTGACGACAGACAATGCCATTGTCAATTTGTTCGCCGGTTCGGTGCTTGATGCGCTGGCAAGCGCTGTTGATCCCATCAACATTGCCGATATGCTGCTCAGCGGCGACAGCCCCGTGGATCTTTCGTTCTTGGGCGATGTGAACAAATTGATCGAAACGATTATTCCGGGGCTTGGTCTGCCTCCGTTCAACCCCGGGCGTGTGGCGACCTACGGTCAGATGCACACAAGCGCGGAGACGGAATACGCCACGAAGCGCATGGATGGCAAAACCCGCTTCTATATCGAGAGCGATAAGGCTGATATGGCGAAGGCGTTGTTGCTGTATCTGAAAAACAGCGGGCTGCTGGGTTCACTGGGGCTGGATTCTTCCGCTTCCTCTGACGGAGCCTTCGTCGCCGCCATTGCGGAGTTGTTTAAGCCCGGTGATTATCCCAACGTGAAGCCCATCTATGGGCAGCCGGATCTGGGGGATAACCCTTATCCCACGTGGTGGAAATCTCTTGAGCCAGGCGAGGTGGAGGCTGACGCGCAATTCCTTGTGGATAACGCGGAAGACATTTTGAATTTGGTCTGGGAAATCCTTTCCGGCAACCAAGGAGAAACGCTTGGGCAGGGCATTGGGCACATTTTGGATGACGGCGTGTTCACCCTTGCCAGCTATCAGGCGCTCACGGGCGAGATTAAATCGTTGCTGGGTAGCCAGGCGCTCGTGGATTTGCTTGCGCAGTATGGCGTTTTGCTTGACGGTATCCTTCTGCCGGATGGAACGATCTACAGCCTGCAGGCTGCGCTCAGCACGATGCTGAACGACAGCACGGAGCCTGCCATCACGGATATTGACAGCTTTTTGGATGCCATCGCAGCCTATTTTGCGCCCATCGGACCCTTGCTGGATTTCATTCTGGCGGATAAGGATTTGGGGCTGTTCCCCGCGTCAGACGGTGCGCCGTTGCTTACGGCAAAGGGCTATGACGGCTATGAGAAGGCAATTATTCCGATCCTCAAGGCCTTCACCGCGCCGCTGGGTTTGAACGGTGAGATTATCAGCCATGCAGCCTTCAAGGCGCTTGGGACTTCAGAAGCGCGTATCAAAGCGCTGCTGAACCCCATTGCCAAGGTATATGCTGCTTTGCTGGCGAACCCCGTTGCGGTGCTTGATCTTCTTCCGAATCTGGCGTACTTCATGACGCCGCCCGCAACCGGCGGCGAAAGCCCGATGCAGCAGAGTCTGCATGCGCTTGCGCATCCGCTCTATGTATTGGTGGATACCCTGCGTCCGATTACGGATCTTTTGGGCGTCATCAGCACGGACGGCTTGCCGGATTGGCTGCAAATCGACCGCAGCAACGGGATTTTGCTGGATCTTGAAACGTTGCTGGATTCTGTTCTTAACGAGCAGCTGAGTCCGCTTTTGAACAACGCCGGATTGCCCGCAAGCTTTGATATTTCGCAGCTTGTTTTGGGCACGCTGAACCCTGCCGGATATCTGGAAGCAGACCGCGCTGCCGTCCTCTTCGCTCTGATGAAAGAAGCTGGCTTGCTGGATGCGATTGAAAGCAGTGGTTGGGCAGGTGTCGTTAATCTCATTCGTGGCGCGGAGCCGCCTGCCCCGAGTGATATCGATTATTCACAGGCGCCGGGCGCGGTGACGGTGACCCCGCCGAGTTGGTTGGGTGAAAACGCGATGCCGTACCTGGTTGAGAACGCGGATGACCTTATCAATTGGCTGTGGCAAAATATCATTTTGGCTAACACCGAAACCAAGGACTGGTTGCAGGGCTTGCTTGGTGACGTCGTGGTCGGCAACACGCTCGAAGCCACAGTTCAAAACCTCTGGGGCAGCGATTATTATGTGAAGAGCAATTTCACGAAGCTGGTGCAGCAAATTGCTGATCTAAAACCGCAATTGACCGCAATCACCTTCCCGAATCCGATGGGTGGCGCGGATCTGCGCCTGTATGATTTGCTTGAGCGGTTGGTGAGCGTTTCCGGCACACCGCTGAATATGGACGATGTGTTTGCGCCGTTTGAGGCTTATCTTGCTGATCCGGGTGCGGTGACCATCACAAATGAGGCGGAATTCAAGACGGCGTTGACCGATTTGCTGTTGCCCGCAATGCCGCTGATCCGTGTGCTGTTGGCAGGCGAAGATGTTAAGCTGGTTCCTGAAATCGATAGCGGTAACGGTTTGATCACGATCTTCGGTTCCGATGGCTACGAAAATGGTCTGCTGCCGCTTCTGCGCGGTTTGGGCGCGGGCATTGTCGGCTATGACGCGCAGCTGGTGCCTGCCGCCGATTTCGCCGCCGGAACTGAGGCGGAACAAATCGCCGCCATCATCGATCCGATCCTGCATCTTATCAACACGCTGGCGAGCAAGCCTGTGGACACCGTGCTGCAAATGGTGCCGAACCTGGCGTATCTCATCAGTGACGCGAATGGCACATCAATCATTCAGCAGGCGATGGATCGTTTGCTGCATCCGGTGACGGTGCTGTTGCCCAACGTGCCGGAGCTTGAGGCGATGTACAACGCCGCTGTGCCGCAGTTGAAGCTGGGCGACAAGCTCAACGCACTGCTGGCAACGGAGCTGCCGAAGCTGGAAACGGGCGGGCTGCAAATCAAGGGTCTCACGATTGAAGATTTGATCGTTGGCACGATCACAAAATTCGACGCTGCTGACGCTGACGACCCGACCGCGCCTGCGTATGTTGCTGTGGATCGTGCGTTGCTTTTGACGCAGTTGCTTGACAAGTTTGGTGTGTTTGGTCTTCTGGAAGAGCAGAATTTGACAGGGCTGCTCAGCTTGTTGGATGAATCAAATTACGCACCTCTTGCGCCGATTTCCTATCCGGATGCGGACATTGCCGCGCGGCTCAAGAATTACTACAAGAAGTGCTGGTGGACGCCCAAGAAGGCTGACAAGCTTGCCAACGATGCGCCGAAGTACCTTGATATGATCTGGAAGGTACTTTACGGCAAGGAATTTGGCGCGATTGACGAAAACGGCAAAACAGCGGGCGAGAATTACTTGCATGATATGCTGGGCGACTCGCTCTATACGAAAGAAAATCTGCTGTTGGTTCTTGGCATGATCCAAGGGCAGCTCCCCGAAATCGCGGATAGTGAGATCCTGCCGGGCTGGACGCTCAGCGATTTGGTGGGCAAGATTGTTACCATTGGCGGCGAGAGTGTGGATGCTTTGGCGATGCTGAACCATTTGCGCACTTGGCAGCCGACAGGCACAATCAACAGCGAAGCGACGTTTATTGCCGCGCTCAAGGATTATTTGCGCCCCGCAATGCCTCTCTTGGATTTTGTGCTGGCGGGTAAAAACATCACAATCCTTGGGGATGTACCCAACGCCACGCTTCAGGTCAGTGGCTATGAGGGCTATCGTTACGGCTTGATTCCGATTTACGAAGCGCTGTTGCTCCCGTTGGATCTGCAAGCCGCAGTCGTTGCGCCGGGTACCTATATCGGTGCTACAGCGGATGAAAAAGTGGATGCGCTGATCGCGCCCGTCCTCACCGCGCTTGCCGCGACGCTGGAAAATCCGACAACGAACCTTTTCAAGCTTATCCCGAATCTGAGCTACTTCACGAGTGAGATTGACGGGCGGCCCTCGCTGCTTCAGCAGAGCCTTGACCGTACACTCTTTGCTGTGAACCGATTGATCAATGCTTATACCGGGCAGACAGGCAGCTTGATCACAATAGACGCGCAGGCAATGCTTGGCTCGTTGCTTGGTGGGTTGCAGATACCCGGATTGGATGCTGCGATTTTCAGCAAGCTGATGGTTGGCACACTTAAGACGGTATACTCTGCTTCGGGCAGCACTGCGAAGTATGTTGCTGTGACTGACCGCGACCGCGCGGATTTGATCACAATCATCATTGGCGAGTTCGCGACCGTGATGAAGAACAAGTCGCAGCGCAATGCTTTGATTGACATTTTGGGCGATGGCGCGGGACTTTCCGGCTTTACCAAGGGCTTCATTAAGTTCCTGCTGAATGCGACGTATGACATTGCAAAGCTGCCCACGCACGGCACGCCATACCTGATTTGGAAGTTCAAGGAAACGCTGAAGTTCATGGAATGGATGATCAATCTCCTTACCTTCCTCAAGGTTCTCTAGTCGCGTGAAAAGCGGTCGCTTTCTTTCACCCTGAACTCTGAAGGAACGATAGACACCCCCCAATGCAGGTATAATACAGCTGCATTGGGGGTACCGCTTGTTACCGTTCAAAATAAACAGAAAAGATTGCGTGAGGAAGCCCGCGAACCGCAAGACTTGCGGGCTTCTTCCTGTTACATCATTTACAGCAAATCCTTGGGCACACCAGCTTTGAGATGGTCAGAAAATATGTGCATCTGATTTCGTCCCGAACCATAATCTGTTCCCCGCAATTCAGCCCTTTGGATAACCTTCTAAAAGACAGACAGTAAAACGCCTTGATGGTCAAGGCGTTTTGGGCTATCTGCGGGGGAATGGCAGGGTGCTCCGAAAAAGATGCCCTGTGATTTTACTTTGTTTAGTATAGCAGATGGTCGGTAAAATTACAAGAGCGCGTCTTTTCGTCGCGTTGTGTTACCGCTCCCGAACGCTCACACTAAGCCGCGAGAAAAATCCTTTAATATCCCCACGGGATTCTTGCGGTCTTGACTTACTTCTATCGAACAAATCCAGTCATATCAATGGTTTTCGGTGAGAAGTCAAGACTGCACAACGGCATGAAATTCTGCGGAGTTCCGGCATGGAATAAAAATCCACCGGCACAGCCGGTGGATTTTCTTATGCGGGCGTAGCCCTATTTTACTAGCGGCGCCTCAAGGCGCTTTTTGCGGTCTGCCGCTTGCGAGGAAACTGTTACTGGCGACCCGTAAACGGGTCATTGAATTCTTTCAGCCTGATCTGATCCGCCATTTGGTCCTCTTGCAATTGGTTTTGGATGTATGCCGCAATCCTCTTCGTACAGCAGCTTGCCGGATACGGTGGTTTCCAATTCCCCCGCAAGGCGGTATTTCGTTAAGCTATTCATGGTCAAAAGTCCTTTCGATTTTTTAGGTATGTTAAGGGGGCAGCCCCTTTCGGAAACTGCCCCTTTAATCAATGGTTTCCTCACGCTGGTGCGCCGCTACACCGATTTTCGCGAACTCACGCCCGAAATCCTGCACGAATTCATCGATAAAATCATCGTGCATCACCGGGCAAAAGAGCAGGGCGTGATGATGCAGCGGGTGGAAATTTACTACAAAATGGTCGGGCATGTGACCGTGCCGCATTGGAGCCGCGCGCAGCAGGAACGATTCCAGGCCAGCTTCGGGCGGATCCGGGATGTGGTCGCCGTCGCTGCGTGACGTTTTCCATTTCAACCGCGTTGTGCGCAGAAGAAAACTAACCACAAAGGATAAATCCCTTATGGTTAGTCGTAATGGTGCGGCCAAGAGGACTTGAACCTCCACCGAGTTGCCCCGACTAGAACCTGAATCTAGCGCGTCTGCCAGTTCCGCCATGACCGCATAACGATACTACGAGAGACATTCTAGCATATAAACAGCACCTTGTCAAGCGCTATTTTCGTTTGAGACACAAAAAATTTCCTCTGATCGAATTGTGGAAAACCCCTTGACAGGGGCAATATTCTGTGATTCTTCACAAGCTAAAGCATCTGACGAAGCTATTCGCCGTCAAAATCGCCGTCAACACGAATGCCGGAAGGAGCGTGAGGTTCATGCGCACAGGGGAAAATATTTAGGTGATAGTACAATTAACAGTTGACAAGTTGGCCTAAGTCAAGAATATCAAGGGTTTTGAGCTCGCTTACTTTTTTGGTAAAAATTCCGCTTTGCTGAATCAACATGTTGTATATAG
>JAITGE010000048.1 GCA_031280825.1 Oscillospiraceae bacterium | reverse complement strand
GTTCAAGTCCCGCTTGGGCTTAAAAACTTCCATCGCCGGCATACTTCGACGAAACCTCTTTGACCCAAACTATTTGATCGCTTTCCTGGGTTGCTTTGCTGAAGATTAGAATCACGTGTCACACGGCAAACGCTTTCAGTTGCCTGCCGTCCAAGCAATTTTTGTATTTTTGAACATCCGCGCAAAAATGCTTGCAATTCCTGCGCCGCCGTGCTATTATAGAGAAACTATATTTTTGTTTGCGCCGCAGCGGGGCGCTCAGCTTGGAGAGAGGGAGATGTGCTATGGGACGGGCGGAGGAACGCTTTGCGAAGGAAGGCTTGACTTTTGACGACGTGCTGCTCATACCGGGTGAAACGGATTTTTTGCCGAAGGACGCGGATATTTCCACACGTCTTTCATCCAAGCTGCGACTGAACACGCCGATCATCACCGCCGCGATGGATACGGCGACCGAAGCGCGGATGGCGATTGCCATTGCCCGCGAGGGCGGCTTGGGCGTCATTCATAAAAACATGACCGTCGAGCAGCAGGCGGGCGAGGTGGATAAGGTCAAGCGCTCAGAGAACGGGGTGATTATCAACCCGTTCTTTTTGACGCCTGAAAACAGCGTCGCCGACGCCGACGCGCTCATGCGCCGCTATAAAATCTCCGGTGTGCCCATTTGCCGGGATGGCGTGCTGGTGGGCATCATTACCAACCGCGACATGCGGTTTCTGAAGGATTTCAGCGGCTCCATCGCCGAAGTGATGACAAAGGAAAATCTGGTGACCTCCCATATCGGCACAACCCTGGAGCAGGCGCAGCTTATCCTGATGAAGCACAAAATCGAAAAATTGCCGCTTGTGGATTCCGAAGGGCGGCTCAAGGGCTTGATCACCATCAAGGATATTGAAAAAAGCACACAGTATCCGAATTCCGCGCGGGATGAGCGCGGGCGGCTGCTCTGCGCGGCGGCGCTGGGCGCAACGGAGGACGTGCTGGAGCGCGCGGCGGCGCTCGCGGAGCACGGCGTGGACGCGTTTGTGCTGGATTCGGCGCACGGACACAGCCGCAACATCCTGAAGGCGGTGGAAAAGGTCAAGACCGCTTTCCCGCAGATCACGCTGGTCGCCGGAAACATCGCCACGGGCGAGGGAACGAGGGCGCTCATTGCCGCCGGGGCGGATACCGTCAAGGTCGGCATCGGACCGGGGAGCATTTGCACAACGCGCATCGTCGCGGGTATCGGTGTGCCGCAAATCACGGCGATCTGCGACGCCGCCGAAGCCGCGGCGCCTTACGGCGTCCCCGTGATTGCCGACGGCGGTATCAAATATTCCGGTGAAATTGTGAAGGCGCTGGCGGCGGGCGCAGCCTGCGTGATGGTCGGCTCGCTGGTTGCCGGCTGCGAGGAATCGCCCGGCGCGACGGAAATATACCAAGGGCGGCAATTCAAGGTCTATCGCGGCATGGGTTCGGTGGGCGCGATGGCGCAGGCGGTTGGCTCGGCGGATCGCTACTTTCAGGCGGACGCCGCCGGGGCGGACGGGCGCAAGCTCGTGCCCGAGGGTATTGAAGGGCGCGTGCCGTATAAAGGGGCACTGGCCGACACGGTTTTTCAGCTGGTGGGCGGCTTGCGCGCGGGCATGGGCTACACGGGCTGCCGCACCGTCGGGGAGCTGCAAACCAAGGCGAGCTTCGTGCGTATTACCAACGCAGGGCTGATCGAGAGCCATCCGCACGACGTGTTCATCACCAAGGAAGCCCCCAACTATTCGGGTAAGTGAGAAAGCTATGAAGGAATATATTTTGCAGCTCTGGGTGGAGCAGCGAGCAATGCTTCTACTCGCCGGGCACACCTGCCTGCGGCTGGCGCTGGCAGCGTTTTTAGGAGGCGTTATCGGGCGGGAACGCGCCCATTCGCACCACCCTGCCGGGATGCGCACGCACATCCTTGTGGCCGTCGGCTCCGCGCTGGTGATGTGCACCTCCGATTTCATTGTGCAGATCTACCACGGACGCGCGGGGATGATCCCCGACCCGGCAAGGCTGGGCGCGCAGGTGATCAGCGGCATCGGCTTCCTCGGCGCGGGGACGATCCTGCGCGAGGGCTTCAGCGTCAAAGGCTTGACCACGGCGGCAAGCCTGTGGGCGGTGAGCTGCATCGGGCTGGCGGTGGGCATCGGCTTTTGGCCGGGCGCGTTGATCGCCACCGGCGTGATTTACCTTACGCTGGGAGTGCTGAAAAAAGTATCCAAGCGTTACCAGAGCTATGCGACGCTTTTCATCGGTGTGAGCAACACCGAGGCTGTGGTGGATAAAATCGCCGCGACCGTGCGCAATTGCGGCGGGAAGCTGCAATCCATTGAGCTGATTTTCCCCGATGATTCGCTCGCCGAGCGCATCAGCAAGCACACGCAAACGGTGCTCAAGGCGACGGTGTTCATCCATGGGGATGCCGAGCTGCGCCTGATGCGCGAGGGCATTCTGAACATCGCGCAGGTCAATGACTTTTATTGCGAAACATAATAAAGACGGAGGATTTTTATGCCCACCCATCATCTTGCCCGGCAGATAGCAGCCGATTTGCTTTCTATCCGCGCGGTGTTTTTGCGCCCGGCGCAGCCGTTTACTTGGGCAAGCGGCATTCAAAGCCCCATATATTGCGACAACAGGCTCACCTATTCCGACCCCCTGGCGCGCACGCATGTGGAGGAGGGCTTCGCCGCGCTTGTGCGTGAGGCATATCCTGCGTGTGAAATTCTGATGGGGACAAGCACCTCCGGCATCGGGCACGCCGCCATTACGGCGCACCTGCTGGGGCTGCCCATGGGATATGTGCGCGGCGGCGCGAAAACGCACGGACGCGGCGGGCGAATCGAAGGCAAGCTCCTGCCCGGGCAAAAGGCGGTTGTGGTGGAGGATCTTATCTCCACCGCCGGAAGCGCGCTGGAGGTTGTCGCCGCTCTGCGCGAAGCTGGCGCGGAGGTGCTGGGCATCCTGAGCATCTTTACATACAACATGAAAAAAGGGCTGGACAACCTCGCTGCGGCAAGCGTCAAAAACACCAGCCTGACGGATTTTGAAACGCTCATCAGCGTCGCCGTTGAAACCGGGTATATTCCGGCAAGCGCGGAGGCTGCGCTGTTCGCTTTCCGCGATAACCCCGGGGATACGGGCTGGCAGAAAATGCTGTAACACGCCTTTGCGCAAGAAAATGAGCCGCGCTTAAGGATTCTTGCCGCCAATTGCGACAAACAAAAGGAGGACGGCACTATGGCGCAAGCACGCACCTTGCGGCATCTGATCGACAGCCGGGACCTTTCAGTTCGTGAGATCGCTTCGCTGCTGCGCACGGCGGATGCGATACTCGCACACCCAAAGGAATACGCCGCCGCCTGCGCGGGACAAAAAATCGCCACGCTCTTTTATGAGCCAAGCACGCGCACACGCCTTAGCTTTGAGGCGGCGATGCTGGAGCTGGGCGGCGCGGTGCTCGGCTTTTCTTCGCAGGATTCCTCCTCCGCCGCCAAAGGCGAAAGCGTGGCGGATACCATCCGCATCGTGAGCGGTTACGCCGATGCGATTGTCCTGCGCCATCCAAAGGAAGGCGCGCCCGTGGTAGCGGCAAAGTACGCTGCCGTCCCGGTCATCAACGCCGGGGATGGCGGGCATAACCACCCCACGCAAACCCTGACGGATCTCATGACGATTCACCGGGAGTTGGGCGGGCTGGAGGGCTTGACCGTCGGGCTTTGCGGCGATTTGAAGTTCGGGCGCACCGTGCATTCCCTGGTGAGCGCCATGACGCGCTACCCGGGCACGCGCTTCGTCCTCATCGCGCCGCAAGAGCTGCAGGCGCCGGAATATGTGCTGGATATGATCCGGCAGGCTCCGGCGGAATGCAGCTTCACCCTGCGCCGCAGCATGGAGGAGGTCATGCCGTCCCTGGATGTTCTCTATATGACGCGTGTGCAGAAGGAGCGCTTCTTTAACGAAGCCGATTACGTGCGGCTGCGGGATAGCTTCGTTTTGGATCCCCGCAAGTTGCGCGGCGCAAAGACCGGCATGATCGTTATGCACCCCCTGCCGCGCGTCAATGAGATTGACCCCAAGGTGGACGAAAGCCCCTATGCCCGTTATTTTGAGCAGGCGAATTACGGGAAATATATCCGGATGGCGCTGCTTTTGGCTCTGCTCAAAGGAGAGGGGGGCGCGCTGTGAACATCGACAGCATACAGAACGGCATTGTGCTGGATCATATCCGCGCGGGGAGCGCGATGGAGATCTACCACACCCTGCGGCTGGACGACTTGGATTGCACTGTGGCAATTATCAAAAATGTCAAAAGCCGCAAGATGGGCAAGAAGGATATCATCAAGATTGACGAAGCGATCAATTTGGATCTGGAGGTACTGGGCTTTTTGGATCCAAACATCACGGTAAATGTGATTCGGCACGGCGCACTGGCGGAAAAGCGGGCGCTGCAGTTGCCAAAGCGGCTGCAGGGTGTCGTGCGCTGCAAAAACCCCCGTTGCATCACCACGGAGGAGCCGAACTGCGAGCACAGCTTTTATTTGGCCAACCCCGAAGCCGTCAAGCAGGGCGAGGAGCCGGTTTACCGCTGCAGCTATTGCGAAAGTGCTTACAGAGCAAGCTGAAGGTTGCGCGATTGACCCGTGTCTGCCACTGCAAAATTTCCCTGATTTTGCAAAATTAGCGCGTTTTGCCTTATGTTGCGATTGACCGGACGGCGCGTTTCCGCTATAATGGGGCTACAGGCAAAAATGCTTACCAAGTTTTGTATCTTTGACGAAGGAGAGTGCATACTATGAAACGAACCATCGCGCTGGTGCTTGCGGTTGTCAGCACCGCGACGCTGCTGACCGGCTGTTTTGCCAAAGAAGAGGATCCCGCCCCGGTTGTGGGCAGCACCTTGCCAACAACTTCCACCACGGCGACCTCCGCAGGTCAAACGAGCTATACGCCGCCGGTGGGCTATGTATATTTCGGAACCCTGGATGCGGCGGGCAATGTGGTTGTGGATGGCTTGACCTTCCTGCTCAGCGCTACCGGTGCAACCGTCGCGGTTGACCGGAGTTCGCTGCTCACGGCGAACACGACGGCGGGCGTTGTCACAAGCGTCAGCGATGCGGAGGGGCGTTCCTTCACGGTTTTGACGAACACGGCGGAGGGCGTTACCTCCCTTTACGGGAAGGAAGGCGACTCGGCGGCGGATGCAAGCGTTGTGGATGTTTCTACTCCCAGTGGAATCCAATCCCTGGCGCCTATTCCTTCGGTTAAAACGACCAAAAGCACTACTAAAACCACCAAGAAGCCGGTTACCGTTAAGCCGCCGCAATCGGTCAACGTGGTGACGACCTCCACGCTTTCGCCCGAGCAGCAAGCGATTCTGGATGAAAAGAATAAAATCCAGAACAGTAACATGAGCACAACTGAGAAACAGCTTGCGTTCAACCTGCTTAACTACAAGATGGATGAAAACGGCATTTTCTACGTAGACCATCAGCCCTGGCAGAAGCAATTCGGCTTCAACCAGATCTACGACCTGGCGTCGCCGCTGATCCAGTTGGTCTACGCAACCATCCGCGTCAAGTTCCGTTACGGCTATGTTTATAAGCTTTACCCGAAAGGACACGAAAAGCAAGGGCAGGTTATGTATGAAAACGGCAAGCCGCTCTATGAACTGGACGCTAAGGGCGACCCCATCCCCAAGGATTGGATGGTGCAGCTTTGGAAGGGGCGCTATGGCATGGTAATGCTTGGCGGCGAAATCGGCGTTTATACCAAGCCTTCCACGCAGACCAGTGCGCATTATTACTCCGCTGTTGCGGAAGAAGAGCTGGTTATGGCGATGGATTGCTACCAAAAGAATTTCACCACAGGGAACACCAAGAAGCTCTTCACGCGCGGTCCGGAATCCGCTTGGTGGCTCACCGGCTTTGTCCCCGGCTCGTTTTTTCAATATAACAACAAGCCGGAGGTCATTATGGTCGGCAGCATCCAGTTCCCGGATGCCGAGATGCTGAACCAGTTCATCGCCCACTTTACGGCAGCAGGATTCAAGGAAGGCGCCGTGACGCGCGACACGCCGGAGACATACACCACCAACGGCTCAAGCGTAAAATTCTGTTGGCAGTATATTGATCAGGATGGCTGATTCGGATCGCGCAGGGAATTTTAGGGAAACCCGCTGGAAAAGTAGATTTTCCTGTTGACAAATCCTCATGAAGATGCTATTATGTGTAGGCAATGGTTGTCTGAATTCGGGCAGCATGAATATGAACCAAATGCAGAAAGGATGATCCCCAATGAAAAAGGCAATTGCACTCGTTATGGCTCTGGCACTGGCACTTTCCTTCAGCGTCCTGAGCTTCGCGGAGGATACCGCAAAGGTCGCCGCTGACGCGAAGCAGGCTGTGCAGGATTTTCTCGCAACCATCGACCCCGATACCGCGAACAAAGCAGTTTCCGACGCCCTGCTTAAGGTTGTTCCCGCAGGCTTCGATCTGGATGGCGGCGACTTGGCGGCAGTTCTGACGGAATCAGACGTCAAACTGTTCGGCGACGACATCATCAGCAGCCTGAACCTCGGTGGTACGGATATTGCCGCGAAGATCCAGGAAGCCATGAGCGGCGATTTTGTTTCCTTCCTGGCTGGTCTTTACACCGGCGGCGTGACCCCGGAACCCGAGACAACCTCCGCTGCTACAGTTGTAAGCAGTGAAACCACCCCTGTCGAAACGAAGCCCACAACCGGCTCGAGCAGCACCATTGCAATCGCGGCTTTTGCGGCTCTTTCGCTGATGGCGGGCGCTGCGTTCGTTTGCGCGAAGAAGAAGGAAGCATAAGAAGCCAATTCTTTAGCCGACCAATTGCACCGAACCGCCGGGCGCACGAAGGTGTTCCCGGCGGATTTTTTCATCCGGGTACATTTCTTTTAGCCTTCATACGCGCGCCCGTAGCTCAGTAGGATAGAGCGTCAGCCTCCTAAGCCGAAGGCCCCCAGTTCGAGCCTGGGCGGGCGTGCCAAAGTGCCGTAAATCAAGGGTTTGCGGCGCTTTTTTGTTTGGGCGGGGGTTGGCGGACCCACGCCGTTGTGCTGAATAGAAATTGCATAGAACGTGAATGCCTGCTAATTGGAATCGAACCAAAATTGCTGTCTTTGCTAACAAATCGGTGTTTCTGCTAATATGCAGTTTTGCCTGGGACTGGAACCGTGGTTCTGCGGTCTTTTTATTAGCACAGCATTACACCCGCAGCAATTCTGCAAGAACGGTCAGCTTGTCCGGCGGCGCATTCCTCAGTTTGGCAATGAAGCTTTCCAAATCCAGTTCGCCGGATTCTTCGCTGACCGGGGTTCGCACTTCACGCAACTCTGTGGCGGCGTGGTTGGAGTAGAAAGCTTGCTCCATTTTCACGGCGTTGACCTTGCGGTCTTCATCCAGATATGCGCATATACCCGCATAACCATGTCTGCTTGCGCGTGCCCGGTGTCGCCTTGCGTCGCCTTGATGTCGCCCTTGTTCAGCTTCAGCTTATACGTGGTGCTGGCGTGCCGCAGCGAGTGAAAAGCAACCGCAGGCAACTGGTTGTTAACTTCCGGCTTGGCTGCTCTTTCTATAATTGATTTATCGAAGTTTACAAAGGCATAAACACAAAAAAATAATCTGCAAAAAAGTCCGGTGGGCGCTTCGCTGTTTTCTGCAGCGGGACGCTCACCGGCCTTTTTGTTTTTCACGAGTCTGCAAATGAAAAGTCAAGCGAAAAGTGAGCGATATTATGAACAAAGTGTAAACATTTAGCGTCCGCGAAAATGCCCACAGCGGCGCGAGCCGGACGGCGGCGCAACGCTCCGCGAGAGAGCAATTTCGCACGCAGCCCCGCTGAAAACT
>JAITGE010000030.1 GCA_031280825.1 Oscillospiraceae bacterium | reverse complement strand
AGTTTTCCTACCGCTTCAACCGACGCTTCCAGCAGCCTTCTCTATTCGACCGCCTGTTGAGTGCCGTCACAGATTCCCCGCCGCTGGGATTGGTGGTGTTAAAGGGATAGTCATATTATAAAATGGTATAGACCAAGAGGATCAGTCGGATGAAATTCACCAAGATGCAGGGTGCAGGCAACGATTATATTTATATCAATTGCTTTGCCGAGCGGGTGGAAGACCCGGCGGCGTTGGCGGTTCGTGTGAGTGATCGTCATTTTGGTATCGGCGCGGATGGGCTGGTGCTGATTTGCCCTTCTGAAATTGCGACGTTTAAGATGCGCATTTTCAACGCCGATGGCAGTGAAGCGAAAATGTGCGGCAACGCAACGCGCTGTGTGGCGAAATATGTGCGCGAAAACGGCATGACCGCCGCCGACACCATCACGCTTGAAACCTTGAGCGGCGTCAAAACGATTGCGATGGAAATGTTTGCCGGCAAGGTGCTCTCGGCGACTGTGGATATGGGAGCACCGATTCTGGAGGGTGCGATGCTCCCGGCGTTGTTTGAAGGTGAAACGTGCATCGCGCAGCCCTTGCCGGGGCTGGATTACCGCGTGACCTGCATATCCATGGGCAACCCGCATTGCGTTGTTTTTGTGGAGGATACCGAAGCGTTTCCTCTGGAGGCGGTTGGTTCGCTGGTGGAAAAGCACCCGTGGTTCCCGGATCGCGTCAATGCGGAATTTGTGCGGGTAGTGGACGGCACGCATATCCAAATGCGTGTCTGGGAGCGTGGGAGCGGCGAAACCCTGGCCTGTGGCACGGGAGCCTGCGCGAGTGTGGTCGCGTGCGTTTTGAACGGATACTGCCAAAAGGACAGCGATGTTACTGTGCTGCTGCGCGGCGGCGCATTGGTGATTCGTTGGGATTCCGCGCGGAACACAGTATTCATGAAGGGACCCGCAGCGTTCGTTTGCACGGGCGAAATAGAAGCATAGGGGAGAAGCTGTATGGTACAGGTTAATGCGAATTTTGCGAAGCTGCAAAGCAGCTATTTGTTTAGCACGATTGGCAAGAAGGTGCGGGAATATCAGACGGCACATCCGCGCGCGGAGATCATCCGCCTGGGGATCGGCGACGTGACGCGTCCGTTGCCGGCGGAAGCCATTGCCGCTATGCACGCGGCGGTGGATGAAATGGCGCACGCCGAGACGTTTAAGGGCTACCCGACGGATATTGGAATCACATTTTTGGAGGAAGCTATCCGCGCCGATTATGCTTTGCGCGGCGTGGCTTTGGAGCTGGATGAGATCTTTTTGAGCGACGGCGCGAAGAGCGATTGCGGTAACATCGGCGATATTTTCGGCACGGAGAATATCGTCGCGGTCTGTGACCCGATTTACCCGGTTTATGTGGACACCAATGTGATGGCGGGGCGCGCGGGGAATCCGGACGCAGGCGGGCATTGGAACCGGCTGGTTTATCTGGATTGCACGGCGGAAACGGGGTTTCTCCCACAGTTGCCGGGCGACAGGGCGGATTTGGTCTATCTTTGCTCCCCGAACAACCCCACGGGCACGGCGATGAACCGCGCGCAGCTGCAAGCCTGGGTGGATTGGGCGAACGAAAACGCTTCCATTCTGCTGTATGACGGCGCGTATGAAGCCTATATTACCGAGGATTTGCCGCGTAGCATTTATGAGATCCCGGGTGCGGAGACCTGCGCTATCGAGTTTCGTTCCTTCAGCAAGACGGCGGGGTTCACGGGCGTACGCTGCGCTTACACAATCGTGCCGAAGGCACTCAAAAGCGGCGATACAAGCATCCATGCCCTTTGGGGGCGCCGACAGGCGACGAAATTCAACGGCGTTTCCTACATTACCCAGCGTGGTGCGGAAGCAACCTTCACAGCCAAAGGGCGGGCACAGGTGCGCGAAACGATTGCCTACTATCTGCAGAACGCCGGAGCGATCAAAGCGGGGCTGGAGAGCGCCGGGTTTTCTACCTGGGGCGGCGTCAATTCGCCTTATGTTTGGCTGAAGGCGCCCGACGGCATGACAAGCTGGGAGCTGTTCGACTTGCTGCTGAACGAGGCGCAGGTCGTTGGAACGCCCGGCGCGGGCTTTGGTCCGGCAGGGGAGGGGTATTTCCGGCTCACAGGCTTTGGCACGGCGGAAAAAACGAGGCAGGCCGTGGAACGCATCCAAACACGGTTCGCAAAATTTGAGGCGGGGGGTGTGCTTGGCTGATGGCGAGGGTAACGTTCCGGGAGGATATTTGCAAGGGCTGCGCGCTTTGCGTGGAGGTTTGCCCGAAGAAGATTGTTCATATGGCGAAGGAGCGGCTGAATACCAAGGGATATCACCCCGCGCAGGTGGAAGAAATGGATAAATGCATTGGCTGCGCGTTTTGTGCCACCATGTGCCCCGATTGCGTGATTACGGTGGAGAAGTGACGGACGAATCACAGGAGGATGTATGGCGGAAAAGGTTTTGATGAAAGGCAACGAAGCGATTGCCGAAGCGGCGATTGCAGTCGGCTGTCGGCATTATTTTGGCTACCCCATTACCCCGCAGACAGAAATTGCGGCTTATATGGCAAAGCGCATGCCAAAGATCGACGGATGCTTTTTGCAGGCGGAAAGTGAGATTGCCGCGATTCATATGGTGATTGGCGCGGCGGCAGCGGGCAAGCGCGCCATGACCTCCAGCTCCAGCCCGGGCATTGCGCTCAAGAGCGAGGGGCTGTCGTATCTTGCGGGCTGCGATTTGCCGGCGGTGGTGGTGAATATTCAGCGCGGAGGTCCGGGCTTGGGTGGCATTCAGCCCTCGCAGGCGGATTATTTTCAGTGCACCAAGGGCGGCGGGCACGGGGATTACCGCATGGTGGTGCTTGCGCCCAGCGGTGTGCAGGAAATGTACGATTACACAGCGTGGGCGTTTGAAATTGCGGATCAATACCGCGTGACCTCCATGATTTTCAGCGACGGTATCCTGGGGCAAATGATGGAGCCGGTTGAACTGCGCGCTTCGCGGCAGGAAACGCCGCAGGAGGGTAAGCCTTGGGCGTTGACGGGCACGCGCGGGCAGCGGGAGCCGAACATTATCAATTCGCTTTTCATGCAGCCCGAGGATTTGGAGCGCATGAATCTGGAGCGGTTTGTGCGCTACGCGCAAATAGAAGCCGGCGAAACCCGCTGGGAGGAGTATTTGCTGGAGGACGCGAAAATTGTTGTGGTAGCTTATGGTGCGGCGGCGCGGATTGCGAAAAACGCAGTCCAAGCGGCGCGGACGCAGGGGAAAAGAGTGGGCTTGCTGCGCCCGATCACGCTTTGGCCGTTCCCGAAGCAACCGCTGGAGCGCTTGGCGAAACGGGTCAGGGCTTTTGTGTGCGTTGAAATGAGCATGGGGCAAATGCGTGAGGATGTGGAGCTGGCGACGCGCTGCCAAAGACCCGTGTATCTTTGCGCGCGCACCGGCGGCATGGTGCCTGCACCGGAGGAAATTTTGGGGAAGCTGGAGGATGCTAGCCATGGCTGTTGTGTTTGAAAAACCCAAAGGATTGACCGACGCGATCATGCACTATTGCCCCGGCTGCACCCATGGGATTGCGCATCGCTTGGTGGCGCAGGCGTTGGATGATTTGGATTTGACAGGCGGCGCCGTGGGCGTTGCTCCTGTAGGCTGCGCGGTGTTTGCCTACAATTATTTCAATTGCGATATGATTCAGGCGGCGCATGGGCGCGCGCCCGCTGTTGCCACGGGGTTAAAACGCGCAGATCCTGAAAGGATTGTTTTCACCTACCAAGGTGACGGGGATTTGGCGGCAATTGGCACGGCGGAAACCGTGCAGTCTGCGGCGCGGGGTGAGAACATCACGATTATTTTTATCAACAACGCCATTTATGGCATGACAGGTGGGCAGATGGCGCCTACAACGCTCCCGGGGCAGGTGACGCAGACAAGCCCCTATGGGCGCGATGTAACCAGAACCGGGATGCCCATTCGGGTTTGTGAAATGCTGGCGACGCTGGAAAGCCCGGCGTATCTTGCGCGCGTGAGCGTAGACAGCGTACAGCACATCCGCGCGGCGCAGAAGGCAATTACAAAGGCGTTCCAATACCAGAATGAGGGCAAGGGTTTTTCGCTGGTGGAGGTTATATCTACCTGCCCCACCAACTGGGGCGTAACGCCGCAGCAGGCTCTCGAATGGCTGCGCACGGACATGCTGCCGTATTATCCGCTGGGAGTCTTTCGCGATTTGTTTGCCGAAAAGAAGGAGGGCTAGCGGATGATGACGCAGATTTTGCTGGCCGGCTTCGGTGGGCAGGGCATTCTTTTCACCGGAAAATTTTTGGCATACGCGGGACTGCTGGAGGATCGGGAGGTTTCGTGGCTGCCCTCCTATGGACCGGAAATGCGCGGTGGAACAGCCAATTGCAGCGTGATCCTTTCGGACGAAGCCATTGGCTCGCCGATTGTCTTGCGTCCGGATGTTTTAATGGCGATGAATCTGCCGAGCTTTAGCCGTTTTGCGCCGCTCGTCAGGCAGGATGGCTTTATTTTTGCTGACAGCTCCATGTTTGCGGCGGATTGTGGACGCACGGACGTCGTTTGCCATTATGTTCCGGCGACGCAGCTTGCTGCAAACGCCGATCTGGATGGGCTTGCCAATAT
This sequence comes from Oscillospiraceae bacterium, assembly GCA_031280825.1. Classification (GTDB taxonomy): domain Bacteria; phylum Bacillota; class Clostridia; order Oscillospirales; family Acutalibacteraceae; genus WRMQ01. The sequence continues at coordinate 15,025 of JAITGE010000030.1, read as the reverse complement.
GATCCTGTTGGGCAAGCTGCTTCGTGTCACGGAGCTTTGCCGCCCGGAATCCATTCGCAAGGCTATGGAAAAAACAGTGCCACCGCGCAAGCAGCAGTTGTTTGAATCCAATTTGAAAGCGTTGGCGCTGGGCGCTGATTTTGGGATTGGGGAGAAGCAAGGATGACGAATATGAACATGGAAATCGGGGTGCGCTTGCGTGAAATGCGCGAGCTTGCGGAGCTTTCGTCGGAAGCCTTGGCGGAGCGGCTGGGGGTTTCGGCTGCGTTGCTGGCTTCTTACGAAGCGGGCGAAGCGGATGTTCCCGTGGCTGTGCTGCACGAGGCTGCCGCCGCGCTGGGCGTGAGCACAACTGAGCTGCTCACGGGCGAGACAGCAAGGCTGCACCAGTACGCCGTGATGCGCGCGAACAAAGGTGTGGCGGTTAGCCGCCGTGAAACCTATGATTATCGCTCCTTAGGCTACAATTTTGAAGGGCGGCAGATGGATCCGTATCTGATCACCATTCAACCGCAGCCCGGGGACGCCGCGCCGCGTTGCAATATCCATGGCGGGCAGGAGTTTCATTATTGCTTGGAGGGCAGCTTTTTGCTGCAGATAGGCAGCCACTCGATTATTTTGGGGGAGGGCGATTCGGTTTATTTCGATTCCTCCTGCCCCCATGGCATGGTCGCGCAGGGCGGTAAGCCCGCCCGTTCCCTGGTTATTATCACCATGTGAAGGGGGCGCTTGCCCCGAATCGAGTGGATTGAAGGAGAAATAAATGGCTGGCTACGAAAATTTTTTGGCGCGGTTTTGCCGCACGGATTTTGCTTCCCATGAGGAATTTTGTGAAGACTTCCGCGTGGAGCATCCTGAAAATTTTAATTATGGCTACGATGTAATGGATGCGCTGGCGGAGCTTCATCCTGAAAAGACGGCGCTGGTTTGGTGCAACGATTTGGGCGATGAGAAGATCATTGATTTCGCCGAAATCCGCCGTCAGAGCAATAAATATTGCAATGCGCTGCAGGGCATGGGCATTGGTGCGGGTGACGTCGTGATGGTTATGCTTAAGCGGCGCTATGAGTTTTGGTATTTCAGCGTTGCGGCGCACAAGCTTGGCGCGGTGTTAATCCCCGCAACGCATATGCTCAAAGCCAAGGATATTGTGTATCGCGTACAGGCGGCGAAGGTGAAGCTGGTGCTTTCGGTGAATGAGGAGGGGCTTTGCGCTGAGATTGAAAAAGCCGCGCATAAGACTGCGGACGCGTTTCGCTGCGCCTGCTTGGGGGAGCGCGGCGGCTTCCTGAATTTTGCCGCCCTTGCCGAAGCGGCAGACGACGGTTGGGAGCGCGTGGAGATAGACAGCGACAAGCCGATGCTGGCGTATTTCACATCCGGGACAACAGGAATGCCGAAAATCGTCACGCACGATTTTTATTATCCGCTGGGACATATCACAACGGCGAAGTTTTGGCACGGCTTGGGTGCGGAGGATCTGCATTTGACGGTTGCTGATACCGGGTGGGCGAAGTGCGCCTGGGGCAAAATATATGGGCAATGGATGTGCCAAGCGGCGCTGTTTGTCTACGATTATGACGCACGCTTTCATCCTCTGGATTTTTTGCGGTTGATTGATCGGTATAAGATTACGTCCTTTTGCGCGCCGCCGACGATCTACCGTTTTTTCATTAAAGAAGATTTAAGCGCTTATAGCTTAAAATCGCTGCGCAGCTGCACGATTGCGGGCGAGCCGCTGAACCCTGAGGTTTACGAGCAATGGCTGGCGGCGACGGGGCATAAGCTCCGCGAGGGCTTTGGGCAAACGGAGGGTCCGGTAATGGTCGCCACGACCATTTGGACGGAGCCGCGCCCTGGCTCAATGGGCAAATCTATCGCGGGCATTGCCTGTGATGTCTACGACAACCAGGGCTTGCTTTGCGAGCCGGGTGAAGAGGGCGAGCTTTGCTGCCCCTGCAAGGGGGATAAACGCCCGCTGGGGCTGTTCATGACCTATCTCGGCGAGCCGGAACGCTACGACAGCGTGCTGTATGACGGCTTGTATCACACGGGTGACACCGCTTGGCGCGATGAGGATGGATACATTTGGTTTAAGGGGCGCAACGACGATATTATCAAAAGCTCCGGCTATCGCATCGGACCGTTCGAGGTGGAATCCGCGCTGTTGGAGCATCCGGCAGTCAAAGAAAGCGCGGTCACGGGCGTGCCGGATCCGGTGCGTGGTTTGAGCGTGAAGGCAACGGTCATTCTGACGGCAGGCTACGAGGCATCCGAAGCGCTGGTGAAGGAACTGCAGGAGCATGTAAAGAACACCACGGCGCCGTATAAATATCCGCGCATCATTGAGTTTGTGGAAGAGCTGCCGAAAACCATCAGCGGGAAGATCCGCCGCGCCGAAATCCGGCAGAACGACGACAAGTAGGGAAAGCGGTGAACGCTTGGTTTACGTGGTAATGGATCTGGAGTGGAATTCCGTTTACGCTCCGAAAATCCGCGGGCATTTGAACGAAATTATTGAAATTGGCGCAGTGACGCTGGATGAACAATTTCGTGAATTAAAGTATTTTTCGATGCTGGTGCGCTCGCGTTTGGGCGGCGGACGTTTGCAGACGCACGTGCGCGAAATGACGAGCCTCACCCAGCAGGATTTGCAGGTGCACGGGCAGCCTTTTGATAAAGCCATCGCACGGTTTACCCGATGGCTGGGCAGCGGGGAGCACATCCTCTGCACCTGGGGCGACGGGGATATACGCGCCCTTCTGGCGAACACCCGCTATTTTACCGGGGCGCGGGAGCTTACCTTTTTCAAGAACTATGTGAATTTGCAGGCGTATTTTCAGCACCGTTTCGAAACCTCTAAGGCGCAGCAAATCGGGCTTTCAGCGGCCGGGGAAATGCTTGGACTGCCGTCGGAGGGCTATCATTTGCATCGGGCCTTGGGTGACAGCCGTTTTACGGCTGAGATTCTCCGAAAGCTGTATCGCTCTGAAGATTTTGCCTGTTTCGTCAAACACTGCACGCCCGAGTTTTACGCTGAGCTGGAATATAAGCCGCGGTTACTCAGTGATTTGAATCATCCGCTGGTGGATCAGACGAAGCTGTATTATGTTTGCCGCGGCTGCAACCGCCCGGCGCGGCAGCTTACGGCGTGGCGTTTTGCGAGCCGGGGCTTTCAGGCGGTTTTTCGTTGCGAGCATTGCGGGCAACTGGTGCGCGCCAATGTGGCGTTTAAGAAGCTCTACCGCGCGGTGGAAATTCGCCGCAGTGCAAAGGTGCTGGAGGAAGAGCCTCCGGCATGATGCGCGCAATCTTTGCAGGGAGGAGAGTTTGTATGATCCCCGTTCTTGCGCTGGGCATGGCTTCCGTGTTGGCGATACTGTGCAAGCCGTTGCGCTTTTTGGGCGCCGGCGCTGCTTCCGGCTTTGCTTCCAAGGCATTGGCCTCGAGCCTTTTTTGCGCGGCGGGTGTTGCGGCGGCGGCGCAGCGGGATACGTTTTCGCTCTCTGCGGCGGCTTTGCTGCTGGCAATGCTATTGGCGCTGACCGGCGATCTTTTGCTGGCGATTGAGCCGATTTTGGAGTATCCCACGCGGGATCGATCGTTCTTTTTTGTGATGGGAGCGTTGCCGTTTTTCCTGGCACATGCCTTGAACATGGCGGTGCTTTGGTATTCCGCGCCGTTTTCGGTCCGGATGCTTTTGCGCGCGCTACTTTCGGCGTTTTGCTGGGCGCTGCTTTGGCTGCGCGGCGTATGGAAGCCCGGTGCGCAGGGTGTCGCTCTACTGCTCTACGGCACTGTGCTGGGTGCCGCCATGGCGGCCGCCGTGGAGCTGTGCGCGGTACGCGTGCGCTTGGGTGTGGTCGTTCTGCCCGCCTCGCTGGCTTTTATTGCGTCTGATACCGCATTGTTCAGCGCCGTCTTCGGGCGGGGGCGTGGCTGCGGGTGGATCAAACGGCATTTTTCACTTTGCGTCATGCTGCCCTATTATGCCGCGCAGGCATTGATGGCTTTGTGCATTCTTTGGATTTGAGGTTGCGGGATGAAGGCTTGTGTTCAACGGGTGTCTTATGCGCGCGTTTTGGTTGACGGCACGATCGTCGGTGAGATCGGCGCGGGCTTTTTGGTTCTGCTGGGTGTGGCGCAGAGTGACACAAAAGCGGAAGCGGAGCTGCTGGCTGCTAAAATCGCTAAGCTCCGCGTGTTCGAGGATACTGTCGGCAAAATGAATCTTTCGTTGCTGGATACCGGCGGGCAGCTCCTTGTGGTTTCGCAGTTTACGCTTTGCGCGGACTTACGCAAGGGCAACCGCCCGTCGTTTATCCAGGCGGCGGCGCCTGCACAAGCCGTGCCGCTTTATGAATATTTTCAAGAGTGCCTCATAAAAGAGGGCTTGCCTACCCCGGCGCACGGTGTTTTTGGCGCGGACATGCAGCTTACACTGTGCAACAACGGTCCTGTTACCATCTGGATGGACACGGATTTGTGGAGGAAATAAGGTCATGCTGACTTACGAATGTATCCCCGTAGGGATGCTGCAGAGCAATTGTTATTTGCTGCGCGACGAGGGCAGCGGCGCGTTGGCGCTGATTGATTGCGGTTTTTTCAATCGCGCGGTCGCTGACGCAATCGCGACGCAGGGCGGCGATTTGCGCTATTTATTGCTCACGCATGGGCATTTTGATCATATTCAGGGCGCGCAGGCGCTGCGCGGTAGATATCCGAATGCGCAAATTGCTATCGGGGCGGAGGACGCGCCTTATTTGCGCGGGGAGGCGGAATCTGTCGCCGGGTGGAAATCCAAGCACAGTGTGGCAATGGAGCCGGATCTTCTTTTGCATGAAGGCGAAACAATACAAGTAGGCGGGGGCGTGCTGCGCGTGCTTGAAACACCGGGGCACACGCCCGGCGGATTGTGCTTTTTTGCCGAAAAGGAACGGCTGCTGTTCACGGGGGATACGCTTTTTTATGAGGAGGTCGGGCGTGACGATTTGCCCGGCGGAGACTGGGCGACGCTTCGCGCTTCGTTAGAGCGCCTGATAGAGCTACCGGGCGATGCGGTTGTTTTGCCCGGGCACGGGCAAGTCAGCTCTCTGGCGCACGAGCGCGCGGCAAACCCCTATGTCGGGCTTGCCGAATGATCCTTTATTGCTCCGGGCATGCGTATCACTATGAGCTGGAAAATCTTTGCCGCGTGTTTTGCCCCGCGGCGCGTGTTGCCGTGCGCCGCAGGGAGGATTGCAAGCCGCCGGCTAAGATCACGCGTCAGGTCGCCCAAGTCGGTTTTGTGGTTTTCAGCCGTATGGAAGCGACGGCTTGCGGGTGGCGCGTGGAGGTTCTGCTAGTGCGGGGCACGGCGCGTTTTCGCTTGCACCGTTTTGTGGAGGAGCAGACGCAAACGGAGCTGGCATTTGCGCAGCTTTTGTATTGCTTGCTGCTGCGCGCTTTAAGAGCGAAAGCGCCGCCATGGGGCTTGCTCACGGGGGTGCGCCCTTCAAAGCTGATGCGCCGTCTGCAACGGGAGGAAGGTGAACAAACCGCTCTGCGGCGCTTCCGCGATGTGTTATGGGTTTCTGCTGAAAAAACAGAGCTTGCGAGGTGCGTTGCGGCGGCGGAGGCGCCTGTGCTGGCGTTGACGGCGCCGCAATCGTTCAGCCTTTATACCAGCATCCCGTTTTGCCCAAGCCGTTGCAGTTACTGCTCTTTCGTTTCCCATACGGTGGATCGCGCAAGCGCGCAAAAGCTGATTTCGCCGTATTTGGATTGCCTTTGCGCGGAGCTGGAGGCCACGGCGGCAATAACGGCAAGGCTTGGTCTGCGCTTGGAATCGGTTTATGTCGGCGGCGGCACGCCTGCCGTTTTGGAAGCGGAGCAGCTGGCGCGATTGTGCGGTACGGTCAATCGGTTGTTTGGGCAGTGTGCGGAATTCACCGTTGAAGCGGGACGGCCTGATGTGATCACAAAAGAAAAATTGCTGGCACTGCGTGAGAGCGGCGTGAATCGCGTCAGCGTAAATCCACAGAGCCTGCGAGATGATGTGCTGCGGCGTGCGGGCAGGCTGCATACGGCGGCGCAGTGCGTGGAAAGCTATATGCTGGCGCGTGCAACCGGGTTTGAAGGCGTGAACATGGATTTGATCGCGGGTCTTCCGGGGGATGATCCGGCGGGCTTCGCGGCGACACTGCGAGAAATCCTTGCCCTGCGCCCGGAGAACATCACCATGCATACCCTTGCGATTAAGCGCGCGGCGGATTTGCGGGCACAGGCTGCGCAGACAGGACACAGGTATACGGAAAGGATGCTTGCGCTTGCGGCGCAAATGCTTCCGGCGGCGGGCTATGCGCCTTACTATATGTATCGGCAAAGCCGCTCCCTGGGGAATTTAGAAAATATTGGATGGAGTCTGCCGGATAAGCTCTGCCGCTACAATATCGATATGATGGAGGAGAGCCATACGGTTCTGGGTTGCGGGGCGGGCGCGGTTACAAAGCTCAAAGCGCCGCATTCTGATTTGCTGGAGCGCGTCTTTTGCTTTAAGTATCCTTATGAGTATCTTTCGCGTTTTCAGGAGGTGCTCGCGCGCAAGGCGCGTATCGAACATTTTTACAGCAGGAATACGATGATACAAGGAGTGGAAAATGGCGGAAATCCATAACGAGCTGGAATATATTAACACGATGGCAAGCGAAAACCCGTTGGGGATGATCGAAAAGGCGGAGCAGCGCTACCGCAACATAATCGGCGGTGTCGCCGCGCGAGTGTTGCGGGCGCACGGGCGCAAGCTGATTTTGCTTGCCGGACCCAGCGCCTCCGGCAAAACCACCACGGCGCAAAAGATTGCGGATGCTTTGGGGAAGGCGGGCGTGGAAACGCACCGTGTTTCGCTGGATGATTTTTACTTGCCCGAGGGAGAAATGCCGCTTCTGCCCGACGGCAGCCGCGATTTGGAGGGAGTGAACGCTCTTGATTTGTCTCTGCTGCAGGGGTGCTTGCAGAGTTTGATGCAAACCGGGCGCGGTCTGTTGCCGACCTTCGATTTTGCGGCGGGCAAACGCGGCGAGAGCAGAGAGCTTCAGTTGGACGCCGAAGATATGCTGGTGGTGGAGGGGCTGCACGCGCTGCATCCGCGCTTGCTGGATATGCTGGACGGCGGCGCTTTGTGCGGGGAGCAGACAACAAAGGTTTATATTAGCGTGGCGTCACGCATATACAATATGAAGCAGGAGATTATCCTCAACAAGCGCAGCCTGCGGTTGGCGCGGCGGATTTTGCGTGACAGCCAGTTCCGCAAAAGCAGCGCGGAGGAAACCATCGAAATGTGGCCGGCGGTGGCGCGCGGCGAGGAGCAATGGCTCACGCCCTACAAGCCGAATGCTGACGTGCTGATCAATTCTATTCACATTTATGAACCGTGCGTGTTCCGGGAGTATCTGCTGCCTTTGCTGAACGTGTGCGGCAGCAGTCCGGCAAAACGGCTCGCGTGGGCGCTGGAGCAATTTTTGCCCTTGCCCGCCGCTTCGGTTCCGCCGGATTCGCTGCTGCGTGAATTTTTGGGCGCGGCAGGCGAAAATGTGAATACTCTGTGAAAACAGCGCGTGTTCGCCAGCTTTCGCTTGCGTTTCGCAAAAGAAAGCGGTATAATGTTGGCAGTATGAAGGGGGGGATGGCGCTTGAAGCTTCTTTCGCGCACACGCGCCAGCACGAGCCAAAGCATGCTCAGCGGCGCGATGATACTGACGGTTTCCATGGCATTGGTGAAGGTGATCGGCTTCTTTTATAAGATGCCGCTGAACAATATCCTTGAAATGGAGGGACGCGCTGTCTTTAGCAGCGCATTCAATCTTTACAGCCCAATTTATGCCATCGCTATCACGGGGCTGCCGATCGCGGTGGCGCGCATGGTTTCGGAGCGTGTGGCGCTGGGCAGGTTCCGCGATGTGCGTGCTATACGCCGCGTGGCGCGGGATCTCTTTTTGCTCACGGGTGTAGGCGGTCTGGCGGGTATGCTGGCGTTGGCGTATCCTTATGCAAAACATATTGCAACGTCGGGGCTGAACGCCTTGCCGGCAATATTAATGATTACACCCTCCATCTTTTTTTGCTGTGCAATGTCTATTTACCGCGGTTATTATGAGGGACTGCGCAACATGATCCCAACGGCGGTTTCGCAGGTGATCGAAGCGATATGCAAGCTGGTGCTGGGCATTCTGTTCGCTACCCTATGCATGCGCTGGGGTGCGGCAGAATACAAAGCTAAAGGCACTGTTTTTGGAATGCTTGCCGAAAATGCGGGTGCTGCCGAGAAGCTGCTGTTTTCGTGGGCGGCTGCCGCCGCGATTCTGGGCATTACCATCGGCACGGTGTTCGGCACGTTGTATTTAATGGTCAGTCACACCCTGCGTGGCGACGGAATCCACCGCGCGCAGCTTGTGAACGCGCCTCCCGCCGCACCGGCAAAAAAGCTCCGGCACGAGATGATCACCATCGCCATCCCCATGGTTTTTAGTTCCGTTGTTTTGAATGTCACCAACTTGATCGATACGGCAAATGTGCAGAGGCTTTTGCTCGGACTTATGGAAAAGCACCCGGATGTAATTGCGCAAATCTATGGCGAAAAAGGAAATGCGGATTACATGTGGGGCATTTACAATGCCATGCTGGATTTCCGGACGCTTATTCCGACAATCGTAACAGCGTTGGGCGTCAGTGCTTTGCCCGCGATTTCCGCCGCGTGGGCGCTCAAAAAGAAAGCTGCCGTGCAGCATACCGTGAATTCCGTGCTACGGGTTTCCCTCATAATCTCTCTCCCGGCAGGCTTTGGCATGGCGGTGCTGGCCAAGGAGATACCTTACCTCTTTTTTGAAAAAAGCAATCCCGGCATGACGCAACACGCTTGGCCGATTTTGCTGATGTTCGGGCTTTCCACCGCGCTGATGTCGATTTCCGCACCCATTACGAATTTACTGCAGGGGATCGGTCGCACCGATGTGCCGGTGAAATCGCTGCTCGTGGGCGCTGTGGTGAAAATCACCTTCAATTTCATCCTTGTGGGCAACCCGCACATCAATGTCAAAGGTGCACCCATCGGCTCCATTCTGTGCTATGTCGCCATTGTTTCGATCAATCTTTTTGCGCTTTTGCGTGTTAGCCGCGTGAAGCTTCATCTGCGTTCTATATTATGGAAACCGTTGTTCTGCGCCGCGCTTGCCGGTGCCGCCGCCTGGGCAACAAAGGGAATTATTTCCGTCGTTGCCGCCAAGATAGGGTTAGAAGGTCGCACCCAAACCTTGGTAATTGTCGTGGCGGCTGTCGGTGCGGCGGTGCTGATCTATGCAATTTCAATGCTTTTAACCCGTGCTGTGACCGAAGAAGACCTTGAAATGCTTCCTTTAGGCGAAAAAATCGCAAAAACACTTGCAAAGCGCGGGCTTTTAGGTTAAAATAATACCGATGCCTTTTGGAAGGCGTTGGTTTCCAAAAATTTCCTTTAATGGAGGGGAAAATGGCGGACGCAGGCAAGGTCGCGGGATTGCTGAGCAAAAAACACTATAGTGCGAACGACCTGCTTGCCATTGTGGAGTTGCTGCGCGCTCCCGGCGGCTGCCCTTGGGACGCGGAGCAGACGCATCAATCCATCAAAAAGAATTTTATCGAGGAAACCTACGAAGCGATTGAGGCAATCAATCGGGCGGATGACACACTGCTTTGCGAAGAGCTGGGTGACGTGTTGCTCCAAGTGGCGTTGCACTGCCAAATCGCCGCCGAGCGCGAATCTTTCACGTGGGAGCAGGTCACGGACGGCGTTTGCCGCAAGCTGGTTGAACGGCATCCCCATGTGTTTGGCGCGGTGCAGGTTGCGGGTGTAGATGACGTGCGCAGCAACTGGGATACGATCAAACGCCGCAGCAAGGGGCAGGGGACGGTTACGGACGCGATGGAGCATATTCCTCGCGAGTTGCCTGCGTTAATGCGCGGCACAAAGCTGCAGCAAAAGGCTGCCCGCGCGGGGTTTGACTGGCCGGACGCATCCGGAGCGTTGGATCGCTTGGCGAAGGAAGTGGGCGAGTTGCGCGAAGCCGTCGCGCAGGGCGTTGCCGTGCGTTGCCGCGAGGAACTGGGCGACGTGCTCTTTAGCGCGGCGAATGTGGCGCGGTTTTTGCAGGATTGTGACGCGGAGGAGGCAATGAGCGCAGCCAACGAGAAATTTCTGCGCCGCTTTGCCACCGCGGAGCGTATGGCGCTGGCAGAAGGGTTTGCGATGAAAAGTGCCCCGTCTGCCGAACTGGACAGGCTTTGGGAAGCCGCTAAGAAGGAAGATAGTTGAGGGGTTCCCCTTCATTTATCGAAATATATCTGTTCCATAAGAAAAAGGAGGAGCAACTGGGAATGAACAAGAACGAATTCATTGGCACGGTCGCGCAACAAGAGGGCATCGAAAAAAAGGCGGCGGACAAGTACGTCACAGCCGTTATCAATGCGCTGACGGCAGCATTGGATGCGGGGGAGAAGGTGCAGTTTGTCGGCTTTGGCACATTCGAGGTGCGTGACCGCGCCGAGAAGAAGGTGCGTAACCCGCAAACCGGCGAATCCTTAATCGCACCCGCTACCAAAATCCCCGTGTTTAAGGCGGGCAAGGCGCTGAAGGATTCTGTAGCCGGCAAATAAGCGGCTTAAAAACAAAAAACCACGAAGCATTTAACCACGGAGTGTTTTTATACGCCCCGTGGTTTTGCTTTACCTGATGCGGCGTCAGTGTAGTACGCCGAAGCCGTTGCATAAGCCGGGGAAGCGTGGCAGTCGCCACCAATCGCTGAAGCCGCGCGCGCCAACAAGGATAAACGTCAGCCAACCCAGCGTATCGGTGAAGCCGTTAATCAACACTTGCTGCCAGCTTTCATTTTTGGGCTGATGGTCGTCAATATCCGCCGCGCCGGCTGCTTTGAGTGCGTTGGTCAGGCGTAAGCTCGTCGCCGCGAAAGCAGAGGGATCGGCTATTGTTGCGTCCAGCGCCGTTCTCGCCTCCGCCAGCGCAGCTTGTAGCTCCGCGCGGATTCCCGGGGCGAGGTCGGTGCTGTCGTCAGCAAGCAGCTGCTCGGCGCGGGGTATCCAATCGCGGCGCATCCACTGGGTGCGTACCGCCAAATTGAATTGCGTGTACTGCGCGGGCTTTGCGTGTACATCCGTCAGTTCCGGGTCAGTGATGAGCGCGATGGCAAGATTGATGAAAATGTCATACCGCCCCGCCTCGTGGTGCTGCCGGTAAAAGAACCAAGTGTTATTCGGCAGCACGCAGGTGGAGGCGTCCAGTTCCCCATCGGGGGAAATATAACTGTAGCTCGGGTGCGCGGCTCCCGGACTTTTTTGCGCATGGTCAGCGGGCAGTGCCTTGCCGGCAGGCGCGGCTGTTACGCCCTGCCCGGTGGATTCGACATGGATCACGCCATCGGAATTTGTCGTTTTCGCGGATGCTCCCGCGCCAAAAATCGGGTAATCCATTTCACCGAAGGTCAGCCCGTAGCCTGCAAGGTTATCAATGCGTACGCCCGCAGCAACGGCATCTAGGGTGTTTTGGTCAAATCGTTCCTGCATGGCGAAGTAAGCATCCAGCTTTTGGCGCAGCACGGCATATTTTTCGCCCTTGAGGTATCGGTTCCGGAGCTCTGCGTATCGGTTCAGCGGTACGGCTGCCCAAAGCTGCGGATTTTGCAGCATGAGGTTGGTGTGTAAAAAGTCGTAAGCGGCGCTCAAGGTGCGTTCGAGGGCTTTTCGCGGCAAAATGCGCAGCGCAACGCCAAGCAGCGGGTTCAGATCGTATTCCGCGCTCAAGGGTCCGCCGATGGTTTCGATCAGATCCGGGATTAACCCATCATAGAAATAACGATCGTTCAGCGCAAACGAGCGTTCAAACAGATCGCCCACTGCGTCGCTTCCATCCAGCACGGCGACGATGTTCACAACGTGATCCAAATCGCCTTTATCCCCGAACATATCCAGGTACGCCACATAAACAGAACCGCCGAGGCTCAGGTTCGCGAGCGTCACTTTGTCGCTGTGGCACTTCGCCTTCACGCGCTGGATGTAGGCGTCCAGCTCTTTTGCTGTTTCGACCGCGTCGCCCATGAGGTTGTAAGCAAAAAAGAAGGTGCGATCCTCCCCGATCTTTGCCGTCAGCTTGCGCATGGGGATCATGTCATAGAACTTACCGCGGTCAAACGCATCCATTTCCGCGATGCTGCAGTCGAAGCGGCGCGGGCGCAGATCGTTGACCAATGTGCCGTCCGGATGGGTAGCGTGGGGCGAAAGCAGCGTGGCAATCAGCTTGTTCGCGGCTTTTGAAAGCCCAAAATCCTGCTGAAAGAGCAGCGTGAAAATCGCGGGTGCCAGAACCAGTCGCAGCGCGTTCTCCAAAATTCCGCGCGTGTCCAGCATAATCATTTTGTGATAGCCGCCCAGCTCGTTACCGTCGTCATCCAGCGCGATACTGCCGTCCGGATTGTAATAATCCAACGGAGATTGCCCAATGCCCGGCACGACAATCACAGGGCTGTAGGCGTTGCCCCGTTCTTGCGCTGAAACGCCGCCTGCGGCGGCAAGAGACGCCAGCAAGGCGACGCAAAGAAGGACAGGGATTGCGTGCCGGGATAGCTTGCGGAATTGCATGCGGACTCTCCTCCTTATCATTCAGTGTCAAACCGTGTTTGCAGTTTAACACAGATTTTTGGTATCGTCAAGCTGTTTTTTGTGTAATTCAGGCAGCTCAATAGAATCCCCGAAAAAGCGGTGGGGCGGGGGTGAAAAAATCCGTAAATTCCCACCTTAAATTCCACCGTGGGCGAATACCTAAAGATCAAGGATAGTTTACCTGTCCAACGGGGGAACGTGGTTTACGAAAACCTGGATTTCCTTAACGCGCTGCTGTACGTCATCGAAAATGGGTGCAAGTGGAGGAGCTTGCCAGAACAGTACGGCAACTGGAACTCGATTTACCAGAGAGCGCGGCGCTGGGCAAACAATGGAGTGATGGAAAAAGTCTTTCTGGCGTTGCAAAGGGAGCAGATTGTTTGCATCAAGATTGAGCACGCAAGCCTTGACAGCACAAGCTGCAAGGTGCATCCGGACGCGCACGGCGCGTTAAAAAAAGAGGAAAGCGGTGCATCGGAAAGTCGCGCGGAGGATGGAACACAAAAATTCATGTGGTTGCCGCGAATGACACGGTAGCGCTCAGATTCATGCTTTCCAGCGGCGAAACGGGCGACGCACCGCAAGGGCGGGTGCTGCTTGAGAAAATGGGTCCTCAAGGCGAGGTGATCGCCCTACTGATGGATTGCGCCTACGAAGGCGACGAAACTCGCAACAAAAAGCGTAACGAAGTGGAACGCTTCTTCCGGCGTTACGATCGTTATCGTAGGATTTTCACTCGCTATGACAAGCTCGACGTGATGTTCCTGACCTATTTCACTTTTGCGCTGATTGTCGATGCGCTGATTAAATAGTGTCAACAGGCTCTAGAAGAATTCTTCCCGGACTTAATTCTACCGCTTTTTCCTTCCCGTATAAAGTTCCACCTCCCCGTCCACGGTGGAACTTAAGGTGGGAATTTACGAAGTGAAAATAAAGCAAATTTTCACTTGACAAGCCGGGAAAGATGTGGTATTCTATTTAAGTCGCTGGTGGTGGCGCGGGAGCATAGCTCAGCTGGGAGAGCACCTGCCTTACAAGCAGGGGGTCACAGGTTCGAGCCCTGTTGTTCCCACCATAATTCCCAATGCCCCGCCGCGCAAGCAAGTGGCCCGGTAGTTCAGTTGGTTAGAACGCCAGCCTGTCACGCTGGAGGTCGACGGTTCGAGCCCGTTCCGGGTCGCCATTTTTAGGTGAATTCGTATTACACAGGAAGTTCTGCGCATACAATGCCTCTGTAGCTCAGTTGGTAGAGCAGCGGACTGAAAATCCGCGTGTCGTTGGTTCGATTCCGACCGGAGGCACCACGTTTTGCCTTGAGCGGGCGGGTCGTAGTTGATCCCGTATTGTGCCGTTGATGTCCAGCGTTTACGGTCTTGTGTGCGGATGTAGCTCATCTGGTAGAGCGCCACCTTGCCAAGGTGGAGGTAGCGAGTTCGAGCCTCGTCATCCGCTCCATGCGCCTGCGGCGCGGCCGCCTTGGTCGTGCCGCAGGTATTTTATGGCGCCATAGCCAAGGGGTAAGGCAGAGGTCTGCAAAACCTTTATCCCCAGTTCGAATCTGGGTGGCGCCTCCATCATCAGACGTCACATATACTGTCTGAGAAACAGCGCAAAAACCCCTATATAGGGGGTTTTTGCGTTTTTGGCGGGCTGGCGCAAGGGCGATTTCAGCCCTCTGCCCTGCTCTGCGGCGGGATTTAGCAGGTCGAGATTTTCAACTGTTGAACGAACTGGGAGCGCTTGCACTCAAAAAATAGGCACTGTTGAACGAACTGGAGGCGTTTGCACCCATTACTGAACGAACCCGAAATTGCTCGATGATTGTCGCTCGCCAAAGCCCCTAACTCCGCCCTCAATGGCATATAAAAAAGGCGGCGCCTCGCGTGCCACTTTCGTTTGCTGCTGTGGCAATAGCATATAAATGTGCAGTTCTCGCCCTTGCCCTTGCCCTTGCCCTTGGCGGCAATATGGAAGGCGGCAACGGCTGCGTTCTTGTCATATATATCTAACAGCCGCAGTAGCTTTATGCGTATGTTGAGAATAATTCAGTGAATCGGCAGGATCCGAGTGGCATAGCACCGGCGGATGGCCTCGCGCAAGCAATATTCATACCAGCGGGGCGAGCTCAGAGCCGCAGTTTCACGTATTTCCGCAGCGCGATATAGACCGCCGCCGTGACGGTGAGTCCAAACAGTATGCCGAGAACAACCGCGCCCCTATTGATGTAGAACCTGCTGAAAAATCAGACTAAAAACAATGGAAAAAAACAAAAACCACAGAAAAGAATCCGTGATTTTGAAAAAAGCAATATGTTGGAGTGCAAGCGAGAGAAAAGAAGGAGCGA
>JAITGE010000005.1 GCA_031280825.1 Oscillospiraceae bacterium | reverse complement strand
AGGATATTTAGTGATTTTTGCAGATTTATATCAAAAAAGCGGGTTCTGTCCTCGTCAAAATGCACATCCAACAGCCAGTGCATCGCCTCCACGCCCCATTCCAGGCGCGCGTGGCGCAGCAATTCATTCGCCGTCAGCACCGCGCTGGAAAAGTGCTATATTTTCACGCAAGGTTGGCTGATTATCTTTCACGACAAGCAAATAGTCCGCTTTCGCATCCAAAACCGCTTTGGCTGACTTTTTATTGCAGTGAAGCGCGTCGGCGACGACGACCGTCTCGGCAACATCCAGCAAGCCAACAAGTTCCCGAAACGCAACGATTTCCCCCATTTTTGTGTCACATTCGCGACTCCTGATCACCACAGTCCCAACTCCGAAACAATCGCGCTGGCGATGTGCAAAACCTCCGTGTTTTCCTATATTGCAGCACGCCTGGTCTCGCTTGTCAACTCGTGTAGACACTGCCTACTACATATCCAGCAAAAACCTGTCGCCTGAAGAACTTTTGAAACACGCCCGTGCCGAGTGGTCGGTTGAATCTATGCATTGGCTGTTGGACGTGCATTTTGCCGAGGACGGTTGCCGGGTGCAAGACGAAAACGTGTAGCAAATTTTGAATATGATCCGCAAAATTGTGCTCAATTCTTTGCGTGTTTACCGAGACAAGAACTGCCCAAAGCGCTCTTTTTCAAGTCTTATGATGGATTGTCTTGTCGATCCGGCTTTTATTCTTACGCTGCTGCGTGGGTGAAAATTGATTTCCGTGCAAAAACCCCGGCAGCCGAAGCCGCCGGGGTCGTGCCTATTGCTTAAGGCGTGGTGAGAGCTTCACGCGGAGCCTATTCCTCATCGTCTTCCTTCTTTTTGCGCCCGAATACGAACGCGCCCGCAGCCGCGATGCCCAGACCCATGGCAGCCAACAAGGCGATTCCCTTGTGGTCACCGGTGTCAACAGGCGCAAAGCCGTCCGCTTCGCCGCTGGTTTTTCCTTCGTCGTCCGTTTCGCCGTCATCCGGAGAAACATCGGGCGTGGTCGGGTCGCTCTCGGTCACAGGATCCATCGGGTTGTCCGTGCCGCCCTTTTCTCCGAAGAGATCCTTCAGCCAATTCACGATGCCGCACAATGGCAACGGGAGGATGATCGGGAGGATAATCGGAAGGATGATCGGGAGCGGGAGGATAATGATCGGCAAGCCGCAGTTCCCACCCGGGTCATTCGGACCGCTCGGCTGGCTGTAAGTCGCCTCCAGCAGAATGCCGTCAATCATCATCTGCTCGGTGATCACGGTATTCTCATCAAACTTCGTGGTTGTGCCGGCAATCACCCAGCCTTCAAACTTATACGCATCCTTCACCGCCCTTGGCAGCGTAATGCCAAGCTCGGCAAGGGTCTTGCCTGCGGAACCGGCGGGAATGCCAATCGGGCTGCTGCCGTCAATGATCGTACCACCCTTCGGGTCAAGCGCGATCTGACCGGCTCTTGCCTTAAATATCGGCACAATCAAAACGCTCAGTTCCCACTGCTTGGTGTCTTCGTTGAAGACGTACATACCGCCGTAATCCGGGTCACTGCCCGGGTTGACGTTGGTCAGGATCAGGTCATAACCGCCTTCGTCGTCAGGAGCATAGTAGTCCTCAAAGCCCTCGGGCAACTCCTCTTCGCTGTCCACGTGCAACGGCACCACGACAGTGCTTCCGGGATTCTCCGGATCGGGAATCTCCGCCCCCCAACCAGCAAACTCCGTTCCTGCAGGCACATCGCCCGCAGCAGGCGTACCGTCCGGGGTCGGGATCTTCTCGCCGACAACAATCGCATCCGGGCTTTCCGTATCAGGCTCGCCGTCGCCATCCGTATCCACCGGGACATTCACAGGTACGTCCACATACTCCACGAACAGCTCCAGCTCTGTTTCGCCGTCCAAATCCTCCTCACTCGGCACGGTGAAGGTGTGACTCCCGTCCTCGTCGCCCGGAATCGGCTCGGATTTCGGCGCGTCAGGATCTTCGGGATCGGTCGTCCAGACCGCGTCCTTGCCGGGGATTGCGTGCGGCGGAGGCAGCGTAATAGTGCTGCCGGGGCTGGTTTCGGTGTAGGGCGGTGTTTCGTCATACTCTCCGGGCAAATTCACCTTGATCTTCGTTGCGACACTTGCCCGGAGCGTCAAGTCATCCGCCGGCATCTTCGGCAGGTTTGCAGCCGTGTATTCCTTACCGATCATAGCCGCCGGACCGGCGACCACCTTCCACGAAACAATCTGCGTCTCAGGGTCGTCATAGCCCGTAACATTGTCATCCGGCGCGGCGGGCAGCGTTGCGTCGGTCAGAACCGTGTGGGGGCTGCCCACTATCTCGCTTCCGTCAACATCAAAATAGTGCAGCGTATAGGGCAATGCCTGCGGCGCAAGCTGGAATGCCGTGTTGCTCGCGCCCAAAGTAACCGGGAACTGCACATCTTCATCGCCAACCGCTTGGCTCGCCAAGCCAGATGCGCTCACTTCATTCCAGGTTGCGGTGTAGCCCGCATTCATCTTGCCAATCGCAATCAGATACGTGTCCATATCGGCGTAGCCTGCCGGCACAACCGGCGCAATCGAATCACCAATATGCTTCGCCGTTTGCGTCAGGGCGCCAATCACCGCACCCGTCGCGTCAAGGAAATAGACTTGGTAATCCGTGAACCTGGCGACAACGGTGATTTCGAGATTCGTGCCCGACGCCGGGATGGGCAGACTGTTCAAACTCGAAACCTTCGTGCCGTTGACCATATAACCGTCCAACTCATACCCGGAGGCAAAGACTGCACTCGGTGCGCTGACAACCGGATCCACCACAGTGTAGACGGTATCGCTGCCCGGCGTCACGCTCACAACGTTAGCGCCGGCGACAAAGCTTACGGTGTAATCAACCAGCTTTGCGTAAACCTTGATAGTCTGCGTCTTGCCGCTCGCCGGGTAGGCGACATTGCCCAGGTTGGCTACCGTACCATCCGTGTACTTGTAGGTAATGGTCGCCGCCTCATAGCCACTGAGGAAGGTTAGCGTCGGAGCTGTCACAGCCGTGCTTCCCTTATAGTAGGTTGCGCTGCCCGGTGTGATGCCGGTCGTCTTGCTTGCGTCATCCGCGACAAAATTCACAGTGTAAACAATCGGCTTGCTGACCATTGTGAAGGTCACCGTGCCCGCAGGCATTTCAAAGGCTGTGAAGCCTGTGAACGGCTGCGTCGTCACCGTAGCGCCGAGCTTGTCGGTCACGTCCAGCTTCCATTCCTTGAACTCCTCGTTCGCGAGGAAGTAGCTCGCCGTCGCAGTGTTCGGCACCGTCAGCGCGCCCGTCCCCGTGAAGGGCGTGGCGTCCTTCTCGATGCTTGTATGCGTGGAAATTGTCGTACCTTTCGCATCCACAAACACAATATCATAACTCTCCGGCTTGGATACCACAATCACATCAAAGGAGGTTACACCTGCCGCCGGGATGTAATTCAGCACATCCGTCATCGTGCCGGTCGCGCCGTTGGGCAGCTTATACCACTTGAACATGTAGCCGTCCTCATATACCGTGGTCGGCGCGTCTAGCGTCTTGGCTTCCACCGTATAAGTGACATCCGTGCCGTTGGTGACGCTCGTAATGGTCGTGTCGCCGATCGCCTTGATGAAGTTCACGGTGTACGTGATCGGCTTCGCCTTCACGGTGACTTCAAGCTCTGTGCCGCTAGCCGGGAAGGTCGTAAGGTTGTTCAGCGTCAGCTTCGCCGCGCCAACATAGTAGCCATCCAGCTCATAACCGGAGGCAAAGGTCGCTGTCGGCGCACCGACGACCGTATCCACAACGCTGTAGCTAATGTCGCTCGGTTGTGCGCTGACCGTCACATTCGTATCCGCGACAAAGTTCACGGTGTAGATGATCGGCGTCTCGCTCGCCGTGATCGTGACGTTATAGGCGGGCATCGCCGTGGCTTTCAGATAGTTCTCCAACAGGGCTGTCGTGGCAAAATTCTGGCTAAAGCCTGTGTACGAAACCGTCCAGTAGTTAAACTCGTAACGCGCGGTGTAGGTCAGCCCGGTTTCGCTCGGCGTGCCGTGCGTCAGGTCGTTAAAGATGTTCTCGCCAACTGTCATGCCGCTGTTATCCGCAACCTGCGTTCCCTGGGCATCTACCACATAAACGTGCAGGCTGATGGTCTGCTCCTGCGCCTTCACGGTGATGCTGGTTGTGCCGTCCGTAAAGATCGTTGGGTTGGCGGGATCAAAGGCTTCACCGTCATGCACGCCGCCCTCAATCCGCCACGCCGGGGTTGCGCCCTCAAAGCCGGGGGTATAGGTAACGTTCGATGGCGCAGTCACCGCGCCGCTCTCCACTGTATAGTTCGCGGTGGACAGGGTATTGGTGTTCGCGGCATTCTGGAACGTCACTGTGTACGTGATATTTTCCCACACAGCATCGTATTCGTAGGTTTGCCCTTCCGGCGTGTTCGAAACCGTCGTGCCGTATACTGGCGCTGTGCCGCGCTTCACCCAGGAGCCTACCGTCCACTTTTTGCCGCTTGCCGCTTGCGCGTTCACCGCGGCTTCCGTAATGGTCACCGGCGCCGTGATTGTGTTCGCTTGCCCCGGCGTGAGACTCTGCGTGCCGACCAGCGTGCTGCCGGCATAGAAGTTCGCCACGGAGGGAACAATGCCCACAAAAGTAAAGGTCACATCGTCCGCAGGCATCCCCGAATATCCGGCTGCGGTCAAAACAGAGGCAACCGTTGTGGTTTTGCCGGCAACAGTTACGGTCTGCGCGCTTGCAGCGCCAACCTTTAGCTGCCACACACCCGTGTATGCCGTCCAATCTTCGACGGTATCGAACGTATAGCCCGCCAGCGTGTCGCCCGCCAGCAGCTCGTCAACCGCATAGACCTCTTCCGTCCCGTCGACCGTCACATGGAACGGCTGCGGATTCCCCGCGTCATGGTGATCCAGGAAGCTGACCGTATAATACGGATAGAACCGGAACTCCAGATCCGCGTTGGGCATGGTGGTCACGTCTTCCAGCACCGTGCCCGCCGCGTAACCGCCTGCGGCTGTTGTGAGCTTCCACACGCCCGCGCGCCCCATCGTCGGCGGGGTCAGCGGTTCGTCGCTGAAATCCGTTTCAACAAAGACGCTCTGCGCCGAATCCGAAACCTCGGTGCCCGCAGCATCCAAATAGATCACGTTCTTCTGCACCAAACGAAGCTCCGTCTTGACCTTCAGGTCAACCCATGCATACGAATTAGCGATCGGCGTTATCGTGAGCAGCTTCTCGCCGTCCGAAGTCACGTACGGGACAGACGTCGGCAACTTATTTGTGGTTTCATAGCGATCGTTCCGGATAAAGTTGCTGTCAAGGTACAGATCTTTAGCATTAACATCATCAAAGGTCACGCCATCCCGCAAATCATACTCCGAAGTCATATACGGCGTCCAGTTGCCGGGATTTGTGTCTACCATGCTTTTTGTTGCCCAATCGTAGGAAGGCGCAGTTTCATCAAAGCCCGTAACCGAATCATACGGTGTCGCTTGGAAGACAAAGGGCTTTGCGCCAGGATATAGTGCCGTGAAATTCCCCTTCCTATATGACTCTATCATCGGGAAGTTAACAATAGCGCGAATTGAAACATATTCATCGTGAACCGCTTGCTCCCACGAGGTTTGCGGCACAACATAGTTCCCTTCAGAGCCAACTGTCGAGAACTGTTCACCAGTATCGACGATTCGAGTAAACGGTGCGCTGTATTCCCACTCCTGTAAATCTTCCAAGCCCCAATCTTGAAACAGCATACCGTAATCTTCCATTGCATAATCGTCTGAAAATCTCGGCGTTGGATTTGCCGTTAACCTCAGCTGCGTGTACCAACTTGCAGAGCCAGGTATCAACCGCACCAACGCATTAGTAGCACTGCGCTTAGCATTAATGACAAAAGGATGTGTCGTTCCCGCGCTATCGTACTGCAAAACCGGCTTCAATTTCTGCCGATTTGCAATCCACGAGGTTTCCAGCAAATTGAAGTCGTAGCTCGCACGCGCATAAAATGTTACCCTAATGCGATTCGCCGCCGATTCCGCAGGCTCGACTACCATTTTGATTTCCGCATGGGCACCCAGCGAATAATCAAAATACGACATCTTCAGGTAACCGGGATTTTTATCTGCATCCCCTGGTGAATAACCTCCGCCGCCGGGGATGAAATTCCAAAAATGGTCCCTAAACCCATGCGTCATATCACTGTCCGATGCAAGGAAGCTGTCATAGCGCCCATCGTCGGTCAAGCCGTACGCGGGCATGACGTCGTCAACATCACCGTCCACCACCGTGACAATCTGATAGGTACCCAGCCAAGTAACGCCGCTTTCCGGCCATTCCGTACCCATCTTCACGCCATAGAGGATTTTTGTGCGGCGATCATAATAGCTCTCCTTGGTCGCTTCGGTAACGGCCACAAAGCTTCTGTCCCAAACATTCGGTCCCGCCGTTCCTGACCAATCCATCCCGCCGCCCGGCAGCGGCGAAACAGTATCAGGAGGAACAATCACGGGATTCGGAAGATTGTTGTAATACAACAAACCCAGATCGCGAAGCGTTTTTGTATTTGCCGCAGAGGGAGCGTAGCTCAAGTAGGTATACTGCTCACTGGGACCAACGTAGAACATTTGCTTCACGTCTTCGGCGACGCGGTCAATTTTATACTGCTCATCTGAAGCGTAACCGCCGTAGAAGCCTGCCGTCGGCACAAACTGGAAGCCGCACTGGAACGCCTTGATGGAAGCATACTGATGATTCGTCATTAAGGAGATGTTATTTTCCGCTCTATAGTTCATTCCATCCACTTTGACGGTTTCAGCGTAAACGTTGTAAGCGTGGTCAACGCGCCCTGCCGCCTCAGCAGCCAGCACCTTTGCCTCCTCGCCTGGGTCAAGCATATACCTTAAGTTGCCATTTCCCTTGTCGGTTGTTTCGTAGTAGAAAAACGCCGGACGCAGCTTAGAATACGGCGTGTCTGTGTTATCCTGCGCGTCATACAGCTCATTGACCAGCTCGATGAACTTGGGCGTGTAGAAATCCACCCATTCGTTATCCACGTCGCTTGCCTCATAGAAGCCTGCGTCGTAGGGTGTTTTGCCCGCGACCTCCTGCGGCACCTTGCCGTCAAGCATGATCATTGCCCAATCCAGCGCGTTGAGATAAGGATTGTAATTTGCACCCTGCGTCGCCGTGTAACCCGCATACAGCGTCACGACTTCCTTGTTCGTGCCGCTGTAGGCAAGCGCGCCGGTCGCAACCGTGCCACCCGCGGCATTGAGCCACGTGCCGTTGGCAAAAACAGTACCGCCTGTGGCTGTATCAACCATTGCCTTGCTCGGAACCGTTCCGACCGTGACGCCGTCCGCGTAAACGGTTACGGTTCCCACCACGGTGTCATACGTGCTCACAGCGCCCGGGAGCACAGGCACAGCCGCTGCCCCATTCACTGCACGGAACACAAAATCGCTGTATTTCGCGGAAAGTAAAACCTCAACCGCCGCGCCGTTGGCTGTTCCCACAGTATAAGCGGTGCTGTCTGCAACACCATTGGTCGAAACGACGTAATCCGTCGCCGCCAGCGAATAACCGATCTCCGTGAGAAGATTGGCAATCGGGCTGCTTGCGGCTTTCGTCAGCGGAACTGCCGAACCAACGTTGTCATAAGAAGCTGTCGTCGGATTGTACCGCTTTACCTGCACCGTAAACGAAATCTGATCTGCGTTCAGCGTTATCGTTGCTTGAATCGTACTGTCAGGATGGTGCGTTGCCCCCACAACGCCGTCCACAAGACCTGCGCTATCTTCGACAGTGATCACCACAGTCGTACCCGCCGGTGCTGTATAGCCCTCCGTTTGCAACGCTGCTTCAATCAAATCCGCCACATCATCGCCCACAACGGCTTGCACCGTCACCGTTCTGCCGGTCGTACCGACGGGCAGCATTTCATCGGGAACATTCACAATGACAGTGCGCTTGACCCTCTCCATCCGCACCGTGTAGTTGACCGCTCCCGTGCCAATCTCAAAATTGCTGACTGGGTCTTCGGTACCAGAATAAACAATATCATTGACCGCATAGACATACTCGCCGTGCTTTACAACGGCAGCAATCATCGCGTTCACTTCACTCCACACGTCAACAGTCGTGTCGTCAACCGGTATCACTTTATTAATTGACCCGCCGCCGGCAATTGCTTCGCCATCCGCCGTGAAGGTCACGGTGGCGTTGGTTGTTTCCTCTGCGGTAAGCACGGCATTAACATAAACAAGATAAGGTGTGCCCGGTTTGCCGTTGCCGCTGACGCTCAAAGCCTTATTTGTTGTTGCGCCGGGCGTCAAGTTCCAGCCCGTGCAATTGAAACCGCCTGTGCCTTGCGGCAGTACGCCCGGAGGCACAATCGTGTCGCCCCAAGCATAGCCCTGGGTTACCGGCGTATACGCCTCCGCTTTGGCGACGTCTGCGACTGCCACCCTAAAGACGTAACTGAACACAGCCTTTGCGTAAGTTGCCGTAACAGTTTGCGCGATATTCGGATCCGCAGCACTCAGCACCATGCTGCTCGCGGGCGTATTGGAAAGATAATACTCCACGCCGGCTTCCGTCAGCAAATCCTGCGGTAGTTCGACCGACCAGGCGACCGTCGCGCCGACCTGCGCCGTTCCGCTGCTCTTGTTCACGGGCGATCCGCCGTCAACCACATACGTAAACGCGTAATTGCGCAGACCGACTTCGTAATATTCCATATCCACGTCGGAGGCACTTGCCGGATTGGCAGTGTCAGCGGCGGTGATTATCTTTGCGCCATTCTTCGCATCATAAACGGATTTCTCCACCCAGATGTACGAAAGCGCAGACCCGCCCGCCGCATTCGGCGGAGCGCTATACCCGCTGCTATATTCAACTTCAGTGGAACCGCCAGCCGAACCATAAAACGTTGCTTTCGAAACGCCAACCGGCACAATGATATCACTGCCGCCCGCGCCGCCGACGGGTTGTTCAATCGAAATCGTACCGCCGGTTATGGCTGTGTTTCCAATATCCACTTGGATATTCCCGCCAAAATCACCGCCGCCCGCGCCGGCTTCGGTCATGCTTGTGTTTAGGTTCGGCGCATGCATGACCTTGATGTTCGCGGCTGAAGTATCGCCGGATTGGGTTCGGATATTTTCGCCGTAGATGTTGGTTGTATCCAAGTTTGCGTGGGTCGCGTTGCCCCAGCCTGTGTTGGTTTCCTGAATCGCGTAGCCCGCCAAGGCTTCCGGTGGCAAGCCAATCCTGCCGCCGCTGGTGGCGGACTCATTGATTTTAAAATAGACGCTGATGACGATCTCATCGTCAATCTCACTGGAGTTGTAAGAAGACTGCGCGCCGGGCTGATACGCCGCATCCGGGAAACCGCCCTTTGCAGCCACAACGCCGTACTTCTCGTAGCCGGCGAGCGGGATCGCAAAATCACCCTTATTGAAAAGGTGGCTGGGTAAATCGTAGTACTCCTCCGTCGTCTTGTCAAACCAGGCGGCAGGGTAATACATCAGCGCTTCGCCTGCCGTAAGCTGCCAATCAGAAGCTTCGGCGTTGACCTCGCTCATATCCATCAACGTCTGAATGCTGGGAGGATATGCGACGCTCCAAGTGAAGCCGCCCGCGCCCGCAAGCGCACCCGCACCCAATTCATAAGCAACGCCGCCGCTCTTGGTCGCGGCGGTTCCCTGCGCATAGGAACTCCAGTTTGCCTGAACCGCGCGGTCAATCGCGGAAACCGCTGTGGGCTTGCCATCGACCATCTTCATGTAAACCGGTGTAAATACTTCTGTGTCATAGTAGACCGCCGCCGTCATATCCGTTGGATATGCACCGGAAACCGTCACGCTGAAATCCGCCCGCAGAATAGATCCCGGGCTTTGCTTGGGCATAGTCGTGCCGCTATAGTTCAGCGAAGTCCATCCGGCAATGTCGTCGAAATACAAGATATCGACCCTTTGTGTTGCGCTAACGCTCTCCGCATTTGCAGTGATGCCGACGGTCAAAAGACCTAGGATCATGCAAAACGTCAAAAGCGCGCTCAGCAACTTTTTGAGATGCTTCAAATCGTTTTCCTCCCTGCTCCTGATTTGTTATCCGTATCCATTACGGAACAATTACCGACAGATGCTCAGACCGGGGGAAGCGCCGCCGGGCTTTGCGTGATTGCTGTGATTGGCTGCATACCCAGCGCCACTTGATAGAGCCTTTGCAAGTCCGCCTGCCCCAGCACCGCGTCACCGGGATCCGCAACGTTCGCCGCAACACGGTAGGGGCTTTCGTAAGCGTCGTTGCCTCCGGTATATTTCTGGGGACGGTTCCCCGCGAGCATAGCCTTCAGTTCAACATAATCGTCAAGGTTCACAATAAAATTGCCGTCCACGTCGCCAAAAACAACGAAATAATATTCGCCGTTGGGGATGGTTTTGCTTGAATCGTAAAGCGTTGCTTTTGTGCCGGTGCCGTAATCGTGCTTGTGCTCCGGTTTGCCCGCATTGCTCACGCTGAGCACACCGTAATTGGTCGCCTGCAGAAATCCGTCGATCTGTGCGGCGTAGTTCCAACTGTCTTGCGAGGCATATTGCGGGTCAATCCAGCGGGTCGCCGTCCCCTGCTCGGTCATTTCTTCGGCAAAGCCGTAAATGATGCCTTGGTAGGGTCGCCCCTCCAAAAGCTGCAGCTTCTCCTGCGCGCCGGGCTTAATTTGCAGAGAAGGCGCGTGCGGACGCGGCTTCAAGCTCAGCAATGCCTGCGCAACGTCAATGCATGCGGGCGCACCGCTGCCGGTGGGGGTGTAATCAACATAACCCTCTGTAGAAGTTACCTCCGGATTGGGACAATGATAGAAATAAAACGGCATATCCTGCCCGCTGTAATTCTTGTAGATTGCAATCCGCCCCGCCGCGCCTGTCAAGGGCGCCGTTTCCTTCACGCGGAAGCGAAGCAGCAAAACCGCAAGACCCTCCGCGCTGTTGCCGGGCGTCAAAGTTCCCAGCTTGCTTACGCCGCCATCCTGAACGATGGGCGCAATCCACTGCATCCGCACCACGTTCAGCCCGTTGCCCGTTCCATCATTGGGATTGACACCTTCATCGCCGGTCGCGTTGCGAATTTCGAAATTTCCTTCTCCGCCAAGATCCATGCCGTTCAAGCGCTCATACGAACTTCCTGTTGCGCCTGTGCTCACATCCGTGTAAGTCGCGTTGAGCTTCTGCCCAGCCCCCGCGTCGCCCATAATCTCATAAAAATTCGGGTCATAATGCAGGTTGAAACGCAGCAAGGGGATATTCATGTTCCCGCCGCTGTGCGTAGCGCGAAGCTTCACCGTCACTTCGATGATAGAACCAATCTCCGGGGTGGAATCGCTTGTTTGCAGAATATAATAGACCTTTTCATTCGCCGCCGCCGCAGAAATCGCCAGCCCCGAAGCCAGCAGCGCCACCGCAAGCAACGCGGCAAAAGCTCGCCGGATACCTGTCGCCCATTTCATACTTACACCTCCAAAAGGGGACGACCAAACCAACCGGTCGATCAAGCCCCTGCAATAGTGGATCCTGTGGGGGAAGCGAAAGCCTCCCCCGCAGTGCGAACGTCAATTCAAGGTTGCGGCGTGGTGGGCTTACCCTTGGTCACGCGGCTCCAGTTGGATTGCGGAATCACAAAAACCTGATCCACAAAACGTGTGCCGGCAGTTGCAAACTTCAATTGATCATCGGCGTTTATCTCGCCAAACGCCGAGGCAACATCCATCGCCTTCGTTGCCGGAGAATGTGCGCCGGGCGTTGTGTTGACCGCACCGTCACCGCTGGTCAAATATTTCTGCCCTGCGCGCAGCATGGCGATATCGGTCTTTTCAGCTGCTTCCAAAATCACGCCGTTGCCGTTCGGATCACCGTAATAAACAGCCTTCAGCGTCATGAAATGTGTGTCGTCAGCTGTAACAACCTTCAGCGAAGCGCCCGTCAGATATTTGCCTGCCGCGTTGGTCTGCACCGTTCCCGTGCCATTGAGAACAATATAGGGCGCCTTGCCGTTGATTTGGTTTGAAAGCGAAGGTCTGGTAATATCAAGCGTTGTGATGTAACCGTCATACCAGCTTCCAGTGGCGTAATCATAAATCGCGCCATCCTGCGCCTCGCCCCAAGAATCGGCAACATTCGGAAGCTCCTCATCCAAATATGCCGCGGCAGCCGCCGCGTTATAAGCCATCGTATCCACGTCAATTTTAGTCTTGCTGCCATCCTTGTCATAAACGAAACCCGCCGGATTGGGAATGATCGCGATCAAACGCTGCAGCGCGTCTTCAAGCTTCACCGCCGTTTCCGCGATTTCCTCGTTCGTGGTCAGCTCCGCTTCATCCTCCTCGCCCTTATAGGTCAAGAGATCCGTCGCCTCACTCAAGCAATTGCCGAAGTAAGCCTCATATGCCGGCACGAACACGTTCTCCATGTAATAAAAGTCGAAATACTCCTCAAAGGTCATGGGATCCTCGCCGGCACCCACAAGCTCATTTGCGCCCAGTGGGCTTTGCGTGGTGTATTTCACCATGAAGTCGTCCAACGGCTTCCAGTTCAACCCACTCGGGTCAACCGGCGGCTCAGTTTCTTCCGCAGCAACAACCACGCGCTTGTAGGCATACACCAGCTCGTCGCGCGCGCGGGTAATTTGGCTCTGCCGAATGCGCTTAACGCCATTTTGCCCAAGCTGGTTCCATTTCGCCTGTTCAATGGGGCTGTTATCCGCCATGAATTCAGGGCTGAAGGGATTCATCTGCCCAAGCATCAGCGCCTTCCCCGCAGCGTTATAGGATGCATTGATCGCCAGGATATTGTCGTACGCGCGCATCAGTGCACGAACGCTGTTGCCATCCAGAACGATTGCTTCATTCGCCGCGTTCAGAACAGACGTGGGATAATGCCCTGCGTTATCATATCCGCCGGCTGCGTTAAACGCCGCCTTGAACTGCGTAAAGCTCACGCCGCTGTTACCCAGCAACGGGGCGGATTCCAGCCACGCCAGCTGATACTGCATCGCCTCATCATAAGCGGCGGTCGGCAGCAGCTGCCACGATTCAATGACCTGATCTGTGGGCGCAACAGTATACGCCAGCGGCTCAAGGATAGAATCGCACGTGGTCTGTAGAAGATACATAGCGTATTTAACTTCCAAGTTCGTAGGCGGATTTTTAAATTCAGGATCATTGCCGCGATCCACAACACTCTCCGCCATTCGAATTGCCTCAATCGCCTTTGCGTAGCCTGCCGGGATAAAATCGCCGGCAGCCAGATAGACGTAATCCTCATCCCAATAATCCAGATAAACCTTTTCTTCGGTATTGGGATCGATATAGGCATTGTCGCGGTATCCGTAAATCTTTTGCAGCAGATCTTCCAGCTCGCCAACAGAGCTTGCGTTGTTTGTAGAGCCTTGCAGCGCAAGCATATCCTCCGCAAACTTCGCCGCAAAAGCGCCCGTTCCGGTTGCTTTCACGCCCGAATCCTGCGGACGCA
Organism: Oscillospiraceae bacterium; assembly: GCA_031280825.1. GTDB lineage: Bacteria > Bacillota > Clostridia > Oscillospirales > Acutalibacteraceae > WRMQ01. The sequence goes on along the minus strand of JAITGE010000005.1, from coordinate 99,217 downwards.
GGGCAACCCAAGCCGCATTCGAAATATCGTTCAAATACGTTTGGAACGCTGCCGGATCCGAATACCGTGTGCTTTGCGCATCCAACCGAATCGCGTCATCCACCAGCTTAGGCAAGCCATAATCGTTGGTGATGACCACCGTGAAGGCAACAAGGAAGCCCTCCGCCTTGGGAACCGCCTCCATATCATAGAGGTCATAGTCTTCCATAAATACGTTGTACGGATCGTCGTACATTTCCTGAAGCCGCCCTGCGGTATCCATCGGGATGGAATAAACGTCGTCCGTTCCGCCCTCAACCCCGTCAGGTCCAACATCCACCAACTCCGACACTGCCCCGCTTGTTCCAGCCGCAGTCACAATCACGTCAATTTGCTGACGCGTGTCAACGGTTTCACCGTTTGCGTTCTGGAACAAATGCGTCACCGGCCAATTCGCCAGCGGGATCGGCTCTTGGGTTTCTGCATCCAAAAGCTCTTTGGGATAGAAAGCGTTTTCCACCTCATCGAAAACATCGACTGTGGTCGCGTCGCCGTTCAAAACCTCAAACGGACGCAGCGTCGCGGAGCCGCCGTTGGTCGTTTTTGCCTCTTGGTTGCTCGGATCCAGCGGATCCTTCACCACAAAATAATTGGAAATCGTTTTCGTCGTGCTCGGTGGAAAAGGAGCCCCCGATGCTTCGTCAAAACCGAAATGCCATGCCTTATATGCTTCGGAAAGCGAACCGACACCATAAGCCAGCGCAGCCGCAGGGTAACACGCGCCAATACCAACCTGCGATTCCGCGAGATTCCGCGGCGCTTCCTGCCGAATCATAATCGGTTCGCCGGAGCCGGGATCCGTCCCCTGCACCCATTTCCCAGTGTCAAGCTCCCGTTGGATCGTGACCTGCAGCTTTTCCGCCAGCTGCGCAACCGTGGTATTCTGGTTCACGAAGATAAACGGTGCGTTTACCGCCGTGTTCGCGAAGCCGTCGTCCGCGCCAAACTGTACGCCGGAGCCTTGACCGACTTGCGACGGATATTCACCTTCCTCTGAATGCGGCTGCTTGTTCGCATCGTCATTCAAAACCAGCTTGCCCTCATTCACACCCTCGCCGGGGATGAACAGCGAACCGGACGCCAAAAAGGTATAAATATGCGAAGTTAGCGTTGCAAAGGGATCGGCGCCCACGGGACCGACAGAGTACGTCAGCCCAATGGTGATCAAGCTATTCACCGGCACAACCGTTTTTTCAGGAACAACCAGCCGCATCGTCACAGATTTACCCGGGGCAACCGTAACCGTGTGCAAAGGATCCAACCGCACGCTGTTCACGCTGACATACAAGCCCGCATTTGTCATCGGGTCTTGCATATTCGTCATCGAATCCTGCGTAACAAACGTCACCCGTGCGTTCTGCAGCACATATTCGTAGGCGCTTTCCGCCTGTTTTCCCTGCTTAATGTTATAGTTCACGCCCGGCAACCCACCGCTTGTGTTTTCAACCGTGAATTCAACCGGTGGCATACCCGCGTCCCTCGGGTGCGGCAGCATACGCTCCAAAGCAAAGCTCGGCGAAGAATATGCGCTCGCAGCCGTCATGCCCATCAAATCCGCAACCAGCGGCAATGCCGAAGGAATCAAACGGCTGCCCGACTGGCCAAGACGCGTGAGCAGATTCTCCACCAGCGTACCCAAGTGCTGTGTTTTGGTCAAAATGGAATCCAGCTTCACGTAATCCGCGCGCATCCCCCCCGTTGAAACGACGCCCGCCGTGCCGCCCAGCACAAGATCCAGCACATCCAGCACCAGCTTGATGAGCACCTGCGCCACAGGCTTGTTCAGCTCGGCATTTGGGGTTGTGTTCTTTGAGAACAGGGAAAGCGCCTTGTCAATTTTGATCACCCCGGGGTTCGCTGTGTCGCTCGAGCCAAGCAGCTGCCCAAGAATGTCATCCAGCAAAAGCTCCTTCACCCCGCGCCCGCTCGGTCCGTAAACAACCGTGCCGTCACCGCCCAGCCAAGTGCTGTCAATGATGCTGAACAGGATATTCGTCACCGTCTTCCAGCCGCGGGCAGCAAGATCGGCGCTGCCGTCCAGCTTGGTGGGGTTGATGGCACCGCCATAATTGCCCACCACCCAATTGAAGAGCTTACCAATGGTTTGATCGAACGTGTCCGCATATTTCAAACTGTTTGTCCCCGCAGGCGTAGCGTTTGCCTTGCCGCTGTTGGAGCGGTCGGTCAGCACGTTGGTATCCACTACATGGAAAAGGAACTTGACGAGGTAATCCGAAAGGATTTCCAGCGTCGTCGCCATCTTATCCAAATTTACGGGATTGTCGTAATAATTCGTCTTCAGCGCGTTGTAACGCTCCGGGATCGAATCGCCCGCCTGCTCAATCAGCACAACATTGAGCACCTCAGTGAGGGTATCAATATCCTGCGTGCCGATCTTATCCGGAACGTACACGTAATACATCAGCTGGTTGATGATCGTCTTAGCAAAATACGCAACAAACTGCATATCCGACATGGCGTCAATCTCAGCCTCCGTCTTAAAGACGACGCCGGGAAAGATATCCGCGCCAAACTCCACAATCAAAATCCTGCCGACTTCGATGATGTTCGGCACGAGCTTCTCGTTGCCGCCCGGCACCCAGTTCAAGCCATCATAAACGATGATCCGCTCCACAAACAAGCCGATCAGGTTGTTCAGCTGGTCGAAAATGGTATGGGTCGCATCAATCCCCAGCTCGCTCCACGTGGGGGCGTCATATTCCAGATTGATGTATTCGCCGAAGCCGCTGGATTCCGCCGCGTCGGCAAGCAGATCCCGAAGCATCCCATCAAGCATCGGCGCGATCAGCGCCTCATAAACGGGCTTCAGGAGCTTATCAATCAATCCGTAAACCGTATCCGTTTCGATATCGATTTCGCCCAAAATCGCGCCGAGATCAAGCGCAACCGTTTCGTCCTCCGGGGTTTCCGGGTCGTCCGCCGTGATAGCGATCGGCTCCATGTCGCCCAGCAGCTTCACCAACAGCTCCTGCACCAGGGAATCCAGCGACACACTCGCAATATCCGGCGGGGGAACGACAGGCTCGGGTTCGGCGTCCGGGTTGTCGGGGTCAGGCGCGGGCGCGTGAATGATGCCATAAAGCATCCCCTTAATCAGACCGGGAATGTTCGTCAAATCCACCGTGCCGCCTAGCAGGGATGGCAATAGGTTGCCGACGACGCTGCCCAAAGCGCCAACAAGGTTGCCACTGAGCACCTGACCCACAATGCCGCCAAGCATCTTGGCGTTGGTCGTGGTGCGGTTCGGCTGGGTGCCCGGCGCCGTAGGGTTGGGATCGGAAAGGATGTTGAAAATCGCCTGCAGAACCTGCGTATCCGTCTGGGGACCGTTGTCACTGCGGCGCGGCGCCTTGTTGTCGCCGGTTTTCGCGGTGACGTACGTCAGGTTCAGCCCGGGGCTGAGTGCCGGAATGATATTCAGGTTGTAAATACTCTTGAGCAGCCCCTCAAAGCCCGCCAGCGAATCAAAGGCCTTATCAATACTACGCAGGTCAAACGTGCCCGAGATATTGATAGGACCCAGCATTCCGGGCGGGATCAGCTCACCCAAATCAAGGTAAATCCCCGCTTCAGCCAAAATCTCATCCAGCTTATCCAAAATCAAGGTCGCGTATTGATCCGTTGAAAGGATGATTTTGGACGTTTGGTCATACGTTGCGGCAGCCGTGGTGGCGGGCAGGCTTGCTTTTGCGCTCGCGCTGAACGCCGCCGTGCTCGCCAGCATCACAAACGCCAGCAGGAAGGCCAGAATGCGTTTGGTTTGTTTCAAGTTTCATACACCTCCATAGTATTTAAGAGTGTAACCGCACCGTGCAAGGAACGTGCGCCCGCATGTATACCTCCCCCTCCGCCGTAGCCGGCAGGCGCCGCCGACCGATGACGTCAAAGCTACAAGCCCCTTCCGGGGATACAGACAAACCACTCATCAAGAAAAAGCCGCGAGCGGCGCTTTTTCGCCCTAAAGCAGAGACGAAACGCCCACAAACCCACTCCCCGATGTTTGGATCAATTGTACTCCGCGCACACTGTTTTGTCAATGGGTATTTGTTGCAGGAATTGCATTTTATACGTATTGAACAAAACCGCGCCGCCCAAACTGGTTAAAATGACCATCTGCCTGTCCAATTTTTGCAACTGTCGTCATCCGTGCGACAATTCTGTGCATTTTTCGCTTTAGGCAACCGTACAGCCGGCGTAATAATACTCCAAAATTTCCTTGTAATCGCTTCCCTGCCGCGCCATAAAATCCGCCCCATATTGGCTCATGCCCACACCGTGCCCCCAACCGACGGTTTTGATAGAAAAGACACCCTCTTTAAATGTAACAGAAAAATTAGCGCTGCGCAGCTCCAAAAGTGCCCGGATTTCTCGCCCCGTGCGCGCCTTGCCGCACAGCTCGATGCTTTGAACCGTTCCGACCGGCGTGCTTTCGCTTTTGCCGAACCACGCCGCAGGGTCGTTCCCCGGCTTCAACCCGTCGTCCTCGCCCAAAGCCGCCCGCATTTCGGCGGTTGAAAACGTCTGTACCTTGGCGTAATCGGGGGAAAGGCGATCGCCGGGACTGTCCGTGCTTACCAAATACGGATAATCGCCGCCCCAATAATCCGCCGCGTTTTCCGTCTTGCCGCCATTGAGTGCATGCACAACCGCAAGGATAGGCTTGCCCTCACGCGTCACCTGCTGCCCCAGCACCGCCGCAACGGCGTCGGCAAGCTTCCTTTCATATGCTTCGGCGTTATCGCCCCAGCGTCTTTTCCGCTCCTCGGGCGAAAGATACGCCTGATCTGTTTCGCCTGAATCGCTGACGGCGTCCTTTCCCTGCGCCAAGCGGTACCGTGCATAGGTGCAGCTCGCAACCGCCTGCGCCTTGAGCGCTTCCACGTGATCGGTCATCAAAAGCTCCCCCGCCACGCAGCCGCGCAGGTATTCCTCCAAGCCGATCGTTTCCACCCTGCCCGTCGCGGTGCGCAACACAGGGATGCTTTCTTTTTTTGCGGCTGCTGCCGCCGTATTCGGCACAATTTCCACAGCGGGCGTTTCAGTTTTAGCGGGGTCTTCCGGCTCCTGCGCGCCCTGCGTCTCGGTTCCCGTAACCGGATGAAAGCCCAGCGCCGCCACAGGCAACGCGATCATCATCGCCAGCAGCACTGCCGCCATCAACAAAATCCGTTTCATAAATGCCTCCCGTTGTTTTGGAATTTTCATTGACTTTTACGCCCCGCGCGTGTATAATGTGAGAATCCAGAGTATCGGGGGAAGAGCATGCGGGAGCTATTGAAGGAGCAAATCGCGGCGCTGAGCGCGGCCGTGCGATCGCACAACGCCATTGATCCGGCGGCATTCAAAGCCTATGAGGTCAAACGCGGTCTGCGCAATGCCGACGGCACGGGCGTGATGGCGGGTCTGACAAAGATCTGCAGCGTGGATGGCTATTACATCAAGGACGGCGAACGCGTTGCACAGGAGGGCAAGCTATTCTACCGCGGCATTGATATGCGCAGCTTAATCGAAGGCGCGGTGGCGGAAAATCGCTTCGGGTTTGAGGAAACCGCCTGGCTGCTCCTTTTCGGCGCCTTGCCAACGCAAGAGGATCTCCATTTGTTCCACGACATTCTCGCCAGCTGCCGGGAGCTGCCCGACAGCTTCATGGAGGACGTTTTGATGAAGACGCCCTCGCCGAACATCATGAATAAGCTTGCGCACTCCGTGCTTTCACTTTACGCGACAGATGCGCACGCCGATGACACCAGCCTTGAGCATGTGCTGGAGCAATCCATTCGCCTGATTGCGCAGCTGCCCGCCATTATGTCATATTCCTACCAGGTCAAGCGCCGCGTTTATGACAAGCGGAGCATGTATCTGCACCAGCTCAAGCCGGAGCATTCCACCGCTGAAACCATCCTGCGCACCCTGCGCTCCGATAAGACCTTTACGCAAGAGGAAGCGCGGCTGCTGGATATTTGCCTCATCCTGCACGCCGACCACGGCGGCGGGAACAACTCCACCTTCGCGGCGCGCGTCCTGACCTCCAGCGGCACGGATACCTATTCCGCGCTCGCGGCGGCAATCGGCTCGCTCAAAGGTCCGAAGCACGGCGGCGCAAACCTGAAGGTCGCCCAGATGCTCAATTATATGCTGGAAGGCATCGCTGATATTACGAACGAGGGGCAGGTCGCGGACTTTTTGACAAAGCTCCTGCGCCGCCAGGCAGGCGATGGTTCGGGCTTGATCTATGGCATGGGGCACGCGGTTTATACGCTCTCCGACCCTCGCGCTGTGGCGCTCAAGGCATACGCGCGGGAATTCACGGAGCGCGGCGAATATGCGCACGAGTTCCGTCTGCTGGAGCTTGTGGAACGGCTGACGCCGGAAATTTTTCAAAGGATCAAAAACAAGGATAAGCCCGTTTGCGCAAATGTGGATATGTATTCCGGGCTGCTCTATAAGACGCTCGGCATCCCGGAGGAGCTGTATTCCCCCATGTTTGCCCTGGCGCGCACGGCCGGTCTGTGCGCCCACCGGCTAGAGGAGCTGCAAAGCGGCGGTCGCATCGTGCGCCCGGCATACAAAAGCGTCGCCGGCAGGGCAGTGTATGTCCCCTTGGAGCATCGCTGATCCTTCGCCCGCGAAAAACGGCGCTCCCGCCGGGTCGGCAAATCTAAAATCAAACCGTGGAGGTTTTTCGTGCGACAGTTTTTCGAAAAATGCAAGGGCTTTTCCATTCTGTTCCCCATTTTTGCCCTTGGCGCGACTGCGGGACTGCTGCCCCTGCGCATCTGGCAGGAGCTGGAGCGTATTGACCCTGCGACGGGATTTTGGGCGCAGTGGAGCGAAGCCGCGCAAGGCTGGACGAATTTACACTTCAGCGAAAGCCGCAGTATTCCGCTGCTGTATGCGGGACTGGTGGCACTGCTTCTCTTCCCGCTGCTTGCCGGCATCGCGCTGCGCAAACGCACGGTTCTGGATCTCGGTCGCCGCCCGCGCCGCGCCGAAAGCATCTTCGCCTTACTTGTGGCGGCGACCCTCATCGTCGACGCAGCCGCCGCCCTGCGCTTTACCGCCGACGTCGCCGTCGGTCTGCGCGAAGGGCAGTATTTGAGCGGCATGGAATACGCAAGCGGCGGCGCGCTGCAATATTATATCCGCACAGGCACCTTTGCCGCCGCAGTCGAAAGCCTTGCCGCGCTGGGCGGCGCGGCGCTTTTTGCGCAAATCGCCTTTCTGGATTGGTTCCCGCAGCGCAAAAAAGACCCAAGCCGTCTGCTGCTGCTCATGCCCCTGCTTTGGGTGATCTGCCGTATCCTGCGCCGCTTCGCGCGGACGATCAGTTATATCCGCGTGCCGGATCTACTGCTGGATCTGCTTTTGCTCATCTGCCTGATGCTGTTTTTGTTGCCCTTCGCGCAAATTTTTTCCGGCATAAACGGTGAAGGCAAAACCTCCCGCTTGCTCGGAGCCGGGCTTCCTGCGGCAATTCTTGCGTTGCTGTGCTTTGTTCCGCGCGTCGCGCTTCGGCTTAGCGGCGTCAGCCCCCTGCCCCAGGACGCCCGCGTCGAATGGTGCGACCCCGCGCTGGCGCTTTTCATCGCCGCATTCTTGGGCGGGCGGCTCTTTTTGACCAAACGCTGCACCGCGCCTGCGGCGCCGCAAACGCAGACTGCAGGGGAGGCAACGCCAAAAGAAGCGGAAGAGGATCTTGCTGAGTAACATGCAAATGCTTTTACACAACGCGCAGCTGGCGCTGACGCAGCTCATTGTGCTGTATGTGATCGTCGGCGTTGGCGTCGCCGCTGAGCGGCTCGGCTGGTTTCGCGCCGAAACCGCGCGGCAAGCCTCCGGGCTGCTGTTGTATGTCGTCACCGCGTGCGTGATTGTCCGCTCGTTTTACAGCATGGAATTCAGCCGGGAGCGGCTGCGCGGCTTTCTGATTTCCGCCGCCTGCGGCGTTCTGCTGCACGTGCTGGGCATCCTGATCAGTGAGCCATTCTTCCGCAGCAGCCGCGACGCAGCAACTGAAAGCGTACTGCATTTTGCCGCCATATATGGCAATTGCGGCTATATGGCGTTACCCTTGGCGCAGGCGATGGTCGGCGAGGAGGGCGTGTTTTACTGCTCTGCGGTGATCCTTTCGTTCCAAGTATTTTCTTTCACCCACGGCGCGTATACCATGGCGGGCGGTGCGCCGCTACGGCGTAAAAACGCGCATACGCAGAGCGATGCCGCCCAATTCCGGTGGAAGACCCTCTTTCTCAACGCAGGCGTTCTTTCCGTGGTCGTCGGTCTGCCGCTGTTCCTCTTCGCCATCCCCTTGCCCGAGTTAATCACCAAGCCCGTTGATTTCATTGCCGGCATGAACACCCCTCTGGCAATGCTGATGTTCGGGGCGTATCTTTCTCACACGAAGCTCAAAGGATTTTTGCGCAGCAAAAAAATATTTTCTGCGCTGGGCATCAAGCTTCTCGCTTTACCCGCGCTCGTGATGGCAGCGTTGCTTGCCTTTGGGGTGCGCGGGGCGCTGCTCAACGCGCTCCTGATTTCCGCAAGTGCACCCAGCGCAAACAATACGGTTGTTTTTGCGGCAAAATACGGACGCGATCCCGGCTACGCAGCCCAAATTGTGGGGTTCATCAGCATCGCTTCAATCGTTACAATGCCGCTGGTGATTGCAGTCGGTCTTTCAATGAAATAAACTTGACAAAATCCGCAGTATGTGCCATACTGTCTGCAAGATAGCTGATCTGAAATCAGCGATATAGATTGGGAGGGTTTTCTATGCTTTGCCCTACTTGCGGAATCGGATTACCTGAAAACGCCGCATTCTGCGGCAATTGTGGCACTGTGCTGCAAAAACCCCCGATGCCCCAGCAAGCTCCGCCCGCGCAGCCGCAGGCAGTCACTGCGCCGCCACCCCAGCAAGTCCCACCCGTGCAGCCGCAGACGGTCGCCGCGCCGCCGCAAGGCTACACGCCAAAACCCGACCCCCTTGCACAACTCAAACACTCCGCGGCGCCGCTGCTCAAGAAAATTCCCGGCGGTGATGCAAAAAAACTGATTCCCATCATCGGCGGCGCACTTGCCGCTCTGCTTATATTGGTAGTCGCCGTTTGTGCCGTCGCCGGCGCGAACAGCGCGAAGAGCGTTGCAAAGAAATACGTCAAAGCCGCCGCCGCAGGCGACATAAGCAAAGCGATCAAGTACGATATTTTTGACGAAGCGTCCTGGCTCGAAGAGAATAAAGAGTACTATGAGGACGATTATGACACCAGCAGCATCAGCAAATTTCTCAAGGATGCGGAGGTGGATCTCACCAAGAACCTTGCGGATGCGTACGGCAAGAATATCCGCGTAAAAAACCTGAAGGTCGTGGATACCGACGAATTAACAAACCGGCAGCTGCTCACACGCCTAAAATCGCTTGTGGAAATCCCGTATCCCTCCGCTTCCGATTATCCTGACGACGACGCCTACGATGCCGCTTTCGAAAAATACAAGGACAAAAGCAGTGCGCTTGAGGATATCAAGCAAATTAAAGAGCTAAAAGGGTACGACGTCCAAAAAGGTCTGGATATAAAGCTCGAAAAAGTCAAAAAGGGTGTAATTCTAACCATTGAGGGTATTTTGGAGGGCAAAGACGACGCAGAGGATGTTGACCTTACCGTCACGCTCTTTAAGGTCAGCGGCAAATGGCGTATCGCCTCTGAAAACATTTTGGATTCCATTCTATAACCCGTGCATTCGAATATTCACGAGGGCGGCTGATGTTTCGGTCGCCTTGGGCGTTATCCACACATAAGGAGCAGATGCAATGGAAAACATGGAAGCAGAACCCGAAAACAGGTTGCCCGAAGCGCCGGAAACAGCGACAGAACCAGTCGCCGCGCAAGCAGTGCCGGAACTAACAGACAATCCCCAACCGCGAAGCAAACGCAAAAAGCCACTCGTGTGCGCGATTGTTTTCCTCGTTCTCGCGCTGGGTGCGGCGACAGCGCTGCTGCTGCCCGGCATCTTGCGCGGCAGCCCGATTGAGCCTGCAAAGAAAGCCTTTCAAGCAATCGCCACCTACGATTACATCACCGTTTTCGAAACTGCCGACATTGATTTCTATGAAATGATGAAGGCGGAAGCGCCCGGTCTTGACACGATTTTTGACAGGGATGCGTTCCGCTCATTTCTGACGCAGCAAGCAAAGAGCGAACTGGAAACCGCTTATGGCGCAAACGTGACGGTAACGGTCGAAATCCTCAAAAGCAAAACATACGGTCGCAAAGCGCGCAAAGCGTTTTTGGAACAATACAAGCCCGCAAAAGATTCGTTCGCAAGCTACGCAGCTTATGATTGGACGCACATTAAAGCTGTGGCGGAGGTCGCCGCAAGGATACGCCTCAGCGGCAGCGAAAGCAGCGACGAAACAGAATCAAGCCTGACCATGGTTCATGCGGACGGAGCTTGGTATTGCTTCTCGGATAATGCAGCCCGGTTTAGCGATTCAATAATTTAGCGAGGAGCGTACCTCATGAAAAGCAAAAAGATTTTTGTCCCCATCCTTCTCACAGCCGTAGGCTTTATCGCCGTGAGCGCGCTTGTTGCTTGGCTGCTGTTTTTTCGTTTGGAGGCACAGGCAAAAAAATATGCCGCCAACCTGATGGGTGTTGCGCCCTCCGCCGTGGAGGTTATAAAGCAGGAGAAATTTTTCGGCAGCGAAATGCGCGAGCTGCTGCGTGTCACCAAGGCTGCTTCCAACGGCGAACAGCCCGGTTACACCTGGTGGGACGGCACAAAACCAGAGAGCGAAGCCACTGCGGTGGATAGCCTTTGCCGTATTACCGCAGTCGCTGAAGTAAACGGCGCGACGCAGGAGCTTTGCTACTTCATGGTTTCCGCCAATTCCGTAAAATGGGTCGCCGCCCCCGAGGATGCACAGCTGGAACGGGCGTTGGTCGCCTTACGTTCCGTGAACGCCGTCGCCAACCGCGACGCGGAAGCCATCGCCGCCGTGCAAGGGTATGACCTCGCGCGCGCTTATGCGCAGGACAGCGGACTGCGCAGTCGCCTGCAAGCGCTTGCCAAAACCGACGCCGCAGATGCCGCCGCCTTCAGCACAGCCTGCCGTGACACGCTTTTGAAGCCGCATGCAAAAGCGCTGGTTCAAGACCCGGCAAACACCAAGCTCGCCGATAAGCTGGATGTGACGGTAGACATTGAAAGCATCAAAGCCGCGGAGGCAACGGATATCCCGGCAGGCGTCGCGGCATACCTGGATTACAATCTGGGTCTTGCGGATGCCTATTGCACCGTTCAAGCCAAGGCAACGCTCCTTGCCGACAAAACCGATAAAAACGGCGAAGGCATAACGCGCGAAGAACAGTATACACTAACGCTTGTGAAAACAGGCGCACAATGGCATCTGCTGCCCGGTCCGGAGCGCTATCTGGAGGAAAGCCAATGAAAACGAAACGTACCTTGTTCCTGTTAACGGCAGCGCTGCTGCTGTTCGGCGCTGCCTGCGGAACGACGGAAGCACCGTCGTCCAGCAGCGCCAAGACCAGCGGCGTCGCGTCTTTTCCACTTTTTTCCGCGCCAACAACAGCAGAAACCGCACCGGCGGATTATGACCCGGCGACAACGGAAGCTGCCTCCACCGCGTTGCCCTTGGGCTCGCAAGCAAGCAGCGCTTCTGAAAAAAAAGAATCCACCGCCAAGCCAACTGCGCATGCCACATCCAATTACACCTATGCCTACAATTACGAAGGCATTCACCCGGTTGTCGCCGGGTATGATCCTGATCAATGGAGCTTGCTGCTGGTCAACCGCAAGTACGCCCTGCCCACTGGCTATGCGCCCGAAACCGCCGTGTGTCTGCCGGGCGTTTATGAGGAAAACCGCGCGCTGGACGCCCGCGCAGCCCAACAATACCGAAAGATGTATTATGCTGCGCTGGAGGACGGCGCGGAGCTTATCCCCTACTCCGGCTATCGGCGCACAAGCACGCAAAAGAGTAATTTCGAGCGCAAGATCGAAGAATACCGCGTCAAGGGCTATGGCAGTGCCGAAGCCGTCGCCGCCGCCGCGCAAAGCATCCTGCCGCCCGGCTGTTCAGAGCATGAGGCGGGGCTGGCCATGGACATTGCAGCGCCGGGCGCGTGGGGTACACGCGTGGATTTTGCCAACACCAAGGAATACCGCTGGCTGATGGCGCACGGCGCGGAATACGGCTTTATTCTGCGCTATCCGAAGGATAAGCAGGAGATCACAGAAATCACATATGAGCCATGGCATTGGCGCTACGTCGGCAAAGCTGCCGCACAAGAAATCATGGCGCAAGGCATTTGCCTGGAAGAATACCTTGGCGCGGCATAAGATTGGCACTTTGCACAGAAGTAGCAAAAAGCATACGGCGCGTAATGGGGCTTTTGCCGAAGATTTTCGTACTCCCGCTTGACAAAACCACCCGAGCGTGCTATAATGCGCTTGGGTGGTGAATATTTAGTTCGCCCCACTGGAAAGAGGCTTTCTTATGCAAACTTGTTACCTCGTGGGCGCGGCGCCGGAAGCGGAACGCATACTACCGCAGCCCGGGGATTTTGTGATCGCCGTTGACGGCGGTCTGGACGTTCTCCTTGCGTGGAATATCACACCGGACTACATGATCGGCGATTTTGATTCCGCACAGTTGCCGCCACCGCCGGATGTCCCCTGCAAGCGCTATCCCGCGCAGAAGGACGCCTCCGATATGGCGCTGGCACTGCGGGAAGCCCTGGCAAGGGGCTTTCGGCGCATTGCGTTGATCGGCGCAGTCGGCGGCAGGGCGGATCACACATATGCCAACATACAGCTTCTCGCACAGGCAGCGCAAGCGGGTGCGTTTGCTGTGCTACACTGCTCCCCGGGCTGGGCGGCGACGATGCTGTGCGACAACGGCAGCCTGCTGCTGGAGGGCGCGGGGCTATTTTCCGTCTTCGCTTACGGTGGCAGTGCGGAAGGCGTTGACATCAAAAGCGCCAGATATCCGTTAAACGGCGCGGCGCTCACGCCGGAAAATCCGCTGGGCTTGAGCAACGAGATCACAGGTGCTCGCGCGGAGATATCGTTGGCGAAGGGCGCGCTGCTTGTTTTCTGGGAAGCAGACAAGGCGCAGCCGCTGGTGAATGTATAGCAATGATTTGCGCCTGCGGAACCGATCGCGCCCCACACTCTAAAACCCGGAGGAGATATGCGTTATTGCTTGATTGGTTGCGGCCGCGTTTCACCGGAGCACATACGCGCCGCGCAAAAAAACGGGCTGGAAATTACAGGGCTTTGTGACACGGTGCCGGCGAACAAAGAAGAAAACCTCGCCTTTGCCGCCGACGCGCTGCGCGGCGTCCCTTTGTTTGCGGATTATCGACAAATGCTGCGGAACGCACGACCGGAGCTTGTAGCAATCGCCACGCCCAGCGGATATCACGCCGAGATGGCGCTGGACTGCATCGAAGCAGGCTGCCATGTGATCATCGAAAAGCCCATCGCCATGCATTTGACCGACGCGCAAAAAATTTTGGAAGCCGGGCGGCGGAAAGGCGTTGTTGTTGCAAATAATCTGCAAAACCGGTTTAATCCTGCCGTGCAAATGCTGCGCCGTGCGGTGGAAGTCGGGCGCTTTGGGCGCATTTTAAGCGCAACTCTCCATCTGCGCTGGTGGCGCGGCGCGGGTTATTATGCTCAAGCTGCTTGGCGCGGCACAAAAGCCCTTGACGGCGGCGCGATGATGAACCAAAGCATCCACGGCATCGACTTGCTCAACTGGATGCTGGGCAGTCGCCCAAAAACGCTGACAGCGCTCAAGTCCACTCTGGTGCATCCCATCGAATGCGAAGATATTGCCATAGCGGCGCTACGTTATGACAACGGCGCGCTGGGCAGCTTGGAATGCATGACGGTGATGTACCCCGGCGCACAGGAAGAAACCCTGCAAATCAGCGGCACAAAGGGCTGTGCGCGCTTGGGCGGCACAGCGGGTCACGTTGTGGAGCTGTGGCGCTTTGATGACATGGAGGCAGACGAAGAAGCCCTCATGCGCGAGCGGTACGGCGCAAACCCAGCCAGCGTTTATGGGCACGGGCATAGCTTGCTATATGCCGATGTATGCCGCGCCATCCACGAAGACGGGCAGCCGCTTGTGGACGCCCAGGAGGGCATGAACGCCCTTTCCGTCGTGCTTGCCGCCTATGAAAGTGCCGAAACCGGCAAACCGTATATGTTCGCTTAGATAGGAAAACGCGTATGAATAACGCTCACGTATACTTGCGCCGTGCCTGCGGCGCGGTCTTGGGTGCGGTGCTCTTGCTCTGCGCTTGTGCTGAGCAGGCGCCCGCAACGCTTCCCGTAAAAAACGGAGAAGCCGTGCAGGCGGATCCTCCCGGCAGCGGGTCGTATACGATAACCGCGCCAGCGGCAGATACGCCCGCGCTGGCAAGCTCAAACTTCGTGAGCCTGTACCTGGACGAAAAAACGATGAACATCCTTGTGCGCGGCAGCTTTGGTGAAGACGGCGCAAGCACCCTCTGGTCGCCCTTGGGGTTGCTCCCCACCTCACCCGCCAAAGGCGCCGCCGCAGCCGAGATCACCGCCGTACTGAACGGCAGCCGCGTCACGCTCAATACGCAGGATCATTCCGTTTCCTACGGTCGAGCAACGCACGAAAGCATTAAAAACGGCGTGCGCGTTGTATATAATATTTTCCCAAATAAAACAGCGGCGGCAAAAAAAACGCTCGAAGGGAACGATATCGGGTTTTCCCTCAGCATGAATTATACGCTCGAAAGCGGGAACCTCCGCGTAACAGCGGACTGGGCAAGCCTCACGGAAAACCCGAACGCATATATTGAATCCGTCCGCGTGATGGAACGCTTCGGAGCGCTCAACAAACCAACGGCGACAGATTTCATCCTGTTACCTGACGGAAGCGGCGCCCTGCTCTACCCCGCCGTCGCGGGCGGCACGGCGGCAGAGGGCAGTGAGCTTCGCTTCCCGGTATACGGCGAGGACGTCCCTGTGCAACAGCCGTCAGGCACTGCCTCTGTCGGCGCGTTCGGTGCAAAGCAGGGGCAAGCCGCTTTCGTCGCCGTTATTGAACAGGGCGCACCGGCAGCAACCGTCGTTGCGCGGCAAAGCATCCCCGGGGAGCATTTGCAGGCGGCGGTTTATGCGGAATTTTTGATCACGCCAACACTCTTGCCAGGCGACATCGGGGCGATGGAGCAGGATGGCGGAATTCGCGCAGCGAAGGGCTATGCGCCCGCCGATGGCGAACCGGGCATATGTCTGCGCTATCGCTTTCTTTTTGGCGATAACGCCAACGAATCCACCATGGCGAACGCCATTCGCGAAGAGCTAATCGGCATCAACCTGCTTTCTTCCACCAAAACCGTGGACCATCCGGAGGGTGCGCTGCCGCTCAGCCTGACCCTCTACGGCGAAATGGGATATCCCGCAACCACCTATGACGACGCGCGCGGCATTTTGGATAGCTTGGAGCGCGCGGGTGTTGCAGCCTTGAATTTACGCTACAACAGCGCTTTTTCGGATGACACCAGCAAACCGCTGCAGACCGAGAAGCTAGCCCCCCTGCGCTCCTTGGGCGGCAAGGATGCGTTTGAAGCCCTGCAGGAAGATTGCGCGGATCGGAGCTATGATCTGTTTCCAAATGTGCAGCTGCTGGCGCTGGGCAAGCTAAGCAAAAAATACGGTGCGCGCAATATACTGGGTGGTGTGAAGGAGATCAATTCCATCCCCTTCCGCAGCGTTCAAACCGTCCCTGCCGCACTGGATGCCTTGCTAAAGCGCGTAAGCAAATACGGCACCGCGGGCATTGCGCTCGGCGATATCGGGCAGCTGCTCTTTAGCGATTACGCCGGCGGCGGCACTGCCCGCGCCCAAGCCGCCCGGCAAATTGCGCAAACGCTGCCACCTATTTCCGCGCAATGGCGGGTCATGCTCAGCGGCGGATATTTTCATGTCGTCCGCACGGCGGATGTGATTTTGGATCTGCCGCTTTCCCCTCTTTTAAGCACCGAGGACACCGGTCGCTATCGCGCGTTCCCGTTGCTGCCCATCCTGCTGCACGGCAGCGCGGATTATGCAGGCAAGGCTCTGAATGCCCAGCAGGATCCGGAGGAAGCCTTCCTGCGTAGCGTTGCGTACGGCGCTTGCCCCGCAATCGAATGGTACGCAAACGCAGACCCGGGGGAGCGCGGTAAAACAGAAAACAAATTCCTGTTGTATACGCTCCAGCAGCAGGATGCCGCCATGCGATACTATGAACGTGCCAACCAGCTTCTCGGCGATTTGCGCGGAGTTCGCATTTTGCGGCACACGAAGCTCACCGGCATCGCGGGCGACACGAGGGGCGTGACCGCCACCGAATATGCTAACGGTGTGGTAATATACGTGAACTACAATGAAACCGCCATCAAAACAAAAGAGGGAATGACCATCACCGCAAGGAGCGCGCAGCGCGCGTTTGCATAAGCTAATAATACAAAAACAACGGGGAGAGTGTTTGCCATCAGTACATCCGCCATCGGCGCGCTGCTGCGGCAGTTTGCGCTGGAAGATGAGTGCACCGAAATCGCCGAACCGGCCGAGCTTTTCGACGGACATATCAACCACACCTACGTCGTCGGGGCAAAATTGTCATCTGGTCTTGAAAAGCGTTATTTGCTCCAGCGCATCAACACCTTTGTGTTTCAAAAACCGGCGGAGCTGATGGAAAACATCGTGCGAGTGACAGAATTCATTCGCCAAAAGCTCCCGGAGGGGCAGCAAACACTGACGGTATATCCGGCAAAAACCGGCGCATGGTATCATGAGGACGCCGAAGGCGGTTGCTGGCGCTGCTATAACTTTGTGGAAAATACCTACTCGCTGCAAGCAGCAGGGAAAGCGGAAGACGCCTACCGTGCGGCCAAAGCCTTTGGCGCCTTCCAACGATTGATTGACGGATTCCCGATTGATCAGCTGCATGAAACCATTCCGGATTTCCACAACACACAAAAGCGCTACCATGCGCTGGAAGCCGCCATTGCCGCCGATGCCGCCGGTCGGCGCCATGCCGTGGAAGCGGAAATCGCCTTTGCCCGCGCCCGCAAAGCTGACACCTCCTGCCTGGTGGATTTGGCGGCGGCGGGCAAGCTGCCCCTGCGCGTAACGCACAACGACACCAAGCTCAACAATGTTTTGTTTGACAGAGCCACCAACGAACCCGTCTGTGTGGTGGATTTGGACACAATTATGCCCGGACTTTCGCTGTATGATTTTGGCGACAGCCTACGCTTTTTGGGTAACACCGCCGCCGAGGACGAGCGTGATCTAACGAAGGTGCAATTCGATCTGCCGCTCTATGAAGCCTACAAAAAAGGATACCTGGAAGAAGCCGGCGCGGCACTCACAGAAGAAGAAATTCGCTGGCTGCCCTTCTCCATCAAGCTGATGACCTACGAATGCGGGATGCGCTTCCTCACTGATTACCTCAATGGCGACGCGTATTTCCGCATCCACAAGCCCGACGACAACCTTGCCCGCTGCCGCACACAATTTAAGCTGGTGGAAAAAATCGAGGAACACCTTCTAGGAACAAACACATAAAAAACGGGGAGCCTCCAAGCCGGGAGGCTCCCCCGCCGCTCTTCAGTTCTATTGCACCCGCATCGCCCGCCCGGCGTAACGCAGAGGCGCTTCCTGCAATTCCCCGGCGGCAAGCACATGGTTGCCATTGATAAACACCTCGCGGATACCGAACGCCTCAAATTGGTCGGGCTTTCCTTTTTGTAGCTCAGGCTCGCTGAAAATTGTCACATCCGCAAAGTTTCCGGTCTTTAGGTAGCCGCGCTGAGGCAACATAAAACGGTCGGCAACCGCGCCGCTCATTTTGCGCACGGTTTGCGGCATCGTGTCGCCGCACCCGTTCAGTGCGTTCCGCAAAAACTTC
This sequence comes from Oscillospiraceae bacterium, assembly GCA_031280825.1. GTDB lineage: Bacteria > Bacillota > Clostridia > Oscillospirales > Acutalibacteraceae > WRMQ01. The sequence goes on along the minus strand of JAITGE010000005.1, from coordinate 81,192 downwards.
GGGAAGCAATCAAAGGCGGCGGGATTTTGCACGCCGCTGTTTTCGATCCACGCATCTGTCATATATAAAACATAAGAATCCTTCGCAAGCTTATTGACAATGGCATCCGTGGAGTATTTATACTGATTCACGCGCCCTTGGTTGTTGGAAAGCTCGCAAAGGCGGATATAGGCGTCCACGGGCGAAACGCCCATCTCCCGCGCGATTTGCGTCACGCGCTTCCCCTCGTATTGCGCGCCCGCCGCGCCCAGATCCGCAATCTCAATGTCACCATAATCGAACCCCAGCAGCGCCATCGAGAGCTTTGCCATCGCCTTGAATTTCAGCCTATTCACAGGCTTCGCGCGCTCCGCCTCCGTCATCGTTAGCCACCAAACGGGCGCAATCACGGTGATGACGGAAACACCCATTGTTTCGGCATAAAGATCAAACTGGACATCTACGCCCTCTCGTCGCATGTCAGCAAAAATTCGCAGCATTTCTTCGTGAGTCGCAAAGCTCTTGCTGCCCACAAAAATCGCGTGGGAGTAGTGCAGCTTCAGCGGCAGCCCGCGGCTCATTTCACGCAGCTCATCCAACGCGCGCAGGTTGTGCGCCCGCCCGAACGGGGAAGAATACGCCAGCGACACCTTGGATAACGCGCGCGCATGCACCGTCAACGGCTTACCATGCTTGGCGCAAAGCGCGGCGATTGCACGCAGCTCCGATTGCGGCGCATAAATGCCAGGCTCATACATCAGCCCCAGCGAAGCCCCGCACGCGCCCTCCTCCATGGCTCTGCCGATTGTATTGAGCATCCTACTCTGCTCTTCAGCCGTCAGCGGACGGTTCTCGTAGCCCGCAAGCCCCGCGCGCACGGAGCAATGCCCGATGCAAGCGGCAATATTCATCGGAGAATTGCGATCCACCGCATCAAACAGCTCACCGATGGTCGAAAATTCACCGACCGCAGCGTCATTGCGGAACAGCCCTGCGCCAACCTTATCCCGATAAGGCGAATCATGCGCCGCACCGGTGATGGAAAGCCCGCAATTCCCCGTCACAAAACCGGTGATCCCCTGCCGCACAAATGGCGCGAAGTAAGGAATCGGCTCTTTCTTAACAGCAAACCAATCGTTATGGCTGTGCGCGTCAATAAAGCCGGGCGCGGCGCAAAGCCCTGTGAAATCCATCGTTTTATCCGCCGGCGCAGCAGTCTCCCCCGCCGGAGCAACGGCGGCAATCCTTTCGCCCTCGAGCAGAATATCGCCCAAAAAGGCATCCGCACCCGTACCGTCATATATCTTGAGGTTTTGCAGTCGTACTGTCATAACGCCCCGTCCTTTCACGCATCCAATACGGGTTACACCTGATCCGCCTCACTGAAGGCGTCGCCGCATTCCGGGCAGAAGCGCGGCGGTTTTGCCGGATCCGCAGGCTCCCAGCCACATTTATCGCAGCGGTACAGAGGGGCGGCGGCAGGCTTTTTCGCGCCGCATTCGGCGCAAAATTTGCCCTTGTTCTGCGCTCCGCAGCCCGGGCAAGCCCAGAAATTCACCGCCGTAGCCGCGCTCACGGCACCCGCAGCTTCCGCAGCAGGCACAGGCGCTTGTGGCGGCACAGGGTATCCGCCCGGCGCACCCGGCTGCGAGGGCTGCCCCATCTGGAAGAGGCTGTTTGCGTTCGCGCCGCCCGCACCCGCCGCCATATTCATACCCCAAAACGCCATCGCCGGACCTGCGCCCTCGTTTGACGCCGCGCTGCGCATGGCGTCCGCCTGCGCGCCCACCAGATGCGCTGCCGCCATGTTCGGGTTGCGAAAAGCCGCATTGCGCTGCAGCTCCTTGATCATCGCTTCATCTTCTTCGCTGGCCTTGACGCTCGAAACGCCGAAGGATACCACCTCAATGCCACGCAGACCACGCCACTTTGCCGAAAGCACCTCATTGAGCGCGTCTGCCATTTCCATGGTGTGCCCCGGCAGGGCGGAATAACGGATACCCATGGCGGAAATCCGCGCAAAAGCCGGCTGCAAAGCGGTCATCAGCTCGGTTTTAAGCTGCCCGTCCAATTGGTCGCGGCGATACTCCTGCGCCGCGTTGCCCATAATATTGGTATAAAACAAGATCGGATCACTGACCTTGTAGCTATATTCGCCAAAGCAGCGGATGGCAATATCCAGATCCAGCCCGATATTTTGATCCACCACGCGAAACGGCACAGGCGAAGGCGTGCCGTATTTATTGCCGATCAATTCCTTGGTGTTGATGTAATATACCCGCTGATCCTTCGGTGTTTCACCGCCGAAGGTAAAGCGCCGCCCAAACTGGCGAAAGGTTTCCAGGATATTTTTGCCCAGTGGTCCATAAAAAAGCGATGGCTCGGTAGAGCTGTCATACACATATTCACCCGGCTCCGCGCTCAGGTCAACCACGCGCCCCTGGTCGGCAATGATCATACATTGCCCCGGCGCGATGGCGATAATCGACCCGTTGGAAATCACGTTTTCGTTGCCATGGGTGTTGCTCGAACGGTTCGTCACCCGTTTCTGTCCCTTAACAGCAAGCACATCCACCGCTAAGGCGTCGCAATAGAAAAATTCGCGCCATTGATCTGCCAGCAAACCGCCGCCCGCGCCCACCGCCGCTTTCATAAGCCCCATGTCACACGCTCCCTTTACTGATATTCTAGAAACTGATCCGGCTACAGTATAGCACAACACGCGCAAAAATGCAACAAAAAAACCGCTCCGACAACGCCGAAACGGTTCTTTTTGGATTAACTTAACGGATCGAACCTAACAAAGCACATGTGCGCCTCGCCGGATAAAAGCCGAAAGCGTTATCCGTTCTCCTTCATCCGTGCAAAGCACTCGCTGCAATAAACCGGGCGACCTTCGTCGCGGGGCTTAAAGGGCAGACGGGCAATGCCGCCGCATGCCGAACAGGTGGCTTCGAACATTTCGCGTTCGCCGCCGCTGCGACCGGAATGCTTGCGGTTGTCGCGGCAACCCTTGCAGCGCCCAGGCTCATTTTCAAAGCCTTTTTCCGCATAGAATTCCTGTTCACCGGCGGTGAAGATGAATTCGTTGCCGCATTCCTTGCAGATGAGAGTCTTGTCTTCGAACATGTGCTGATCTACCTCGCTTGAAAAAAATTTTTTACGCCCCCGGGCGGTTTTGCTCCGCCGCCTGCGATCCGTTCGAAAGACCGCCGCTCTTCTGTAAACCACAGGGACACTTGCACGGGACACCTAATCCCGGAATTGCTGAAGTTTTTTGCGCACTCGCTGCATAGCGTTATCCACCGCCTTGCCGCTCACGCCCATGCGTCGCGCGATCGTTCCGTAACGTTCCCCCTGAAGGAAGGCTTGCAGTACCCCGCGCTCCAGCTTCGTTAAGCGATTCCGGATGACCTGCGCCATCGCACGGGTTTCCTCCATAGCAAAAAAGATCTCCTGCGGGTCGGCGCCCATGCCGCCTGTCGCCGCACCTGATTCCGCATACGGCAACGTTTGCACCGTCCCGATACGGCGCAACGCCGAAACAATCCTGTTGCTGATGCAGACCGACGCAAATGTGCGGAACGCCGCATCGCCATCCCGGCGAAACGCCGCAACCGCACTGAGGAAGCCCAAAACGCCTTCCTGCGCAAGATCCTCACGGAACGCATCCGCCGCCTGACCGCCCAACAGGGTGATCCTTGCGTGCACCACGGGCATCAGGCGTTCTAAAAGAACAGAATAAGCCTCCGCGCTTCGGTCACTGCCGCTCTGCACCAACAACACCAGCGCTTCGTCGCACAGCTTCGCCGCTTCTGCTCCCATCATCACTCCCGCAACCCATCGCACTCCATATGCCTATCTAATCATATCCGATTTCCATCTGTTTGTCAACACTTTTTTTATGAATCGTAAAAAATAGGAAAAATATTTTTTTGCAATCCTATTGACCTTTGCGGTCAATGATGCTATACTGTGGTTGACCGGATCGGTCAATACGCAGAGGGAGGTTCTGTTTTGGATGCTTACGAAAACTTTAACCGCGCACCGCCCGAAAAGCAGCGGGCGGTCTTGGGCGCGGGCTTTAGCTGCTTCGCGCGCGACGGCTACAAAAAGACCGCCATGAGTGAAATCGCCAAAACGGCAGGCGTGAGCAAGGCGGCATTGTTCCACTATTTTGGCAGCAAGCACGCGCTTTATCAGCATTTATTTCACTTTTCCTGCCGTGCGATCGGCTCGAACGTCACGCCCGGCGGCGAGGATTTTTTTGAATGCATTGCGCACGGCATTGAAATCAAGACGCGAACGATTGCGGAGTATCCGGGCATGTATGAATTCCTGCTTTCGGCCACGCGCGAAAGCGGTGAGATCAGTGCCGAAATCCTGCGCGAAGCCAACGCGCACTTCATCACGGCAAGAGCGCAGACGCTCTTTGCCAACGTACATTGGGCAAAGCTGAAGGCAAGCGTTACGCCGGAAGAAGCGCTTGCCATGGTGCGCTGGATCAGCGACGGCTATTTGCGCGAAAACGCGTGGCGCACACGCGAAGAGATTGTCGCGGGTATCCGGCGATACCTAGACCTGCTAAAAACCGCAATATACAAGGAGGAATGGCAGTGAGTGTAATCGAAATCAACAACCTGACCCGGGATTACGGCGGCGAGCGCGGCGTCTTTGCTCTTTCATTCAAGGTTGAGCAGGGGGAAGCCTTTGGCTTTTTAGGACCCAACGGCGCAGGCAAGACCACGACCATCCGCCACCTGATGGGATTCATTCGGTCGCAACAGGGTTCGGTCATGATCAGCGGCAAGGATTGCTGGCGCGACAGCGCATCGATCCAAAAAATTCTTGGCTATATCCCCGGTGAAATCAGTTTTTTTGAGGATATGACCGGCACGGAATTCATAAGATTCTGCGCCAAATACTGCGGGCTGCGCGGCGAAGGGCGCACGAAAGAGATGCTCGACCGTTTTGAGCTTCGCCCCAAGGGTAAAATCAAAAAAATGAGCAAGGGCATGAAGCAAAAGATCGGCATCGTGACCGCCTTTATGCATAACCCCGAAATCTTACTGCTGGATGAGCCGACCAGCGGGTTAGATCCTCTGATGCAAAACCGCTTCATCGAATTGGTGCAGGAGGAAAAAAAGGCAGGCAAAACCATTTTGATGTCCAGCCATATGTTTGAAGAGGTGGAACGCACCTGCGACCGCATCGGCATCATCCGCGCGGGCAAGCTTGCGGCGCTGGACAGCACCGAAGCCCTGCGCGAAAAGCATTTGCGCAGTTATACCGTAACACTGGCGGATGAAAAAACCGCCGCCGCCTTTGCCGGGGATTTTGCCGGCAAGCCGGAGGGCACTCGCGTCACGGTCAGCGCCAAACAGACGCTGGAGGAAATTTTCCTGAACTACTATGGGGGTGACCAATGATGTTCAGCTTCACACTATACAAGCGCGAAATGAAAAAGAGCATACTTACGCTGGTAATTTTCGGGGCGCTGATGACGCTGTACGTGTCGGTCATCATCGGCATGTTTGACCCGGCATTGATGGGTTCGCTGGACGAATGGGCGGACATTATGCCGGAGCTGATGGCGGCGGTTGGCATGTCAGCGGGCGCGACGACACTGATCGGGTTTATGTCCAGTTATCTCTACGGCTTTATCCTGCTCGTTATTCCGATGGTATTTACCATTCTCCGCGCCAATGCCCTTGTCGCCAAATATGTGGATTCGGGCGCAATGGTGGCGCTGACCGCCGCGCCGGTGAAACGCGGGGCAATTGCCTTCACGCAGATGAAAGCCCTCGTCACAGGCATCATCGCGCTGGTCGCCTACGCGGCTACGGTCGAACTAATATGCGCTTCAAAATTTCCCGGCGAGCTGGTCGTCGGTGATCTACTCGTTTTGAACCTTGGGTTGCTGTGCTTGCAGCTGTTCATCGGAGGAATATGCTTTTTCGCCTCCTGCCTGTTTAACGAAACGAAGCACAGCATTGCCGTCGGTGCGGGCGTCCCGGCGCTGATGTTTATTTTAAAGATGCTGTCCAATACAGGGGAAGCCGCCAAGAAGGCGAAATATTTCACCTTCTTCACGCTGTTTAACCCGGATGGGATTATCGCCGGAAAAGCCTCCGCCATCGCCGGAATGATTGCACTGTTTGCCGGAGCATGTGCTTTGTTTATCGCGGCGGTTACGGTATTTAGCAAGAAGGATCTGCACATCTAAAGGACGTTTACCGATTGGGGCTGAAGATCGCCTGACCGGGCACGCTGGTGTCAACAACGCCCTTTTGCCTTGCGGATTCACGTTCAATCGCCTGCATTGCGTAAAGCAGCTTTTGCCGTAGCTGCGCGGCTTTGCCGGTGTCGCCCTTTTGCGCAAACGGACCAAATACGATACGGATCCGGTCTTGGTATTGCAGCTCCGGCACAGGATCAACCCCCAGAAAAATGCCCGTAATATCACCGCGTATCCCCACTTCTTCCAGCAACGGCAACAGCAGCGCGATGGCGTCCGCCTGCGCGGGGGCATCCCACTTGGCAATCTGACCTGGCTTTGGATTTTGCAGCGCCCCCCCGGTGATGGTGACGACGCCTTCAGGGCGCTGCACGACCACCTCCAGCTGCTTGCAATCCGAATCCAATAGCCACCAGCGTTCCCCGTCCTGCAGCGCAAAGGCGGGGACGCTTTCTGTTACCGTCACCCGCAAGGTGCCGGGAAGCTTGCGCGAAAATTCCGCCGCCTGTATGTATGGCAGCGCTTGCCGGAGCTTGTCCTCCAAAGCGGTGAAATCCGCCGTGAGCAAGCTTTGTCCGCCGCTTTGCAGCCCCAGCGCGGTCGCAATCGCTTCGTTGCTGTAGCGGCATTGGTTGACCAGCTCGCAGTTTTTGAGTGGGAAGCCAAAACGCAGCAGCGCCACCAATAGGATCGCCCCCGCGCCCAGCCCTCCCAACAGCGTCCAGCAGCGCCGCACAATTTCCTTAGTTGCGTTCCGCTGCCGAGCCTGCACTGTCCGTTTGTTCATTGCTCTCCGCTTCCTCTTCTTTATAAATCGATGCGCCCAGCGCGCTAAGCGCGGTCTCCAGGCGCTCGCAGCCCCGCTCAATGTGGCGGATGTCGCGCACGCGCGTCGTGCCTTCCGCAGCTAAACCCGCGACCGAAAGCGCCGCTCCCGCCCGCAAATCGCATGCGTCCACTTCCGCACCGTGCAAGCGCGCCACGCCCTCCACCACAGCCACGCGATCCTCCACCCGGATATTGGCGCCCATACGGCACAATTCGGCAACGTGGCGAAAGCGGTTTTCAAATATTGTTTCGGTTACGATGGTCGTGCCGGCAGCGATGCCGGCAAGCGCCATCATGCCTGCCTGCGCGTCCGTCGGGAAGCCGGGGTAAGGCATCGTACGCAAAGACGGCAGGTGCCGCAGCCGCTGCGGCGCGCGCAGCAAAATCCCCTCCGGCAGGCGGCGCAAACGGCAGCCTGCCTGCTCCAGAGTCGCCAGCACCGCGTCCATATGCTCCGGCACAGCCTTGCGCAAAAGCAGCTCTCCGCCCGTCACCGCAGCGGCGGTCAGGAACGTAACGGCGGCAATGCGATCGGGAATAACGGTGTGCTCCGCGCCGTGAAGCCTCGCAACACCTTCAATCACCACCGTTCCGCCGCCCGCGCCGGTGACCCTTGCGCCGCAAGCGTTCAGGAACCGCGCAAGATCCAAGATCTCCGGCTCGCGCGCGGCGTTGCTGAGCACCGTCACACCCTTTGCGCGGGCGGCGGCAATCATCAGGTTTTCCGTCGCGCCCACGCTGGGGAACGAGAGCGAAAAACGTGCCCCCCGCAAGCCTTGCCCGGCGGAAAAAGAAAGCCTTCCCGCGTCGTTGTGCAGCTCCACCCCCAGCGCCCGCATGGCGTCAAGATGCAGCCCGATGGGGCGCAGACCGATTTCGCAGCCCCCCGGCGCAGTCAGCTCCGCATAGCCCAGCGCCGCCAAAAGCGGCCCCAAAAACACGATCGAAGAGCGCATTTCATGCATCAAGATCCCCGGAATTGCGCCGTGGCACAGGGTGGACGCGTCCACAGTGACAGTATGCCCCTCCTGCCGCACGCCGCAGCCCAAATGGCGCAGGATGTTCAGTGTCGCATCCACATCGCTCAGGCGCGGGCAGCCGTGAACGACGCATTCGCCGCCGCTGGCGACCGTCGCCGCCAAAATCGGGAGCGCGCTGTTTTTCGCTCCCTGCAGGATATGTTCGCCCTCCAGGCGTTTGCCGCCCGCAATCACAAATGCCGCCATTTTCACCCTTCCCCCTCTTGCATACTTGCTCTGCCCAGTATATGCAGGGGATGCGGTGATTGACAGCTATTTTGCGTTCATCAGCTTCGCAATTACCGCATAGATACGCTCCGTTGCGTCCGTCACGGCCATTGCCCTTGCCGCTTCGCCCATAGCCGCGCGTTTGACGGGATCGTTCAACAAATTCAGCACAGCCGCGGTCAACTTCGCCGCGGTCAGTTCCTTTTCTTCCATTACAATCGCGGCGCCTTGCTCCGCCAGCGCCTTTGCGTTATGATACTGATGATTTTCCGCAACATTCGGGGAAGGGATCAGGATGGACGGCTTGCCCAAGGCTTGCAGCTCGCTCAGGGCGCTTGCGCCCGCGCGGCTGATCACTACATCCGCCGCCGCCATGCAGCGGGGCATGTCGTCAATATATTCGCGCAGAGTCAACTCCGGCGCTTCCAGATGGACGCCCTTTTCACGCAGCAGCTCCGGCACCCATCTGCCGTATTGCCCATAGGCATGATGAAAATGGCAGCTTTTGTCCTTCCACAACGCTGCGATGACGCCCACAACGGCTTCATTGACCGCCCGCGCACCCAGCGAACCGCCCATCGAAAGCACCAGGGGGCGCTCGTCCAGCCCCAGCTCGCGGCGGCTGCTTGCGCGATCCGCCTTCAACAGCTCACTGCGGATGGGCAGCCCCGTCACGACGGGTTCATTTTTGCATTCCAGGCGCGTGGCGGCAGCGGGCGTTGTGAGCATCACGGCATCCACACGCCCGGCAAGCGCCTTGTTTGTCACGCCGGGATATGCGTTTTGCTCGTGAATCGCCGTCGGGATGCTTTTTTTTGCGGCCGCGCGCAGGATCGGACCGCTCACATAACCGCCAAAGCCGACGACAACGTCTGGCTGAAAATCCTTTAGGATCGCTTCCGCCTGCCTGTTCGCGCCAAGCAGACGGCGCACGGTTTGCAGGTTTCGCCTGACGCTTTCAAGACTGAAATGACGCTGAAAACCGCTGATGTCCATCGTGCAAAATTCAAAACCGGCTGCCGGAATCAGCTTGGCTTCCATATGCTCCGCCGTGCCGACGAAGCGAATGGCGCAATCCGGATGCAAACGGCGCAAAAGACCCGCAAGCGAAAGCGCGGGATTGATATGCCCGGCAGTGCCGCCGGCGGCAAGCAAAACGCGTTTTTGACTGAGCGGCATAGCAAAATCCCCTTAACGCTTAATTTCGCGCGAAACGCGGGAAACAGCAAGCACGATCCCCATTTCGGCAAGCAGAATCAGCAGCGCCGTTCCGCCATAGCTAAAGAACGGGAGCGGGATGCCCGTGTTGGGCAGCACCGCGGTCACAACGCCGATGTTCAGTGCCACCTGCAAGCCGATTTGCAGCACAATGCCAATGACCAGCAGTGTACCAAAGCGCTCCTTGGTGTGCAGGGCAATCATAAACCCGCGCCAAATGAGCGCGATGAAGAGCAGCACAATCACAAACGCGCCGAAAAAGCCCAGTTCCTCGCAAACAATGGCAAACACAAAATCATTCATTGGCTCCGGCAAATAAAGGTGTTTTTGCACCGATTGCCCGAAGCCCTTGCCAAACCATCCGCCCGAGCCAACGGCATAGAGCGATTGGATGGTCTGCCAGTTGTCGCCCGAGGGGTCGCTTTCCGGGTTAAGAAAAGCGACGATACGTTTGGCGGCGTGCTCCGGCAAAATTTCGGGCTTGCTAAGAACAAACATCACCGCGCCAACGCCGACGGCGGCAACAATTGCGTAAAACCACAGCGGGATGCGCTGTTCCCCAATGAAAATCAGCAGCCCGCCTATGCCCAGCGTAATGATAGTGCCGGAAACATGATTTTCCATAAAAATCAACCCGACCATCAGCAGCAGCACCGCCATATAGAGCGCCGTGTGCCCCCATTGCCGCCCCGCGCGTCCCCAAGCCGTGCCTTGCTTTGCGCGCGGATTGTATTTTGGGCGCTGCCACCGTTCCATGCCATAGGCAAAAAACAGAATAAGCGCAACCTTCGCCAGCTCCGAGGGCTGGATGGTCAGGTCGCCGACGATCGGGATCCAGCGCTTAAAATCCCCTCTGTTGGTGTGGTAAACCAGCACAACCCCCAGCAGCACAAACGCCGTCACAAGCCCCGGAATCGCCAGCTTGCGCAGGATATCCAGATTGATTTTTGAAATTGCCAGCATCAAAACAAAGCCCGCAACGGCAAAGATCAATTGCCGTTTAATGAAATGATACGCATCCCCGCCATAATGGCGCATGGCGTAAACATAGCTTGCCGAAAACATCATCACCAGCCCCACGCAAAGCAGAACCGTGACAATGAGCATAAAAGGGAAATCAAAGCCGCCGTAAGCCAGCAGCTTGCGCCGCAGAGGCAAAGGCGCTTCCCGCTGCCTACCACGCCGCAGCGCAATCGCATCCGAAGCCATCGTTTTCCCCCTTGTTATGATTTTTGCGCCGGCTTACGTCCCCCACTGCGGAATAACCGCAAATTTCAGCCCGGCATAAAACACCGCAACACCCGCCGCCGCGCCCAAAATATTGATCAAGGTGAACACCGCCACAACCTTTTTCTCGCTCCAGCCACTCATTTCAAAATGATGGTGGATGGGCGCCATTTTGAAGATGCGCTTACCGTGCGTCAGTTTGAAATAGCCGATTTGCAACACGTCCGAAAGCCCCTCCAGCACATAAACCAAGCCCACCAGCAGCAGAATCGCCGGGCAATTGAGCGCAAAGCAAATAGCGACGAGCATCCCGCCGAGGAACATGGAGCCTGTGTCGCCCATGATAACCTTTGCGGGGTTGCGGTTCCAGACGAGGAAGCCCGCGCACCCGCCCGCCAAGGCGGATGCCATCGCGCCCGCGCCAAACATCCCACGCATCGCGGCAATCACCGCAAGAGCAGCTGCTGCCGTAACGGTCACGCTTGAGCATAGCCCATCCACGCCATCCGTGAAATTGACGGCGTTCGTAGCACAATACAGCACCGTGAAGCCAAAAATCATAAAGAGCCAGCCCGGCATCGCGATTTCGCCAACAAAAGGGATCAGCGTCGTCGGTCTATGCCCCGGGAAGGACAGCACGAGGCTCACCAAATAGCCAAGATATATCAGGATCTGCATCACGCTTTTTTGCGTGATCGAAAGCCCCTTGTTGCGTTTTTTCACAACCTTCACATAATCATCCAAAAACCCCATCAAAGCGCACAGCAGCGCCATGAGCAGCCCCGCAACGAGCTTGCCGGGCGTCCCGCCGCTTTCAAGCAAATTGCCGCCGCGCAGCAGATTTGCTAAAAAAGCGACCAGCAGTGCCGTCGGCACGCCGATAATGAACATCAGCCCACCCATGGTCGGGATGCCCTGCTTGTGCTTATGCCAGCTCGGTCCAATATCCAAAATTGTTTGCCCGAATTTCAGCTTATGCAGCCACGGGATAAACGCATAGCCCAGCGCGGCGGCTATCCCTGCCGCCGCGCAAAAGGCAAGGATCATCGCCGCAAACTCCGGGAGAAAGCTTCTCATTTCCTAACCCCATCCTGTCGCTTGAATTTGCTTCGCGCTTATTTTTTGCTTCCGGCGCTTTGCTCTTGAAAATATTCCCGCACAACCTCGCGCTCATCCAGATGCACTTTGCCGGCGGCGAGGATCTGGTAGGTTTCCTGCCCCTTGCCCGCCAATAACACCACATCATCCGCCCTTGCGCGGCGCAGCGCGGCGTAAATTGCCTGCCTGCGATCCGGTTCAACCAGAACGCCGCCGCGGTTTTTGATGCCCGCCAAAATATCCGCGATAATCGCTCCGGGATCCTCCGACCGCGGGTTGTCGGAGCTGACGACGCAAATATCCGAAAGCTCCGCCGCAATTTTGCCCATGAGGGAGCGTTTGGTTTTATCCCGGTCGCCACCGCACCCAAAAACCGTTATAATGCGCCCCTGCACAGCGCCACGCAAGGCACGCAGTACGTTTTCCAACCCGTCGGGGCTGTGCGCATAGTCAATCAAAACAGCAAAACCGGCGTCCACCGGCACCGGCTCCATGCGTCCGCGTACCCCGCGCGAGGCTTCCAGTGCCGCCAGCACCTGCGGCAGCTCAATGCCAAGCTCCAGCGCCGCGCAGGCGGCGGCAAGGGAGTTATAGACCGAAAACGCGCCCGGCACGCCAAAGCGCACGCGCCCAATCGTGGAATGCCCCACCAACTCATATATAACGCCGTCCGCGCCCAGCTGCACATTTTTAGCGGTGTAATCAGCGGAATCCCTGCGCAAAGAATACGTTGCGCGCCGCGCCGCGCCGCCCTCCAGCATCGCCGGTGCGGCTTCATCGTCCAGGTTCACGACCGCCAAATCGCACTGCGCGAACAGCGAAGTTTTTGCCGCGCGGTATGCATCCAAGGTACCGTGATAATCCAGGTGATCCTGGGTAAGATTTGTGAAAATGCCCGCCGCAAAACGCAAGCCCTCCACACGGCGCTGCGCCAGCGCCTGTGAAGAAACCTCCATAAAGCAATGCGTGCAGCCGGTTTCGACCATCCGCGCGAACAAGCCCTGCAGCTCCCATGGGTCAGGCGTCGTCAGGCTCGCTTCCAGCGTTTCCTTCCCCACCATATTCACCAGCGTACCAATCAGTCCCGTTTTATAGCCGCTGTGGTCAAATATTTCTTTGAGCAAAAAAGCGGTGGTTGTTTTCCCGTTGGTGCCGGTGACGCCAACGATCCGGAGCTTTTGGGCGGGGCTGCCGTGCCATGCCGCGCAAAGCAGCGCGTAAGCAGCGCGCGTATCCTGCACAAGGAGCTGCTTTGCAAGCCCCATATCTTTTTGCACGACCACGCACAGCGCGCCGGCTTCAAGGGCTTGCGCAGCGCGCGTATGCCCGTCAAAATGTGCTCCTTCAATGCAAACGAACACACAGCCGGGCGCGGTTTTGCGCGAATCATCCGTGACGAACGCCACAGCGGCGGCGGCTTCAAGAGCAGCCGCCGGAGCAAGCCGTGCGTTTTGCAGGAGTTCGGATAGCAGCATCTTTTCCTTGCCTTTCGTTGTGATTGAAAATCAGCGGTCGCGAATTCCATTATCTGTCATAATATTCACAGTGACAGCCGTCCCCAGCGGCACCTCGGCGCCTTCGGCAATGCTTTGGCGGTAAGTAAAGAGCGACTGGCTTTGCAGGTTGCCCGTTAGCTTGATGTTCAGCCCGACCTCTGCCGCGACGCGCTTTGCTTCTGAAAGGGACAGGTTCGTGAGCTTCGGAACCTTCACCGTTCTCTCCGTGTTTTCACCGGTATAGAGGATGACCAACCCGCCCTGCTGGATGCTTTGCCCCGGTTCGGGGATTTGCCGCAGCACACTGCTCCCCTCGCCAATGATTTTCGCGGTGTAACCGGCGGTCTGCAGCTTCTCTTTTGCGGCGGTCGGGGTCAGCGTTACCATATCCGGCGCGGAGCCGCCAAGCTGCTCCTTCTCTTTTTCAGTGTAACGCATTTCGATATTTTTATACACCAAAACATTTTCTAGCACTTCGGCCGTAGGCGGCGCGGCGAGCTGCCCGCCGTTGATCATATCGCCGCCCGGCTCGTCGATGGCGATCAGCATGGCGACCTCCGGGGCGTCCGCCGGGGCAAACGAAACGAAGGACGCAACATAGCCTGAACCAACTGAAAGCTTTTGGCTGGTGCCTGTTTTGCCCGCCACGCGCCCACCGGAAACATAGCCATTGCGCCCCGTTCCGTTGGAAACCACCTGTTCCATCATGCCGCAAACCGTTTTTGCCGTTTCGGCGCTAATCACCTGCCGCCGCACGGTGGGCTGCGTTTCCCGCACAGTGCGACCTTCGGCGTCAAGCACCTTTTTCACGACATAGGGCTGCATCAGCTTTCCGCCGTTGGCAATGGCTGAAACCGCGCTGAGGATTTGGATGGGCGAGGCTTCAAACGATTGCCCGAAAGAGCAGGACGCCAGCTCCACGATGCCCATTTTATCCTGCGCGTGAATGTTGATGCCTTTGGTCGGCTTGAACTCATTGGGCAAATCAATGCCTGTTGGTTCCGTGAAGCCGAAGGCCGTGAAGTACTTATAAAAGGTCTTAACGCCCATGCGCTGTCCAAGGGTAATCATGAAAGGATTGCAGGAATTCATCAGCCCGCGCGCCAGATCCTGGTTGCCATGCCCCGTGCGCTTGTGGCAATGGATGGTGCGGTTCGCAATGCGAATACTGCCGGTGCAGGTATAATGCTCGCCGGGGCTTGTCAGCCCTTCCTCCAGCGCCGCCGAAAGCGTAACGGTTTTAAACACGGAGCCTGGCTCATAGGTCAATTCGATTGTGCCGTTGCGCCACTGTGCCATCATGGCTTCCTTACGGGCTGCCTCCCGTTTTTCAGGATCCGCAATCGCCGCAATTTCTTCCCGCTTTTTGGGGTCGGCGACAGCTTCATAGTTTCCGGGATCATAGCTCGGGGCGCAGCTCATGCCCAAAATCGCTCCCGTTTTCACATCCATGATGATGCCATAGGCTGCCTTGGCCTTCGCGTCGATCTGCGCCTGCTCCAGCGCACGATCCAAATAACGCTGGATGACTTCATCAATCGTCAGCACCAAGCTGTTGCCCGGCACAGCGTCATAGTTGGTTTCATAATAAATATTCAGGTTGCTGTCCGCCGCGTTTTTTGCCGTGACAACGCGCCCGGGCGTGCCGGTCAGCTCGCTGTTGTAGAGCAGCTCCAGCCCCGCGCGCCCCACATCCTCCGCGCCGGTGAAGCCCAGCAAATTCGCCGCAAAGCTCCCCAGGGGATAGAATCGCTTCACATCCGCCGAGACACCGATAAAATACGCGTAGGTCGCAACCTTATCATTGCTGTCGCCAGCGCGGGGATTCCCTTTCGCGTCCAGGAGCAGCTTGCCGTCTTTATCTCTGCGCGGTTCGCCGCCTTCCACGTATTCCAGAACGCATTCCTTTGCGCGGAAGGCGTTGACCTTCTCCATGCGATCCAGCTCCACCTGCCCCTTGAGCACCATATAATTCCGTTCCGTGTAGCCCGCTTGCTGCCGAACACGCGCGGCACTCACACCCAAAACGGAAGCCAGACCGTCACAGACCTCCTCCAAAAGCGCCGCCCTGTTCCCCAGCTTCGAAAGGCTGTTGGGGTTGATATACACGCGCCCGGCAGAGGTGCTTTGGGCAATGGGCGCGCCGTTCGTGTCATAGATCGTGCCGCGCGGCGCGGCAAGCTCCGTATCATGTAGCTGCCCTTCCTTCGCCTTCGCGGCGTATTCAGCGCCGCGCACCAGTTGCACATTGACCAGCCCTTTGACCAAATCATAGCCAAAAAGACCAAAGACGACGCAGAAAAGAACGATCATCGCCCGCGTGAACAGGCGATCGCCGGCGTTGAGCTTGCGTTTTGCCACATTCCTTTCCCCCTCATCCCTTGCTGCTGCGCCAATATATGCCGCGCCGGGGCTACTTTAGTACGGTATCGCCGCCCGGGTGCTGCAAATACCACATGCGCCCGCCTTCAATCGGCACCATATGCAGCTTGTTGAGCGCATAATCCTGCACAATTTCCAGTGAATATTTTTGCTCAATCGCCGCTTGCCGATTGATCGCAACCTCGCGCTGGTAGTTCAGCTCCTGCAGCAGCGCCTGCTTCTCGTTATTCGCTTGCAGAAAGGACAGCTCCGCGCCCGTTGCGCCAAAAAGACACAGCGAAACCACCGCGCTCACACCAAAAGCGACCGCGGTTTTTTTCCACGCAATACGTGCCTTTTCTTTCTTTCGCTTAAAAGATTCCTCCGCTTTCGCCGGCAAAACGCGCGGCTCACGTACCGGCGCGGGTCTTGCCGCCGGTCTGCGTCCCGGAACAGGAGCGCTTGCGGGGACGGCGAACATTTCAAAATCACGCTCGGTAACAGACGATGCCATTTTTCATTCACACCCTTCGGTTGTTCTTATAATTTTTCAAGCACGCGCAGCTTGGCGCTGCGGGCGCGGGGGTTGCGTTCAAGCTCCTCACGGCTTGGCGTCACAGGCTTATGCGCTTTTGCCTGCGGGCGTTTGCCGCAAACGCATACTGGAAAATCCGACGGGCAAACACAGCCCTCCAGGAACGGGCGGAAGGCGCGTTTCGCGGCGGCATCCTCCAAGCTGTTAAAGCCGATCACCGCCAAACGCCCGCCGGAAACCAACAGCCCGAAAAGCGCTTGCAGCGCTTCCGCAAGCCCATCCAATTCCCGGTTGCAGGCATAGCGCAGCGCCATGAACGCCTTGCGCGCGGGATGCCCATCCCGTCTTGCAGCGGCGGGAACGGAGCGGCAAAGCAGCTCCGCCAGCTGCGTTGTGGTTGTAACGGGCGCCTTCGCCCGTTCCCGCACGATTGTCCGCGCCATGGCGGCGGCATACCGTTCCTGCCCGTATTCCCAAAGGATTGTCCGCAGCGCGTCCTCCGAAAGCGTATTGATCAGCTCCGCCGCCGTTGTGCCACTCTGCTCCATGCGCATATCCAGCGGCGCTTCGCTGTGGTAAGAAAAACCGCGTTCCGGTCGATCCAGCTGCGGGGAGCTGACGCCCAAGTCCAATAAAACACCATCCAGCGCGGCGACGCCCAAAGCACGCAGGTGCGCGGACGCGTCAAAAAAATTGCCTTGCACGATTGTAACCGCCGCGTCACCCGCGAAGCGTTCCCGCAGGTTCGCAATCGCGTCCGGATCGCGGTCAAACGCAACGACGCGCCCGCCGGGACCGGTTCGCTCCAAAAGCAGCGCCGTGTGCCCGCCGCCGCCCGCCGTGCCGTCCATCCAGATCCCGCCGGGATGCGGGCGCAGCGCCTCCACCGTTTCGCGCAGCAGCACAGTTTCGTGCCGGAACGCCGCGCTCACGACGCGTCCTCCGCCGGCGCGGCTTGCGCGGCCGGTTGCTCCTCCATGCCGCCCAACCAGGCGGGATCGGGCGCGAAGTTCAGCTGAATGGTCGTGTCGCTCAGCTCCTCTTCGCCCTGCGCGAGCCAGCGATCCAGCTGCCAAATTTCAATGTGCGTATGGAACCCAATGAAGAAAACACGTTCCTCGCGCCGGATGCCAGCCTTTGCAGCAAGCCTTTCCGGCAGCCCGAAGCGGCAGCTTTTGTCCAGCTCCACAGGCTCGGAATTCACTTGGAGCTTCCGCATCACCTGCGCGCGCAGCGCCGGCTCGAACCTTCCGTATTCACGGCGGCATACCCGGTCAAATTCCGCCTGCGTCGCAAGCATCAGGTAAGGCTGCGCCGCGTCGCCGGAATACCAGAGCATCAAATGCTCCTGCCCTTCAATGCCCGCGCGATATTTGGCGGGTGTGCATACGCGCCCCTTAATATCTACCGTGCCCTCCGCCGTGCCCTGGAACGCCATGCCTCCACCTCCTCTTTTCGCGGGATTTTAAACAACTTCACGGGATTTCACTCCACCGCAGTGATTATATCGCCTTATTCTCATATTGTCAAGCGGGATTTCTGAACCAAACATGAAAATTACGATAGATTCCTAAAATTGGAAAACCAGTATCTTGGGGGCGGAAAACACTCCCAGATGCATTCACCACCAGATATAGTTTACACAGCTGGAGGAAGAGGTTTGTGAAAAAATTTCACGTACAAAGAGCGATTTTTCCACTGTCGCATATAGTGGAATGCATACCGACTGCCACTGTGACGATATGGCGGCGGAATTGTGATAAAATGATTTAGATTTGGGAGGAATTCAAATTGCCGAATTTTTATGGAAGTTGTACAAATTCACCCAACTGTATTGCTTGTGTTAACCCGACCTGCATGTACAAAATTCTCCGCGGCCCAACGGGCGCAACGGGAGCGACAGGTGTGCAGGGACCGGCAGGGCTGCAGGGCTTACCAGGGCAGCGCGGCGCGCAAGGCTTACAAGGCGCACAAGGCTTGCCGGGCACACGCGGCGCAACAGGGCCGCAAGGCGAGCGTGGACTGCAGGGAGAGCGTGGACTGCAGGGCGAACGCGGCGTGCAAGGCTTACAAGGCATCCCGGGGCAAACGGGTTTGCAGGGTGCAACCGGAAAAGTTCCCAAAATCGTCGTTAAATGGACGCCAACCAGCGACGCAAGCACACCGACGGAAGTACAATCGCAAACAATTGACAACAACGGTGAGGAAGAACTGCACCTTGATTTTTTCATCCCGCGCGGTCCGACAGGTCTGCAGGGCGCAACAGGCGCACAAGGCGTGCAGGGGCTTCAAGGTCTGCAGGGCGTGACAGGAGCGCAAGGCTTGCAAGGTCTGCCCGGCACACGCGGTGCAACCGGTGAGCGCGGCGCGCAAGGGCTTCAAGGTTTGCAGGGCGTTCCCGGCACACGCGGCGCGACGGGTGAGCGCGGCGTGCAAGGGCTTCAAGGTCTGCAAGGCGTGACAGGAGCGCAAGGCGTGCAAGGTCTGCCCGGCGAACGCGGCGCGACGGGTGAGCGCGGCGTACAGGGGCTTCAAGGTCTGCAAGGCGCAACCGGAGCGCAAGGCTTGCAAGGTCTGCCCGGCGAACGCGGTGCGACGGGTGAGCGCGGCGCGCAAGGGCTTCAAGGATTACAAGGCGTCCCCGGCGAGCGCGGCGCGACGGGTGCGCAAGGCGATGCGGCATATATCGCTTTTGGCGGCATGTGCAACACCGATTACGGCATGTTTGAACTTGCGGCGGATGAAGTCGCGGCTCTGCATTTCACCAACCTGATGCCCAGCTACGGTCTGCAATACGACGACCATCATTCTATGGTCACGGAAACGGCGGGCGTATACGAGGTCACCTACCAGCTGCGCGGCGAAGGCGTTGGCTGCGGGCAGATCAGCTGCGCCGTCACGAACGACGGCGTGATCATCCCCTGCACGGTGCTGAGCCAGCCGGTTGCCTGCCGTGAATCCTTTGTTCTCAGCGGCACCGTGCTGATAACCGCGGAAGCGGGAGCGCACATCCACTTTATTCTTTTCGCCAAAAAAGAAGTGCAGATCATGCTGCTTGAAGGCGTTAACGCGATGCTCACGGTCAAACGCCTGGGGGATGCTCCCGCAACGGAACCCGCGCCGGGCAATCCGGTTGCGCCGATTGCACCTATTCAAGGGTAAGCATTATGAACCGAGGGTTGGGCGCTTCGCCCCCCCCTCGGTTTTTTAACGTTCAATGCCTGCGCCTACGCGCACACCGCAAGATAGACCACCGCCAACAGCAGCGAGGGCGTTCCTGCGCCGCGCCAAAGCTGCACCGCCGCAAGCACCGCCGCCGCGCAGAGTGTGCCAACAGAAGAAATGCGCACAAAGCGCCGCGCGGCGGCTTCAGGCAAACGCACGCAGAGCACAGCATAGAGCGCCCGCCCGCCATCCAACTGGCGGACAGGCAGCAGGTTAAAAAACGCAAAACCGGCGTTCATCCATACCGCGGATTCAATAAAATCACCGCCCAAGCCGCGCCGCCGCAAAAAGAAGAACAGCACCGCAAGCGCAGCGCTCACGGCGGGACCCGCCAGCGCGGCGGCAAACTCCCGGTTGTAGGAAAGCCGCAGCCCGGGCGGACGTTCAATACAAATCCCGGCGGCGTGCAGGCAAACGCGCCGCGGCTGCATCCCAAAGGCAAACAAAGCTGCCAAGTGCCCCGCTTCGTGCGCGGCGGCAAAGAGCAAGCCAATCCCCACGCGCCGCGCAGAGGCGGCAGCGAAGCACAGCGCCAGCATGGCGGCAAAGCTGAAACGCACTTCCACCGGAATGCGATTTTGCCATATTTTTATAGGTACGACCGCCTCTCATTGCTCATTGGCTGTAATATTGTGCAAGGAAGGGCGCGGGGTCGCAGCGCAAACCGTTCAAACGAATCTCAAAATGCAGATGCGGACCGGTCGAAAGTCCCGTCGAGCCTACCAGCGCGACCGTTTCGCCCGCCCGCAGCACCATCCCCTCCTGCGCCAATACTTCGGAGCAGTGCGCATAAAAGGTTTGCATCCCGCCCGCGTGCGCAAGCAAGATATATTTGCCGTAATCCGCATCCTCCCCGACCTTTGCGACGCGCCCAAAAAAAGCCGCAAGGATTGGCGCACCCTCCTCCGCGCCAATATCCAGCCCCGTGTGAATGCTTTTGCCGCCGGTGATCGGATGCGTGCGCAGCCCATAGGGGGAGGTCAGCCGCCCAACGCGCACCGGCGGGATCGGCGGCACGGTTATGCGCAGCGGCGCGTAGCCCGCCTTGCGTTTGGCAAAAAGCGCCGCGATTTCCGCCGCCGTGGCTTCCGCCGCCGCAATATCCGCGCCACCCATACCGTTCATGCCCTCCGTTACACCGGGCGGCGCGTCCGTCGCCTCTGCGCCGTCCACCTGCTCGGCTTTGTAATTGTACGGCGCCGTTGTTTGCTCATGCGCGGCGCTTGGCGGAGCAACGACATAAACGTCCTCCTTCAGCGACAGAAACGCCTCCCTCACGCGCGCCCAAACCTGCTTTGCCGTTAAATCCACCTGCATTGCCTTGGTATATGCCGTGCGCAGCTGCCGGTAAGTATTTGGCGCAGCCCTCTGCGCTAAGAGCAGCCCTCCCAACAGCAGCGCGAAAATCACCGCCTGGGTGAGCAGCACGCGCGCAAACGCGCCTTTAGGTCGTTCCTTCTCCTCATACCCCAAGGTAGGCGCTTCAAACACCGCTTCACGCACAGCGCGGCGGCGTTCCCGCGCGGCACGGATATCCGCAAAACGCGTATCCGCCTCCTGCGCAAAAGCACTGCTGTAATCGTGTTCCCCCATATTCCTATCCTCCCGCGTTGGCTTGTACCATACATATGCACCACCGCGCGATAAAATACCCGTTGCCCCAACTTATCCCTGCACCGTTAGCTCTTCGCCGCCGTGTAGGCGCAAGGTTGCGTGAACCTTCCCTTGCCAATCTTCGGGCAGGCAGGGATTTTCAAAAACAAGCCGTC
Organism: Oscillospiraceae bacterium; assembly: GCA_031280825.1. Classification (GTDB taxonomy): domain Bacteria; phylum Bacillota; class Clostridia; order Oscillospirales; family Acutalibacteraceae; genus WRMQ01. The sequence goes on along the minus strand of JAITGE010000005.1, from coordinate 59,971 downwards.
CGTCCCGCTCACGCAGACCGAGCAGTCCCTCCAGAACGGCACGGTAATACCACGCCGCCGCGCCGGTGTAGAACGTCCACCCGGCTTGCCCTTCTATGCCCGGAGCCGCAGAAACATCGCCCGCCAGCGCATAAGGCTCGCCCCGATAGCTGGCAAGCGCGGCGGAATCCTGCGGCATCGCCGCCGGGTTGAGCATTTGCAGAAGCGAAAGCGCATCCTCCGCCCGCCCTTCCTTGAACAGCGCAAGGCAGAGCCACACCGCCGCGTGGGTATATTGCCCGCCGTTTTCCCGAATCCCCGCCGGGTAAGCGTTGATATAGCCCGCGCGCTTGCCTTCGTGCGGAAATGGCACGCGCAGCAGCCGCACCATGCGGTGCGGGTGATCCACCAGCCGCGCCATCGCCGTATCCAACGCGAGGCGGCGGCGGTCGGCATCCGGCAACCCGCACAGGGAGGCAAACGCTTGGGGTAAAATATCGATCGCGCAGGGTTCGTTGCCCTCGCCGCCCATGGGCGTCCCATCGTCCCAAAAAGCGCGCAGATAACGGTCGCCCGCCCATGCACAGCTTTCGATCGCTTCGCGCAGTCTTTGCGCCTGATCCCGGTATCGCTCGGCGCGTTCCGGTTCTGCCTGCAGCCGGCAAAGCTGCGCCGTGCTTTCCAGCACCATGCTGAAAAACATGGCAAGCCACACGCTCTCGCCGCGTCCCTTTGCTCCCACAAGGTTGAAGCCGTCGTTCCAATCGCCGCCGCCCATGCGCGGCAAGCCGTGTGCGCCCATATCCTGCAGTGTCCGCTCCACAGCGCGGATGCAATGCGTATACAGCGTCGCCTTTTCCGCGCTCTGCGGATAGACGGCGTAGCGCTCGTGCTCCTCCGGGCGCAGCGCTTCCCCCTCCCGGAAGGGAATGCGCTTTTCCAAAACCGAAGCGTCGCCGCTGCGCAAAACATATTCGCCGCAAACATAGGGCAGCCAGAGAAAATCATCCGAATAGCGTGTCCGCACGCCGCGTATCCCCTCGCCCGGGATGCGGTGCCACCAATGCAACCCGTCGCCTTCCGGGAACTGCGCCGCCGCGCAGCGATAGAGCTGCACCCGCACCAGCGCGGGGTGCGTCAAAATAAGCGCGCTCACGTCCTGCAGCTGATCGCGGAAGCCCCACGCGCCGCCGCACTGTGAAAATCCGGTGCGCCCAAACAGACGGCTGTGCAGGATCTGGTGCGGCAGCCAGGTGTTTATCATATGATTGAGCGCTGCGTCCGGCGTTTGAATTTCCAGAATCGCACGCGCATTTGCCATCGGATCCCGCTCGGCGACAAGATGGGCACAAAGCGCGGCGTTGCGCTTCGCCCCCCAACCCAGCGAAAATGAAAGCTGCCGCTCACCGCCCGGCAAAAACGTCAGCCGCCGCCCCACCGCCGCACAGGGATCCGCCTGCGGCCAAGCGCCGCCGCCCGCCCACTGTCCCTTCCAGAATGCCGCGCGGTCGGTGCAAACAAAATCCGCGCCGCCGGAAAGCAACAGCGCCGCATAACCTCGTACGGCTGCGTCCGGCGCTTGAAGCAACGCGCCGTCCGGCAGCGCTTCGCCCAGAATCGGGCTGTTCGGCTCGCGCCGCACGCCCAGCACAGGCTCCACATAATACACAAGCTCGGCAGCTTGCTCGCGTCCGGCGCGGTTTTCCATTTGCACCTCGCACCTTTTTACGCAGCCGCGTTCCGGTACGGTAACGGTCACCGCATAGGCAAAGCCCTGCACCTCGCCGCGCCAGCAAGCCTGCGCGGGGCTGAATTCCGCATGCGCCCCTTGCAGTAAATCAAACACGCGCCGCCCGACGCGCAGCAAGAGCAGCTCCCCGCGGTTATCCGTGCAAGGATCGTTATACCAAGGGCTAAGCTTATTCTCGCGCGCATTGACCGCCCATGTGAAGCCCAGCGCCTGCCGGCTCACCAGCGTGCCAAAGCTGCGGTTGCACAGTGGCAGGCACCAAGGCACGGCGGACCGCGCGCCCGCCGGGATGCTATAGCTCCCCGGCGCAAACGCCGGCAAACCCTGCGCGGCGCACTCCAAACGTCCGGCGGGCAAAGGCAGCTGCAGCACGGCTTCCCGGCAAGGAGACAGCTTCTGCGGCTTTTCCCCCGCAATATAAGCGGCGTAGGCGGCAAGCGCCTCGGCGGCGCCGTTGGACGCGCGGCGCAGGTTCACCAGGTGCACCCCGCCGCGCCGACCGCAGGCGTGCTGGCAATTTTCACGCCGAAGCACCGCTTGCAACGCATTCAAAACCGGCGTATCATAGTCCCCGCCCTCCTGATAAGCCAACACCATCTCGCAAGGGACGCCCGCGCCCCGCAAGCTGCGGAACAAGCTGAGGTAAGGCTGCGCCGCGCAGGCATCGTCCGCAGTCGCCGCGACCTCGCCCGCTTCGCTCCGCCCGCGCAACTCGTAATAAAGATAGGGTTCATCGCCGGAAACACCCAAAGCCCAAAGCGTTTGCCGCCGCGCGTGATTCACGGCGCGTCTTTCCAGCTCTCCGGGCGCTGCGGGGGCATAATAGAGCAAGCGCGGCAAAACGCTTTCGGCAAGCGCCGCCGCCATTCCGCCCGCACGGAAGGGGCAGGGTGCGCCCTGCTTTTTCGCGCCGCGCCGATTCTCCTCTTCCGTTCGCAAACGGTGCAAGCGTTCGACCGCCTCCTCCGGGGCGGAGCCGGCACAGAGATACAAGCTAAAAGCGCGCGTTTCGCCCGCTTGAAGCACGTAAGGAATCAAAAACGTCCCGCAGCAATCCGGGTTGCCGCGCTGCGTGCCGTCGGCTGTGCTTTGCGGCAACGGAATGCCTTCCCCCGCCCCGCTGTTCCAAACGGCGATGCGCGATCGCTCGCAGACCGCCGCCGTCCCCCGGCTCAAAGCCGCAGCCAAGCTAATGCTTTCACCGCCGCTTTTGTGCCGCGTGAATGTCAGAACCCCCTGTACGCTGTCGTAAACGTCCTCTAAGAAGAGCTTGCTGAACGCCGGGTGCGCAGCCTCCTCCGCCAAAGGGGCAAGGCTCGGCTCAAAGTAAAGGATCAGCTGCCCGCGCGCCACGTGCTTGCCCGTGTTGCGCAGGGTAAAGCGCCGTTCTTCGGCAGGCAAGCGCGGGTGCACGCTGCTGCGCATAGCCGCCACTGCCCGGCGCCCCTCGGCGCGGTGCGTCACTTCATGGGGCGCGAACTCCACAACACGCTTCGCGTTAGCCGCATACTGCGGCGCGGCACCCAGTGAGATCGCCATCTGCCCTTCCTCACGCAAGAAAGCAAGCACGCCCCCTGCCCGGCGCAGAAGATCGGGGCTGTGCCGGAATACGCTTACGCCGCGATAAAACGACACGCCTGCGCCGCAGTCAGTCAAGACACAGCTCCATTCGCCATTGGTGAGCATCTGGGCACGCGGATTCCCGGGGTCGCTCTGCGTAAAGACCGTTTTCGCGCCCGCAAAGCGCTCCTGCGGGCGGCGCGTTTCACGCAGCTCCACATCACGAAACACCGCAGCGCGATCCGGGATGCGCTCGTAAAGCAGACTGGCCGCGCTTGCCATTTCTTCATCCGCCATGAATCGCCGCCGCAAAACGCCATCCTGCAGCGTATTGAGCGCCGAAAGCAGGCTCATGCCCACATGGTGCGCCATATAACTGCGCACCACGGCATAATCCTGCCCGCCGGTGCGCCCGGGCGTTGCGTCCGCCGCCTCATAAAAGCCGCATTTCCCCCAAAGCTCCATGTGCTCAAAACGGCGCAGATTCGCCAATGCCGCGCGGGGCGCAAGCTGCATCGCCAAAAAAGCCGCATACGGGGCAAGCACAAGCTCTTCATCCAAATCCCGCCGCAGCCCCAGCTTTTGCACACCATGGGCTTTATACTGGTAATTCAACCCGCCGTCAAACGCAAAAAAGCCGCTTTCGGAATTCCCCCACGGCAGCGCCCTGCCGCGCACACGCTTTTGCTGGCAGGCAAGGGCAAAGCGCAGCGCCTCATAGCCCAGTGTGCCGCGCGGCGCGGGCAAAAAGAGATACGGCATAAAATACTCAAACATCGTGCCCGTCCAGCTCACGGGACCCGTAAAGCGCCCGCTGCTGGCAAGGGTTCTGCCCAGCGCACCCCAGTGCTTTTTGGATACCCACCGCCGCGCAATCGCATAATAGCCCGTCATGCGCGCTTCGCTCATGAGCAAATCATAGTAAGACGGCGAGGGCTTGCCGGTGCTCAGATCAACGCCAATATGGAACAGCCGCCGCCGTGCGTGATAGAGCGGCCGCAGATCGCACGCATCCTCCAGCGCGCACAGCCGCTCGCAGACGGCAAGCAACGCCGGAGCTTCGCCGGCATATTCGCCCAAGCCCCGCCGCAAAACGCGGAGGGAGCAAAGAAAATTGCCGCTGTCCACTGTTGAAACATAGCGCGGCTCAAGGGGCGCAAGGGAGCGCGTGTCGTACCAATTCAGTAAATTGCCGTTCCAGCGTTCAAGACGTTCAACGCTTTCAAGGGTCAGCGAAACGCGCCGCAGAAGCTCCTCCGTTGTGATCAGATCCAGATCCCGCGCCGCTAAAACGCAGAGCAGATATAGCCCGATATTCGTCGGTGAGGTGCGCGGCGCCACGCGGAAAACCGGGCTTTCCTGCACGTTATCCGGCGGCAGATGGTTGTGCTCTTCCGCGCAGTAGACATCAAAGTAATTCCACATCGCGGCACAATAACCGGTCAGCCGCTCACGCTCCTCATCGCCCAAGACCGTGCGAACAGGCTTTACCTTGCGCCCGGAAAACGGCGCAAAAAGCAAATCCGCCAGCAAAATGAACCCGATCAGCCGTTGCTCCGCCTTGCCGAAGCACAGCAGCAGCGCTCCCGCCAGCGAAGAGGGCAATATTTCCGACAAGACCGCTTTGCCGCCACGCTTGCCCTCCCCCTGGGCGGCGGTCGTCCATTCCAATCGCCTCTTGCGGCTGACCAGGCTGCGCCACAAGCCGCGCACCGCGCCGGCCGCATTGATCCATGCGGTTTGCGCCAGCAGGAGCAGCTGCAAAAAACCGCGCACCAAATCCCCCAAGCCCGCCGGCAACCCGCCCGCGTAGTATTGGCGCGAAAGCATCGCGAAGCCGCCGCCCAGCGAACGGATCGCCGAAAACAGAAACGCGCCGCATATCCCCAGCACCGCCGCCGCGCAGAGTGCAATGGCGGCGGTGCGTGGCGCAAGCAGCGACGCCATTGCAGCCGCCAGGCACAGCGGCGGCAGCAAGGAGCGGCGCAGGTTGTCAAACAACTGATAACGGCTCAGGGCGGGCAAGCCGGATTTTTTTCGTAAAAAGGAGAGATTCTGCCAATCCCCGCGCACCCAACGCTCCTGCCGCATAAAATAACTGCGTTGATGCGCGGGGAAGCCATCCATGACCTGCACATCCGCCACGAAGCCCGTGCGCAGCAGCGCGCCTTCCAGGACGTCATGGCTCAGCACCTGCTCGGCAGGGAAAGGGCGCGCCTCGGAAACTGTTAGAAAAGCATCCACATCAATCAAACCCTTGCCCGCGAAAACGCCGCTGCCAAACAAATCCTGGTATCGCTCCGAAGCGGCGTTGGAATAAGGGCTAACGCCGCCTTCACCTGCCATAGCGTGCGCGAAAGGCGTGGCGCGCGCGCTTTCCAGCTCCAAGCCAACCTGTGGAGCAAGAATCCCGTAGCCTTCCGTCACGCGCCCCAGAGCAGGATCAAAACGCGGTCGGTTTGCCGGGTGCAGCGCGATAGCAACCAGCTCCGCCGCCGTTGCCAGCGGAAGCTGCGTATCCGCGTCCAGCGCGAGTATATAACGGACGTCCCGCAGCGCCGCTTGATCCCCGCAAACGGTCAGGAAGGCTGACGCGCCCGCCGACGCGCCGCGCAAATGCTGCGCCAACTGGAGGATCGCGCCGCGCTTGCGTTCCCAACCGCAATAATTGCCCATCGTAGGCGAAAACACGCGCGGGCGCAGCGCCAGAACAAAGCTGCCGCCGTACTTTTTATTTAGCCGCTCCACCGCGCGGCGAGCGGCGGCAATATCCGCCGCGTCCTGCGGCAAAACAGGGGATGCCGCGCCCTTGAAATCCGCCAGCACGCAAACGGCGATGTTTTTGCCGCCGTTGGAACCATGCAACTCTTCCATGCGTCTTTCCAAATCCTTTGCCCTGGCGGCCTCGGGCAGTAAGTTGGATACCACGATCAGCGTACGCCCCTCCGGCGGGATCTCTCCGCCCAGTTCCATACGCGGCAGCGGCACCGGCGTCAGCCCGCGCAACAGAAAAAATTCCAGTAACACCCTGCAAACCGCCCACAGCGGCAGCAGAAAAAGCGGCGCGGCATACCACGCGCCCAAAATCCACGCCAGCCCCGCCGCCGCCGGCAAGGGCAGCAGACTTTCGAGCCAAAACAGAACCTTGCCGCGCTTTGGATGCGCCGCGCCCCGCAGCAGAGGCACGCCGATATGCCGCGCCGGGTCGCCCTCCTGCCGCCCCGCCGCCTCCTCCACGAGGATGCGGGCGACATCCTCCGCCGCCATGCCTTTTTGGGCGCGTCTCGCAACCAAGCTCCGAAAAATCGCACGGCTGCCCTCTTCCATGCGCGGATAGATCCCCGCCGGGTCGCGCCGCAAAATGCGTTCCACAGGATGCAGCTGTTCCAGCAGCGCCGCCAAATCCAAATCCGGCAACGCGCGAAAGCCTTTGACCGCACCGCTGATTCGCGCCGTCGCTTCCTCCCCCTTGCCCGCCTGCGCGGCGCGAACGCTTTGCAGCGCCATTTCCGCCAACACGCAGCGCAGCGCCAAGGGCAGCAGCTCCGATTCCGCGCCTGTCAAGCGTTCGCGCGGCAATGCCTCCCGCATGGCCTCCGCAGTGGGAAGATGACCGGGCGCGCAAAGCCGCCTGCAAAGCTCCAGGGCACGCGCCGGATCCCCCGCGCCCATACGTCCGGCAGAGCGCAGCTCCCGCAGACACTGACGGGTTTCGCGCTCAAGCATATAGTAGTTATCCCGCAGCCATTCGCTGTGGAGCGCTGCGGCAGCCTCGTTTGCCCGCAGCGCCCGCGAGCGCAGGGAACCGCGGTATCGCCGCCGCAAGCCCCGCAAGCCCCGCGCCAGTTCCTTTCGGTATGCATCCGCTTTCATGCGCTTATCCTCTTTCGTGCTAAAGTGCAAAAATATCACTTCTTGCTATTCTTGCCCAAAAGGAACAATATATGTCAGTGAAGCGGCGCAATTCTGCCCAAAACAGGGAATAAGGCGATGCCTTTTGGTTCTTCATGGGAATTTTGTGCATCAATGTATTGAACTGTCCGGCACAGTCTGTTATGCTGGTTAAGATACATCGCGCAAAACAATCAATTGGTAAAGGAGACCGAAAAATGAAACATCGCACCGCGAAGCTGCTCGCCCTGTCGCTTGCCCTGCTGCTGGGCTTGAGCGCGCTTGCCGCCTGCGGCAAAACCGACCCGGAAACACCCACTACCACGGCTCCCCCCACGACAGAAAAGGTGAAAACCCCCGTTCTCAGCCCGGCGACGGCAAAAATCGCGCTGCTGCTGTGTGACGCTGAAATGAAATCCGGCTCCGCGCGCGCGGCATGGACGGTTCTGGAAAAATTCAGCAAAGAAACCGGCATCGCCCTCAAATGGTGGATGCTGCCGACCTCGCAAGATATCCAAAACGAGCTGGACGGCATCGTAGCCGACGGCTACAACATCATCGTAACCAACAACGGGATGCACTGCGCATACATAAAAGAGCGCTGCAAGGCATTGAAGGATGTGACCTTCGTCGCGATGGAAGGCTTTTTCGGCAAAAAGGGCGAAGATCTGAGCGGCTACCCCAACCTGATTCAAGGCACGGTACGCGCGGAGGAATCCGCATTTATTGCGGGCTACCTGCTTGCGAAGAAGACCGAAACCGGACGCATCGGGCTGCTCAACGGCACAAAAAACCCGCCCGGCATTCAAATGGAAGCAGGCTTCACCGCCGGGGTGGAATACGCCGCCAAGGAGATGCAGCGCGTGATCGAGATGCGCGTGGAATACGCCGGCAACGGCTACAACCGCACGAAAGGGCAGGATACCGCGCGCCTTCTGTATAATTCCGGCTGCGACATCATCTACTGCAGCGCGGGCGGCGAAACCGATTGGGGTGCGCTCGAGATCGCGAAGGAATTGAATAAGCCCGTCGTCACGGCAGGGCACACCTCCTATATCGCGCCCGGCAGCGTCGTCGCCGAAGTGCTCAAAAGCAAGGATCCCGTACTGACGGAGATCATCAACGGGTTATATTACGGAACAATGAAGGGCGGGCAAATCCTCGACCACGGCTTAACAGACGGCACGGCAGGGTTTGCCAAAACCGCGCTGACAGATGAATTTTTCGGCGCGGAAATCCTCGCGCAGCTGGACGCGGTCATTGAAAAAATCAAGAATAACGAAATTGTGATCCCGCAAGCAATCTAAGCGGCAATCATCGACAGCCGCCGCAAAAGCAAACAAAACAACGAACGCATCACACAATCCTATGATTGGAGATGCGTTCGGTTATTTATTTCAGGGCAAAGCCTACTCCTTCGCCCAGCCCAGACTGCGCTCAATAGCGCGCTTCCATCCGCCGTAAAGCTCCTCGCGCAGCCCCTTCGGCATCTGCGGCGTGAAAACACGCTCCACCTGCCGATTCGCCTGAATTTCATCCTTGCCGCTCCAAACCCCGGCGACAATGCCCGCCATATAGGCCGCGCCAAGCGCCGTTGTTTCCACCACTCTCGGGCGGTTAACGGGCGTTTGCACGATATCCGCCTGGAACTGCATCATCACCTGGCTCACACTTGCGCCGCCGTCCACGCGCAGCTCGGAAAATTGAATTCCCGCGTCGGCACGCATGGCCTCCAGCAGATCACAGACCTGGTAGGGGATGCACTCCACCACCGCGCGGACAATATGCGCACGCCCTGCGCCCCGCGTCAAGCCGACAATCGTGCCGCGTGCATACATATCCCAATAAGGCGCGCCCAGACCCGTGAACGCCGGAACGAGATACACGCCGTTGGCATCAGGGACGCTGGCCGCCAGTTCATCGCAGCGCGGCGCGGAATCAATCAATTTCAACTCGTCGCGCAACCACTGGATGACGCTGCCGGCATTGAAGGCGCTGCCCTCGATGGCATATTCCACCTCGTCCCCCAAGCCCCAAGCCACGCCCGTGAGCAGATTATGCTCGGAACGCACACGCTTGCCGCCTGTGTTCATCAAAAGGAAGCAGCCCGTGCCATAGGTATTCTTCGCCTGCCCGGCGGCAAAGCAGGCCTGCCCGAAAAGTGCCGCGGGCTGGTCGCCGACAGCGGCGGTGACAGGCAAGCCCTCCAGCTCGTGCAGACCAATCAGACTCGGCGCAATTTCACCGTGAAACGCACCCGACGGCACAGCCTTGGGCAAAATGGACATGGGAATATCCAGCAGAGCGCACAGCTCGGCGTCCCAGCAAAGCTTATCCACATCAAAAAGCATGGTGCGCGAAGCGTTGGAATAATCGGTCACATGACTTTTGCCGCCGGTAAAATTCCAGATCAGCCATGTTTCCACCGTGCCGAAGCAAAGACGGTCCTGTGCCGCCAAATCCCGCGCGGCAGGAACGTGCTCAAGAATCCATTTGATCTTTGTGCCGGAAAAATAGGCGTCCAGCAGTAGCCCGGTTCTCTCCTTCACCAACGCGGAATGCCCCTGCCGTTTCAACTCCTCGCAGGTTTCCGCCGTGCGGCGGCATTGCCACACAATGGCATTGTAAACCGGTCGCCCCGTGGTTTTATCCCACAAAATCGCGGTTTCGCGCTGGTTGGTCACGCCCATGCAGGCAATTTCTTTGATGGAAATGCGCCCCTCGATCTCCCCCAGCACCATCTCAAGCGCGTTCATCTGGCTGTAAAGGATCTCCATGGGGTCGTGCTCCACCCAGCCCGCACGCGGGTAAAACTGCTCATATTCCTTTTGTGCCTTAGCGACGATACCCCCCTGCCGGTCAAATAAAATTGCGCGGGAGCTGGTCGTTCCCTGATCCAAGGCCAAAACATATTTACCGGTCATAGCATTCCCCTCAAATCGTGATTATAAATTGCCGGCAAGCTGCTCCAGCGCGGCAATGCGGGCACAGAGCGTGAGCAAGGCGGCTGCTTGGCGAAGCTCCTCCACCGGCGGAAACGTCGGGGCAACACGCAGATTACGATCCTCCGGGTCACGCCCATAGGGGAAGGTCGCGCCCGCGCCCGTGAGCGTCACGCCCGCTTCTTTGAGCAAGGCATGTGTTCGCGCCGCACAATTCACCGGCAAATCCAGGCTGATAAAATACCCGCCGCGCGGCGCCGTCCATTGCGCAATGCCCGCGCCGCCAAAATCACGTGAAAAAGCTTCCAGCACAACCTCAAACTTGGGGCGCAAGATTGCCGCGTGACGCCGCATATGCGCCCGCACACCCGCCGCATCCACAAAAAAACGCGCGTGGCGCAATTGGTTGAGCTTGTCGTGCCCGATGGTTTGCACGCGCATCCGCTCTAAGATTGCTTGGATGTTCGCGGCTGAGGCGGCGATTGCCGAAACACCCGCCCCGGGAAAGCTGATTTTCGAAAACGAGGTCACCTCAATGAAGTGATCCTCCGTGCCGTATTCCTTTGCGGCTTGGTGGACGCACAGGAGCGCGTCGCCCGTTTCATACAAATCATGCACGGCGTAGGCGTTATCCCAAATCACGCGGAAATCCTTGGCGGCAGGGCGCAGCGCGGCAAGACGACGCACAACGGCGTCGCTGTAGGTTTGCCCGGTGGGGTTGGCGTATTTTGGAACACAAATAAGCCCCTTGACGCTCTCGTCACGGGCATACTGCTCCACCAGCGCCATATCCGGCCCGTTTTCACGCAGCGGGATGGGGATCATCTCGACGCCCAGCTGCTCTAAAATCGCAAAATGACGGTCGTAGCCGGGCACAGGGCAAAGAAACCTGATATGCCCCTGCTTCACCCAAGGCGCTGCGCTCGCGCCAAACAGCATGCACTGCGCCAGATAATCATACATAATATTCAGGCTGGAGTTTCCGCAAACAATCACCTGCGCCGGCGGGACGCACAGCAACTCCGCAAAAAGACGCCTGGTCTCCGGAATCCCCTCCGGCACACCGTAATTGCGGCAATCCGCCCCCCCCTCGCTTTGGGGCGGCGCAAGCAGCGCGCACTCGTTCAGCCCGCCGCTCAACGCAAGCTGATCCGCCCCCGGCTTGCCGCGCGACATATCCAGCCGCAGCCCCTTGGCGCAAGCCGCCGTATATTCCCCGCGCAGCGCCGCCAGCAGCGCGGTCTGTTCCGCCCGCCCCATGCTTGCAAATCCCTGCATTCTTCAACCTCATTCCCTGCAAATTACCCTGTGATTATAGCGCATAACCACCGCGTTTGCAAGAAATATTTTTGCGTACCTCAGCCGCCCTAGCGGTAGTCCTCTTCCGAAAGCAGCATCCGGTTCAGCTTGACCCAGCAGCTCTCAAAAATATCCTTCGGGTCGCCCATACCATTCACAACCAGCACCGTTTCCGTTTCGCGCAAGCGCTCGAACGCAGCCATATATTGCTCGCGGATGCCCTTGGCGCGTTCCACGTTATCCCACTTTTCCTCTGTCGCCCGCTCCGCCGCGCGGCGGCGCTCGCATTCCTCCGGCGGCACATCAATAAAAATCGTCATATCCGCGCGCAGCAGCTCCATAGGGGCGGCGTTGTACTGCAAGAGCGTGTCCATAGGCGTTTCAGGGCTTTGGTAGGCAAAATTCGAAAAATAGTAGCGGTCGCACAGCACGTGATTACCCCGACCAAGCTGCGGCAGCACCTCATTTTGCAGATGCTCGCAGCGGTCGGCCGCGAAAAGCAGCGCTTCCGTTTCCCGGTTCACAAAAATGGTTTTTTTGCTGATGCCCCGGCAAATCAGCCCCGGTACGCTGTCGCTCGGCTCACGGGTGATGAACACCTTGCGCACGCGCGCAGGGCGGCACATGCTCGCCAAACGTTCGCGCAAAAATTCCAGCTGCGTGGTTTTTCCGCAGCCATCCAATCCTTCAAAAACGATAAACTTTCCAGAATTCGGCATAAACAAAGCACCCCCGCATTTTATGATAACTTCGCCAACGAATTATAGCGTTTTTTGGCTGAAATGTCAATCGCGCGCCGCCGCTTGACATATTTGGCGGGATACGCTACAATTTACGTGTCAAACGTTTCTAAAATTCACCCTTAACGGAGTTCCTATGCTGCTGACAATTGACGCCGGCAACACCAATATCACCCTGGGCGTTTGGGAGAACGACACTCTGCGCTTCCGGGCGCGGCTTGCCACAGAACGGCGGCTCACAGCCGATCAGCTGGCGATGCAGCTGTTCGACGCCTTTCGGCTCAACGGTGTTGACCCCGCCGCCTGCACGGACGCCGTGATCGCCTGCGTGGTCGCGGAGCTTTCGCACGCCATCACAGCAGCTGCGCGCAAGCTCACGGGGCGTGACCCGTTGGTGGTTGCGCCGGGGGTAAAAACGGGGCTGAACATCAAAATCGACGACCCCGCGCAGCTGGCGGCGGATCTGATCGCTACAGGCGTGGGCGCAAAATCGCTCTATCCTTTGCCCTGCCTGGTGATTGATCTTGGCACGGCGACAAAGATCACGGTGCTTGCCGCAGACGGCAGCCTGGTGGGCGGAATCATCACCGCCGGGCTGATGATGTCAATGGAAGCGCTTTCGGCGGAAACCTCCCTTTTGCCCCGCGTCGCACTCCACGCACCCCCCAGGCTGATTGGCAGCAATACCGTCGATTGCATCCAAGCCGGTCTGGTTCTGGGCGCGGCGGCGATGCTCGACGGCTTACTTGAGCGCATGGAAGCGGAGCTTGGGCAGCCGGCATTCACAGTCGCCACAGGCGGCTTTGCGCACGCGGTCATTCCCCACTGCAAACGCGCGATGACCCACAGCGAGGATTTGGCGCTCCTCGGTCTGCGGCGCATCTACGCGAAAAACCGCAGCGGGTAAAATGATAAATAAAAACTGCGCCGCATCCGCTAAATAAAAAAACGGAGCGACAGCAAGGAGGATCAACCATGGCAAAAGCAAGCAACAAACGCGTATTCCGGCTCGTGCAGCTGGCGCTGCTCACGGCAACCACAATCGTATTAACCATGCTGCCCATCAAAATCGGCGCGTTTCAATTCGCGCTGGCGCTCACGCCCATCGTCATCGGCGCGGCGGCGCTCGGTCCCCCGGCAGGGGCGTGGCTGGGCGCGGTCTTCGGCGCGATGGTGCTGCTCAACGGCGATGCTGCTTTGTTCCTCGCCTTCAGCGTTCCGCGCACGGTTTTCTTGGTGCTGCTGAAGGGAAGCCTGGCGGGTCTTTGCGCGGGGGCGGTATATCGCGCGCTCGAAAGGCGTAACAAAACCGCCGCCGCAATCCTTGCAAGCGTCCTTGCTCCTGTCGCTAACACAGGTGTGTTCGCGTTGGGCGGCTATACGCTCTTCGCGGATTACATCAAAGCGTTCCCCGCCACGATGCCCGATTTTTTCGGCAGCCTGCGCGGGCAAAGCTTGGGCTATATCCTCTTCATCGGCTTAATCGGTGTGAATTTCTTTGTGGAGCTTGGCATAAACACGATACTAAGCGGCGCGGTCGTGCGTATTTTGCGCGTCTGGCGGGATAGAGCCGCGGCATAAACCACACCTTGGAGGTAACTGTATGCGCATTTTTCCCTACACCGGCGACCACCGGCAGCTCCTCGCCGCCGTTTTGATCGCCGCCGTCCTGCTCGGCGCAGGCGCAATCGGCTACTTGATCTATTGCCGCCGCAAGGAGGAACAAAACGCTGCCGAAGCGGCGGAGCAATTGACCAAGGAGGTTGAAGATGCCGGCGAAACGGAATAAATTCGACGCCGTGCTGCTGGATTTTGACGGCACCTTTGCCGACAGCAGCGAGGGCATCCTCGCCGGCTTCAACGCGGCAATGGACGCAATGGGATACCCGCGCGAAGCCATGCCGGCGTTTCGGCGCTTTTTAGGTCCCCCGCTGGAGGATAGCTTCCGGCACTTTCTTGGTATGTCCGCGCAAGAGGCCGAACGTGCCATGACGCTTTACCGCGAGCAATATACCAACGGAAACTACCTGCGCCTGCATGTTTTTGACGGCATGGAACAGCTGCTGCTGCGGTTGCGGGAAGCGGACATCCCCGCGGCAATCGCCAGCGCGAAAATGACCGTTTTTTTAGAGCGGATTCTGCGTGAAACAGGTTACCGGAAATATTTCAAAGCGGTGGTGGGCACGGAACCGAAACGGCTTGAACGCAGCAAAACAGATCTGCTCCTTGCCGCCGCCGCGGCTTGCGGGGTGCCGCCGGCGCGCTGCGCAATGGTCGGCGACCGCAGCTTTGATATGGAAGCCGCCAAGACCACAGGCATGTACGCCGTCGGCGTGCTGTTCGGCTTTGGCGACGAGGCGGAACTGCGCCAAGCCGGCGCGGACGAATTGGCGGCGGATTGCGCGGCGATCGAAGCGATCCTATTTTGATTTCAGGCGCTGCTATGCTTGCCGTTTGTGCGGGTGCGCCGTGCGCATTGACACAAAATCGTGCCATAGCTTGCTTTTTTATTGTCGCGCGTGTATAATAGATAACACAGCCACAAAAAAGGAGCTTCATGCTATGCCGAACGAGAAGAAGAGCAAGGGCGATTTGCTGCGCGAGCAGCTGTTCCGCGCACAAAAACACGCAAGCGAAATCCTGAGCAAAAAAGGTCTTGCGCAGGCAGACGCCTTTTGCGAGGGCTACAAGGATTTTTTAAACACCTGCAAAACAGAACGTGAATGCAGCTCCTACTTTCGCCGTAAGGCGGAAGCGCGGGGCTTTGTTCTGTTTGAAGAGGGCAAACGCTACCTGCCCGGCGAAAAAATATATGTGGATAACCGGGGCAAGGCTCTGCTGCTTGCGGTGATTGGACGGCAGAGCCTGGAAGCGGGCACGCGCATGACCGCCGCGCACATTGATTCCCCCCGCCTGGATCTCAAGCCCGCACCGCTCTATGAAGAAAAAGCGCTCACGCTGCTCAAAACGCACTATTACGGCGGTATCAAAAAATACCAGTGGACGGCGATCCCCTTGGCACTGCACGGCGTGATCGTCAAAAAGGACGGCACGGCGATTGAAGTTGCCTTAGGCGAGGCGCCCGGGGATCCGAAACTCTGCGTCACAGATCTCTTGCCGCATCTTGCGGCGGAGCAAGGCAAGCGCGAGCTTGCAAAGGGCATCACCGGCGAGGAATTGAATATCATCATCGGCAGCCGCCCGCTGGTGCTCGACGGCAAGCCGGAGGGCTTTAAGTTGCACATCCTGCAGCTACTGCATGAACGCTACGGCGTGACGGAGGACGATCTCATCAGTGCGGAGCTTGAAGCCGTCCCCGCCTTCGCGGCGTGTGATATCGGGCTGGATCGCAGCATGGTCGGCGCTTATGGGCATGACGACCGTGTTTGCGCCTACCCCTGCGCCGAAGCTATTTTGGATTGCACAAGCCCGGAATTCACCGCCGTTTGTGTGCTGGCGGATAAGGAAGAAATCGGCTCCTGCGGCAACACGGGGCTGAACGGCAGCTTCTTGGGCGATTTTATTGCGGAGCTGGCGGCGGCGCAGGGCGCAAACCCGCGCAAGGTGCTACGCAACACCAAGTGCCTTTCGGCGGATGTAAACGCCGCCTTTGACCCGACCTTCCCTTCCGTAATGGATTCGCTCAATGCGGCATACCTGAACTTTGGGGTAGTCTTGACAAAATATACCGGCAGCCGGGGCAAGGCCGGCAGCAGCGACGCCAGCGCGGAATTCATGGCATGGGTGCGCGCGCTGCTGGATGAAAACGACGTTCTGTGGCAGCCGGGCGAGCTGGGCAAGGTGGACGAAGGCGGCGGCGGCACGGTCGCGGCATATCTGGCAAAGCTCAACCTGGATGTGGTGGATCTTGGGGTGCCGATTCTTTCGATGCACGCACCCTTCGAGCTGGCCGCCAAAACGGATATTTGGATGCTCCTCAAAACCGCAAAGGCACTGTATCAATAAAAGCGAAAAGAGGATGATAGCAGGGGGGTGCGCTGTGAAGCACGAACAGCTAAGGGGCGGCGAAGCCATCGTTGCACCGCTGGTTTTCGCTTGCGTTGAGGAGCGCTTGCGCGGGCAGACCAGCCTCCGCGTTGGCGAAATTGCCAAAAGCCTCGGACGCAGTGCAAGCTATCTCAACGCTTGCTTTAAAGCGGAAACAGGGCAGAGCATCTCCGCCTTCATCCGCGCCCGCCGCATTGATTTGGCCAAGCGCCTGCTGGAAGCCCCCGGCGGCAAGCTCACGGAAATCTGGACGGGGCTGGCGTATTATGACCAGCCGCATTTCAACCGAGAGTTCAAGAAAGCCACGGGGTGCACCCCGCAAGAATACCGCAAAAAAGTCAGCTGACGGTGTTGAAGGAGAAAACGCGCATGAAATTGGCAATTATGGGCTATGGGGTCGTAGGTTCCGGCGTAACGGAGCTACTGCGCAAAAATTACGATAGCATCGTTACCCACGCCATGCAGGAGAGCTTAGAGCTGCAATACATATTGGATTTGCGCGACTTTCCCGGCGACCCGAACGCGCATTTGTTCACCAAGGATTTTCAGGCGATTCTGCAGGATCCGGCGGTGGGCATCGTGGTGGAAACCATCGGTGGGCTGCATCCCGCGTTTGAATTCGTCCGCGCGTGCTTGCAGACAGGCAAGAGCGTCGTCACCTCCAACAAAGAGCTGGTCGCCGCCAAGGGCTATGAGCTGCTGGAAACCGCGAAGGCGCATAACGCGAATTTTCTCTTTGAAGCAAGCGTGGGCGGCGGGATCCCCATCATTCGCCCACTGTCGCAATGCTTGGCGGCAAACGAGATCACCGAGATCGCGGGCATCCTCAACGGCACGACGAATTTTATTCTCACCCGCATGTTTGAGGACGACATGCCCTTCGCCGAGGCTCTGCGGTTAGCGCAGAAAAACGGGTACGCCGAAAAGGATCCCACCGCGGACATAGAAGGGCATGATGCCTGCCGCAAAATCTGCATTTTAGCGGCGCTTGCCTTCGGGCGGCACGTTTACCCTGAGCAAGTGCGCACAGAAGGCATCAGCAGGCTCCAAGCCGAGGACGTTGCCTGCGCGGCGGCGGGCGGCTACGCCATTAAGCTCCTTGGCAGAGCCGCGCGGCTGGCGGATGGGCGCATCAGCGCAACCGTCGCGCCCGCGCTTGTGCCGCAAGGACATTTGCTGGCAAACGTGCGCGATGTTTACAACGCCGTCCTTGTGCGCGGGGACGCAATTGAGGATGTAATTTTCTATGGGCGCGGCGCGGGCAAGCTTCCCACAGCCAGCGCGGTCGTTGCGGATATTATCGACTGCGGCAAGCATATGCAGCGGCGCAAATTTTTGGGCTGGCAAGCGGCTGACCCTGCCTTCACAGCTCCCGCCGAGGAGGATGCTGTGCGGCTTTTTGTTCGCGGTAAATGCGTTGGGGAGGCTTGCGCGGTTCACAACGCGCTTGTGCCGCGCTTCCCCGGGCTTCGCCGCCTGGAGCGTGCCGACGCCCCCGTCGGCGAGCTTGCCTGCTTGCTCCCCGCCCTGCCGGAAGGCGAGACGGCGCGGGAGCTGCGCGGCATCCCTGATTTCACACCCGAAACGATTTTGCGCGTTGCAGCGCTATAAAGGAGCTGCCAATGTCCATGTTTACCACGCGGGGCATCAAAGTAGGGCACGACAAACGCACCAGCACGCTGCAGCCTGTGCGCATTGAGCACTGCCAAACCGTTACGCTGCTCATGAAGCAGCACATCGGCGCACCCTGCAAGCCTGCGGTGAAGCTCGGGGATATTGTGGATCGCGGGCAAATTGTGGGCGATACCGACGCCGCGCTGGCCGCGCCCATCCACGCCAGCATTTCCGGCGTTTGCAAGCGCATTGAAATGATTCGCGTACCTAGCGGCGAGGACGTACAAGCCGTGGTCATTGAATCCGATGGCGAAATGCGCCCTGCGGCAAACCTGGAGCCGCCCAAAGCGGAAACCCGCGAGGATTTTTTCGCGGCGGTGCGGCAATCGGGTCTGGTGGGCCTGGGCGGCGCAGGCTTCCCGGCGCACGCAAAGCTGCGCAGCGCCTGCGGCGAGGCGAACATACTGCTGGTCAACGCCGCCGAATGCGAGCCGTATATCACGACCGATCACCGCGAAGCCTTGGATAAAGGCGACAACGTAATTGCGGGTATCCGCGCCATTTGCGCGCATCTTGATATAAAAGACGCCGTGATTGGCATTGAAAGCAATAAGGGCGACGCGATCGAAAAGCTCCGTGCGCTAAGCCTGTGGAACAGCTCCGAAGGGCTGAAAATATCGGTGGGCGTGCTGCCCAGCCGCTACCCGCAGGGCGCGGAAAAAATGATGATTGATTCCCTCACCAAGCGAACCGTGCCCTTGGGTAAGCTGCCCTCGGCAGTGGGGGCGCTGGTGATGAACATCGGCAGCGTCGCTTTCATAGGGCGGTATTTGCAGGACGGCAAGCCCCTTGTGAGTCGCACGGTGACGGTAGACGGCGGCGCGGTGCACACCCCGATGAACGTCCGCGTGCCGATCGGCATCGGGCTGCGGGAGCTGATCGAATTCTGCGGTGGGTTGGATCACCCGCCTGCCAAAATTATCCTGGGCGGTCCGATGATGGGCAGCGCAAGCCCTAACTTGGATACAGTCATCAGCAAGTGCAACAATTCCCTGCTGCTCTTCACGCGGGAACAGGCGGAGGGCGAAAGCGAAAGCGCCTGCATCCGCTGCGGCAAATGCGTGGCAGGCTGCCCTATGCGCCTCATGCCCTGCGTGCTGGAGGCGGCGTACCGCACGGGCAGCACCGAAATCCTGCGGCGGCGCGATGTGGCGGGCTGCATTGAATGCGGAAGTTGCTCCTTTGTCTGCCCCGCCAAGCGGGAGCTGGTGCAGCGGATGCGCATGGGCAAGCGCTTGGTGCGCGAAGAGGATGAACGGCGAAGGGAGGCGGAGAGGACATGAGCGAGCCGGAAAAAGAAACACCGCAGGTGATGGTATCCACCTCGCCGCACATCCGAAGCGGTCGCACCACGCGCGGCATTATGATGGATGTCTGCCTTGCGTTGATGCCTGCACTGGCAGCTTCCCTATGGCATTTTGGGGTCCGGGCACTGGCGCTCACCGCGCTTTCGGTGACCGCCTGTGTTTTGCTGGAATTTTTGAGCCGCAAAATCATGAAGCGTCCCCAAACCGTCGGCGATTGGAGCGCAGTGGTAACGGGGATTTTGCTGGCGTTCAACCTGCCTGTTACACTGCCGTTTTGGATCGTTCCCATCGGTGCGGCGGTAGCCATTGTGGTGGTTAAGCAGATGTTCGGCGGCATCGGGCAAAACTTCGTCAACCCCGCCATCACCGCGCGAATCGTGCTGACGGTGAGCTTCGCGGGCGAAATGACCAAGTGGGCGCAGCCAAGCGGCGCAAAGCTGTTCTGGGCTTCGGATGCCATTGCTACCGCCACGCCCATGGCTGCCCTTGCCGCCGGGAAACTGCCCAAGGAGGGTCTGATCGAAATGCTGATCGGCAGCCGAAGCGGAAGCTTGGGCGAAACGTGTGCTCTCGCGCTGCTCCTCGGCGCGGTATACCTATGCCTGTTCCGGGTGATTCGCCCGCTGATTCCGGCGGTTTATATCGGCACGGTCGCGCTGTTCGCGTTCGTTGCCGGCGGGTTTAACGGACAGCTTGTCCTGTATGAACTACTGGGCGGCGGCTTGATCCTCGGCGCGTGCTTTATGGCCACGGATTACAGCACCTGCCCCATCCATTGGAAGGGTAAGCTAGTGTTTGCCCTCGGCTGCGGGCTGCTCACAGGACTGATCCGCTTTTATGGCAACATGCCCGAGGGCGTAAGCTTTTCAATCCTGCTGATGAACCTGTTGGTGCCGCTGATTGAAAACATCACCGCGCCCAAAGCCTTCGGAAAGGAGCGCAAGCGCCATGCCAAAGCCTAAAAAAATAACGCCCAAGGCGATCCTTGTGCCCGCGCTTTCGCTGCTGATGATCAGTATGCTTTGCGCTGCCGCGCTGGCGTTGGTGAACAGTATCACAAAAACACGCATTGCGGATAACGCGCGCAAAACCGCAGATCAAGCGCGGGAAGCCATTTTTCCGGCAGCGCAGTTTACCAAAAAATCTATCGGCGGAAAATCCTACTACGTCGCCGCAGCGAACGGCGAAGCATTGGGCTATGTGATGGAATGTAGCGCGCAGGGCTATGGCGGCACGGTGACGCTCGCGGTAGGCATCGGCGCAGACGGCGCGGTGCGCAAGCTCCAAGTGCTCGCCATGGCGGATGAAACCCCGGGGCTGGGGCAAAACATCGCCGAAGCAGACTTTTTGGAGCGTTTCTTCGGCAAAAACGGCAAGCTTGCTCTTAAAATTGACGGCGGCGAAATGGATGCCGTGACCAGTGCGACCTATTCCAGCCGCGCGGCGGTTGCGGCAGTCAACGAGGCACTGGAAATCTATGCCAGCATCCGGGAAGGGGGATCAGCAGCATGAACAACGCAACCGAAAAGGAACGCCTGCTCCCGGAGCTGACCAAGGGCTTCCTCAAAGAAAATCCCGTCCTTCGCCTTGTTCTGGGCACTTGCCCCACGCTGGCGGTGAGCACCACCATTACAGGCGCGCTGGGCATGGGTGCGGCGGTAACACTGGTTCTGCTTTGCTCCAACGCCATTGTTTCCGCGCTGCGCAGAGCGATTCCGGATAAAGTGCGTATTCCGGCTTATATCACCATCATCGCCACATTGGTAACGGCGGTGCAGATGCTGGTCAAAGCCTTTGTTCCGGCGGTGGACGCCACACTGGGCATCTACCTGCCGCTGATTACCGTGAATTGCATCATCCTGGGGCGGGCAGATGGCTACGCCAACCGTCACAGTGTTTCGGCTTCTGTTTTGGATGCGCTGGGCATGGGCGCAGGCTTTACCGCGGCGATTTTTTCCATCGCAACCATTCGCGAGGTGATCGGCGCGGGGCGATTCGCAGGGCTGACGCTCTTCCCCAGTGCATTTGCGCCGCTGATTTTCTTGCTCCCGCCGGGCGGCTTTTTTGTCTATGGCATTCTGATTGCTGTTGCCAACAAGCTTGCCCGCAGGAAGAGGAAGCCAACCGGGCAAGACTCGCACTGCGCCGCGTGCGGCGTTTGCGCAGGTTGTCAAAAGGGGGTGGAAGCAATATGAAGGAGCTGGTCATGCTCTTTTTCACCGCCATTTTGACGGGAAATTTTGTTTTAGCCCGTTTTTTGGGCATCTGCCCCTTCTTGGGGGTATCCAAAAAAATCGAAACCGCCGTGGGCATGAGTCTTGCCGTTATCTGCGTCATGGCAATCGCAACTGCGGCGACATATCCCGTCAACCTGCTGCTTGTGCGCAACGGTCTGGCATACCTGCAAACAGTGGTGTTCATCCTTATGATTGCCGCATTGGTGCAACTGGTGGAAATCATCCTGAAGAGGTTCATCCCCGCGCTCCATCGTAGCTTGGGCATTTATCTTCCCCTCATCACAACCAATTGTGCGGTGCTGGGCGTGGTGCTGCTCAACGCGCAGCGGGCACAGAGCAGCGCAAGCTACGGCTTCGGGCATTTCATGGTCAATTCCATCGGCGCGGGCGCAGGCTTTCTGCTGGCAATGGTCATCTTTGCGAGCGTGCGCCAGCGGCTGGAGCAAAACGATATCCCGGCATTTCTGCAAGGGCTGCCCGCCACGCTGATTGCCGCCGCGCTTGTCTCACTCTCCTTCCTCGGCTTCGGCGGCGTCGTGGAGCGGATGTTCCAATAAGCTTCGTGAGGGGATACAGCCATGTCCATTCTTTTACCCATCCTGATTGTCGCCGGCATCGGTCTGGTTGCCGGCGTCGGCTTGGCGATTGCCGCCGCCGCACTGCACGTGCCGCGCAACGAACAGGTGGAGCTGCTGCTCGCCGCTCTGCCGGGAGCGAATTGCGGTGCGTGCGGTTATTCCGGCTGCGCGGGCTACGCCGAAGCAATAGCAGGCGCAAACGCCGCCGCGAATTTATGCATCCCGGGCGGAGCGAAAACCGCCGCCGCGCTGGGCGCGGTTCTTGGCGCCGAGGTCGGACGCGTCGCCGAAAAGCGCGCCTTCGTACGCTGCAACGGCACACTGAGCAGCTGCAAGCCCAGCCATGAATACCGCGGGGAACAAAGCTGTGCGGCTTCCTCTATGCTCTTTAGCGGGCAAAAGCAGTGCAACTATGGCTGCCTGGGCTTTGGCGACTGCGCCAAGTCTTGCCCGGAGGACGCGATCCTCCTGCGCAATGGCATTGCCGCGGTTGACCCGGAACGCTGCATCGGCTGCGCCGCCTGCGTGCGGGCTTGCCCTAAAAAAATCATTGTGCTGGCGGAAGCGCGGGGGCGCGCGGTGAATCGCTGCTCTTCCAAAGCGCCGGGCGCGATTTGCCGCAAGCAATGCGGCGTTAGCTGCCTGGGCTGCAGGCTCTGCGAGCGCAATTGCCCGGAACATGCCGTGCAGGTCAACGATCATCTGGCGACGGTTGACATGGCACTCTGCACCGGCTGCGGCTTGTGCGTCAGCAAATGTCCCACGAAATGTCTGCAAATGTTCGCCTGAACAGCACCGCGCGGGGAACAACACAACGGCTGCACCTGATATTGCATAGAAAGAGGCTTGCATGAACTTTAACTGCGTGAACAACACCGGTAACACGCTGGAGGGCTTTTGCGTCCTGAAGGCAGTGGATACCAAGCAAACCGCCAAGGGCTTGCCCTATTTGGATATGATCATTACGGATGCGGCGGACGAGCTTTCGGCGAAATTTTGGGATTACCGCTTGGAAACCCACGGTGAATTCCACCCAAACGATATCGTGAAGCTGCGCGGGACAATCAGCGTCTACAATGGCGCGGAGCAGTTCCGCGTGGAGCGCATACGTCTTGCGACGGAGAAGGACAATGTGCGCATGGAGGAGCTTGTGCCCTGCGCCCCTATGCAACCGGAAGCGATGCTAGCCGAGCTTCGCGCCGCCGCCGAGGGCTTCACAGACGCCGGGCTGCGAAGCCTGGTGCTGGCTATTCTTGAAGAGCGCCAAACGGAACTGCTCTATTGGCCGGCGGCGCATAGGCTACACCATGCTGTACGTGCGGGACTTCTGTGGCACACGCTGAACGTTCTGCGCCTGGCACAGGCGGTCGCGGGGCTTTATGATGAAATTAACCCCGATTTGCTGTTTGCCGGGGCGATTTTGCATGACATCGAAAAGCTCGCGGAATTTTACGTGCCGCCCAGCGGCTTGGCAACGGGCTACACGGTCGCCGGGAATCTGCTGGGGCATCTCGTTGCCGGTGCGGCATATATCGACCGCAAGGGGCGTGAGCTGCAGGTTGCGCCCGAAACAGTTTTGCTGCTCCAGCACATGCTGGTTTCACACCACGGCGATCCGGAATACGGCGCGGCTGTGCGTCCGATGTTTCTGGAGGCGGAAATCCTTTCGGAGCTGGACATGCTCGACGCGCGCATCAACATATTCAAGAGCAGCCTCAATAGCGTCCAGCCCGGGGAATTCAGCGGTCGCGTCTGGTCGCTGGATAACCGAAAGCTGTATAAACGAACCGCACCGGGCTGTGAAAGCGAAAATCCAATAGCTACACAGCCGTGCTGAAGCACCCAAAATAAATGAAAATATCGGAGGCTTTTGTAATGTATAACCTGCAATTTGACGCCGCCCGCCCGCTGGATTTGGTTCTTCTCGGGCGCGTCGCGATTGATTTCAACCCCGTGGATTATTTCCAGACCCTTGCCGAAAGCACAACCTTCAAAAAATATCTGGGCGGCTCGCCCGCGAATATCGCGGTAGGCTTGGCACGGCTGGGCAAGCGCTGCGGCTTTTTTGCCCGCGTTTCTGACGACCGCTTCGGGGATTATGCCATTGCAGAATTCGAGCGGGAGGGTGTGGATACCGGTCGAATCAAGCGCTGTGAGCACGGCGAAAAAATCGGTCTGACCTTCACCGAAATCCTTAGCCCCGAAGAAAGCAGCATCCTGATGTATCGCAACCATATCGCCGACCTAGCGCTTGCGCCCGGGGATATTGATGAAGAATACATCGCAAGCGCAAAGGCGTTGCTGATTTCCGGCACGGCGCTGGCGGCAAGCCCTTCGCGCGAGGCAGCGTTCAAGGCAATCACACTCGCGCAAAAAACGAACACGCCTATCGTGTTTGATATCGATTACCGCCCCTACAACTGGGTGAGCAAGGATGAAATTGCCCTCTGCTACGCCCGCGCCGCCGAAGCTGCGGACGTCATCCTGGGCAGCCGCGAGGAATACGACCTGACCGAGGCGCTGCTGGGCACACCGAAAAGCAACGAAGAATCCGCCGCCTATTGGCAGGGCAAAAACGCAAAAATTGTAGTCATCAAGCACGGCAAAGAAGGCTCGACCGCCTATTGCGGCGGCGAAAGCTATTCCATCAAGCCCTTCCCGATCCAAGCGCTCAAATCCTTTGGGGGCGGCGACGGCTACGGCTCCTCCTTCCTCTTTGGGCTTCTAGAGGGCTGGGAGCTGATGGATTGCCTAGAGCTTGGCAGCGCCTCGGCAGCGCTGCTCGTTGGCGCGCACGGCTGCAGCTGCTTCATGCCAACCCTACCGGAAATTCAAGCCTACATCGCCAAATGCAAAGCGGAATACGGCGAAATGGTCGCCAGATATTGACCTATTGAAATGATCGGAGAACCCATGAAACCCATTGTTGCCATCGTTGGTCGACCGAATGTCGGCAAATCCACCCTATTCAACAAGCTCACCGGGACGCGCCGCGCCATTGTGGATGATACCCCCGGCGTAACGCGCGACCGCATCTACGGCGATTGCGAATGGCTCAACCGCGCTTTTTTACTGGTGGATACCGGCGGGATAGAGCCGTTTTCAGAAGACGTCATCCTGAGCCAAATGCGCCGCCAAGCGGAAATCGCCATCGAAAGCGCAGACTGCATCGTTTTTGTGGTGGATTTGCGCTGCGGCGTCATCGCCAACGACGAAGAGGTCGCGGCGATGCTGCTCAAAAGCGGCAAGCCTGTGGTGCTCTGCGTGAACAAATGTGATAGCGTCGGCGCGCTTTCGCCGGATTTTTATGAATTCTATAACCTGGGCTTGGGCGATCCTATTGCCGTTTCCTCCGTGCACGGACATGGCACCGGGGATCTGCTGGATGAGGTCTTTCGGTTTCTGCCGGCAATGGAGGAAGCCGAGGAAGACGATGCGGTGCGTGTGGCGATCATCGGCAAGCCCAACGCGGGCAAATCCTCGCTGGTGAACCGTTTGGCGGGCGAGGAGCGCGTCATCGTATCAGAGATTGCCGGCACAACGCGGGACGCCACCGATTCGCTTGTGGAAAACGAGCACGGCAAATATATTTTTATTGACACCGCAGGGCTGCGGCGCAAAAGCCGCGTGCACGACGCGGTGGAGCATTATTCCGTCTTGCGGGCGCGCATGGCGGTGGAACGGGCGCAGGTTTGCGTAATTTTGATTGACGCCACCGAGGGCTTCACCGAGCAGGACAGTAAGATCGCGGGGCTTGCCCATGAGCAGGGCAAGGGCTGCATCATTGCGGTGAACAAATGGGACGCCGTGGAAAAGGACGGCAAAACCATGGACGAGCAACGCAAACAGCTCATGAAAGACTTTTCCTTCATGAGCTACGCGCCGATCCTTTTTCTTTCGGCAAAAACAGGGCAGCGTGTGGAGCGGCTCTATGACCTGATCCGCTTTGTAGATGAGCAAAACGCCATGCGCATTTCCACCGGCAAGCTCAACGATATCTTGGCCGATGCCACCGCCCGCGTTCAGCCACCAACGGATAGAGGTCGGCGGCTCAAAATCTACTATATGACGCAGGCGGGCACGCGCCCCCCGACCTTTGTTTGCTTCGTCAACCGCCACGAGCTGTTCCATTTCAGCTACCAGCGGTATATTGAAAACCAAATCCGCTCTGTTTTTGGGCTGGAGGGAACGCCGGTGCGATTCATCGTCCGCGAGCGCGAACGCGGGGATGTTTAAGAATCGTAAACACCGACGCCGTAAAAAAACAATATTACGCCGCTGCCGCCAACGCCGTCCGTATCAGACCCGGCTCATCCGTTATGATACCGTCCGCATCGGCGGCACTTAGTTTTTTCGCGTCCGCAGGGTCGTTGACCGTCCAGAAATGAACGGCAAGCCCGTATTTGTGTGCATAAGCGACGACCTCGGGCGTGCCGAAATCAACCAGCCACGAGATGCTGCCGCCGTAGGGTAGCAACAGCACATCATAGGCGGGCGCCGCCTCCCGCAGCAGATCCGCACCGCGCAAATAACAATTGGCAAAGCGCAGCACATCCAGGGTATCCGCACAGCGGGCGACATCCGGGTATTTACGGCTCACATAGGCTGAAACATCCGGAAAAAACGAGCCGAAGGTCACGCGCTCCAGCACCCCCATCTCCGCGCAAAGAGCGACAAGGCGATCGGCGGCTATGTAACCCAGCATCCCCAGCTGTTTCGCTTCAATGGTATAATAATAAGGCTTTTTGGGATCACCGTGCGCCTCGGCATATTGCAGCACATCGCGCAAACGCGTCACACGCAAATCCGCAGGGATATCCGCGCCGCGCAAATCCGCATATGGCGCATCCCATTTTGCGCCCAGATTGATCTTTTCCCACAACTGCCCGTATGTATAATAGATCGGTGCGACGCCCACGTGACCAAAAGCCTCGGCGGCATTGGTGGTGTCGTCAAAAAAAGTGTTGTGCAGCAGGATAAGCTCCCCGTCACGCGTCATCTGCACATCCATTTCAAGAATTTGCGCGGTTCGCCGCGCCGCGTCCACGGTGCGCTTCACCGCCATGAGCGAATTTTCAGGCGCTTCGCCGCCGCCAAGCCGGTGTGCGCTAACCCAAGCGCTTCCGCTTCCGACAAGGTAAGGGTTCGCCGCGGAATCCGCCGTCTGCCCAACCGGCACGCCCAAAGCCCCCAGCCAGAGCTGTATGACCGCTAACAGTCCCGCGCCCAGCTGCCCGACAAGTGCAAACAGCGGTAAAAAAATATTCATCTCCATCCCCTCTTTTGCATGTATTCCTATAAAACAAAGCAGTCTCAACGCGCCCTATTTTACCTGTTCGCGTATCGCGCCACAGGCTTCTTCACAAGCGCTGCGGAGAAGTCTGCGATCTTCCTCCGGCATCTCCCCCAGAACCCAATCCACCAAATCCGTTTCCGCATCCGGCTTGGCGCCAACGCCCAGCTTGATGCGCGGGAACATCTCCGTGCCCAAATGCGCAATGATGCTCTTAACGCCATTGTGCCCGCCAGCGCTGCCTTTTTGGCGAATGCGCAGTTTACCTGGCAGAAAGTTTGTGTCATCCACCAACACCAGCACACGTTCCGGCGGGAGCTTATAAAACCGCGCGGCCTCGGCTACGGCCAAGCCGCTGTTATTCATGTGCGTCAAGGGCTTCATCAGCAAGCAGCTCTGCCCCTCCACTTTTGCGAGACCGGTAAGCGCGCGAAACTTCAGACGATCCACTTTCGCGCCGCACTGATCCGCCAGCATATCCAAGCACAAATAGCCGGCATTGTGGCGGGTGCACGCATATGCGCGCCCGGGGTTACCCAAGCCCGCGATAATCCAGGCGGGCGAACCCGCACGGTGAAAAAACGGCATAAAAGCTCCAGAAGCTGAACAACGCCCAGCTGTTTTATTGTGCCAAGGAAGGATCCTCCCACGGCAGCACTGTAGTGCGCGTGGTTTGATTGCTGGTGTAGCTGTAATCCGGGCGGGCGGTGGTTTGCGTTGTAGGGGGATCGGTGAGCGCTGTGCTGTCAGCCGTGGCTTCGGCGGACGACTGCGCGGGCGCCGCTTGCGTGGAAGCCGTTGCGAGCGGCGCGGTTGTGGCTTCCGTCGCCGTCGGCACAGTTGCCGGGCGTTGCGTTTGCGGCGCGGTCGTTTCACCGGAGGGCACGACGATAATATAAGATGGCTGCGCTGCGGCTGTCACTGTGTATATCTGCGAGCTGATTAAATCATCCAAATTGGAGCGATATGGGTCTTCGAACAAAAAAGTCGCTTCACTGCCGGAGGGTCGCGGGTCGCTCGTCTGCCGCGTGAGCAGCAACACTGCCGCAGCCACGACGGCAACGACCGTCAGAAGCGTTCCGCTCACGCGCAGCAAATGCAGCAGATCCACCTGCCCCTTGCCTGCCGCCACAGTTGGGATCATTTCCTCCCGCGCGAAGGGCGCACTCTCTTTTCGCTTCGGGATTGTATCTGCACACAGCCCTTCGCGGATAGCGGCAAAAAGCGTCTGCCGTGTTTCGGCGTTGAGCGCAGCGCTGCCCGCCAGCCCTTCGCGCAGGTATTGACCGGGATCGCAAGCGCCTTCCGTCCGGCTCACCTGCCACAGCTGTGCCGCCACATAGCTTTCCGGAACGCGAAGCTGCTCCGCTATCGCTTCAAGCGCCAAAGCGCCGCCGTCGCGCATGAGCAAAATAAGCCGCTGCTCCGGCGAAAGATGCATCAGCCAGCGCTTTTCGCCGCCTTGCGCGCTTCCCTTGCGCGGCTGCGTTTCTTCCCGCGCTTGCTTGTATGCCTTTGCCTGCACCGTATCGCCCGAATGCGGTAAAAAGCGCCGCGAATCCTCTTCCTTAAGCAGCCGCTTGCAGGTGTTAAAGATCCATGCATCCACGGCGGCTTGGCAGGCGGCGTCCGTTTGCAACGTCTGCGCACCGGGCAAGCCGCCGCGCAGGGTGACATAAAATGCGCTCATGGCGCGCAGAATGGCTTCCCGGTCGGCAAAAACAGTTTTGCAAGCAAAATACACCCGTTCGTTTGTGCAGGCAAACACGGCTTCCCAAGCCGCCGGGTCATCCCCGCGCAGCTTTTCAAGCGCCGTGCACAATGCAGCCATGGCATCCCCCTTTGACGTACCGATACGCCCCAATCAATTGAATAATTGCCGCACCCGTTCCGCCACCGCGTCCAATTCCGCCACCGTCATAGCGGAGCCGGAGGGCAGACAAACGCCTCTGCGAAAAAAATCCTCCGACGCGCTTGCGCCGTCAGCCGTATAATATGCGCAGCCGGCAAAAACCGGCTGGCGGTGCATGGGGTTCCAAGCGCGGCGCGCTTCGATATTATCAGCTTCCAGCGCATCCACCAGCTGCTGCGCCGTCAGTGGGCAGGCGTCCCCCAACAAGGCAACGCTGAGCCAGTGATTTGGCTCGCACGCCGCCGGTGCTTGCAGCATCCGCAGCGGCAAGCCGGCAAACGCGCGTTCATAATACTGAAAATTCGCGCGGCGACGGGCAATATGCTCCTCCAGGGTGAGCAGCTGTGCCCGGCCGACCCCGGCGCAAAGATTGCTCATGCGATAATTGAAGCCAAGCTCCTTATGCAGATAATACGGTGCGGGTTCTTTGGCCTGGCTCGCCCAAAAACGGAGCTTTTCCGCTTCCGCCCGGGTACGCACCACAGCCATGCCGCCGCCGGAGGTTGTGATAATCTTGTTGCCGTTGAAGGAAAATACGCCAACACTGCCAAAGGTTCCGCAGGCACGGTTTTGATAGCTCGCGCCCAGCGCTTCGGCGGCGTCCTCCAAAACCGGCACACCGTAGCTTTCGCACAACGGCAGGATCGCATCCCAAGCCGCGCTGTGCCCATAAAGGTCAACGACAATCACGGCACGCGGAAGCTGTTTTTTGGCAGCGGCTTCGCGCAGGGCGCGTTCCAGCGCCGCCGCGCTCATGCCGCACCCGCCCGGCTCACTATCGATGAACACCGGAACCGCTTTTTCATACAAAATCGGGTTGGCGCTGCCTGAAAAAGTGAGATCGGAGCAAGCAACCGTATCGCCCGCACCCACGCCCAACAGGCGCAGCCCCAAATGTATGGCCGCCGTACCGGAAGAAAGCGCCGCGCCATACCACGCGCCGCCCAGCTTCGCGCAAAGCGCCTGTTCAAAGGCGGGCAGATGCGGTCCCGCCGGAGCAACCCAGTTGGTTTCCACCGCCTCCCGCAAAAAATCCAGCTCCCGCCCATTGAGATGGGGCGGCGACAGATAAATGCGGTTCTCCAGGCGCGTCAAAGCTCCTCCTCCTGTTCCGCACCCTGACCGGATCGGTTGCGCCCATAGCCACCATAACTGTAGCGCCCATAATGCCCGTACCGCTCCTCCGCGCTGTGCCCAAAGCCGTAGCCAAAGCCGCCGTAATATTTGCCCGGGCGGCGGTAAGGCGCGCTGTAGCCGTTGCGGCGCACCAAATTTTCCGGCGCGGCCATGGTCAGCACAGAACCGACGACACGAATACCCGCCGCGTTCACCTCGTCAAGCGTTTCATTGATCTGCTGCACGCGCGCAAAATCATAGCGGATGGCATATATCAGCCCATCCATCAACGGCGCCATGGTGATGCAATCGGACACCACGCGCGCGGGCGGGGTATCCAGGATAATATAATCAAACTCCGTGCGCGCTTTTTTAAGGATCTCCCGCATTCCCTCGGAGCTGAGCCGCTCAGGCGGATGCTCTGTCGTGCCGCCCGTCGCGAGCAAAAAGACGCGCAGGGGCTTGCAATATTTTACGGATTCTTCGTATGTTGCTTTGCCGTTCAAAATCTGCAGCACACCAACAGCGTCGTTTTCCGGGATCCCCAAGCCTCTGCAAACGGCAGGCTTACGCAAATCGCAATCAATGAGCAGCACGTTTTTGCCCATCTGCGCCAGCGCGCAGGCAATGTTAACCGAAAGCGTGGTTTTGCCTTCACTTTCGAAGGTGCTCGTGACGGCAAAGACCTTCGCGCCCCACCCTTCGGCGATATTTTCGAGCTTGGCACGAATCGCCTTGATATTTTCGACAAAATCGAAGCTGACGGCACGTTTATCGCCGATATGCGGCACACGGTCGCCCTCCTTGCGGCGCAGCCGACGGCGGCGCGGCTGGAAAGGCGTCATTCCCAGCATTCGCTCGGCAGTTCGGCTTCGCACATCCTGCCCGCTGCGGACGGTGTTGCGGCGCAGCTCCAAAAACGCAAAAAGCGCGCAGACAGCTCCGCCCCCGGCAAGCGCCCCCATGAGCGCTGCCTGACGCGATTCATCGGTGTTCAGCACAACGGTTGCGCTGTTCGGGCGCCGCACGATCTCAATTTCCAGCGTCGATTGGAATTCCTTTAAATAATCCGGAAAAATCGCAATGAGACGCTCCATCGTCCGGTTGCAAAAAACGTCGTTCCTGCTCGTGACAGAAAGCACAAAAACAGCCGTATCCTGCGTCGCCTCCATCGTGATGGCATTGCGCAGCGCCTCCGGCAAATATTCCGCATGATATTTCGTTTTTATTTCATCGCGCAGCAGCTCCATGATGCGGTCGCCCTTGAGCATTTCAGAAAGCCGCGCGAGGTTCGCCTTGTCATAATAATCCCGGCGGGGAATCTCAGCGATGACAGGCGCTCCGCCGCCCGCGTTTTGCACCTGCGTGGAATAAACGATGATGGTGAAGGCTATGCGCGCCTGCGTGCTGAAGGTTTGCGAAGCCTTTTGCTTGGATGCAAAATACATCCCGCTCGCCAGCAAGCCGCCCACCAGAACGGCAACCCAAGCGCGCCGCAGCACCGCGCGAAGCAACCGCGCATAATCGACCTGCCTGAACATATCAAACCCGCCGTCGGGCACGTATTCCCCGCGCTGCGGTCTGGCACTTTCGCTGGGCGCATAGCCCTGCTCCTGTCGCATGTATTTCACCCTGCCTCCCAAAATCCTTCAATAACATTCCCGGCAAATTTCGTCGTTCAATGCGCGCCCAAAACGCGCTCCGCCGCAGCTTCACTCATATCATGCAGCTGCGCGGCAGTCAGCTCCGCCGGAAAAGCGCAGCGAACGGAAGCAAACAACGGCGGGCGGTGCGCCATATTGTGCGCGTCCGTCGCCAAAAGTGCGGCGACGCCATCCCGCGCCAGCATCCAAGCCAAACGAACGTTTTGCGGCGGCGCCTGACCGGCAAGGCTGTCAACATTGATTTGCAGCAAGCAGCCCTCCTCAGCCAGCGCATACAGAAGCTCCGGATCACGCTGCGCAAGTGGATAGCGCTCCGCGTGCGCAAGCACAGGAATGAACCCTCGCCGCCGAACCTCCTCAATGTATTGCCGCGCCCGAAAAAGCCGCAGCGCACGGGTTGTGAACTCCACCAAAAGATGCCGCCCACCATTCAGCGCGGCAGGCTGCAGATCACCCGCATAAAAAATATCATCGCTGAGATAGACCTCCGCACCGGCGTACAGGCGCAACGGAATACCCCGCTCCGCGAGCGCCGCTTGCAGCTCCGCCAAGCACCGATCCCGCGCGGCATAAAACCGCGCAGGCTTCGCCTGCTCCCGCGGATACAGGTGCGGCGTGCAGCAAACAGCCGTTATGCCCTCCCGCACGGCCAGCGCCGCCATCGCGGCGGCTTCGCTCATGTCCGCCGCGCCGTCGTCCATATCCGGCAGAAGGTGGCAGTGCGTATCAATCATGAGGCGTCCTCCGCGTCACCCAACAGCAGCGCGACTTCCCCCTCCGGCAATCGCTCCACCTGCCGAAGCTTGCGGTTCAAAACGTTCGTGCGCGTACCCACGAGCTTTTCCAGCTCCTGATCCGCCGCCTGGATCTTTTTCTGCGCGCTGCTCAGGGCTTGAGCAAAGGTTTCGAATTCCGTCTTCACCGCGCCCAGCACCTGCCAAACCTCTGTGGAACGCTTTTCGATCGCCAAGGTCTTAAAGCCCATTTGCAGCGCGTTCAGGAATGCGGAAAGCGTCGTCGGTCCCGTAACGGTCACGCGGCTTTCGCGCTGAAGCAGCTCAAACAGCTCCGTGTTTTGCACGACCTCGGCATATAACCCCTCCGTGGGCAAAAAGAGGATGGCAAAATCGGTGGTATTGGGCGGATCGATATACTTTGTGCAAATCTCCCGCGCGAATCCGCGCAAACGAACCCCCAGCGCTTTGCGCGCGGCCTCCGTCAGCAGCTTGTCACCCGACTCATAACCCGCAAGCAGGCGGTCATAATCCTCGTGGGGGAACTTGGAATCTATGGGCAACCAAACCGCCTCGCCATCCGTGCGCCCGGGCAGCCGCAGAGCGAATTCCACGCGCTCCATACTGCCGGGGCGGATGGCGACATTGCTCTCATATTGCCCCGCGTGCAGCATCTGCGAAAGAATGCGCTCAAGCTGCACCTCGCCGAACGTGCCGCGCACCTTGACATTGGTCAGCGCCCGTTTCAGCCCGCCCACGTCCGCCGCAAGGGTTCGCATTTCGCCCAAGCCGCTCTGCACGCTTTCAATGCTCTTGCTCACGCGCTCAAAGGATTCCGCAAGCCGCGCATCAAGGGTTTTCTGCAAACGCTCATCCACCGTGCGGCGCATTTCTTCCAGCTTCACCGCGTTGCTTTCCTGTATTTTTTGCAGCGCCTCCTGCTGCTGGCGTGTCAGCTCCAGCAAGGATTGCCGCAATTGCCGTTCCATTGCCTCCAGCCGGTTGGCGTTTTCCTCCCGCTGGGCACGCAGGAGCCTCTCCTGCTCGGAGCGGCTGTTGCTGAATTCCTGCCGCTGTGCCTGCCCCAAGGCTTCCACCAAGGCACGCTGCGCGCTCAGCTGCTGCCCGAGCGCTTCAAACTGCCGTGCAAGCTGCGCCGCAAGCAACGCCGCCTCCTCCCCCGGCTCGTGCGCGGAAAGCGAACGAATACGCCGGAACGCCAAAAAGGCACAGCCGGCAGCCAACGCCGCCAGCAAAACGCCAACCACAAGCAAAGCGTCATTCATCCCTGCCAGCCCCTTTGCACGTCATTTTCCAGAAGTATAGCATACCTGTGCAAAAAATGCAACTCTTCCATAACGCAAAAGCCAAAAAGCAGGACGTATGCATACACGATCAGCGCGCCCTAGCCTCCGCGCCCCCTGCGGAGGCAAAAAACGAACAGCGCCGTCAACACCAGCGAAAACGCCAGTGCCGCCAGCATCCACGGATGCGCAGCATAATACGCCGCCATATACCGAAAAGCCTTGGGCTGCCACAGCACCACGAACCCTACGGCGGCGGCTCCTAACGCACAAAGCAAAACAGCTCCGGCGGCGGCGTCCTTCGCCCGGGCAGCCAAGGGATGCCGATCCGTGCCGATCCGATCCACCACGGCTTCCAGCGCGGTGTTGCCTGCCTCCGCCGCCAGCACCGCAAACGTCGCCAACAGCAGACAAGCCCACTCCGCCCGCCCAAGGGTGAACCAATCATAAAGCAGCAGATAGCCATACATATAAGCGGCAAGCGATAAATGAAAGCGAAAGTTACGCTGCCTAAGGCAAAGCGCGACGCCGCGCCCGGCATAAACAAAGGCTTTTGCAAAGCTGCGCATGGCGCTCCCCTCCCGGGCGTAGGCTATTTTCATCGCCCCTTGCCCGGCTTGTTTTTGGCGGTCGGCTTGGGCGGCGGCGCGACCACAGCGCGCGAAGGCTTCCAGAGGCGAATAACGCCTTCGTCATTGAGCACCTTAACCAGAATCAAAACCAGCGGCACAAGCAGCAAGCCAACGAAGCCAAAGAGCTTCAGCCCGATATACATCCCCGCAAGCGTTAAAATGGGCGGTAAGCCCAGATTTGCCGCAACAAGCTTTGGCTCAAGCACCTGCCGCACGATGAGGATGACGGCGTAAATGGCAATCAACCCCGCGCCCATGGCGTAGTTCTGCATCAGCAAACTATAGAGCGCCCAAGGCACCATCACGCTCCCCGTGCCCAGCACAGGCAAGATATCCACCACGGCAATCGCAAGACCGATGGGCAGCAAATATCCCGTTTCAGGCGCTCCCTGCACATTGATCATGCGCAGCAAGCCCAACCCCAGCATAAGCTCGGCAAAGGTCACCGCCATGATGG
This sequence comes from Oscillospiraceae bacterium, assembly GCA_031280825.1. GTDB lineage: Bacteria > Bacillota > Clostridia > Oscillospirales > Acutalibacteraceae > WRMQ01. Next base: position 24,894 of record JAITGE010000005.1, on the reverse strand, counting down.
TGGCGTAAGAACGCAGCAGCTTGCCCAAGGATTGCACGAAAATCCGCTTGGCGGCGGAAAGCGCCTCCTGCCGCGCCGCGCTGAGCTGCCGTTTGATAAAGCCAACAATCACATCGTAGCCCAAGGTCATGAAAAAGCTGGCAACGATGGTAATCACCACCGCTATCACCGCGGAAGGGATTTTGCCGGCAGTTGCAAGCAAGCCGCTCACAGGCGCCTTGAACCATTCGATATTGATATTGTTCTTCGCGAATTCCCAAACGCCCGTGCTTTCGCCGCCCTCGAGATTCGTGATGAACTCGTTCACAGATACGCCAACGCGATCCTCCAACCCCTGAGGCAGCCATGCCGTCACGCGCGGAATCTGGCGGGCGACAGAAAGCAGAATCCGCGCCGGATTTTGCTGCGAAAGATATGTGAAGAACTTCGAAAGCTCCCCAAAAACACGCATACCCGCATAACCGACCAGAGCAAGCACCAGCGTATAAAACAGCAGCACGAGCGAAACGGCGGTGAAGCCCTTTTTGAGCCGAATTTTACGGTGCGCGTAGTTCATGGGACTTTGCAAAAGCATTGCCACAAAAAACGCAAACAAAAAAGGGAACGCCAGCCAGAAAACATATTTCATGAAAAAATAAAACCCGGCAAGAATCATCAAGTAATAAACAACATTGATAATCCGCCCCAGATGCGTTTCCGTCCTTGTGTTCAATTGCATAGTCGCCCTCCGATGCGGCAATACGCCTTCATATTCATGCTATTAGTTTATACCCTCTGCGCAAAAAATGCAACCCAAAAGCGCTGTTTTTTTTATTTGGGATATTCGCAAAACGCAATGCGGCGCGCGGCAAAAGCCGTCAGTCATCCACCGCCAGCCGCAAAGTGACAGGGCAGTGATCCGAGCCGTAAACCTCCGGCAGGATGGCGGCGTCCGTCAGCATCGCCTTGGCGCTGTCGCTTGCCAAAAAATAATCAATCCGCCAGCCGACATTCCGCGCCCGCGCATTCATACGGTAGCTCCACCAGCTATAAGCGCCGCGCAGCTCCGGGTGAAAATAACGGAAGGTATCCACAAATCCTGCGGCAAGCAGCTCCGTCATTTTGCCCCGCTCCTGGTCCGTGAAGCCGGGATTCATGCGGTTGGCCGCCGGGCGGGCAAGATCCATTTCACAATGCGCAACATTTAGATCGCCGCAAACGATCACAGGCTTTTGCGCCGCCAAGGTCTGCAAATATGCCCGGAACGCGTCCTCCCATTCCATGCGGTAGGGCAAGCGCACCAGACCCTCACGGGCATTGGGAGTGTAAACATTCACAAGGTAATACGCCGCGAATTCCAGCGCAATCACACGCCCTTCGGCATCGTGCGCAGGCAGACCAAGCCCGTAGGCGGCGGATAGCGGCGCAGCACGCGAAAATATCGCCGTGCCGGAATAGCCCTTTTTCTGCGCGGGATTCCAAAAAACGGAATAGCCCTCCGGTGCAAACGCCGCCTGCTGCTGCTCCGCCTTAACCTCCTGCAAGCAGACCACATCCGCGCCAAAGGAGGCAAAAGCGCCGGCAAAGCCGTTCTTTATGCAAGCGCGAATACCGTTGACATTCCAGGAAACTAATGTTCGCGGGTTCATCCTGCGCCCCCTTCCATGCATCCTCTGCTGCAACTATACGCGATTTTTAGCGGAAAGTCAAGCGATACCTTGACACTGACCGAGCTTCGCGCTATAATGAACAGGTGAGTCGGCTGGGCAGTCGCGCGCCGGTGTTTCGCCTGCGTGAGGAAAGTCCGGGCTTCGAAGAGCAGGATAACGGCTAACGGCCGCCGAGGGCGACCTTAGGGAAAGTGCAACAGAGATATACCGCCATGTCGGATTTTAGGCGACGAAAACGAGGCTTTGCGCCTGAACCAAAGCAGGTTCAAAATCGCCCGCCGTCTAAAATCCGGCATGGTAAGGGTGGAAAGGCGAGGTAAGAGCTCACCGGCGCGCGGGGAACCGCAGCGCCCTGTAAACCCTATCCGAAGCAACACCGACCGGGGGGGCTTCGCAAGAAGCCGCGCTTGCTCGGCGCAATCCCCAACGGGTGGCAGGATCGTACCGGCAACGGTGCGACAAGATAGATGATTGCCTTCAATGACAGAACCCGGCTTACACGCCGACTCACAGCTTTAGTGTTCTGCCCCTCCGCTTTTGCATATAATGCACATGTGCATAAATGGAGGGAGGGATTGCCTTGCTGGACATATTCATTTACGGCTTTTTGATTTTCAGTATGCTTTTGGGGATCATTGCGGCGGTGTATCTGCTCATGATGCGCCTGCTGCGCCCGAAAGCGCCGGGGCGCTTTATCGTGGTTATACCCGGCGGCGCCACCGGCACGGATTTGGCTTCGCTCGTTTGCGCGGCACGGATGCGATTGGGTCTATTGGGCGATATCGCCCGCAGCGAGGTCATTGCGCTGGACTGCGGCTTGCCGGAAGCCAGCCGCCGCCAATGCGAAGCGCTTTGCCACGAAATGGATCATGTGCGCATTTGCAGCCCCGAAGAGCTTTTGGAGCATTTGACAAGGTAGGTTGCAGCTACATGGCGGGGACAATTTTCGCGCGGCATTTTGAAAACGCGCTGCTCTGGTTCTTCCCGCGGCGCTGCGCCTTTTGCGGCGGCGTTACCGAACCGCACGCCGCCCTATGCGCCGATTGCCAAGCCACTGCCGAAGAAGACTTTGGTGCGCAGGCGATGGATGGCGTAATCAGCTGCTTCGCCTATCGCAGCCCGGCGCGAAGGGGGTTCGCCCACCTGAAATTTGAAGGGCGGCGTGCGCTTGCGCCTTCCATCGGACGCACCATGGCGGAAGCTTTTTTGCAGGCAAGCCCCGGCGCGGCGGCTGATGTGCTGGTCTGCTGCGTGCCCATGACGCCCGCGCAGCTACGGGATCGTGGCTATAACCAAAGTCTGCTGCTGGCACGGTTTGCCGCGCGGAACCTAACCGCCGTCTTTGCCCCAAGTCTGTTACGCAAAACACGCGAAACCGGCACGCAGCACGGCTTGCCCGCGCGTGAGCGCGAAAAAAACGTACGGGGCGCGTTCGCGGCGGAAAGCACTGCCGCCGGCAAGCGGATTTTGCTCTGCGACGACGTCGTCACCACCGGCGCAACGCTCCACGCCTGCAAGACCGCGCTGCTCGAGGCAGGCGCGGCGCAGGTGATGCTGTTAACCTATTTGTACACCGTAAAGACAGCGCACGACGCATGAAAAGAGGTCGAAAATGGACAAGCTCGCTGTTTTGATTCCCTGCTACAATGAAGCGCAGACCGTGGAAAAGGTCGTGCGGGATTTCCGCGCAGCTCTGCCGGAAGCCGTCATTTATGTCTACGACAATAACAGTAAGGATGAAACCTCGGCGCTGGCCGCTGCGGCCGGGGCGGTCGTGCGGCACGAATACACGCAGGGAAAGGGCAATGTCATTCGCCGCATGTTCCGCGAGGTGGATGCGGAATGCTACATCATGGCTGACGGCGACGACACCTACCCCGCCGAGAGCGCGCCCGACATGGTGCGGCAGGTGCTGGAGCGCGGGGCGGATATGGTCGTGGGCGATCGCTTGAGCGCAACCTATTTCACCGAAAATAAGCGTCGCTTCCACAACGGCGGCAACATGCTGGTGCGCAAAGCGATCAACCTGTTTTTCCACAGCAAATGCAAGGATATCCTCACCGGAATGCGCGCGTTCAGCTATCGCTTTGCCAAAACCTTCCCCGTGCTTTCAAGCGGGTTTGAAATTGAAACTGAAATGACCATCCATGCCGTTGATAAAAAGCTGCGCATGGAAAATGTCGTCATTGATTACCGTAACCGCCCGGCGGGCAGTGAATCCAAGCTCAACACGGTCAGCGACGGGCTGCGCGTTCTGCGCATGATCTTTGTGATGATCAAAAACTACAAGCCCTTCGCGTTTTTCACGGCGGTAGCAACCGTGCTGCTGCTTTTCGCCGCCGTGCTGATGCTTCCCGTTCTGGCGGAATACTTCCGAACCTATCTCGTGCCGCGCTACCCAACGCTGATCGCCAGCGGATTTTTAAGCATCGCGGCGCTACAAAGCTTCTTTGGCGGCTTAATACTTGACAACATCTGCCGCAAAAACCGCCAGGATTTCGAGCTGCGGCTGCTGGCGCTGCCCAAGCAGCGCGCGAAAGACAACGATATGAATTCTTAATCACCGGATAGGGCGCGCCCGGCGCGACCCGTAGGAAGGATTGCCCGTGCCATCGGTCATGCAGCATTTGCAGGCAGCGCAGTTCCTTTGGCCGCAGGGGGACGCGCTGTGCTTCATCGGCGCGCTCGCGCCCGACGGAATGCCTGCCTGGGCGGCAAAGGAGGACGCGCATCTGCGCAGCGTACCCAACCGCGCCGCCGCCCTTGCGGCGCTTGCAAAGCAAACCGATCCGGCAAACACCTTCGCCGAAGCGGCACTGCTGCACCTGTTTTTGGACTGGCGGTGGGATATCGGACCGCTGCGGCGATTCATTGAAACACGCGGCTGCCGCTTGGGGCAGGATTTTGGCGGCCGACCGCCGTGGCTGGAGGAGTACCACGCCGAGCTGGGGCTGCTCAGCGCGTCGCAATACCGCTCTTTGCCCTGGAGCAAAGACGTCTTTTCCCTAATAGAAGCACTGCCGCTTGCACAATATCCAACGCTCCCCGGCATGACCGCCGGGGATATAGACGGTTTTATCCGGCGCAACCGCCGCTGGCTGGAGAAGCATCTGGATTCCCCGCCATCCGTCGCTTTCCCCGATACCTTGGCGGAAGATTTTATGCAAAAAGCCGTTGCAGGCTATCTTGCGTGGCGGAAGGAAAGCCCCTATGCCGGATAAAAACGCACCCTTGCTGGAAGCCCTGCGCGGACTCGCGCACTCCAATAAAATACCTTTGCACATGCCCGGTCATCACAGGGCGGTCGCCTGTTTGCCGCCGGAGCTGCCCTATGCGCTCGACGCAACCGAGATCCCGGGTCTGGATGATTTGCGGCACCCGGAGGGCTTGCTCCGCGATATGCTTGCGCGCATTGCCGCCATTTGGGGCGGCGCGCAGCAATTTTGCGGCGTCAACGGCAGCACTGGCGCCATCCTGGCGGCAATTTATGCCTGCTGCAAGCATGGCGACACCGTTTTCGCGGCTCGAAACTGCCATAAATCCGTGTTTCACGCCATTGAGCTTTGTGGGCTGCACCCGGTTTGGCTGGAGCCTGCCTGGCTGCCCGTAAGCGGGCTTTGCGGCTCGCTTGCGCCCGCGGCACTGCAGCGTGCCTTTGCGCAATTCCCCGCGCCCGCGCTGTGCATCCTCACCTCGCCCACCTATGAAGGCATCCTTTCGGATGTTGCGGCTCTTGCGGCAATCTGCCACACCCACCGCGTCCCACTGCTGGTGGATGAAGCGCACGGTGCGCACCTGGATTTCGCGGCGCACGCGGGCTTCCCGGCGGGCGCGGTGCGCTGCGGCGCGGATCTCGTTGTGCAAAGCCTGCACAAAACCCTCCCCGCACTTGGGCAAACGGCTCTGCTGCACCGTCAAGGCGATTTGATTGATCCCGCACGGCTGGCACACGCGTTTGGGATCTTCCAAACCAGCAGTCCCTCCTATCCCCTGCTGGCGTCCGTGGATTGGCTGTGCGCTCAACCGGAGACACAGCGCTTGGCATGGATGCGCGACTGGCGGAGCAACCTAAAAACGCTCCGGCAGCACCTTGCTCCCCGCCTGCTGCCGCACGCCGCGGAACGCGAGAACCATATCTGCCATGCCATTGACCCGAGCAAGCTCCCACTGGACGCGCGCGCCTTTGGCATGGATGGCGCCACCCTTGCCAACGCCCTGCGCGGCAGCGATATCGAGCCGGAATACGCGCTGGGGCATATCACGCTGCTCATGACCTCCTGCTTGGATACGCCTGAAAGCTTTGCCTGCCTGACCGCCGTCTTGGAGCGCCTGCGATTGCCGGTGCAGCAACCGCCCCTTCCCCCGCATCCTCCGCCGGCAATGGGAGCGCAGGTTCTCCCTCCCGGCGAAGCGATCCTGATGTCAACCGAAAGCGTTGCGAAAAAACATGCCGCCGGGCGTATCAGCTCGGAATATGTTTGGTGCTGCCCGCCGGGGATCCCGCTGCTGGCGCCGGGGCAGCGCGTCACGCGGGAGCTGATTGATGAAATACGCGGTCTGGAAGCCGCTGGCTGCGTCCTGCGGCAAAGCCGCGGCGCAAACGGCGCACTCTGTGTAACGCAATAAGCAACGCCCCGCGAAAAACGCGGGGCGCGTATGCTTCACTGTCTGTTCGCTAGCGGTTCGCCGAAAGCCACCTCCACAAATCGGCGCACATATCCTTCGTTGTGCGCACACAGCGGAAGCCCAGCTCACGCTCCGCCTTTGTGGTATCCGCATAACACAAAGCGATATCGCCGGGGCGGCGCGGTCCCTTCTTGCACGGAATCTTCACCCCCGCTGCGTCCTCAAACGCCGCGACGACCTCCAGCACACTCAAGCCCCTGCCTGTTCCCAGGTTAAAGGCTTCGCAGGTTGCGTGCGCGGCGGTGTGCTCCAGCGCTTTTATATGCCCTTGCGCCAAATCGCACACATGAATGTAATCGCGGATACAGGTACCATCCGGCGTATCATAATCTGTGCCGGTTATCGTCAGCTCGGCGCGCTTGCCTGTGGCGACTTCCGAAACAATGGGCATCAGATTGTTCGGAATATCGTTTGGATCTTCACCCAGCGTGCCGCTCGGATGCGCCCCAACGGGGTTAAAATACCGCAGCAGACGGATGCGCCAGCCATCCTCCGCCGCCGCAACATCCCGCAAAATGCGCTCAATGATAATCTTTGTCTGCCCGTAAGGGTTCGTTGCGCTGCCGGTAGGCATATCCTCACGGAAAGGCGCGGCGTTGTCGCTGCCATAAACTGTCGCCGAAGAGCTGAACACCAGCGTCTTGCATCCGGCTTCACGCATCGCCCGCAAAAGCGCAACCGTGCCGCCAACGTTTGTCCCGTAGTACTCCAGTGGCTTCACGCAGCTCTCTGCCACTGCCTTCAGCCCGGCAAAATGAACCACCGCGTCAATCGTGTGATCCGCGAAAATCCTGCCAAGCAGCGCCGCGTCACGCATGTCACCCTCATAAAAACGGATTTCTTTACCGCCCAGGTCTTTAATGCGCCCAACAGCACTCCGCTTACTGTTATAAAGATTATCCAACACAACAACATCGTGATCCGCACGCAAAAGCTCCACACAGGTGTGCGAACCGATATACCCCGTGCCGCCCGTAACCAAAACCCGCACGCACGCCGCCTCCGTTCATTTCTCTTCTGATGTAGAGTATAAGCGAAACGAAAGAGATTGTCAAGCGGATGCCGCCGCAGGCTCGCGCGATACCGCGCCGCGCACGCGTTTCACATCCAACGCGGCGCGCACGCCGCCATACATCACACAACCCACCGCCAGTGCCAACGGAAAATAAAAACCGACGGTCAGCCTTTGTGCCAGCGCCTGCGGCTCAATCACCTGCAGCTCATCCACAAGGCGCGTGTTAAGCGCAGCCGCGATCTTTGAACCGAAAGAGAACAGCGAAACGATTTGTGCCGCGCCAATCACCGTCAGCAACCAGCCGCGCAGCTTTGCAAAATCAGTCACGCGCAAGCACATCACCCAAAGCGCAATCAGCGCAATCGGGAAAACCGTAAACTGCGCCAAATTCACCAAGGGCAAGCCATAGGCGCTCACGCTCACGCGATACGGCTGCACGCCCGGCACATACCCCAGCGGCAGCAGTCCAAAAAGCAGCGTCAGGGCAGCGACCGCCAAAGGCAGTTCGCGTTCCCTTTTTTTCAGCCAAAACAACACTTGCTTTGTTTTCTCTTTCATCCTCTACCTCTTTCATCTCTCAAACGATCTCCGCCAGCATTTGAAGCAGAAGGTCGTCCGCGTCCGGCGGCTGCGTCTTGCGCCGCGGCGGAGCACCAAACTCCAGCAACGCCAAAAGAACCCCGTCCTCGTCTTTCTCTGCCGCCTCGGGCTGTACCTCTTCCGCTTCCACCGCCGGTTGGGCGGGCGGAGCAAGGCATAGCTCCAGCATATCCAGCATTTCGTCTTCCGCCGTGCGTTCCTCCGGCAGGGCTTCTTCTTGCGGTTTTTCCGTTTGCACCGCTTCCTCCGGCGGTTTTTCCTCCGGCAAAGCGTCTGGTACGGGTAACGCCGCCGCCGGTTCAGCAGACTCCGCCGGATTGCTTTCCGCCAAAGCGCAAGGCGGCGGGGTCTCCAAATCCTCTTGCGCCTCTTTCCGGCGGCGCAGGGCGCGACGCAGCACCGTTACGCCGATCACCCCGCCCGCCATCACAAAAAATAACGCAATCGCCGGTAAGCCGATATAAAGCAATACACCCGGGATTGTACCCAGCTTCGCCGTCCACGGCAGAATCTTGACAACCTTGTAACGAAAGTTGCTTTGCGTTACGGGATCAGGATCAACAACATCAACGTTATCGCCCTGCGTGGTGAGATACGCGCCGTGCTTTTGCACGATTCGGTGCGTATTCAGCCGCATTTGACCGCCAAAGCTCGCTTCAAAAGTGATGATATCCCTAACTGCCAGCTCCTCGAACTTCACCGCTTTGCCAATGACCAGCGTGCCGGGCGCGATGGTCGGATCCATCGAATCGGTTTCCACCACATAAGGGCGGTAGCCATAGAACGTATTGCTGTATCCTGAACGGCTGTTTGCCAGCAAAGCCGGGATAATCACCAAAGCCAGCAACAGCGGGAGGGACACCAGCAACACGTTGAGGATTCCGTTAAAGACAGAATCCGCCTTGCCGCTATTCTGTTTCATGCTTTAACGTCCTCTTTTAACAACCTTTATCTTTTACGTCCTTGCGGGGTCAGGCTACGCCTGCATTTCGCGTGTATATGCCGATTGTACAGCTTGCAGAATTTTTTCGACACCCTTTTCCTTCAGCGCCGCAAGATAGGCTGACCACTCGGTTTCCAGGTTCAGTCTTCCCGTCACAAAATCGCGCGAAGCCTGCGTGAGGTAACCGACGACTGCCGCGTGGGGAAGGCTTTCCGTGCTGTCCCCGGCAACCAGCTCCGGCAGAGCGTATTGCAGACAGGCACGCCCGGTTTCCTCATAATTTTCCTTCGTGACCTTGTTCAGGTACCCCGCCCAGTTTGCCGTCGTCTGCAGCACATTCCCGCCGTTCACAGCCTTTGCCTGCCGCTCCATTTGCAGCTGCGCGTCCAGCCAATAGGGCATCGCACCCGTTAAGCCGCTGTAAATAGCAGTGCTATCCACAGCTTCGGGCGCCAACCGCCAGGTAACATGGCTGCCACCCAACGCGGTGCCGCCGTCCGCCTTGAACCAACCCGTATTCTCACTGCCATAGCAAACGGTCAGCGAGCCTTCATCACTGAGCATTGCGTCGCCGAAGGCCAGCGCGATCTTCTGGCGCTCCAACGCAATGCGGTTGGGAATCAAAAGACCGCCGCTGTTGATTTTGCTGCGCCTGACCAGCGTGGAGCGCTGGTCGCCTTTTGTCAGCGGCGGGAGCGGAACATACGCCGCCGCCCGCTCCGGATCATTGAACAGCGCGTTAATATCCTTCGCAAGGATAACGCCGTAGGTTTCCGCTTCGCGGCTTGCGCGCAAAAACACCTCGCTGCCCTGGCTGAAAACCGTCTGATCTACCAAGCCTTCACTGTAAAGGGTATTAAGATATTGCAGCGCGGATTTGTATCCCGGTTCCATCACCCCGGCGTATATCTTGCCGTCGCGCACATTCAGGTAATTTGTCTCGGTCAAATCATAATCCGTCGTCACAAAAGGCTGCACAAGGTAGCCCAGGCTCGTCCCCGCCGCAGAGCTACCAGCGTCGCGGCAAGCCGCGCCCAACGGAATTTCATCCGCTATGCCATTGCCGTTGGGGTCGCCCGTTTTGAAGGCGCGCAGCACCGCTAGCAACTGCTCGGGCGTCGTCGGAACACTCTGCTTGGTGCGCAAAAGCCATGTGTTGTTGATCCACGCCTTTTGCGGGTATTCCTCGGCATATTGCTCATTGAGCGAGGGGAAGGAATACAGCCCGCCGTTTTGCATCATTTCAGCCTTACGGCTGATGTCACTGTTGATGATTTTTTGCAGCTCCGGCGCATAATCCTTCACCATGCCGTTGAAGTTTAAAAACATATTCTGCCGCAGCAACGCGTCCAACTGCGTGGCTTCCAAGCCCAAGCCCAAATAAAAATCAGGCAAATCCTTGGTTTCCGCGCCGATATCCCGCTGCAAGTGAGCATAGATTTCCGCGCTGTCCGTGCCGTAATCAATCCACTTAATCTTCACATTCAGCTTTGCTTCAAAGTATTTCGTAATGCCCTGTTGATCCCAATGCGTAATAATGGTTGAGCGCGCCGCAATTTTCAAGGGTTCACTGCGGGTGAGAAAAAAGAAAACCCCCGCCCCCGCCGCCAATGCGACGACCAACACGATCGCCAGGATTTTGATGCTCTTGCCGCGCTTTTTCGCGTTCCGTTTCATGCTGTTCCTCCGTTTTCCCAAATTGGAATTTGTGTGGCGGATGCATTTTTTCAGACTGCATTGGGAAGCCCGAAAGCTCCCCTGCCGTTTTCAGAATTCCCAACACATTCCGACGCTCCCCGCACCGGGCGCAAGACGTTTTACCCTGCGCCCGGTCTTTTCGGGTTTGCGGTCAGGATTGCCGACCTTTTACATCCTTGCCGGGGAGGTGAGGATACCCCTCCCCGGCGATTGCCTTAGCGCAATTTCCGCTGCCGCTTGGCGACCGATTTGCGGAACGCCAGCACAAGCGCGATCATTGCCGCCGAGCAAGCCATCACCAAAATCGCCCACATAGCGGAGGCTTCGTTGGTGTTCGGCACCTTGCCGACGCCGTTGCCGCTGCCGTTGCTGTTGCCAATTCCGTTACCGGTGTTGCCCGAGCCGTTGCTTGAGCCGTTGCCGGCGCCGGAATTGCCGTTGCCGGTCGTACCGCTGCTGCCTCCGTTGCCGTTACCATTGGTGACGTTATTGACAATGCCGCCGTTACTGTTGTTGTTATTGTTGGTGTTGTCAATATTTATGTTACTATTGCCGTTGTTGCCGCCGGACTGTCCGTCACCGTCACCGTTGCCGTTGCCGTTGCCGTGACCATTACCGCAGTTGCAGCCACCGTTGCCGCCGCCGTTACCGCAGTTACAGCCACCGTTGCCGCCGTTGTTGTTGTTATCCACAATAACGGTGTTACTGTCGTCGCCGCCGTCGTCCGGGATCCCGTCGCCATCGCCGTCTACGCCGGCGTTCGCGGTGTTGGCGATCGTTCCGGCAGCATCAGTCGTGACCTTCACTTGGAAGCTGACCGTTGCACTGCCGCCCGCCGGGATACTCGCAACATTCCAGGTCAGCACATCGCCCGAAAGCGCTGCTGCCGGATTGGCTGAGTTGTTCACATAACGCGTGCCTGCCGGGATTTGATCGCGAATGATAACATTGCTCACCGCACTGCTGCCGCGGTTGTATACGCGGATCGTGTAGGTGATCACATCATCCTTCTTGCTCACGTTCCTGTCGGCGGATTTCACCACATCCAGGCGCGGCGGCGTATTGTCGTGCGTCACATCATTGGTCGGGCTGTCAACGACCGGACCGCTGCCGCCGTTGCTCGGACCCGTGATAATCGCCCTGTTACGGATCACCGCATAGCTTGTGCCTGCCGCAAGAGCATTCACCGTCACACGGAAGCTCAGAACCATCGTCGCGCCCGCACCCAGGCTCGGAATGCTCCAAGTCACTGTGCCGCCTGCTTCCGTACCGCCGTTGTCGATCGATCCGGCAATCAGTGTCGTGCCCGCCGGGATCGCATCGCGCACGGTCACGTTGCTCGCCGCGCGATTGCTGCGGTTGGTCACATGGATGTAATACGTAATCGCCTGCCCCGCCTGCACACTGCTGCCGCTCGCGGGGTCGGAACGCTTCGTGCCGACCACATCCGGCGTGCCGGGCTGCGGAATAACAGGAATCACAGGAACCTCATCCGGGTTGCTCGGGTTGCCATCCACATAAGCCGTGTTGCGAATGCTGCCCGTCGCGTCAGCGTTCACCGTTACGCGGAAGGTCAGCGTCTTGCTCTGCCCGGGCGCGAGGCTGGCAACTGTCCAGCTCAGCACATTCCCGTTGAGCGTGCCGCCATCACTGGCGCTTCCCGCAACATAAGCCGTTCCTTGCGGAATGCTGTCTGTTACCACGATGTTCTCGCGCACCGTCCCGCCGTAGTTCACCAGCGTAATGGTGTAGGTGATCTCCTGACCGGGCTGCACGGAACCGTAGGTATTGCTGCTCTTGTGCAGATACAGCCCGCCGCTGGGCGGAAGCTGTGGATGCTCCACAGGCGGGGTTGGGGTTTCCACAGGCGGGAGATCCGGGCGATCCGGGTTCGGCGCGGCGACAATCGCCTGGTTGCGAATCGTCGCAAAAGAAACACCTGCGGGGAGCGCGTTCACCGTCACGCTGAAGCTGACCGTCACAGTCTGCCCGGGCGCAAGGCTCGGAATGCTCCAGACGATTTGCCCGCCGCTGTAAACACCGCCTGCCGTGATGCTGCTCGGCACCAGCGTCGTACCTGCCGGGATGCTGTCACGGACAGCCACATTCGCCACCGTCTTGCTGTAGTGGTTCGTCACATCAATGCTGTAGGTCACCACGTCGCCTGCGTGCAGCACACTGCCCGCCGCCGGATTGGCGCGCTTGTTGCCCGTCACGCCTTCATAAACCGGTGGGTTCGGGATAACCGGATTCTCTTCCGGGTTGCTCGGCGTGCCGTTGACATAACCGACGTTGCGAATCACGCCCGCGCTCTGCCCGCTCGGCAGTTCATTGACGCGCACGCGGAAGGACACCGTTTTGCTCGCGCCGGGCGCCAGGCTGGCAATCACCCAGATCAAGGCACCGCCGTTCAGCGCCGCGCTGTCGCTCGCGCTGCCCGCAACATAAGTCGTGCCCTGCGGAATGCTGTCCACCACTTGAACGTTCGTGCGGATTTCGCTGCCGTAATTCGTCACGGTGAGATAATAGGTAAGCTCGTCGCCCGGGCGCACCGCGCCATAGCTCGGGCGGCTGGAGGTCTTTTGCACCCATAGCCCCGATACAGGCGGAATCTGCGGGTGCTCCACCGGGGGCGTCGGGACTTCGATCGGCGGCTGCTCCGGGTGATCCGGATCGGGCGCGGCAACGATCGCTTGGTTGCGGATGATCTGATAGCTCACACCTGCCAGGAGCGGATTGACCACTGCCTGGAAGCTGACCGTCACGGTCTGCCCCGCAGCAATTGCCGGAATGCTCCACACGATCTGCCCGTCCGCGTAAACGCCGCCCATGGTAATGCTGCTCGGGATGAGCGTCACGCCTGCAGGGATGCTGTCGCGCACCGTCACGTTGCTTGCCGTCTTACCGTAGTAATTCGTCACATCAATGCTGTAAGTCACAACATCACCCGCGCGCAGAACCGTACCCGCCGGCGGGTTGGCGCGCTTGCTGCCATAAACCCCGCCTTGGCTGGGCACCTCCGGATGCTCCACCGGGTCGCCGGGCTGCCCGTTGATATAACCGATATTGCGAATCACGCGCCCGCTTGAGCCTTCCGGCAACGGATCTACCGTTACGCGGAAGCTGACCATGCGGCTCGCACCCGCCGGGAGGCTGGCAATCACCCAAGTCAAGACATTGCCGGAGCGCACGGCGCCTTCGCTCGCGCTGCCTTCCACATAGGTCGTGCCTGCGGGGATAGCATCGGTGATGATGACATTCGTTTGCTCTGCCGTGCCATAATTGGTGGCGGTGAGGGAATAGGTGATCTCGTCGCCTGCCTGCACGGGGCTGTTCGCCGGGCGGTTGGATACCTTGTAGAGATACAAACCGGGCATCGGCGGCACTTGCGGATGCTCAACCGGCGGGGTCGGGGTTTCCACCGGCGGATTTTCGGGATGATCCGGGTCGGGCGCCGCCACAATCGCTTGGTTGCGAATGATGCGATAGCTCACGCCTGCGGGGAGCGGATCAACCGTCACAGTGAAGTATACCGTCACCGTCTGCCCGCCCGCAAGGCTTGGGATCGTCCAGACAATCTCGTTGCCCGTGACTGCGCCGCTGCCACTCACCGAACCCGCCACAAGGCTTGTGCCGGTGGGGACGGTATCCCGTACGACGACATTGCTCGCTGTCTTGGCATTGTGGTTTGTCACGTCAATATAGTAGGTCACCAGCCTGCCCGCCGTAAGCGGCGTGCCAGCGGGCGGATCAGCACGCTTGACGCCTGTCACCGGCAGCTCCGGCACTTGCGGATTTTCTACCGGGTCGCCGGGCTCGTTGTTGAGATAGCCAACGTTGCGGATGATGCGGTAGAGCGTGTTCTCCGGCAGCGGCAGCACCGTGACCTTGAAGCTCACGGATTTGCTTCCGCCGGGCGCCAGCTGCGCAATCGTCCAAGTGATCACGCCGTCGGCAAGGGTTCCGCCGTCTGTCGCGCTACCCGCAACATATTCCGTGCCGGCGGGGATGCTGTCCGTCACGCGAATTGCCGTCTGCTGGATCGCGCCGCTGTTGGTCACCGTCAGGGTGTAGGTCAACTCCTCACCCGCCTTCACTTCGCCCTGCTTGCTGGAGGTTTTGACCAAACGCAAGCCGGGTTGATCCGGGAAGACGATATGCGGCACTTCGGGGGTTGGGGTTTCGCCCTGCGGTCCGCTGATAATCGCGATGTTACGGATGGTACGGCTGTTTTCGCCCGGCTGGAGCTGATTTACCGTCACCTGGAAAGCGACCGTAAAGACCTGCCCGACGTTCAGCGCCGGGATCGTCCAGCGCAGCTCGTTGCCGCTGAGTGTTCCGCCGCTCGTAGCGCTGCCCGCAACATACGTCGTGCCGGCGGGGATCGTGTCGCGCACCGGGATATTGGTCAGGTTCACATTGCCGTTGTTGATAACGTCAATGTAATAGGTGACCGTGCGCCCGGGCTGAACCGTGCTGCCGGCCGCGGGATCGGCGCGCTTGCTGCCCACCGCGCTGGGGTATTGCACTTCCACGATGTCCACATGATCCACCGGGTTACTGGGCTGCCCATTCACCATGCCGATGTTACGGAAGTAACGCACAGCGGGCGAGCCTGCCGCCGGGGGAAGAACCGTTGCCTGGAAGCGCAGCGTCACGGTGGAGTTCGCCGCAACGCGTTCAAGCAGCCAATGAACCGTGCCGCCGGCGAGCGTCCCGCCATAGTTCGCACTGCCCGCAACATATTGCAAGCCCGCGGGAATGGCGTCGCTTACGCGCACATCGGTTTCGTCCACGTCGCCGCCGTTGATCACATCCAAATAATACGTGATTGTGCTGCCGGTGTTAACGATGCTGCCCGGCGCGGGATCGGAACGCTTTTGCAGACGCAGCCCGTCGCTCGGATTGATGACATTCGTCACTTCGTTCGTCGGCTGCTCCGGCGAACCCGGCGTCGGAACATAATACGCCGTGTTGCGGATGACATACATGCTGGCGCTTGCGCGCGCGTTCACCGTCACTTCAAACCAAAGCTCCACAGTGCCGCCCGCCGGGATGGAGGCAACGCTCCAGCGCAGCTCATTGTTCACGGCATTGTATTGTCCGCCGTCGGAAGCCGCACCGGCGAAGGTCGTGCCCGCCGGGATGCTGTCGCGCACAGTCACGCCGTTTGCCGCCGAACCGCCAAGGTTGCGCAGCTCAATGGTGTAGCGGATGGTTTGCCCGGCGACCACTGCGGTGCCGCTTGCGGGCGTGGAGCGCTTGCTCGCCTGCACGTTCGGGCGGTTCGGGTTCACAGTATGATCCACTTCGTTGGAATCGATCTGCTTGTCGCCCCAAATGGCGCGCGCCGTGTTGCGAATCAACTGACCGAAGACCGCCGTATCCAGCACCCGCACGGTGAAGGTGAACGTCTTGCTCTCACTCGGCTCTATCCGCGCAACCTGGAACACCACGGCATTGCCGCTGAGCGTTCCGCCGGAAACATATTGCGTGCCCGCCGGAATGGTATCGCTGACGGTAATATCTGTTTGCGCCGTCTGCGCGTAATTGGTCAGGGTCAGGGTGTACGTAATCTCCTGCCCATAGGTCACGATGGAATTCGGCGCGGGATCAGAGTCCTTGCGCAGATCCATTTCCACAATCCTGCCCACGTAATGAACCACTTCATTGGTGATGAGGGTGCGCCCATTGCCTGTGACGTTTGCGCTGTTGCGAACCAAGCGCCCGCTGATGCCTGCCGGGAGCGCATCCACCGTCACCTTGAAGACCGCCATCGCGCTCATGCCGGGGGCAAGCCCTGCAAGATTCCAATAGAGCGTATTGCCGCTGAGCACCCCCGCCATCGCGTTGGGAGTCCCATCCAGCACCGCGATACTTGCCGAGTTTGGCACATACGTCGTGCCCGCAGGGATGTTATCGGTGATCTGCACCGGTCTGAGCATCTGGCTGCCAAGGTTGGTCACAGTCACAGTGTAGTAGATTTCCTGCCCGGGCTGAACGATGGAGCCTGTCACAGGGTTCGCGTTCTTTTCCACGCGGAACTGCGGCGGACCGGGGTAATGAACGGTTTCGTTCGACCCGACATTGCGGTTTTCGTAATTGGCATACGCCACGTTACGAATAAGATAGGTCGGGTAATCCATCACACGCGCCTTGAAGGTCAGCGTCTTCGTTTCGCCGGCTTCCAGCGCCGCAATCGCCCAAGTGAGGCTGTTGCCCGCGAAGCTACCCGCGTTATCCGCCGAACCGGGGATATAAACCGTCCCGACCGGAACCGGATCGGTCACGGTGATGTTCTCGATTCTGCGAGCGCTGGTGTTGACCACGTTGATGGTATAGGTGATCTCTTGCCCCGGCGTAACCGCGGAACCGCTCACGGGGTTGGCTACCTTATCCAAGCGAATATCGTCGTCAGGGTCAGGCACAGGCGGATTGTAATGCACCACTTGATCCGTCGTATAGCTGTTGCCGCCTACGTTCACCTGCGCGACATTCACAATCCACGGGCTGGCTTCGTATTCCAGCACCTTCACGCGGAAGGTCGCCGTCACGCTTGCGCCCGCCGGAACATTCGCGAAGGTCCACGTCAGAACATTCCCCGCATACGCGGCACCGTTCGTCGCGCTGCCGGTGACATATTCCGTGCCCGCGGGGATCGCGTCACGGATGATGATCGTCGCCGGTGCGGTCGCACCGTTGCGCGCCGTCACGGTATACGTGATCTCATCACCCGGGCGCACCGTTGTGCCGCTTGGCGGTACAGCCGTCTTAACCGGAACATCCGGCGGGATCGGACCGCGGCTTTGGTAGTGAATGACCTGGTTGGTCGAGGTAACACGGTCGCCGCCCGTCACCAGCGCGCTGTTACGCACACTGCGATAGCCTGCACCCTCAGGCAGCGCCGGAACATCCACACTGAAGTAGAACTGCTCAAAGCTGCCGGCCGCGATATAAGCGGCGTTCCACGTCAGATCGCTCACGCGACCGCCCGCGTAGCCTTCGGTAACGCTGGCGCTCAGGCTCGTGCTGCCCGCGCTGCCCGGCACGTAGGTCGTACCGCCGGGGATGAGGTCATACACACGCAGACCGCTGATCGCCGCACCCGTCATGTTGTAGACCGTAATGGTGTAGCGCACACGCTGCCCGTTCGGGCTGAGGTAGCTGCCATCCGCCGGATCTGCGGATTTTACCGCGTAGAAATACGGCCGCGGCTCACCGCCGTCAACATTGTGGATAACCTCTTCCGAACGCCCGTCGAAGTGCCGACCGTCGGTGCTGTTGTAATCCACGTAGGCCGTATTACGGAGCGTGTGGTAGTAATAAGGCGTATCCTCCGGATGGGCAATATAATCCACCGTCACCCGGAAGCTCAGGCGCGTCGTCGCGGAATTTGCGGGAAGCGTGCCCAAATTCCAGACCAACTGGTTGCTTGCGTTCAAGCTGCCGCCGTGGCTCACCGAGCCGGGCACATAGACCGTGCCCGCAGGGATCGCGTCGCGCACAACGACGTTCAGCGCAGGCTGCTGCCCAACGTTCCGCACATCAATGTAATAGGTGATCGTTTCACCCTGCGCAACCCAGCTGTTATGCGCCGGATCCGCGCTCTTTGCAAGCAGCACGCGCGGGTCGTTGATCGGCGGAACATCGCCGGGATAATGCACCGTCGTGTTGGTCGGCTTATCATTGGCACGCGCCTGGTTGTGAATGACGCTCTTCGCCGGATTCGCCGTAACACGGGCGCGGAAGGTAACCGCCATGGCGCCGTGCAGCGCCGGGATGCTCGGAATCGTCCAGCTGATGACGCGCGTGATCGGATCGTACGTGCCGCCTTCACCAGCTGAGATGAATTCCAAATCGGCATCCAGAATATCTGTCACAGCCACATTTGCCATCGCGGTGGCGTTGAAATTCCGCACTGTCACGGTATAGTCAATCACATCGCCGGGGTTCACATCGCTGCCCGAAGCGGGGATAGACGTCTTCTCTGCCGAGAAAGTTTTGGGATATGCCGGATGCTCCGTTTCGTTCGTCGGTTTATCCGGGATCTGCGGCGGAATACTCGGCTCCGGGCTGCCCGGGTGGAAATACGCCTTGTTCAGAATCAGCAGCATTTCCGTTTGCGGGGGCAGCTCGTCCACCGTCACACTGAACGTCAGCGCAATGCTTTCGCCCGCGCCAAGGGTCGGGATGAGCCACGCCACACGGCGGTTGGGCGGATAATAGATACCGCCGTTGTTCGCCGAATCCGCGACAAAGGTTGTGCCCGAAGGCAGGGTATCCTGCACCGGAATGTTGTAAAGCGTCGCTTGGCTGTGGTTCGCCACGGTGATGGTATAGGTGATCGTATCGCCTACCATAACCTCCGTGCCGCTGGGCGGGTTCGCCGTCTTCACCACCGTCACGTTAGACAGCGCGACGGGATGCTCGACAGGCGGTGTCTCTTCGCCGTCCACAACGGCGGCGTTGCGCACCGTGCCTTCGGTTGCACCCTCCGGCAAAGCGTTGACGCGCACGCTGAAGCCAACGTATGCCGTCGAGCCTGCCTGAATGTTCGTTACCGACCACTCCACGCGGTTCAGCGCGGCGTTGTAGTAGCCGTTGCCACGGATCGAGTTCGACACAAAGGTCGTCCCTGCCGGGATTTCATCGTAGACCTCCGTGTTCGGCGCGTTTAATGCACCCTCGTTCTTCAGACTGATGGTGTATTGGATAATATCGCCCACACCGACGGTGGTGCCGGCAGCAGGGTTCGCGCTCTTGACCGCCACAACGTTTGCCTTGTTCACATTGTGTTCCACTGTGTTGGTCGGGTTCTCCGGATCCTCACCGCCCTGCCCAAAGACTGCGGTGTTCTCAATCCTGCGCCGTTCCACGCCCTCCGGCAACGCGTCGGCGACCACATCGAAGCTCAGGTGCCGCTCCGCGCCGTTGAGCAACTCGGCGATTGTCCACTCGATGGTGTTGCCGCCCACAAGCCTGCCGCCATTGGTAATGGTTTCGGGCAAAAGCGTCGTAAACTGCGGGATTTGATCCAGCACCTTGATGTTGTAATCCGGCACCTCACCCACATTGCGCACCGTAATGGTGTAACGGATGACCTGCCCCTCGAGCACCTCGCTGAGGTGCGGCGGGTTGGCGATCTTTTCCGCCTCAATCTTCGGCGCGGCGACCACGTGTGTGGTCTGGTTGGTGGGGTTGCCGTTGACCAGCGCAAGGTTGATAATGCGGCAAAGCTCCATTCCCTGCGGAAGGTGCTGCACCTCCACCTCAAAGGTCAGGGTCACCTGCCCTGCCGTGCCGGGCTGAAGCGTCGGAATCAGCCAGCTGACCGAATCGCTCGCGGCACTGTACGCACCCGCATAATCGCTCTGATTGCTCACGGAGCCAGTGATATACTTCGTCCCCGCCGGAATGTAGTCCATCACGTGAACGTTCGCCAGCGGTTGCGTACCGGGGTTCGTCACGCGGATGGAATAGGTAATCTTGGAACCAACCGGAACTCTGGAGCCGCTGGGCGGATCGCTGTACTTATAAGCCTGCACCGGCGGTTTTTGCTGATAATGGTTGGTTTCATTGGTCGGGGTATCGTTGACATAGCCGATGTTGCGAATCACGCGCTGCCCCAGGTTCTCCGGCAACTCCTGCACCCGCACCTTGAAGGTAAAGGTGTAGCCCTGCGTGCCTTCCTTTGGCAGGCTCGCAATCACCCAACGCACTTCGCGCTTGGTTGCGTCATAGGTGAAGGTTGCGCCTGCGGGCGTCGTTTCCGAACCCGTGATGAAATCCGTACCCGTTGGGATCGCGTCCCGCACGACAACATTGTGCGCGTCCAGCCGATCGTAATTGTAAACCCTGAGCGTATACTCAATCTCATCGCCCGCCTTGACCTGTGTTCCTGTGGGCGGGTTCGCCTCCTTCACGCCGATCGGAATCGGCTGATAAAGGTGATGCGTAACCTGGTTTGTCGCAAGCCCGTTCACATAGGCGACGTTGTTGATCACGCGGGTGATCACGCCCGCCGGGAGCGAATCGACGGTGACGGTAAACTGCAGCGTCACACTGCCGCCCGCCGGAATGCTGGCAATTGTCCAGGCAAGCTCACGGCTGCCCGCACTGTATGTGCCCACAATGCCCAGCGCCGCGTTGTTTGTCATTGTGCCGGTGATATAGTTGGTGTACAGCGGAACTGTATCGCGCACAATTACATTGGTTTTGGTCACCGCGCTGTTGTTGTGAACCGTGACGGTGTAATCAACGCGCTGGTCGCCGTAGACCACGGAACCGCTGGCGGGGCTGCTGCTCTTCACGCCGTAAAGCTCCGGCTTGACGACGTTGTGCGTCACCGTATTGGTGGAAGAACCGTTGACAATCGCTTGGTTATAGATCACCTTGCCGGTTTCGCCCACGCCCATTTGCCCAACGATCACACTGAACTTCACGGCGACAGTTTCGCCGTCTTCCATGTGCGGGATCGTCCAGCGCACCCAGTTGTTTACTGCGTCATAGGTACCGCCGCTATCCGCCGAACCACTCTTGTAATACGTGCCCAGCGGGATCGGATCAATAACAGCAACATTCTCCGCCGCAGCGCCGGAATTGTTGACGGCATAAACGGTGTATTCGATCGTTGCACCGGCTTCCACCGTGCTGCCCGTGGGCGGATCGGATTCCTTTCGCCCCTCAATCGGGTGCCAGGTGATAATATGCGTCACCTCATTGGAGGGGGTATCCGGCGTGCCGGGTTCATCCTCCGTGCCGCCGCCCTGCCCGCAGAAGCCTTGGTTGGTAATGTAGCCAATCGCCTTGCCGAAGGGCAGCTCGTTGGCGATAACCTTGAAGGTCACATCCACGCTGCCGCCTGCGGGGATAACCGCGATGAGCCAATCCAACTGGCGCGTCAGCACGGTGTAATCCTGCTTGACGCCGCCCGTCATGCTGCCGGTCACAAAGGTGGTGCCCTCCGGCACAAAATCACGCACGGGAACATTGACAATCGGCGCATCCGAAGCATTGCGCAGCGTCAGCGTATAGGTGATCGTCTGCCCTGTATACACGTAAGAACCGGGCGCGGGATCGCTGGATTTGCTGATCTTGATCGGTCCGTCGATCACATCGTGCTCAACCTCATTGGAGGGTACCTTCGGGATACCCGGATCCTCCTCTGTACCGCCCTCGCCCACCAGCGCGGCGTTAAAGATCTTACGGGTATGCTGCCCTTCAGGCAAAGCGTCCACGCGCACCTTGAACTTCAGCTCAATGGTCTGCCCGGGGGCGATGGTGCCAATCACCCACTCCACGCGGTTGATTGCCACGCCGCTTGGGTCGCGCACCAGGCGGCCGCCGGCGGTCGCCGAAGCGCGGACATAGGTCGTGCCCGCGGGAATGGTATCCCAAACCGGCACATATTCCAAAGCGTCGGCGCTGTCATTCGTCACCTTAAGAGTGTAGGTAATTACTTCGCCGGGCTGCACGACGCTGTTATCCGGCGGGTCGGCTTCTTTTGTGATGCTCAAGCGGGAGCGCGAAACGATGTGCTCGGTTTCATTGGTATCCTCGCCATCAACATCATAGCCCCAAATGGTGGCCTTATTCTTAACCAAGCCCTCATCCACGCCGGTGGGCAGCGGGTTGACCTTCACCTTAAAGGTCAGGAACACTTCACCGCCGTAGCTACCCGCGCTGCCGTGGTTGCCCGCCGGGGCAAGCTCAGGGATCGTCCACACCACACGGTTCGGCGCGGTCAGATAACCACCCGTGCCGCCGCCCGTGCTGGTGAGGGAATCCTTGACATACGTTGTGCCCTCGGGGATCAGATCCTCAATATGCACATTATGATCCGCCAACGTGCCCTTGTTGCGCACCACAATGGTGTAGGTGATGATGTCGCCCGCCTTCACGCGGCTGCCGCTGGGCGGGTTGGCGTCCTTAAAGAACTCCAAAACCGGCTTGCGAACGATATGCCGCACCGTGTTGGTGTCGTCACCCGGGTCGTTCACGCCGTTCTTGACGGTCGCGCGGTTTTCGATGACAAACTCACTCTCACCCTCCGCCAGCGGAAGCACTTCCACCGCGAAAGTCAGGGTGCGCTCCTCGCCCACCGACCAGGTGCTCAGGTTCCAGGTGATAACGCCGCCGCTCTCCGTGCCGCCATGGCTTATGCTGCCGGGGATCAGCTTTGTGCCCGCCGGAATCTGATCTGTAACGACAACATTGCGCGCTTTCATATCGCCAATGTTTTTCAGGGCAATCTTGTAGGTAATGCGCTGGCGCTCCATAACCTCGCTGCCATCCACCGGCGAAGCGGTCTTTTCAAACAGGAGCAAATCCTTGCGCACCTCGTGGGTAACCGTATTGGTTACTTTTTCATCCACATAGCCAAAGTTATCCACCACACCGAAGGTATCACCCTCGGGCAGCTCATCCACCATCACCTGGAAGGTGACCTTCTCCACCCCGTTGGGGGCTAGCAAAACGATCGTCCATTCCAATTCGTTTTCGGCGTTGAGCGTCTTGGTGCTGCTCACATTGGCGGAGGTGGATGCGGAATTGGCGACATAGGTCGTACCCAGCGGGATCATATCGCGCACCTTCACGTTGCGCGCCGCATCTGCACCCTTGTTCATGATCTCAATCGTGTAGGTAATGATTTCGCCCACATGGACGCGCGAGCCCGTCGGCTTGTCGCTGCTCTTTTGCCCATAAACCGCATAATTCGTTTGCAGGTGCGTCACGTGGTTGGTTTCAAAATCGTTGACCTTTGCAACGTTATCAATCGTGCGCTCGTCAAGATTCTTGGGCATTGCCAGCACCTTGGTCTGGAAGGTCAGCACAGCCTTGCGCCCTGCCGCCAAGGAATCAATCACCCAGTGCACTTGGTTACCGCTCTGGCTCCCCGCGCCAATGACCGCTGTTCCATCGTTGGTTAACGTGATCGAACCCGGAACAAGCTCCGTCCCGGCAGGGATAGAATCCAGCACGTCAATGTTGTATTCCGTATCCGCTCCGTCGTTGTAAACGTCAATGAAGTAGGTAATCACGTCGTCCACGCGCACATAGGAATTCGGCACGGGATCGGAATGCTTGACCGCGCGCAGGTGCGGCGCATACTGGTAATGCACGGTTTCATTGGTCGCGTGGTTATTCACATAAGCCACATTGCGGAATTCGCGCATCGCAATGCCCTGCGGCATCGTCATGACCGTGCCCTTGAACTCCACGTGCGCCACTTCGCCGGGCATCAGCTTGCTGACGATCCATTTGAATTCATAGCGATCCACGCCGGATTCCGTTGGCTGCGCCAGCTTCGTCGCCGTGCCGGCAATCGTTCCGCCGCCGGGCAGAGCTGTGCCCGTGGTGATCGAACCCGTCACATAATCCAGGTTGTCGGGCAGCTGATCCGTGATTTCCACGTCATAAGCCGGATCCAAGCCCTCATTGGTCACCTCGACAATGTAAGTGATGATGTCGCCGCGCCCGTCGGGCTTGCGCTCATAGACAGTCGTACCGGTCATCGGGTCAGATTTTTTCACCCCATGGAGCGTAAAATTGCTCTGGGTGTGCACCACGTGGTTGGTTTCAAAATCATCCACGGTGGCGACGTTATCAATCTTGCGGGTATCTTGGTTGGTCGGCATCCGCTGCACTTCTACCTGGAAGCTCAAGGTCGCCGTTTCGCGGCTGGCAAGGGCAGGGATCGTCCATTCCAGCTTATTGCCATTGAGCGCACCCGAAGCCGCGGAAGTACCGCTGCCAATCTTCATCGCCGCACTGCCCGGCACATAAACCGTACCCACCGGGATCGCATCCGACACCGGGATGTCGTACGCCGTATCCGCACCGTTGTTAATCACGTCGATGTAATAGGTAACAATATCGCCTTCGTGCAGCAACGTGTTTTCAGTCGGATCAGAATACTTGATCGCCGCCAAATTGGAGGAATACTGATAGTGCTCGGTTTCATTGGTGGGGATATTGTTCACCAGCGCCACATTGCGGAACTCGCGCTCGTGCACGCCATAGGGCATGGGGACGACATCCGCGCTGAAGCTGACCGTCACTGTTTCCTCCGGCATCAGCTTGCTGACCACCCAACGGAAGTCATATTTGTCAATGCCGTCACGGGTTGCGCCGGTCTTTGTCGCCGTGCCGGTCACCGTGCCGCCGCCCGCAAGGGTTACACCGTCGGTGATCGAACCCGCCACATATTTCAAATTGTCGGGCAGCTTATCCGTGATTTCCACATCATAAGCCGGGTCGTTGCCCGTGTTGATAACCGTCACGGTATAGGTAATGGTGTCGCC
>JAITGE010000020.1 GCA_031280825.1 Oscillospiraceae bacterium | reverse complement strand
AGAGCGCGTCCTAAATGCTCTGAAAAGTGCTCAATATCAATCATAATGGAGATACCGTGATAATGTGACAGCGGGAAGCAGGAGTTTTTCATAGGCGGCGGCATTTGGCTCACCGACATGTCTCCATCGCTGAGATAGCCGCACTCCCCGTGGGAAAGCTCACACTCAAACCGCCCCTCGCGGCAATGGTTGATGACCAGAAATTCAGCGGCGGGCGGGGCAGTTCTGTCGTCATGTCCGGTGATTTTGGACAGGTGCAAATCGTTATACATCAGCTGAACACCCGGAAACGCGCCATATACCGTGACGATCCCGTTGCCTGTTTCATTCTCAAGCTGAAACGCCGCAAAGGCTTCGCTTTGAACGAGCAGCTTTGCGTCCGGGCCGAGCAGTTCCGTCAGATTGCCATCCGATGAATCATTCGTGTGCAAAGTCCCGCCGTCCACTCGTCTGGCATCATCGGGTTTTTCCGCGTCGCGGGGGATGCCCCAAGAACGCCCAAACCGAATCAGCCCGGCGATTCTGCCGTCCTGGCACAGCTTATGGACGCGCCGCTCAGACAAGCCCCATTTTTCCGCCGCCTCGCGAACCGACATATATTCAAGCATAAACATGCCTCCTTTTGTATAATTTTATTATATGCGAATATCCGTATAATGTCAAGAGGGAGTGGCTTTTTGCGCGAATGTTTCTTGACAAAGGAGGGACAAGATGAATACCAAAAGCATTAAAGAAGGACTTCGTCAAATCCGGAATACTGCGAGGAGGACATAATATAATGGAAGCGAAAAAACTCGCAAAACAAATCAAAGCCAAGAACCGCGCGTCTAACTGCTACGTCTTTAACGGCAGATAGCATTTTTGAGAATATCCGATGTGGCTAGCGCGACGCGACGTTAGAAGAAGTGAGGGAAGCGGCAAAAAAGCGCAGATAGACGCTCTCAAAGAGCGTTACCGCCGCGCTTTGGCATGGAAGCGAATCCGCGACTGCTACATTGCGGCGCACCCGCTGTGTGAGCAATGCGAGGCTGCCGGGCGGCTGACTCCGGCGCAGGAGGTTCACCATATCCAGCCGCTGTCCAAGGGCGGCACTCATGCCGCGAATAATCTGTGGCTTTGTGTACGTCCTGCCATTCCGGGATTACGCTGGGCGAGAGTAATAAGCTCCGGGGGTAAAAAGAGGACGGGTAACACAATGATACCCGTCCTCTTGGCTTTGCTCTCAAAGCGTTTTCAAAAGCGCGTCCGGCTCGATCACCTTCACCGGCGAGCCCTCAAAGTGTTTCGGGTTGCGGGTAACAATGAGATTGACCTTGTGCCGCTTGGCACAATAGGCCAGCAGCGCGTCCTCGTAATCGGACATAGGCAGCTCGAACGCTTTCTCGCAATCCGCGCCGGTTACGTCCAGCACATTGATGGACGACAGCAAACCAAGCAGCACCTGCTTGGTTTGTTCGTTGTCCCGCAGATGTTTATGGATCAGGTAATACAGACCAGTAAAGGAACTGGCGGTGATACAGCCGTCGGCTTTTTCTTCGGCGATGGCCAACAGGACGGCCTGCGCTGAGGCAGCCCACGGTTCGCGCACCATCAGCGCGTCCAGAATGACGTTGGTGTCAATCAGCAGTTTCATAACGCGCCCGCCTTTCCGCTCTGGCTTGTTCCAAAGTCATGTCGCTTCCTTTGGCAACTCCAAACAGCGACTTCATAATGTCCACCTTATCCTGCTGGGCGCTGGACAGCTTGGCGACGCTCTTACCGTTCTTGGTGATGAAGATGTCCTCGGTGGCAACGAGGGACAGATAGCGGCCAATATTGCTTTTGAACTCGGTTGCGGTAACTAACATAGCAATTCCTCCTTTTGAAATTCGGACATTATTTAGGTTTTGCGGTTTCTATATTATTATACTCCAATCGAACGGTTTTGTCAACATCAATCGTTCGATTTTTTTTGAATGAGTAGGGGGATAAAAATCTCTACGTCTTGTCCGATTGGGCAACGGGGTGGGGGATCGCGTGAAAAATCGCGGTTTTAAGAGGGGTATATGGCCCCTTATCAAGTGGGAGGAGGTGAGGCCGGATGGCAAATGGTCACGGCGGTCTTCGGGACACAGTTCACATCAATAAATATCGGAAGTCAAAAAGTCTTTAATATGAAAGTGCTTTATACCGTCTTGGCTCATATTGACGGTATCCATTGAAACCACATATTTCGGATAATTATCTTCTATTTTTTTGAGGTTTCCAAACTCTCTTTCCTGCGTGTCGCTACTTGGCATAACATAGGCGACTTGAACATAGATTGTTTCTTTGTTTTTCACGCCAATGAAATCAACCTCTTTGCCGCCGAGCGTTCCGACTGTAACCGTATACCCTCTGCGTAACAGTTCAAGGCACACAAGGTTTTCTAAAACCTTTTCAATGTCTTTCATATTATCGCCGTAAATAGCCTCACGCAATCCGTGGTCAACTACAAAATACTTTTTCGCAACATCAAGCAGTTCTTTCCCTTGAATATCCTGCCTTTTCAGCTTGTAGAACAGATACGCTTCCTCGCAATATTTGATATAGTTGAGAATGGTATCGGTGCTTACCTTACGATGCTCGTTTTTGAAATATTTTGCGATTGAAGTAGCGGAAAAAGTCGTTCCCACATTGGCAAGCACATAGGTGATGATGCGTTCAAGCAGGTCAACATCACGGATATTATTGCGTTTAACAACATCTTTCAAAACGACCGAATTATACACATCTTCAAGATATAAATCTATCGCTTTTTCGTCGCCGATAATGTTGCTGATAAACGGCATTCCGCCGATTTTCAGGTAGTCGTCAAATGTTTTACCCTCGTTGAGCAAAGCAAATTCTTTGTAGGATAAGGGATATACCACAAACTGAACATACCGACCCGAAATCAGCGTAGCCAGTTCGCCCGACAACAGCTTTGCGTTAGAACCCGTGATATAAATATCCGCATCAAAATCAACCCTGAACGAGTTTACCACTTGCTCCCAGTTTTCAACTTCCTGAATTTCATCAAAAAACAAATACCATTTGTCTTTGCTTTTGCCGGCTTTTTTCAATACATAGTTATACAGCGTATCGGCGTTTGTGTATTTACTGTTTTTTTTGCTCTCAAAGTTCAGATATATGCTATTTTCGGGTTTGTTGATTTCATCACGAATGAGTTCAAGCAAAACAGACTTGCCGCTGCGCCGCAGACCGGTTATGATTTTGACAACATCCTTGCCGATAAACGGTCGGATTTGTTTCAGATAAAGTTCGCGTTTAATCATAGTGACCATCTCCTCTCCTTAGTATTATACCACATTATACTCGACATTGCAACTGTTTTTTGAAATATTATCGAGTATAGTCGATAAAAAGCTCTATCGTCAAGGGATCATCGTTTATAATAGATGTTCGAAGGGCTATCTTTCCAGTTCACGCTCCCGCCTGTGTCTCTGCGCATCTTGTGCCCTTGGGCTTTGGTCTGGTCTGCAAAAGAGCAGACCCGGCTACCGACTTGGTCGCAGAACTTGTCCGGCCGCTTCTTAGCAGTCCCGAAGCCTTGCTTGCAACCTTCCTCGACGTTTGCCGAGTGTTGGTCTTTGCCATGCGAATCACCTCCTTGGAGTTTTATGTTGGACGTTTGAAGTGGCTTTTTGTGTCACAAGGAACTTTTTCGTAATTTCTTATTGTAATTCGCCTCGACAGGTGGTATAATAATAGAGACGATTTTGCCGAACCGTGACCGAGAAATCAGAAAGACATCGCGCCAATCGCTTCTACACCAAGTGTCGAAGTGCCAACAACAAAACCCGGAGAGACCGCCGCTTTGACAGTACGATTCGATGCCCGTGGGCAAGATGGAGCCTATGAGGCGGTTTGGTAAATGAAAGGCCACGAGGGAAGATTGTGCTTCCCGAACAAAGATGGGCTGAGAATGCGCATCACTGTTTCATTCAAATTGTATCTTGAACGCAAAAAGGCCGCCGATGAAGCGGCGGCTCAGAAAATGGAGGGTTGATGCATGGGCAAGGATAAATCAGAAATTGAAAACTGGAAGTCAATGGACGAAGTGCAAACATATTTAGGCGTAAGCCGCGAGACGGTTTTGCGGTGGATCGGTAACCGCAAGATGCCCGCCCATAAGGTGGGGCGCTTGTGGAAATTCAAATTCTCGGAAGTCGATGAATGGATACGCTCCGGCGGCGCGGGTTCAGGCAACGATACCAAAAACGATACGGAGGGTAACGCAGATGGCGAAAGCTAAAAAAGAAGTGAAAGAACAGCCGGTTGAGCAGGTGCTTTGGGCATCTGCCGATAAGCTGCGCAAAAATATAGACGCGGCCGAGTACAAGCACATTGTGCTGGGGCTGATTTTCCTAAAATACATCTCGGACAACTTCTACGAGCTTTACCATAAGCTCGAAGCTGGCGAGGGCGATTATGCGGGCGCAGACCCGGACGATCCTTATGAATACCGTACGGAGAATGTCTTTTATGTTCCGCCGCAGGCGCGGTGGGACTATCTTCAGGGCAGAGCCAAACTCGCCACCGTCGGCAAAGATGTGGACGACGCAATGGACGCTATCGAAAAAGACAACCCGTCACTCAAAGGCGTGTTACCGAAAGAATACGCCAAGGAGAAGCTGGACAAGCAATCCCTCGGCGGCTTGATTGATATTATCAGTACCATCGCTTTGGGCGACAGCGTTTCCCGCTCCAACGATGTGCTTGGGCGTGTGTACGAATATTTTCTCGGCCAGTTTGCGCTTGCGGAGGGCAAAAAGGGCGGGCAGTTCTATACGCCCCGCTGCGTTGTTCAGTTGCTCGTTGAAATGCTCGAACCTTATGAGGGGCGCGTACTCGACCCTTGCTGCGGTTCGGGCGGTATGTTTGTGCAGAGTGAAAAGTTTATCGAAGCCCATGCCGACCGCTATAATGGAAAGGCGAAGGAAATCGATAAGTTATTCGAGAGCGTTGTGTCCGTTTATGGTCAGGAGAGCAACCAGACCACCTGGCGGCTGTGCAAGATGAACCTTGCCTTGCGCGGGATTGATTCGTCCAACGTGCGGTGGAACAACGAGGGTAGCTTTTTGTCCGATGCTCACCCTGACCTCAAGTCAGATTTTGTTATCGCCAACCCGCCGTTTAACGACAGCGACTGGAGCGGCGAACTGCTCCGCACAGACGGGCGTTGGAAATACAGCGAAACGCCGCCGCCGTCCGCCAACGCCAATTATGCGTGGATACAGCACTTTCTTTATCATCTCAAGCCTACCGGGGTTGCGGGATTTGTTCTGGCGAAAGGCTCTCTGTCCTCCAAGACAAACGGCGAGGACAAAATCCGTCGGGCGTTGATTGATGCCGGGCTGGTTGACTGTATTGTCAATCTGCCGACCAAGCTGTTTTTGAACACACAAATTCCCGCTTGCTTGTGGTTTCTTTCCAGAGCAAAAGAGCTTGACGAAAACCACCCGCGCCGCGATAAAATCCTGTTCATTGATGCCCGCAACATGGGTAGCTTGATTAACCGCCGCACCCGCGAATTCACAGCGGAGGACATCGCCACCATTGCCGGCACCTATCACAACTGGAAGACTGGCAGTGGCTATGAGGACGTGCCGGGCTTTTGCAAATTCGCGTTGGGGACAGAAGTCGCCGCACTGGATTATGTGCTCACGCCGGGACGGTATATTGGTCTGCCCGATGACGAGGATGACTTCGATTTTGCCGAACGTGTCCAAACGCTGACGGCTGAGCTCACAGCGCAAATGGCTGAAAGCGTTGCCCTTGACGAGCGCATCCGCGCGAATCTTGCGAAAGTGGAGGTGCCGACAAATGCTGATTAACAACAACGAATACTTCCAAATTTTGGAGAGCATCAAAGCGGCGATTCAAAACGCGCAGTACAGAGCGGTTTTGGGCGTGAACCGCGAACAAGTACGACCTCCCGGACGATGCAGGAGGTGACGGGGATGAGTGAGTGGAGAGAAACGACGCTTGGTGAATTGTGTTCTCGCGTTATCACTGGTGGAACACCAGATACAAAGGTTGTCGAATACTATCGCAACGGAACCATTCCGTGGGTAAAGACAAAGGAGGTCAATTACAGACCGATTATTTCTACCGATTCGTATATCACCACAGCGGGGCTGGAAAATTCCTCCGCAAAAATGATACCTGCGGATTCGATTATCGTAGCTATGTATGGGCAGGGTGATACGGCAGGGCGAGTTGCGGTAAACAAAATACCGGTTTGCACAAATCAGGCTTGCTGCAATCTTGTCATTGATGATAAGAAAGCTGACTATCGTTTCATTTACTATGTCTTGACTGATGCTTACGAGGCACTTGTTGCTTTGAAGAGCGGTAGCGCACAGCCAAATCTTAACACCTCGCTCATCAAGGGGCTGGATATAATCATTCCAGATGTGCAAGAACAACGCGCCATCGCCGAAGTCCTCTCCTCTCTCGACGACAAAATCGACCTGCTCACCCGGCAAAACGCCACGCTGGAAGCCTTGGCGCAGACGTATTTTCGGCAGTGGATGAAAACATATAGTGGTGTAAGCAGAAATGTTGGTGACTTTTTGGAAACAACACTTGGTGGTGAGTGGGGCAAGGATAACGCCTCCGATGATCACCCGATGCCAGTCTGCTGTATCAGGGGTACTGATGTTGCAATGCTTATGGTTGGATTAGCTGCAAAAATTCCATTGCGGTATATCAAACCAACGAAATATGACCGTATTGCATTAACTGACAGAGACATCATCCTTGAGATTTCGGGAGGTACCGATACGCAGTCTACAGGTCGTGCCACCTACATCAATGACCGTGTTAAGCTTCTGTTCGACCTGCCGATAGTGTTCTCAAACTTTTGCCGCTGTCTTAGGTTCAAGAAGAAGGAATATATCCACCCATTCTATCTTTACATCAAAGGGAAATGGGAAAACGGAGAATTTTTCAACCTCGAAAACGGAAGCTCTGGAATTCATAATTTGGACTACAAATCGTTTCTAAATTCGCAAGAATATGCGGATGCATTTCCAAATGATGAAGAGTTTTCTGCCTTTGCAACATTTATAGATCCATTTTTTGAAAAGATTGATAAGAACAAGATACAAATCCAAACCCTGCAAAAGCTCCGCGATACCCTGCTGCCAAAACTAATCTCCGGGGAGGTGAAAGTCCATGTCTAAGTTGTGCGAATCCGCCGTTGAGGAAATGGCGATTGAAGAATTGCAGTCAATCGGCTATACATACACCGCCGGCATTGACCTTGCGTCCGACGCACCGAATGCCGAACGGGCAAGCTACGGCGATGTGCTGCTGACGGGCAGGGTTGAATCTGCCTTTCGGCGGCTTAACCCCGACGTCCCCGCCGATGCAATCAAAGAGGCGGTGCGCAAGCTCGCGCGGATCGCCACCGGCAAGCCTTGGATTGTTTTTCTCGTTCTGGGCATAGGTCTGTTAGGTTTTTTGTCAGTCTTCTTGCTGCGAAAGAAGCGTCTTGCTCCTGCCAGCAGGAAGTAAGCTGTCTCAGCTGTTAAAAGCCTCAACAGCGAACCACAGTAGCGGTTGACTTTTGTAACATGACATGGTATACTGAACAAAAATTATTAGAAAGGAGGTCAACTTCATGAAAAAGCGCATCACCGCAATCGTCGCGGCCCTTTTCGCGATGGTCGTAATTTTTTCCGGTCAAGCAATTTCGCAAGCAGACGCAAACGGTCAGGATGGCATTGTTTTCGTTGAGGATATGCTTCAAGACGAAGCGTTTGTTGCGTCTTGGAACGAGCAGCTCCTTGCGCAGTACGGCGAAGAGTACTTGGAAAACCTGAGAAACGCTCATTCCAATGACGCGAAGCTGATGGGCTTTTTCCCGAAGGACAGCGCGGGCGAATCTATCTATCCGGATTTCATCGGTGGAATCTACTACAATGATGACGGCAATATGGTTGTGCAAATTGTCGATGATGCCGTTTCGAAAAAATCTTCCCTTTACAATCGCGTTGCAGCGTTCTTGGAAGAGGAAGGCGTCATTACAGAAAGCGTTGAATTTTCGTTCAACGAACTAGAGAAAACAATGAACGCCCTCAATAAGCTGTATCTTGCACCTAATCGTCCCGCGGCTTTTGACAATATGGATTCGTGTGCCGAAGACACGCTCAACAACAGAATTGAAGTGCGGATGGTTGCTTGTAACGAAGTGGAGATTGCGCGCTTCAAGAGTACGGTTCTTGACTCGCCTATTCTCCATTTTGCAAAAGCGATCGCACTGATTCAAACCTACAAATGCGGAACAACCACCACTGAAGCACCATCCCCCACCGTAATTAACCCGGGACAAGGAGTCCTGATCAACAGTAGCATATTTGCTTCCATTGGATATAGAGCGAGGCTTAGCGATGGAACTGTTGGGATTGTTACCGCAGGGCATGGAGGTGTAGCGGTCAATCAAAGCACAACTTATGGAGCCGTCAAGAAACAACAGTACAGCGGAAACGTTGACGGTGCTTTTATTGCTACAAATTCCAGCTACGCCCCGTCCAATTATGCAAATGGATTCATGACTTTTTTAACACAAATCCAAACCGTTTTTTGCTTGGGTGACCCAATTGCAAAAGTGGGATGTGCAACAGGATACACCTATGGCGTTGTAACTCGCCCAAGCATGACTGGCGCAAATGGCATAACCGGTTTGGTCGGAACAGATGCTGATGCGGCGGGCGGGGATAGCGGTGGAATCGTCTTAGCGCACATAGCTCCCTCACACCCGGGACGACTCCCAGATCATTACACTGCCGGTATTCTTCATGGGGGTGCGCCAGGCACGAATTACACCGCCATATTCTGTAGGGCAGACGTAATAAACGCAGCCTTTGGATTAACACGGTATTAATTCCAAGACCTTTTGCTGAAAAACGTCGGGGCGGTTCACTTGGAACCGCTCCCTTTACTCTATCATTGAAACCCCATATTGCGGGCTGGCGACGCGTTGTATGGAGTGCGCTTGCCGAACGGTCGGGTGAAGATGAAGAAGCAAGTAAACTGCCAATGAAATATCTTTCACAAATACAAGCCTTAGGAGGATTTTTATGAAGCGCTTACCACACCGCCCGCGCGACCCGCGGCGCGCCGTGCCGCGCTGGGTGAAGCTGCTCTGCGCCGCCCTTGCCTTGCTGCTGCTGCTGGGCACGCCGCCTGTTTTTGTGCTGGTGCAACTGAGCAAGGTCAACCATACGCCGCCGGACGGCATACCGATCGCGGAGGAAGCCCTGGACACGACCGGGCAGGAGGAGGCTTTTGCCGAAGCGGACGCCGGTATCCGCGCCAACCTCGCGAACGTCATGTGGTCGCACCCGGATGTATACAACGTCCTGTTGACCGGTCTGGATTACGGCGAGGAGGAAACCGGCGGGCGGACGTATTCCCGCACAGATGCGATGCTGCTAGTTTCGGCAAACAAGCAAACCCGTCGCGTCAGCCTGGTTTCGATTTCCCGGGCAACCTACGTCACCCTGCCGGGGCGCCCCAACGGGCGCATCAACGCCGCCCACGCCTATGGCGGACCGGAGTATATGGTGCAATGCGTTGAGGACAACTACCGCATCCGCGTTGACCGCTATATGACGGTCAATTTTGCGGGCTTTGAGCGGCTGATCAATATCCTCGGCGGGGTCAGCGTTACGCTTTCGCAGGAGGAGTATGACGCGATGCACAGCGCGTTTTCCACCTTCACCGACGGTCCCGGCGCCTATGAGCTAAACGGCGCCGAGGCGCTGGCATACGCCCGCCTGCGCTATTTTGATTCGGATCGCGCGCGCACGCAGCGCCAGCGCAATATTTTGCTGCAAATCGGCGAAAAGGCGCGGCGCATCAAGCCGGAGCAGGCGCGCCGGTGCGTGAACGCCATTCTGCCGCTGGTCACGACGGATATGGGCAGCTTTGAACTGCTCGGTCTGCTGCGGTATGCCGGCTACAGCTTCCGTGAAGCGATTATCCCTAAGAAGCCGATGGGCTTAACGCTTGTGGATGAAACGGAGGTCATCCTGCTCGATTGGCAGGAGGTGCGCGAAGGCATACACGCGCTGCTCTACCCCGGGCTGCTGCCGCAGGAGTCTTGACGACGCCCTAGATCAAATCCACAAAGGATCGCTCCGCCCTGCGGAAGCGCCGGACGCCGGCGACCGCCGCGAGCAGCAGCCACGCAAACCCAACCAGCAGCTGCTTCGGATCAAAAGCAAAGGCGGGGTCGTTCAAAAACGCCCACTTAAAGGCGCTGATAAAGCCCGAAGCCGGGTTCAGGCGAAAGGCAAGACGGATAATGGCGGAAAGCGCTGAGCCGCCGTCCGGAAGACGCCCTTGCAAATCCTGCATGGTATATGCCACGGGGGAAAGATATTGCGCGATCTGCAAAAACGGCGGTATCACAAAGTTCAAATCACGCCAGCGAATGATGAAAGAGCCGACAAACAACCCCAGGAACATTGCCGTCAAAGCGACGGGCAACAGTAGCGGCAGCCCAAGCAGCATTCGCAACGGCGGGAAATAGGGCGCGCCGCGCAGGGCGTTGAACCCCAGCAGGGCAAAGAACAGCAGAACCGAAATCGCGGTATCCAGCATGGCGGAAAGCATCGCGCTCAGAGGCATGGCAAGGCGCGGGAAGTAAAGCTTCTTCATCAGCTCCGCGCCGGAAAGGAACACGTTGCTGCCTTGGGTAAAACAGCGCGCGAACAGTGCCCACGGGATGCCACCCACATAAACGCAAACATTATACGGGATCGAAATGCCCGCGCCAAAGCCCGCCAGCACGCCGAAAAGCAAGGTGGAGATCAGCATGTTGAACAGCGGGTTGATCACGCTCCAGGCCACACCAATGACCGTCTGCTTGTAACGCACAATAAAATCCCGTGCCGTCATGTTCCAAACCAAGCCGCGATATTGCCAGAGATCCTTCCAGTATTGCAAGTTACGCCCGCCGGCGACAATCACGGCGACGGACTCCTTTTGCGTTGCGCTGCCTGCCATTTGCCTACCCTTCCGTTTTCACAATTTCCCGCTCCGCCGCAATGGCTTCCCTTTGCAGCAAAACGCGCCTGTGGATTTCCGCCTTGCGCGCGCCTGTCAGGCGGTAAAGGAGAAACGGCAGCGAACCCAAAAGCATAAAACAGCCCTGCCCCAGGGTATAGACCGCCAAAAGCGCGATTTTTGTGCTGAGCGTCTGCTCCAGATATACATCCTCCACCGGCGGCTTATACTGGATGAAATTGATCCTACCGCCGCCGTAGAGAATCTGCGACCAAAGCCCTTCGACAAGCAAGCCGCCCAGAAAGCTGCCAATGGTTATCACAAAAGCCAGGCTGGCGTCCAAACGCTTGCGGGTGTGCAGCTCAAGATCCTCGCAAATATCGGCTTTGAACATATCCGGCAGCAAATTGGAGGCGCCGTACTGCAGCCCCACAAGGAAGAGCAGGGCAATGAACGCAGCCTGCCAGGCGGCGCCGCCGCGCGTGAAGCTCATGTAGCCCGCGCCGAACGCGCAGGCGTTGGAGAGAAGGGAATACACCCCCGAAGCAATGTAAAGCTGCTTGCTGTTAAAACGCTTGAGCAGCAGGTTGATCGCCAGCATCCCCACGGCCGTACCAATGCCGGTGGGCAGACCAAGCAGCAAAAACTTGGTGGGATCCCCCAGCAGCGCGGCTGCCAGGAACGTACCCATATAGCTGGCGATGCGGCGGAAGCTTTTTAAGAATTCACTTACGATCATCGCCAGCGCATAACGGTTTTTGAGCACCTCCGCAAAGCCCGCCAAGGGCTGCACGCGTTTTGGGCTGTAGGCGATGCGTTCCTTGATTTGCCGCATGCCCAGCATCAGCGTCAGGGAACTGACCGCCGCGCACAGCGCCGCCGACACGAGCCAAAGCCCGGCGGAGCTTGCATGGGGCGGTTCGGGTGCGCGGGATTTGCCTTGAGTAGCCCCAGCACGGCGACGACGACCAGCGGCGCGGAATTGCCGACGGCGCTGGCAATGCTGCGAAAGCTCATGATTTTATCGCGCTCACGTAGCTCCGGCGTGATGACCGCGGCAATGTGCGAAAAGACGCCCGCAAAATAGCAGGAGGCGTTATACGCAACCACAACGACG
Source organism: Oscillospiraceae bacterium (assembly GCA_031280825.1). Classification (GTDB taxonomy): domain Bacteria; phylum Bacillota; class Clostridia; order Oscillospirales; family Acutalibacteraceae; genus WRMQ01. The sequence continues at coordinate 29,438 of JAITGE010000020.1, read as the reverse complement.
CACTGGTAGGCGATCATGAGCACAATGGAAAGCTCGCTGAAAATGCCCGGCGTCCAGAACATCAGCACCGCGAAAATGCCGGCGGGGATAGCGGAAAGCCACACCAGCGGGCGAAATTTATCCTTACCCGGCTTGGGCGCGCGATCCACCAGCATCGCGAAGAAGAACGAAAGCGCAAAGCTGACCGCCGCAGTGACCGTGCTGATGGCAGAAACGGCGTTTTCATCCAACAAAAGCGTATCCACTAAGTAACTGCGGCGGTAATTGCCCGCAACGCCCTGCATGGTTGTGAAAAAGAAGGCGCAGGCAAGGAAGGTCAAAAACTCCTTGTTCGGAACATATTTGACCTGCGCGGGCGTGCCTGGATTGTCCTCTTTGCGCGGCGACATGTGCGATCCCCCTTTTTTAGGACGTTGCCGTTAAATTAAGAACGACAGCACCGTTTTGCCAAAGGAATGCTGCGCATCCACGCGGAACGCGGTGTGAATATCCGCCACCGCGCGGATCGGGACGATTTCGCCGACGAGCTGCTCCAGCGCCGCCGCCAGGCGCGGACTTTGCGCTAGGAGCGCCGCCGTTTGCTGAAAATCAGCCAGCCCCGAGCGGGAGGAGCCAAACAGCCGCAAGCCTTTTTCCAGCACCATGCGCGTGTTCAAGCCCACCAGGTTTTCGCTCACGCCAAGCAGCGCCATCGTGCCTTCCGGCGCAATCACGTCGATCATCTGGTTGATCGCCGGCTGGCAGCCACCGCCACCGACACATTCAAAGGCGTGATCGCATAGGGTTTCCCTTGCGCCTGCGCGCAGGTCATCCACCAAAAGCGCGCGGTCCGCAAACGAAAACAGCGCCAGCTTCGCCGCCACCGTCCCCAAAACAAGCAGCCTCGCTTTCGGGTACATTGCCCGCAGCAGCAGCGCGGTGATATACCCCAGATTGCCGTCGCCCCAAACGGCAAGGCGCTCCCGCCGGTTGTGGGCGATGCCCTCAAAGCGGCGGATGGCGTGCATCGAAACGCTCACCAGCTCCAGGAACGCGCAAACCTCCGGCTTGACCCCTTTGGGCGCGCGCACCAACCGCGCGGGGTCTTCCATGAAGTATTCCTGCAAATAACCGTCATAGCCGCTGGAACGGAAACGGCTGCTGAACAAATAATTCTCCGCAATGAAGGGATCGGCTTCAGCGGGAAGGTTGGGCACGGGGACGACCAGCTCCCCGCGCCGGTATTGCCCGCTTGGGTCGCAAATCACCTCGGCGCAGCATTCGTGGAGCAGCGCCATGGGCAGCTTTGCCTTGAGCGCCTCGGGCGAGCGCTGCCCCTGGTAATACCGCTGGTCGGCACGGCAGACCGAGAGCCGGAACGGGCGCAGCAAAACGCCGCCCGCCGCCGGGGAAAGCTCGCGGCAGCACGGCTCAATCATGCCGGGTGCGGTTAACCGGTATACCGTCGCAATCATAACAACAACCTTTTCTTCATCCGCTAATCGCCCAAAAGCGTTTGCGCAACCTGCAAATCATAAGGGTAGGTGATTTTAATGTTATTCGTTTCGCCGTTGACCAGCGCCACAGGCTCACCGCGCAGCGCAAAGATTTTGCACGCGTCCGTCAGCGCCGTTTCTTCCGCGGGGCTTAGGCTATCCATCAGCCGGCGCAGCTTTTTCGCGTCAAAGCTCTGCGGGGTTTGCCCCTGAAACATCCGGCGACGCTCCGGGATGGAGCTGATAAATCTGCCGTCCTCGCTTTCCACGATCGTATCCGTGGCGGCGATGACTGTGTCGCATGCGCCATGCGTTTGCGCGGCTTCAATATTATCGCTGATGATGCGGTGGGTAACGAAGGGGCGCACGGCGTCGTGCGTGAGCAGGGTATGCGCCTGCTCCTTGCCGAAGCGCTCTTCAACAAAATCAAGCGCGCGGCGCAGTGTGCCGTTGCGCGTTTCGCCGCCCTCAAGCACCGTGACGGCGGCGTCCGCGCCGCAGGCGGCGGCAAGGATGCTTTCACTGTGGCTCAGCCACGCGCGCGGCGTGAGTACAGCCACATGCTCCACTGCCGGGTGCACCAAAAATTTTTCGACCGTATGCACCAGGATGGGCTTGCTGCCCAGCTCCAAAAACTGCTTGGGCATGCTCGCGCTGCCAAAGCGCGTCCCCGTGCCGCCGGCCAGAATTGCCGCAAGAATCATATGAACACCCCCCGTTGGAATTTAGGATTGGGAACACAACTTCGGACGCGGGTGCAGCTACTATCTCTTAACCATCTTCTCATAAACGCCGCAGACCTCGTCCGCGCTGCCCCGGGCGATGAGCCGCCCTTTTTCCAGCAGAATCGCCTTGTCGCACAGCGCGCGCACCTGCGCGGTGTTGTGGGAAACGAACAGCACCGTCACGCCCCGGTCAAACATCCCCTGCACGCGCTTCTGGCTCTTTTGCTGAAAACGCGCGTCGCCGACGCTCAGAACCTCATCGAGGATGAGCACCTCGGGTTCAACCGCCGTGGCGATCGAAAAACCCAGCCGCGCCCGCATCCCGGAGGAATAATCCTTCACCTGCTGCTCCATGAAAGCCTTCAGCTCGCTGAATTCCACGATTTCATCGTAATGCGTCTGCATATATTTGCGCGAATACCCCATGGTCGCGCCATAGAGGAAAACGTTCTCGCGACCGGTATAGTTCATGTCAAAGCCCGCGCCCAGCTCCAGCAACGGCGCGATGCTGCCGCGCACCTCCACCCTGCCCTCCGTAGGACGCATCACGCCGGCAACCAGCTTCAGCAGGGTGCTCTTGCCCGCGCCGTTAAAGCCCAGCACACCCAGCCGCTCCCCCTTTTCCACCCGGAAGCTGACCTCGCGCAACGCCCAAAACGCGTTATACTGCAAATCGCGCCGCACCGCGCGGATGACGTACTCCTTTAGGTTATCCACCTTTTCGCGGCTCATGCGAAACCGCATCCCCACACGCTCGGCAAGGATAGCGGGGGCTTGCACATCGGGCATATTCGCCATCCTTTCTTATAAATGCAGAATGAATTTTTCCTGCTTCCGCCAAAAGAGCAGCCCGCCAAGCGCCAGCGTCACCAACGAAAAGCCAAGCGCATAAAGCAAATGATGCGGGTTGAGCAGCCGCCCGCGCAATACGCAATCGCGGAACATTTCCACAATCGAATACAAGGGGTTGGCTTGCAGGGCAAGCTGTGTCCATTTGCCCGCGCCCAGCCGCGCCGGGGAATACATGATCGGCGTGGCGTAAAACAGGATCAGGCAAAACACGTCGTAAAGATACTCGACGTCCTTAAAAAACACCGTCAGCGTCGCCAAGATAAAGCCGACGCCCGTGCACAGCAAAAACAGGATCGCCAGCGGCACGGGTGTGAGCAGCACATGCCAGCCCAGCACCGGCGGCGCGTCGCCCCAAAACAGGAAAAACACAAGAAAGCACACCAATACGATCAGCGAAATCAGAAAGGTCACGAAAACGGAAATCACATTGGCCAGCGGATAAATATACTTGGGCAGCCTGACCTTGCGGATCACCGAAGCCGCCAGCGTCACCGAGCGCATGGCACGCTTGGTGGATTGCGAAAAAAACTCATACAGCAACCGCCCCGTCAGCACAAAGATGGGGTAATTCACGGTATCCCGCGCATTGCCGCCAAAGAGCTTGCCAAAAATCGCCACAAGAACCAACGTGGTCAGAAGGGGCTGCAAAAAGGTCCAAAACACGCCCAGCACAGAGCGCCGGTATTGGATCTTGATGTTCTTCACCACGATTTCGCGCAGCAGGTGGCGGTAATTGTAAAGCTCCCGGAGGAACATCGCGGCATCCCCTTCCTTCCTCTGCGGTCAAAGCCCGCGCCCTTCATTTGGAACGCCGCACCCCGCGTTCCGCATTTCCAAACCCGCGTCCCGCATTTCCCAGCTCCATTTGTGGAAATATTTAAACATAGATTGCAGCTGCACCAGTGCAAGGCGCAGGTTCTTTTTGCCCTCGCGCCCCCAAACGTGCTGCACCACCGCGCCGGGATAATAGAGCACCTTGCCGCGCCGCGCCAGGCTGCGCGTCAAGTCACAATCCTCAAAATAGAGGAAGTAGCGTTCGTCAAACCCGCCGATGGCTTCAAAATCCGCTGTGCGCACAAGCATAAAACAGCCCGTTGCGTTCTCGATCTCAAAGGGCTGCGAAAGATCGCGGTTCAGCATGGCGTATTCCCGCAGGGCGCTTTCGCAGACCTTGCCGCGCACGCGGCTTGCAACGAGATACCGCAGGGTCGGATTGCGCTTGCCCAAAATCTGATCCGCGCCCGTCCCGGGGAACACGATGCGCGGGGAAAGCAAAACCACCTCCGGGTGTGCGTCCATATAAGCGCACATGGCGGCGATGGCATCCTGATCCAGCACAACGTCGGGGTTGATAATGGCATGGTACTTGCTCTTTAGCTTGCCCAAAACGCGGTTATGCCCCGCGCCAAAGCCAAGATTTTTGCCTGTCTTATCCAAGACCGCTTCCGGCCAAACAGCGGCGGCAAGCGCGGGCGTGCCGTCTTTGCTGTCGTTATCCACCAAAAACAAATCAAACAGAACCCCGCGCGTCCATTCCCGCAGGCTGCGCAAGGTGTTTTCAATCGTCGCCCGGTTATTGTGCAAAACAATGCAGCCCGAAACCGTATAATCCGTTCCCGCTTGCGCCAATTTCCTTGCCATCAAAAGCCTTGCACCTCAATTCCGAATTCTTTTGCGTGTCTGCGCGCCCCGAACGCCCGCACCAGCCGCAGCCGCCAGCGGAGCCTTTGCGCCGGGCTGCCGCCGTGCAGGGTTTGTGCCGCGTTGTGCCGGCGGTGGAGCAGCAGCGGCGTGTCAATCCACGCGACCCTTCCCCTGCGTTCGGCGACCAAGCCCAGCCATTGGTCGTGCATGGGGATGCGCGGCGGGAAGGGAAGCGCGTCGCGCAGCAGTTCCCGGTGCAGCGCCATGCAGCAGCCGGTATAGCCGTTGCGGATAAAATTGCGCAAAAAACCCGACTTCGCGTTGTGCTCCTCAAAAAGCGTTTTGCCCAGCGACCGAAGTTCGCCGTCCACAAGCGTGGCGTTGTGCATCGCCAGCAAAGCGCCGCCGCGCAGCGCAACACAAAGCGCCGCCAATTTCCCGGGCAGCCAAACATCGTCCTGGTCGCTCAAAACAAGAATTTCGCCCCGCGCCTGCGTCAGCAAAAATTCGACGTTTTTCGTGGTCGAACCCAAACGCGGTCCCTCCAATATGCGAACGCGGGCATCCCCTGCAGCATATTGCTCCGCTATGGCTCCGGTCGCCCGCTCCCCCGGCGGCGAATCATCCGAAATAAGCAACTCGTCCGCCTCGCCCATTTGCGGCAGAATCGAATCCAGCTGCTCACCCAAAAACGCTTCGCCGCAATAGGCGGCAAGCAGCACAGAGCAGCGCACAGGCTGCCCGTTATGCATGGGCGGTTTCCGGCTCCGCCGCCGCTTTTGGCGCGCCCGCCTTGGCGCGCTTCAGCGTTGGGAAGAGCTGCACGTCGCGGATGGTATGACTGCCCGTGAGCAGCATCACCAGCCGGTCAATCCCGATGCCCTCGCCCCCCGCGGGCGGCATCCCGTATTCCATTGCCGTCAGGAAGTCTTCATCCGTGTGCTGCGCCTCTTCATCCCCGGCGGCAAACCGGGCTTCCTGATCCGCAAAGCGCCCGCGCTGGTCAATCGGGTCGTTTAGCTCGGAATACGCATTGGCGTATTCGCGCCCCAGAATAAACAGCTCAAAGCGCTCCACCTGCGCAGGTCTGCCGGGCTTGCGCTTGGTCAAGGGGGAAATTTCGACAGGGTGATCCAGCACAAAGGTCGGCTGCACAAGCGTGGCTTCCGCGTATTCCTCAAAAAAGAGGTTCAATATGTCGCCCTTACGGTGGCGGTCGCCGGTTTCCAAATGCCGCTGCTTTGCCAAAGCCCGCGCTTCTTCTTCGGTTATGGCGTCAAAATCCACGCCTGTGGCTTTTTGAACGGCTTCGGTCATGGTGACACGGGCGAAGGGCGCTTCCAGATCAAGCGCCACGCCCTCATATTCAATCCGCCCCGAGCCGAGCACGTTTCGCGCCACGGTGCGGATTAGGTTTTCCGTCAGCTCCATCATAACGTTGTAATCGGCATAGGCCTGGTAGAACTCCAACAGCGTGAATTCCGGGCTGTGGTAAGCGTCCACGCCCTCGTTGCGGAAGCACTTGCCCATTTCGTAAACCCGCTCCATGCCGCCGACAAGCAGGCGCTTGAGGTACAGCTCCAGCGAAATGCGCAGCTTTAGATCCTCGCCCAGCGCGTTATGATGCGTTAAGAAAGGGCGCGCCGCCGCGCCGCCGGCGTTTTGCACCAGCACGGGCGTGTCAACCTCCCAAAAGCCCTGCTCGTCCATGAAGCGGCGGATTTCCCGCACAATCTCTGTGCGCCGCCGGAAGGCTTCGAGCACCTCCGGGTTGGTCATTAAGTCCAGGTAGCGCTGGCGGTAGCGCGTGTCGGTATCCGTTAGCCCGTGAAACTTTTCAGGCAAGGGAAGCAACGCCTTGCTAAGCAGCCGCAACGCCGCCGCGTGGACGGAGATCTCCCCCCGCCGCGTGCGGAACACCGTGCCCGCAACCTCTAAAATGTCGCCGATATCCCATTTTTTATATGCGGCGAAGCCTTCCTCGCCTAGATCGTCCATGCGCACATAAATCTGGATGCTCCCTGTGCGGTCGCGTAAATCAATAAAATTAGCCTTGCCCATGTCACGGCGACGCATCATGCGCCCGCAAAGGGATACCTCTTGCCCTTCCAGCGCTTCAAAGCGCGGCGCAATCTCACCCGCGCCGATGCTTTGCCGCGCGGTGGTGATTCCGAAAGGGTCGCATCCCGCAGCCTGCAGGGCAGCAAGCTTTTCCAGCCGGATCTGCCGCAGGGCGTTCATATCGTCGGCTTGGTTTTCAGGCAAAGCGCTTTGTGTTTCTTCGGTCATGTCGCGCCGCACCTCCGTTTATTGTGTAATGCCCTTGATTTCCAGCGTCAGGACGCCGCCGGGCGTTTCGATTTCAACCGTTTCGCCCGCCTTGTGCCCCAGCAGTGCTTTGCCCACGGGCGACTCATCCGAAATACGGTTTTCCTCCGGGTTCGCCTGCGACTTCCCGATAATCTGCAGCTTCAGCTCCTCCCGGTAGGTGTGATCGTATACGGTCACGTGGGAGCCGATGCCCACAACCTCGGTGCTGATTTCGTCCTCATCCAAAATGCGGGCGTTTTTCAGCTCCTCCTCAAGGCGGGCGATTTTCGCTTCCATAATCGCCTGCTCGTTCATCGCTTCGTCGTATTCGGCGTTTTCGCTCAGATCCCCGAAGGAGCGGGCTTCCTTAATTTTTTCCGCGATTTGATCGCGCCCCGCGGTGCGCAGAGCCTCCAGCTCCTCGGTCAATTGCTTATAGCCCTCCGCAGTGAGGAAGGTTTGGTTGGCGGCCATAGGCGGTCTCCTTTTCTGTTTGTTGGCGCGCTGCTTCTATATCCCTCACAGTATACACCATTTTCGCGGGAAAGTCAAGCACCGTGCAAGGGCATAAAATCGCTTAACCCTCTTGCGCTCCTTGCCTGAATGTGCTACAATCAACGCAGTGAATATTAGGAAGCGAAAGGGTTGGTTTCATGGCAAAAAAAGCCGCCGCCGCGCAGGCGGAAGCCCCGCCAAAGGGTCGGCGCTATGTCGGCACAAAGGAAACCGTCGGCTTCATCCTTTTTGACGCCGCAGCCAGCATTAACATCAGCGACGGCACGGAGGAATTCACCAGCCGCATCCTGAACATCAGCAAGCTGCTGCAGGGCGCCGTCGCGCCCATCACCGCGGCTTGGGATATCGTCAACGACCTGTTCCTTGCCGCCTGGATCGACAAAACACGCACGCGCTTTGGCAAATTCCGCCCTTCGCTTGTGCTGTACCCACTCTATGGCGTCCCGATGTCCATCCTATTTTATTGCCTTCCCTATATTTTCAGCGGTCACGCGGGCGACCCGAATTTTTTGCCAAAGCTCATCCTCTGGACGATCGTTAACATGTTCAACGAGATGACCGGCACGATCGGTCAGATTTCGCGCATGGGCATGATCGCCAACATCACGCCGGACGCGAACGAGCGCATCGGGCTGATCAACAAGGCGCAGTTTTTCAGCATGTTTGGCGAAATGCTGCCCCAGCAAATTTTCACGATCCTGCGCGACGTGATTGCCAACAGCAAAAGCCTGGGCGCGAAAGCGATCAACCAAAGAATGCAGCGGCTGTTTTTGATGTTTGGCGTGGGCACCATTTGCCTCAGCGGTGCTTTTTCGCTTTATTTTTCCGTCATTGCGCGCGAGCGCGTGATCGGCGCGGAGCAAACCGCCGAAAAACCGCCGCGCATCCGCGATTCCTGGCGCGCGATTCTCCGCAACCGCCCGCTCCTGCTGTTGCTGCTAACGGAGCTGCTGGAGAAATTCAGTCTGCCGAACCAGCTGAAGCTCTACACCAACTCCATCCTGAATTTTCGCAATTTCAGCACGGTCACGGGGCTGCCGGGCGCGCCGGTATCCTACCTTAGCTTTGGCTACGTGCCGTGGCTGCGCCGCCGTTTTTCAACAAAAACGCTCTGGATCGTCAGCGGCGCGATCCCTATGCCCTTCGATATTTTGATTTTTTTCTTTGGGCTAATCCGGGGGAGCGGTGGCAAACGGCTCTTCGGCAGGCTTGTGCCCATGATGATCCCTTATACCATCAAAACCACCGCGCACATGGCGCTGTTCGGCGCGCACAGGGTGATTCCCGAGGAAATCCGCAACGAATGCATCGATTACGGCGAATGGAAGAACGGCTTCCGCTCCGAGGGGATGATCGGGATGCTGCGCGGCCTGCCGGCAAAGCTGGTGGGGTCGCTCACAACCGCCTTCACCGGCGTTTTGCTGGATCGCATCGGCTTCCGCACGGGCGCGAATTACAACATGCAGAATGAGCGCACGGCGCTCGGCGTTTTTGCTATGGCGACTATCCTGCCCGCCGTAACGGGGATTTTAGGCGTTCTGCCAAAATTCTTTTATAACATTAACACGGAAACACGCACGCAAATGTATGCCGAGCTTGCGGAGCGCCGCGCCCTTTTGGCGGAAAAATTCGCCGCCGCGCAAACGGTGCGGGAGGATTGAGCTTCCCCGCTTCACTCCGCCGCGTCAATAACCAGCGGAATATTTTCACCGTCAAGCCGCCCGGCAATGCGCCGCACGGCCTGTAGGGCGATGCCCTCCTGCAAGGGCATCCCGTCGGCGGTTTGGGCGAACAGACGGCTTTCCTGCGGAACGACGCCGATGAGCTGCGTTTCGGTTTGGTCAATAATATCGTCAATCATGAGCAGCTGACCGCGCAGCGCCAGCTTGCGGTCAAAGCGGTTGACCGCAAGGCGCGCGTCCTGCACACCGTGCTGCCGCAATTGCCGCACCGCCGCCGAAACCGCGCGCACGCAGATCGGGTCGGCAAGCGTCACCACCACCGCGCGGTTGGCGGCAAGGCACGCCATGCGGAAGCCGAAACCGATGCCCGCCGGAGCGTCCACGATCACAACATCATATTGTGTGCAGGATTTCACCAGCTTTTGCAGCATGTCGTCCTTCAAGGCGCGCTCCGGCTGGAGCGGGGCGCAGAGCAGATGAAAATCCCCGCGCAGCATGATGGCCTGGTGCAGCTCGCAGCGCCCCAGCACGACATCCGCCCAGGTGAACAGCACATGCTCATCCACGCCCAGAATCAAATCCAGGCTACGCAGACCGATATCGCAGTCAATGAGCAAAACGGAATGCCCGCGCCGCGCCATTTCCTGCGCAAGGCAAGCGCTCAGGGTGGATTTCCCCACGCCGCCCTTCCCCGAAGCCACAACAATACGGTGCTGCATAATACCCCCAAAAAACGTTATACCCCCGCCAGCGCGAAGAGCGTCGCCTCTTCGAACGGCCGCCCGATCCATTGCAGACCAATGGGCAGCCCGGCGGCATCCTCGCCGCACGGCAGCGCCAGCGCCGGCAAGCCGGCAAGGTTGATCATAACAGTATAGATATCGCTCAGATACATCTTGAGCGGATCCGAAAGGCTTTGCCCGAGCTTGGGTGCGGTCGTCGGCGCGCAGGGCGCCAGGATGACATCGCATTGCGCGAAGGCGGCGTCAAAATCCCGCCGGATGCATTGCTTTACCTGCAGCGCTTTCTTATAGTATGCGTCAAAATAACCGGAGCTAAGCACAAAATTGCCCAGCATAACGCGGCGCTTCACCTCCATCCCAAAGCCCTCGCTGCGGCTTTGGATGTAGGTCTCGCGCAAGCTTTCTGCGCCCGCCGTGCTGTGCCCGTATTTGATGCCGTCATAGCGCGAAAGATTCGAGCAGGCTTCCGCGCAGGCGACAATATAATACGTCGGGATGGCGTATTGCGCCAGGGGCAGGCGGATTTCCGTCACCTTAGCACCCTGCGCGGCCAAGCGATCCTTTGCCGCCAATACGGCGGCGGCGACCTCCGGCTGCAGACCTTCGCCGAAAAATTCCGCGGGAACACCGATTCGCAAGCCCGCAATGGGTGCCGCCGGTGTATCCGGGTGCGCCACGCAGGTGCTGTCGCGGGGATCCGCGCCCTTCAGGAGCGCAAACAGGGCGGCGCAATCGGCGGCGTCGCGCCCGATGGGTCCAATCTGATCCAAGGAAGAGGCATAGGCGATCAGCCCATAGCGCGAAACCGCGCCATAGGTGGGCTTTAAACCCGCAACACCGCAATAAGCCGCCGGCTGGCGGATCGAGCCGCCGGTGTCGCTGCCCAGCGCAATGGGCGCAAGCGAAGCCGCCACGGCGGCGGCGCTCCCGCCGGAAGAACCGCCCGGCACGTGCGCGGGGCTGCGCGGATTTCTTGTTGCGCCAAAGGCGGAGGTTTCGGTGGTGGAGCCCATCGCGAATTCATCCATGTTTGTTTTGCCCAGCAGGAGCATATCCGCCGCCCAGAGGCGATCCGCCGCCGTGGCGCTGTAGGGCGGCTTGAAGCCCCTGAGCATATTGCTGCCGCAGGTGGTTTCCAAGCCCTCGGTGCAAATCAGATCCTTGAGCGCGACCGGGACGCCCGCCAAGGGCGAGCGAAGCTCCCCCGCGTCAATGCGCGGCTGGATTTCCGCCGCCCGCGCATAGGCGTGCTCCGGCGTAAGGGATATGTAGCAGTTGAACTGACCGTCCAGCGCCGCAATGGCGGCATAATAAGCGTCAAGCACCTCGGCGACAGTCACGTGGCGGGCGTGTAGCTCCCGCGCAAGCTCCAGCGCGGTCAAGTCTGTGATGGGCATAGCGCTCTCCTTTTGAAAGGCGTTATTTGGATTGTGCGCCGGGCTTGCGCCGCGCTCCTACCCCTCGACCGCCCGCTGCACCAGAAAGCACCCGTCTTTTTCACGCGGGGCGTTTTGCAGGAGCTTTTCAGTGGGCAGGGAGGACGACACCGCATCCTCGCGCATAACGTTGCGCAGCGGCAGCACGTGGCTCATAGGCGCAACACCGTTGGTATCCAGCGCGCTGAGCTGATCAAAATAGCCGATGATGCTTTGCAGCTCGCCCTCGCAGCGCGCGCGCTCCTCCTCGCTGAGGCGGATACGGGCAAGGGTCTCCAGATATAACACAAGCGAACGGTCAATGGTCATAGCAGCCTCCGATGCTGTTTTTGTGTTTGAGAACCTGTATTCACAGTCCTGCGCGCTGCGCTCACCCCGCTAAAACGCGCAGAGCCTGCCGGATTTTTTCCTGGGTGGGCAGAGCCTCCTCCAGCCCGCGCAGCGCCATGGCAGCTTCGGCGGGCGCATAGCCGAGGGCGACAAGCGCTTCAAGGGCTTCGCCGCCGCCCGGCAGCGCGGCATTGCCCAACGCCGGGGCGCCGCCGCCGCCGGGCACGCCAAACGCGCCGAGCTTGTCCTTCAGCTCCAGCAAAATGCGTTGGGCGAGCTTTGCGCCCACGCCCTGGGCGCGCGTGATCGCTTTCGCGTCCCCGGCGGCAAGGGCAAGGGCGAGCTGCTCCGGCGTGAAGGCGGAAAGCACCGCCAGCGCGGCCTTGGGTCCGACCCCGGTGACGCCAATCAGCCTGCGGAACGCATCCAGCTCCCCGCGCGTGGCAAAGCCGAACAGCTCCACTAGGTCATCGCGGGTAAGCAAATGGGTGAAGAGCGTCGCCCGCTCCCCGGCGGCGAGCTTGCCGACGGTGTGTGCGGTGACGGCGCAGGCATAGGCGACGCCGCCGCAATCAATGGCGACCATCGCGTCCTCCCGGTGCACAACCGTGCCTGTTAAGCTGTAAAACAAGGGCAGCAGCTCCTTTTGCCATTTTATCTCGGCAATAGTATACCATTGCCGGGCACAAAATGCAACCGAAAATGCACACTTGTAATTTGCGCGCGCTTTTAATATACTGTTAGAGTGTAACCGGAAAGGAAAACGTCATGAAAATCACACCTCCGCCCGCCGCGCTGAAGCTGCTTGCTCTGCTGGAGCAAGCGGGGCTTTCGGCATACTTCGTGGGCGGCTGTGTGCGGGACGCCCAACTGGGCTTGCCCCCAAAGGATTGGGATATTGCGGCAGCCGCGCCTCCGGAGCGGGTGATGCGGGCTTGCGCGGGGCTGCGCGTGATCGAAAGCGGTCTGCGGCACGGCACGGTCACCGTGCTTGTGGATGGGCAAGCCTTCGAGGTCACGAGCTTTCGGCGGGAGGGGAATTACAGCGACCGCCGCCGCCCGGATACCATCGCCTTCACGGCGGATCTGTTTGCGGATTTGAGCCGCCGTGATTTCACCTGCAACGCGATGGCGTGGCACCCTGCCAAAGGACTTTCGGATCCCTTCGGCGGCGCGGCGGATCTTGAAGCGCGTACCCTGCGCTGCGTCGGCGGCCCCGCGCTGCGCTTTGCCGAGGACGCGCTGCGGATTCTCCGCGCCCTGCGCTTTGCCGCCGTGCTGGGGCTGCGCCTGGAAGCCGCGACGGCGGCGCAGTGCTTTGCCCACAAGGGAGCGCTTGCCTTTGTCGCCGCCGAACGCAAGCGCGACGAGCTGCTAAAACTGCTCTGCGGCGCCAATACCGCCGCCGTGCTGCTGGAATACGCAGAAATCTTCACCGCGATTTTACCGGCGCTCACCATCGCCGGGCAAAGCTGCGCCGCGCTGCAGACCGCCCCGCCGCGGGCGCACATCCGTCTGGCGCTGCTCCTGCAGACCGAGGCTGACGCCCGCGCAAGCTGCGAGGCGCTGCGCTGCCCGCGCCGCTTCACAGACGCGGTGTGCCTGCTTGTGCGTTTGCAGAAAAGCGCCCTGGCACAGCTGCCGCCGGGCAGCGCGCGCGGCGCGGAGCTGCGCCGTCTGCTGGGGCGGCACGGAGCGGCGGCGCTGCTGGATTGGATTGCGCTGCGCGAAGCCCAAGCGCCGCCCGGCGAGCAGCCGGAATGGACCGCGTTAAAAACGGAGATCGCCGCGCTGCAAGCCGATGACGCCTGCCTCTCTCGCGGGCAACTGGCAATCAACGGCAAGGATCTGCAGGCGCTCGGGATGCGGGGGCGGCAGGTTGGCGAAGTGCTGGAGCGACTGCTGGAGCAGGTGCTGACAGGACGGCTGGCAAATGACCGGGGTACGCTGCTGCGCGCGGCGCAAAAGAAAAAATAGCAATATTTTTCCGCGCAAATGCCGCGCGTGCCACGCCATACTAACCTTAGCGACGGGTGCGGAGGGTGTGGAGATGATTGTGGTAAGCAAACGGCGGGCACTGCGTTTTTTTTGCGGCGCGGCGATTGCGCTCTGGCTGACGGCGCTGCTGCCGATGGCGGCTTTGGCCGGCGGGCGGGAAGCGCGGTATTCTGCATTCCGCGCGCGGCTCTACAGCAACGAATCCGTAAGTCGGCTGGTTGGTCTGCAGGGGGCGCTTGCCGCAGAGCTGCGGGCGCAGGGCGTGCCGCGTCTGATTCTCCAGCTTTTGGAGTTGAACCCGGAAAAAATTGCGGCAAAGCTGCCGGAATATCCGCAAGCCGCCAAAGCCCTGGCGGCGCTGGGCGGCGATTGGGCGGGCTACGAACCCGCAAGCCTTGACTGGGGCTTCGCCGACGGCGACAGGGATGCTTTTTTTGCCGCCTGCGCCGCCGGTCTGCGCCCGCTGGAGGCTTTGCTGGGCGGCATAGGCGATTTGGTGGGTGAAAGCGGAAAGCCGGGGCAATACGAAACGGCGATCCTCCCGCTGCTCGAAGCGCTGGGCTGCCCGGATATACAAGCCCCCGAGGATTTTGCTTTTGCCGCGCGGGCACAAAGCGGTCTGAAAGCAAACGATTACCTGGCGCGCGCGCTGCTGCGCCCCCTGTTTGGCTTGACGGAATACGCGGCGGCGCACCCGCTGCAGGCGCTGACCGAAAATCTGCCAAGCCTTGCACGGGCGGAAAAAGCGGGAGCACTGCAACCGCTCTTCCGTTTTGAGCTACAGATTTTCGGGCTGCGGCTGCGCGTTTTCCCCTGCGGCAGCCTGGAGGATCTGCAGGCGCTGCTGCTGCCCGCCCTTGGCTTGCGCCTGCCGCCGCTGCCGTGGTCAAAGCTCGCCGAAGCGAGCCGCCCGGGGGCGGCGTGGCAGCTTGCGTGGTACGCGCTGCGCGTGAAATGCGGCAAACAGGCGGCGGAATAACAGCCAGGCGGCGCTTTCTGTAGTACATTGCATATGATGATTTCGTGGTCTGTCCCTTCTGTTTGGCTTGTCCCGTTTCCGAGCGTTGCCCGCTCCTGCGGGCGGGGTGATCCGTTACACCGCACTTGTTCGCCGAAGCCGCGATTCCATCACAATTTCGGCGCAGCGGCGCAAGGTCTCTTCAATCTCCTCCGGCGTTCGGCTTCGGTATGCATCGTCGCATATTTTGACATGCCCCATGCCGTAAGTAGCTTCAAACACCACGTGACCTATTTCCGGTGCCTTCGTCATATTCCTCACCTCCTCAAATATCTTTATTTCTTTGTCGGATTGTCCTATGCTTGCGTTGATTTAGAGCATCGAAGCTTCTCGTTCCGCAAATCCTTTCCAAAAAGCTTCATTGACAAAAACGCTGCGACCGCGCGGCCCGAATCCCCTGCAAAAAAACATTGACAACCCTTGCCGAGCTTGCTATAATATCAAAGTCGTTGCGCGGGTCAGTGGGCGCGGCGCGATCACATCCTTGCTGCGGCGAAAAGCCGTAGCCAAAGACCAGAAGGAGGTACACTATGGCAACGCAAAAATATGAGGTCATGCTCGTTTATTCCATGAAAAACGAGGAAGCGCTGACCGCGCTCAAGGAGCGTTTCGCCGCGCTGATTGAGCAAAACGGCACACTGACCGAAACGAAGGAATGGGGCAAACGCATTCTGCGTTACCCGATTCAAAAAGAAACCGAAGGCTATTACGTGCTGCATCTGTTTGAAGCCGCGCCGGAATTTCCAGCGGAACTGAACCGCGTCACGGGCATCACAGACGGCGTGCTGCGCTGCCTCGTCACCCGCCAGGGCGAATAGGGGGAGCAAAACATGCTGAACACAGCCATTATCATGGGTCGCCTGACCTTTGAGCCGGAATTAAAAAGCACCGGGAGCGGCATCAACGTCTGCTCCTTCACCGTGGCGGTGGATCGCGGTGGCAAGGTGCAGCCCGGCGCGGAGCGGCAGACGGATTTTATCCGTTGCGTCGCTTGGCGTGAACGGGCGGAATTCCTGACCCGTTATTTTCACAAAGGCTCGATGATCGCCGTACAGGGCAGCCTGCAGGTGCGCAATTTTGAGGACAAGAACGGCGTGAAGCGCGAAACCGCCGAAATCGTTGTGGATAACATCAGCTTCACCGGCGAAAAGAAAGGTGAAGGCGGCTTCGGCGGCAACAACGAAATCCCGTTGCCGCCGCCCCCGCCCGGGATTGCCGGTGGGCAGGGCGCCGCACCTGCGTATTCCACAGGCAGCGCCGCCGATTTTGATGAAATTGCCGGCGAGGACGATCTGCCGTTCTAGGCGCGTTTGCGCGCCACCGGTTTGAATTTATCTTGTATCATTAAGGAGGAAAATAATATGGCTTATGAAGCACGCGGCAGCCGTGACCGCGAAGACCGTGCGGAGCGCCGCCCGATGCGCAAGGGGCGCCGCAAGGTTTGCTCGTTTTGCGTGGATCACGTGGAGCACATTGATTACAAAGACGTTGTGCGTCTGCAGAAGTATATTTCCGAGCGCGCAAAAATCCTGCCCCGCCGCATGACGGGCACCTGCGCCAAGCACCAACGGGATCTAACGACCGCCATCAAGCGTGCGCGCCACGTAGCGCTGCTGCCCTATTCGGCGGATTGATCCCATCCACATAATGACGCGGGAAGCCAATCGGCTTCCCGTTTTTGAGTACCGGCTGCTCTTAGGAATACGCTCTCAGGAATACAGATTCCCGATGAAAGGCGGTGCGCTTTGAACCAAACCCTGTTTCTTTCTATCGTAGGCTGCGCCAATGTAGGCAAATCCTCAATTTTGAACCGTTTGCTGGGCGAAAAAGTCGCCATTGTGAGTGCAAAGCCGCAAACCACGCGCACTCGCATCATGGGTGTGCTCACGGAAGGCGAACGGCAGTTTGTTTTCACCGACACCCCCGGTCTGCACCGCCCGCGCACCAAGCTGGGGCAGCAGATGCTCCGCGCGGCGCGCGAGGGTCTGGAGGGCGCGGAAAGCTGCCTTTTTGTGACCGAAGCCGCCGCGCCGCCCACTCTACGCCCGGAAGAAGAATCGCTCCTGCACGATCTCAAAAGCCGCAAAATCTGCACGATCCTGGTGCTGAACAAAACGGATCTGTTGCAGGATCGGGGCAAGCTGGCGCAGCGCATCGCGTTTTTAGCGGCGCAGCATTCTTTTGCGGCGGTTGTGCCGCTTTCAGCCAAAACAGGCGATCAGTTTCCCGCCCTGCGCGCGGAGCTGATCGCGCTTTTCGCAAATCCGGCAGCGGGCGCCGCCGAAGGCTTCTTCTTCCCGGAGGATACGCTTACCGACCAGCCTGAGCGTGTTTTGGCGGCGGAGCTGCTGCGCGAACAGCTTCTGCACGCGCTGGAGCAGGAAATTCCGCACGGCATCGCCGTTTTTGTGGAGCGCATGCGCGAGAATGAAACCGCGGCGGGGCAGCCGCTGCTGGAAATTGACGCGGTCATTTATTGTGAGCGTGAAAGCCATAAGGGTATGATCATCGGCAAAGGCGGCACGATGCTGAAAAATGTTTCCAGCCGCGCCCGCGCGGGCATGGAAGCCTGCTTCGCCTGCCAGGTGCACCTGCAATGCTGGGTCAAGGTGAAAGAAAACTGGCGCGACCGCGAGGGGCTGATCCGCAGCTTTGGTCTGCGGGACGCGACATAACAAGGAGGACAGTATGCCAAACACAGCCACGGTTTATCAATGCCCCGCCTGCACGGGTCCTTTGCGCTTTGCGGGGGATTCCGGCAAGCTGGAATGCGCGCATTGCGGCAACGACTACGAGCCGGCAACCATACAGGCGCTTGCGGCGGATAAAGAGCGCGCGGCGGTCGCCGCAGAAGAGCCTGCGTGGGCGACGGCGGCGGCGGGTTCGCCCTGGAGCGACGCGGAAGCGGCGGGTCTGCGCGTTTACAATTGCCCTGCCTGCGGCGCGGAGATAATTTGCGAGCGAAGCGTCGCCGCCACCAGTTGCGCTTATTGCGGCAACCCCGCCGTTGTGCCCAAGCTCCTCAGCGGGCAGCTTCGCCCGGATTATGTTCTGCCCTTCCGGCTGGAAAAAGACGCCGCCATGCAAGCGCTCAAGGCGCACTATAAAGGCAAAAAATTTCTCCCCAAGACGTTCACCGCGCAAAATCACATGGAGGAAATCCGCGGGGTTTACGTTCCCTTCTGGCTTTTTGACTGCAACGCGGAGGCGGCATACTGTTACAGAACGACGCGGGTGCACAGCGCGCAAACCGCGCGCGAGATCATCACCACCACCGAGCATTACCGCGTGACGCGCGGCGGCGAAATCGCGTTTCGCCGCATCCCGGTGGATGGCTCCACCAAGATGCCCGACGCGCACATGGATTCCATCGAACCGTTTGATTACAGCGATCTGCACGAATTTTCCACCGCGTTTTTGCCGGGCTATGAAGCCGAGATTTATGATTTGAGCGCGGAGCAAAGCGCCCCGCGCGCGAACGAACGCATTCGCGAGAGCGTGGAAAGCACCGTCGCCGCGACCGTGCAGGGCTACAGCAGCTGCGCGAAGGAATACGGTCGCCTGCAGCTCAACGAAAATGAGGTGAAATATGCCCTGCTGCCCGTATGGATGCTCCATACGCGCTGGCAGGGGAAGAGCTACCTGTTCGCCATGAACGGGCAAACAGGCAAATTGATTGGCGATCTGCCTGTGGATAAGCGGCGCGTTTGCGCTTATTTTGCCGGGATTGCCGCGCCCCTGGCGGCGGCGGCGACTGCCGCGGTGCTATTGCTTGGAGGTGGGTTTTAATGCGCAAAACATTGCAAAAGCTATTTGGGCTGTGCTTTGGGCTGCTGCTGCTCTTCATCCTTGCAATCCCCGGTTTTGCGGCGCAGCGGCAAATTATCGACGACGCCAAGCTGCTCACAAACGATGAGCTGGAAAGCTTGGAGCGCACAGCGGCGCGGCTCAGCGCGGAGCTGGGCTACGATTTTGGCGTCCTGACCGTGCAAAGCACCGGCGGGCAAACGCCTATTGACTACGCAAGGCAAGCATATGACCTGCACGGCTTTGGGCGCGGCGCAGAAAAAAACGGCGTACTGCTTCTGCTCCATATGGACGAGCGGGATTGGGTCATTTGCGAAAAGCAGCCGGAAAGGCTCAACGATGCCGTCTACCGTGAAATGGAAGACGCGATGCTGCCCTATCTCCAGAACGGTTCATATGCCGAGGGCTTCGCGGCTTATATGGACGCCGCCGTCCCTTATCTCAACGGCTCACGCGAACTGCCCGACGACGACGGTATGGGCGCCGGCGGCAAGCTTGCGCTCGTGGCAGCCGTTTCACTGCTCCCGGCATTCATCTACTGCGCCATGCAACTGAGTAAAATGAAAAGCGCCAAGGCAGCGGTAAACGCGGCAGGTTACATTCCGCAAGACGGCGTACGCATCGATCAGCGTCAGGATCTGTTCCTGCACCGCACGGTCAGCCGGCGACCCATTCCGCAGGCGACGGCGAAATCCGCCGGCACACACAGCAGCTCTTCCTTCAGCGGCGGCGGATTTTCGGGGCGCAGCGGGAAGTTTTGAAGGCTGTAAAGAACAAACCGTCAGGAGGATCATGTATGTTAGCGATTGGTTGTGATCACGCGGCTGTGGATTTGAAAAACGAGCTGCTGGCGCATTTGGCGTCCCGCCAAATGGAATGCTTCGATTTCGGTGCTCGCGAAGGCGAAAAGGTCGATTACCCGGTTCCCGCGTGCAGGGTCGCCACGGCGGTCGTCGAAGGCAAATGCGAACGCGGTGTTCTGCTCTGCGGGACGGGGGTCGGGATTTCCATTGCAGCCAACAAGGTCAGGGGGATCCGCGCCTGCTGCTGCAGCGAGCCGTTTTCCGCAAAGCTTTCCAAACAGCATAACGATTCCAACATTCTGTGCATGGGAGCGCGCGTGGTCGGCACAGAGCTTGCGAAAATGATTCTCGATGCGTGGCTGGACGCGGAATATGAAGGCGGGCGCCACGCCGACCGCGTAGCGATGCTTGCGGCAATGGAAGTCGGCACGTTCCGCTGTTAAACCGCCGGGCAGGATTTTTCACACCGGCAAACGACTAAGAGTTCAACGCGTGTGCGCATGTATATATACATCATGCAGTCAGGGGAGAGGGATAATCGTATGATACATGAAAAAATCGAAGCGCTGCAAGCGGAACACGAGCGCTTGCTGCAGCAGGACAATCAGCCGGCAGGGAGCTACAACGGCGTTTTGCAGCGTTGGGCGAATCCCGTGCTGACGCGTGCGCATATTCCGCCAAGCTGGCGTTTTGATTTCGACGCCGAAGCCAATCCCTTTTGCCTGGAGCGGCTCGGCGTGAACGCGACCTTCAACAGCGGCGCGATTCTGCTGCATGGCACGTATTACCTGGTGGTGCGCGTGGAGGGAGCCGACCGAAAATCCTTCTTTGCCCTTGCGAAAAGCCAAAGCCCGACCGAGGGCTTCACCTTTGAACAGCTGATTTTGCTGCCCGATATCTGCCCGGAGGAAACAAACGTTTATGACATGCGTCTGACGAAGCATGAAGACGGCTGGATCTACGGACTGTTTTGCTCTGAAAGCAAGGATTATGAAAACCAGGAGCTTTCCGCCGCCTTGGCTGCCGTGGGCATCGCCCGCACGAAGGATTTACGCAGCTGGGAGCGGCTGCCCAATCTGAAATCACGCTCCCCGCAGCAGCGCAACGTGGTGCTTTTCCCCGAAAAGGTGGAAGGGAAATACGCCCTGCTCACCCGCCCGCAGGATGGTTTTATTGAAGCGGGCGCGGGCGGCGGCATCTGCTTCGCCCTTTGCGAAAGCATGGAAAGCGCTGTGATTGACCAAGAGCGCCTTGTCAGCCCGCGCGTGTATCACACCATCACCGAAAGCAAAAACGGCGCGGGCGCGACGCCCATCAAAACAGAAAAAGGCTGGCTGCATATCGCGCACGGTGTGCGCAACACTGCCGCCGGGCTTCGCTATGTGCTGTATCTTTTTGTGACGGACCTGCAAAAGCCCTGGGAGGTCATTGCCGCGCCGTCGGGTTATTTGCTGGCGCCCTTGGGCGGCGAGCGCGTGGGCGACGTTTCCAATGTCCTCTTCAGCAACGGCGCGGTCGTGCATGAGGCGACAGGGGAAATCGCGGTGTACTATGCCTCCAGCGATACGCGCCTGCATGTGGCGACCACAACCCTGGGGCGGTTGCTGGATTATGCCTTCCGGTCGCCTGCCGATCCCCTGCGCACCGCCGATTGCGTGCGTCAGCGACAAGCGCTGATTGACCGCAACGAAGCTCTGCTGGCGTGGAGCCGCTGGCGGGCGCACTGCCCGCCGGACGACCCTTGGGCAGCGCAGCTGCAGCGGATGGGGCACGACGCCGCGCTGCGTTACGAAGCTTTCCGGCAGGATCTGTCCTTTGGCACGGGCGGCTTGCGGGCGGAAATGGGTGCCGGCTGCAACCGTATGAATCTTTTCACCGTTGCAAAAGCAACAATGGGTCTGGCGCGGCATCTCAAAGCCGCCGCGCTCGAGCCGCCCTCGGTATGTATCGCCTACGACACCCGGAACCATTCCCGCCTATTTGCCGAGTGCGCCGCGCGGGTGCTGTGCGCGGAGGGCATCCGTGTGCGCATTTTTAAAGAAGCGCGACCTACCCCGATGCTTTCCTATGCTGTGCGCGAGGCAAAAGCGGCGGCGGGCATTGTTGTCACCGCGTCGCACAACCCGAAAGAATATAACGGCTACAAGGTCTACGGCGCAACGGGCGGGCAATTGACTGACGCTAACGCCCACACCACCGAGAAACACATCGCGCAGACAGATGTCTTTGCGGCTTACGAAGCCTATGCCGGGATGCCGCTTGCGCGCGCCGAAGCTGCCGGGCTGCTGGTTTGGCTGGGCGAAAATACGGATGAGGCATACCTTGCCGCAATTGAGCGGCATCTGCCGCGCCGTGATTACAGCCGCGCGAACGGCGCCGCGCTGCGGATGATCTATACGCCGCTCCACGGCTGCGGGCTGGTCCCCGTCACAAAAATGCTGGATCGCTTAGGCTATCCGCATTGCATCGTCGTG
This sequence comes from Oscillospiraceae bacterium, assembly GCA_031280825.1. Lineage (GTDB taxonomy): Bacteria > Bacillota > Clostridia > Oscillospirales > Acutalibacteraceae > WRMQ01. The sequence continues at coordinate 7,625 of JAITGE010000020.1, read as the reverse complement.
CCGGAACAGGCGGATGGTGACGGCAATTTCCCCACCGTCGCAAAGCCCAACCCGGAGGAAAAAGCCGCCTTCGCTTATGCGCTGGATTGGGCAAAAAAAGAGAACCCGGATGTTATTTTTGCCACCGATCCGGACGCCGACCGCATCGGCGTGGTAGCGCGCAGCGGCGCGGGGGAATACGAAGTCTTAACCGGCACGCAAACAGCGGCGTTGCTGTGCGATTATCTCATTCGCACGGCGGAGGAGCAAGGAAAAGCGCCGAGTGATTACGGCGTGATAACGACCATCGTCACAGGCACCTTGGGTGCGCGGATTTGCGCGGCGAAAAACGTGCATGTTGAAAACGTCCTCACAGGCTTCAAATATATCGGCGAAGCGATGGATCGCTGGCAGGCGGCGGGCAAGCCCGCCTTCCTGCTGGGCTATGAGGAGAGCTACGGTTACCTGACGGGCGACGCAACGCGCGACAAGGACGCCGTGATTTCTGCCGCGCTGGTCGCCGAAATGGCGCTGTATTACAAAAAAGAGCACGGCGCTACGCTCTACCAGACGCTGGAGCAGCTGTACGCGACCTATGGCGCGGTGGCCGACGGTCTGTACAATCATGAAGCCAAGGGCGCTGCCGGGCAAGCGGAAATCGCGCATATCATGGCGCGGCTGCGGGCGGGCTGGCAAACCGCCATCCCCGGCGAAACAATTGTCCGTGCGGAGGATTACAACGAGCCTGTCGCCCCCCATGACCCAAGCTGCACGCAAAGCCGTTATGGTCTGCCGCTTTCGGATGTGGTTAAGCTCTACCTTGCGGGGGGCGAATGGCTGGTGCTGCGCCCTTCCGGCACGGAACCTAAAATTAAACTCTATTGCTGCACAGACGCCGCCTTTGCCCCCGGCACGGCGCAGGAGCAGGCGGAGCTGCGCTGCGCGGAGCTGCTGGCCAAGGCCGCAAAAGCGCTCTTTGCCGCAGGCGCTTTCCCGCCCGGCGGCGTTCAATAATTGACGATTGACAACACACCCCCAATCGGTTATAATGAACGCAGGTAAAGTGAACCCTTCTGCCGGGGAAGCGCTTTGCCGTGGGTAGTTATGATAGAGTATCTGCGCACGCGTTTTATGGATAGGGAGTTGCCAAAACAGTTATTTTTTGAAATGGAGGAGAGCATTCGCATACATGGAATTGCCAATTTATGTAATTTTTATCGTCGCCGCCGTTTTGCTGGCGTTGGGCGCGCTTGGCTGCTTCGTCGCCTTCCGGAAGGGCATTGAGCACCGCAGGCGTGAAGCGGAGTCGTTGACCGGCTCGGCGGAGCAAGAAGCAAAGCAGATTCTGGAAAAAGCCCTTTCCACAGCTGAAACAAAAAAGAAAGAAGCGATCCTGGAAGCCAAGGACGAAATACACAAGCAGCGCAGCGAAACGGAGCGGGAGCTGCGTGAGCGCCGCGCGGAGGTGCAGCGTTCGGAACGCCGCATCATTCAGCGCGAAGAAACGCTGGACAAGCGGTCGGACAACCTCGAAAAGAAGGAAGAAGTCCTGCAAGACCGCATTCGCACGGCGGAAGCGCGGCTGGAAGAAATTGAAATGCTCAAAAAGCGCGAGTTCGAAATGCTTGAACGCATCTCGGGTCTAACGGAGGAGCAGGCAAAGGCGCAGCTTCTGCACACCCTTGACGCGGAGCTGGAGCACGAAAAAGCTGTTCGCATCATGGATTATGAACAGCGCACCCGCGAGGATTCGGATACCCTTGCCAAGGAAATCATTGCAACGGCCATTCAACGCTGCGCGGCGGATCATTCGGCAGAAACGACCGTCAGCGTTATCGCCCTGCCCAGTGACGAAATGAAGGGACGCATCATCGGGCGTGAGGGGCGCAATATCCGTACGCTTGAAACCATCACAGGCGTGGATCTCATCATCGACGATACCCCTGAAGCAATCACCATCAGTTGCTTTGACCCGGTGCGGCGCGAAATCGCCCGCCGAACGATGGAAAGGCTTATATTGGACGGGCGCATTCACCCGGCACGCGTGGAAGAAACCTTTGAAAAATGCCGCCGCGAGGTGGAAGCAACCATCAAGCAAACCGGCGAGCACGCGCTCATTGAAGCCGGGGTGAACAACGTCCACTCCGAAATTGTGAAGCTCCTCGGCAAGCTGCGCTACCGCACGAGCTACGGGCAGAACGTGCTCAACCATTCGCTGGAGGTTTCGTATATCGCGGGTCTGATGGCGGCGGAGCTTGGCGCAGACGTCAAGATGGCAAAGCGCGCGGGGCTGCTGCACGATATCGGTAAGGCGCTTGACCACGAGCAGGAAGGCTCCCACGTGGCGCTTGGCATGGAATTCGCGCGCAAATACAAAGAAAGCGAAATCGTTCTGCACGCCATCCAGGCGCACCACGGCGAGGTGGAATGTAAGACGCTCATCGCCTGTTTGGTTCAGGCAGCGGACGCCGTTTCGGCGGCGCGCCCCGGCGCACGGCGCGAAAACCTGCAAAATTACATCAAACGGCTCGAAAAGCTGGAGGAAATTGCCACCTCCTTCGCCGGCGTGGAGCATTCCTTCGCCATGCAGGCCGGTCGCGAAATCCGCATCATGGTCAAGCCCGAGCAGGTCAACGACGATCATATGGTTCTGCTGGCGCGGGATATTGCGCAGAAAATCGAAAAAGATATGGAATACCCGGGGCAGATCAAGGTGCATCTTATCCGGGAAAGCAGAGCCAGCGAAATCGCGAAGTAGGGAAGCGCTGGCGCGGAGAATCGGCGGCGACTTCCGTTTTTGGGAGTCGCCGCGTTTTTCAAAAATACCGAATGCGTGCAATCGGGAACGAAATCACCGCCGCATCAGTCTAATAGATGTTGAGGGGGTGATCCGCGTGCTGGAAGACTTGATTCGGGCGGCGTTGCAGGAAGCGGCAAGCCAATGCACCCTTCCCGAGACAGTTGACCGGCAAATCTGGAGCCGCATCCTACAGAACGGTGAGCCTGGGTCAGGGGGAGATACGGATGAATAAGGAAGCGATTGGAAGACTTGCACAGGAAGCGGCGCAGGGAAACCACGTGGCTTTTGCGCAGCTTTATCAGCACACAAAGCAGCGTGCCTATTTCGTTGCGGTTTCTATCGCGAAAAACGAAACCGACGCCCAGGATATTGTGCAGGAAAGCTACCTCAAGGCCTTCCAAGGCATCGGCAAGCTGGAACAGCCCGAACGCTTCGAAAGCTGGCTGAATACGATCACAGCCAATCAGGCAAAAAATTACATCAGCCGCAAGCAGCCCTCTGCTTTTGCCGATTACGGGGACGAAAGCCCGGCAGCTTGGCAGGAAGAAACAAACCCGGATTTTTTGCCCGATGAACGGCTGGATTTGGAAGAGACCAAGCATTTGATCGGCACTGTTGTGGAGGAGCTGCCCGAGGACCAACGCCTTTGCGTGCTGCTGCGCTACTACAGCGATCTGGACGTCACTGCCATTGCCGCCGCGCTGACCCTCCCGGAGGGCACGGTGAAAAGCCGCCTGAACCGCGCACGCGCCAAGCTGCTCCAAAAGCTGGAGCAAGCGCGGCGCCAAGGACTGGAGCTGCGCGGCGTCACACCGGCTCCCCTGCTGGGCTACGTACTTGGGCAGCTGGCCATGGATACCGCCGAGGCTTCCAACCGTCTGCCTCCGTTGGCGTTTTTAAGCACGGCAACCGCCGGCGCAGCCGCCGTGAAAAGCGCCGCGAGCAATGCCAATGCCGCCGCTGCGGCTTCTGCGAATACCGTGGGCGCGCTTCCCAAGGTGCTTGCAATTGTCGCGGTCATCGGGATTGGTGTTGGCGGCACGGCCGCCGGTATCGCCCTAGCAAAGCGCAACAGGGTTCCCGAACCCGAAACGGCGCCAACCGCAGCCGGCGGCATACAGGCAGGGGCGACGGAAGGAATCCACCTGACAGATCCGCTTCTTCTGCCCGGCACAGCCGCGGTCACTCCCTCTGAAAATCAAACGAGTGCTGGAGAAACCAACACACCGGCAAGCAGCGGAGCACGCACCTCCGCCGCCATGCCCAGTGTAAACACCGCCGCGCCCGCAACCGCCGGCTCCCCCGCGACCGCGCCAAGCGCCGCAAATGTCCCCGGCACGAGCCTGACGGCGACAACGCGGCGTCCGCATTACAGCTACACATCCGCGCAAACAACCAAAGCCGGTTCCCAGACAGCCGCCACGCAAACGACCGTACCCACGGTCGCGACAAGCCAGACGGCGGCAGACGTCACGCAGGACGAAACAACGCCGACCGCGAACGATTTTGTCCTTTCGACGGACGGTTATATCACGCGTTACATCGGCAGCGCGAAGCAGGTGGTTGTGCCCGCCGAGCTAAACGGTATGCGCGTATTGGGTCTGCGCGATGCGTTCGCGCTGAACCAAACGGCGGAAGAAATCACGTTGAGCACAGGTATTGAGAGCATCCGCAACGCCGCTTTTGGCGGCTGCGGCAAGCTGCGGCGCATCGTGATTCCGGAAAGTGTGACTTACATTGATCCAATGGCATTCATGGCTTCGCCAAACGTCACAATTGTTTGCAAGCAGAACACGGCGGCTGCGATTTTTGCCGCCGAGCACGGTATTCCTGTGGAATACACCTGATCCGCGTTCTTGAAGGGTTTGCGGATAGAAGCCGCCCTGTTGTAGGCGGGGCGGCAAAGCGCGGCGCACCATATTGGGTGCGCCGCGCTTTGCTATTCGTATCATTTACCGCGCAAAAAGCGGCGTGGAAAGATACCGCTCGCCTGAATCCGGGAGCACGACCACAATATTCTTCCCCGCAAAATCCGGGCGTTTGGCAAGCTGCGTCGCCGCCCAGAGCGCCGCACCGCTGGAAATCCCGCTAAGAAGCCCCTGGGTTTCAGCTAAGCGCTGGCTGGCCGCGAAAGCGTCCTTGTGGTGCGCGAGGAGAATTTCGTCATAAACGGTTTGATCCAGCGTCGCGGGGATAAAGCCTGCGCCAATCCCTTGGATCTTGTGCGCACCCGCCTTGCCGCCGCTGAGCACCGGGGAATCCGCCGGTTCAACGGCGACCACGCGAAGCGCGGAATTTTTCGCCTTGAGAAACGCGCCCGCGCCGCTGAGCGTACCACCCGTTCCAACCCCGGCGACAAAGCAATCCACTTTGCCTCCGGTATCCGCCCAAACCTCGGGACCGGTCGTCGCCTTGTGAATCGCCGGGTTCACAGGATTCTCAAACTGCCGCGGCAAAAAACTCCCGGGCGTAGCGGCGTGCAGTTCCTCCGCTTTTTCGATCGCGCCCCGCATACCCCTTGCGCCTTCGGTCAGCACCAACTTTGCGCCATAGGCGGCAAGCAAATTCCGCCGCTCCACGCTCATGGTTTCGGGCATTGTCAGGGTGACGCGGTAGCCCTTTGCCGCCGCCATTGCAGCAAGACCGATGCCTGTGTTGCCGCTGGTGGGTTCAATGATCGTGGCGCCGGGGCGCAAAACACCGCGCGCTTCAGCGTCCTCCAGCATCGCCTTGGCAATGCGATCCTTCACACTGCCCGCCGGGTTCAAATACTCCAGCTTCGCGATAATCCGCCCGCCAAGCTCTAAGCCTTCGGCATAGCGCTCCAGCGCCAGCAAAGGTGTTTTGCCGACCAAATCGGCAATGGATGAATAAACAGTCATATGTACTCCCTTCAATAAAAATTTAGCCGGAAACACGGCGTCTTAATTATCAATGGACAGCGCCGCGCCCAAATCCGCCAATATGTCATCTATATGCTCCGTGCCGATAGATAGACGAACGGTGTTCGGATGAATTCCGCATTCCAGAAGCTCCGCTTCGTTCATTTGCGAATGCGTGGTGCTTGCCGGATGAATCACGAGGGATTTCACATCCGCTACATTTGCCAAAAGCGAAAAGAGCTTCAGCTCCTCCGTGAAACGCTTGGCGCGCTCGGCGTCGCCCTTGAGACGGAAGGTGAAAATGGAGCCTGCCCCCTTCGGGAAATAGCGCTTATACAGCGCGTGACCCGGATGCTCCGGCAGCGACGGATGGTTTACCTTTTCCACCTGCGGGTGACGGCTGAGGAATTCCACGACGCGCAGCGCGTTTTCAACATGCCGCTCCACGCGCAGAGAAAGGGTTTCCAACCCCTGCAGGAAGAGGAAGGAATGGAAGGGGCTGAGCGCCGCTCCGGTATCACGCAGCAGGGTCGTGCGGATTTTCAGGATATACGCAAGGTTACCGCAGGCCTGGGTGAACACAACACCGTGATAGCTCGGATTGGGCTGCGAAAGCCCGGGGAATTTTCCGCTCTGCGCCCAATCGAAGGTGCCGCCGTCCACAATCACACCGCCAATGACTGTGCCGTGCCCGCCGATGAACTTCGTCGCCGAATGCACAACGATATCCGCGCCGTGCTCCAGCGGGCGCAAAAGATAGGGCGTGGCGAAGGTGTTATCCACGATCACCGGGATGCTGTTGGTGTGCGCAATTTCCGCCACGGCTTCTATATCCACAATATCAGAATTCGGGTTGCCCAAGCTCTCAATGAAAATCGCCTTGGTGTTCGGGCGGATCGCCGCCGCAAAATTCGCGGGGCTTCCGCCATCCACAAAGGTGGTTTCGATGCCGGCTTCCGGCAGCGTGTTGGCGAGCAGGTTGTAGCTCCCGCCGTAAATGTGCGCGTCAGAAACAATATGGTCGCCCGCCTTGGCGATATTGCGGACGGCATACGTCACCGCCGCCGAGCCGCTTGCCACCGCAAGCGCCGCCGCGCCGCCCTCCAGCGCCGCAATGCGCTTTTCAAAGACATCCGAGGTTGGGTTCATCAGGCGTGTGTAGATGTTACCCGGCTCAGCGAGGGCAAAGCGCGCCGCCGCCGAAGCGGAATTCGGGAACACATAAGAGGTTGTGGCGTAAATCGGCACAGCGCGGGCGTCGGTCGCCGAATCGGGGGCTTCCTGCCCCACATGGAGTTGCAGGGTTTCGAATTTGTAGTTTGGCATTCGTTATATCCTCCTTAACATATCTGGATAGTATGATTATACCACATGCAAATATGCGTTGTCAAGCTTTTTTTGCGATGATCGACAATGGTAATTTGCGTGTTTCCGGAATAAATTGGATTTTCCTGCATATTTTTGCTTGACAGTCCTCAAAATTTATGCTATACTGTTGTGAAAAAGATTCGAAAAAGGGAGTGGCGGCATGTTACGTTATCAAAAGATAAAAGCAACCACTGCGTCTTCTTCAAGGCAGATCACTGCTTTGCGCAGACCGCCGACCCGCCTCCATCGCTTCGTGCAGGTAAGTAAATACATATGGAGGTGACCACCTATTGGCGCAACGCGCCGGTTCGGAGGTTATTCAAACGGTGACCGGGCAAACTAAACCCGCAGCGACTGTTTTAGCGCTAGACATGCTTACGGGAACCCCTTTAAAAGCATCGTCATATGCTGAAATACGACTACGCGCGGCTGGTTTCGTTTTGTTTCGCTCACGACCCCCAACCGCGAAGAGGTGGTGAAGTTTGAAACCAAACCCAAATGACCCGCCCTAAGCACAAGGCACAATAAGCCAGACCGCCCGACGGCAGTCGAAAAAAACGAGGCAGATCACGCAGGCGCTACGGCCGCCTCTTTTA
>JAITGE010000012.1 GCA_031280825.1 Oscillospiraceae bacterium | reverse complement strand
CTTCCTCTTCTACCTCATGCATGCACTTTCGCAGTTCGCCAAGCTCATTCATTTCTTCACCCTGCTATATCCTACCATACTTTTATTGCGTTAGCAAGGTGAAGATTAGAATCACGTGTTTCCTTTGCACGGCAAAAGCACTTACTTTTAAGGCGGTGGATTGAAGTAAGCGCTGTTGCCGTGCGGCGTTGTTGCGTTATGCCCTGAATTGTTGCATTTCGTTGTTGATTTATGCTGTGTGCTGTGTTATACTGGTTGCCGGTGGGGCGGACAAGCTCTCTCAAGGAGAAAACAGACAAGGGGGCGGGTTATGGCGGCAAAGGCGCGCGTTTTTTCGGAAATTACGTACCAGCGCGTGGAGAGCTTCGGCGTGAGCGGGGCTTGGTGGGCGCAGCTTGTCGGCAGTTGGGAGGGAAACCCCGCGCGGGCGGAGATTGCGCGGTTGCTCTTCAGCAAAACCGAAGGGCTTGGCATTGCGTGTTATCGCTATAACTTGGGCGGCGGTTCCAAGCGTTCGCGCAAGGGGCGCTTTAACAATGAGCCGCGCCGTGCGGATTCCTTTGATGTGAGTGAAACGGAATATGACTGGGAGCGCGACGGCGAGGCTGTGTGGATGCTCCGTGAGGCTGTGCGGCTTGGTGTGGAGGAGGTCGTCTTTTTTGTCAACTCTCCGCCGGAGCGCTGGACGGTCACCGGCACAACCCAGGCGAAGCTTCCGTTCCGCAAGAATTTGCGCCGCGCCTGCGAACCCGCGTTTACACGCTACGTGTTGGACGTGACGGAGCATTTTTTGCGCGAGGGCATCCCGATCAAATTTGTTTCGCCTGTGAATGAGCCGTTTGGACCTTGGATTGAAAAATCCGGTCAGGAGGGCTGCCATTATCACCCTGCGGGGCTGCGGCGGTTGCTGCGAGGCTTTGCGCTTGCAATGGCAAAACGCCCCGCGCTCCGTGATGTGCTGCTTTCCGGCGCGGAAAATAACGATCTGCGCCTGATGAACAAAACCTACACCCGTGCGCTGCTGGACGATCGGCTGATCCGCAAGTACATGGATGGCATTGATGTGCACGGCTATGTGTTTCATCCGCTGCGCTTTTTGGATGAAGCGGGTGTGCGGCGGCGCTTTCGAAAATATATGGACAAGCGGTATCCCGGTCAGCCTATCCGCATGACGGAGTGGACGCATATGCAGGGCGGGCGTGATTATGGTATGGGTTCGGCGCTGGCGCAGGCACACACGATGTTCATGGATTTTTCTATCCTCAACGTCGTTTCGTGGCAGTGCTGGATCGCTGTTTCGGAGGTCGATTTTTGTGATGGGTTGCTCTATATAGACGCGGAGAAGCAAGTCTATTCAATTCCCAAACGTTATTACGCCTTCGGGAACTTCACGAAATTTTTGCCGCGCGGTTCGCTGCGTGTGGGGCTGGAGCTGCAAAACGCGCCGGCGGGGCTGGAGTATTTGGCTTTCCAAGTGCCGGACGGCAAGACTGTGCTGCTTTTTGCCAACCACAGCGCGGCGCCCTGCGATGTAACGGTCGCGCCCGGTAAGGGAACGCTGCACGTCACATCAGAGGAGAAGGATTTGAGCTGGGAGACGATTGATCTGGAAGCGTTTGCATTGCCTGCACGCAGTGTTTGTACGCTTGTGATCGAACATATTTTTGAAGGAGAACAGCCATGAAAATTTGCACAACCTGCGGCGCGCAGATGGAGGACAGTTGTTTGTTTTGCAACGCTTGCGGGGTGGCGGCTCCCCGGGAAGCGCCCGCGCAGGATTCTGTTTGGCAGCAGACCGCGCCCGGCGGGAATCCTTGGCAGCCGGCGCCGCCTGCATACGCAAGCCTAAGCCCGGCGGCGGAGCGCATCAAAACTATTCTTGCCGGGGGCAGTATGCGGACTGCGGCAATTTTTGCAACGCTGGGCTTGGCGTTTCAGCTTTTGACTGCTTTCACTGCGCGCGGATTAATTGCAAGATTCGTCATATGGCTCAATGATATGACGGGAGAGGATTTGTTTGCTGAGCTGAGCAATGCTGTTCGTGCCGAAACGGATTTGGACGTATCCTCTGCGGAGCTGTTGTATTTTTTCAGTGGAATGATCACGTTTTTCAGCCTTTTTGCGCTCATTCCGGTGATTGTGTATTGCGCCGCGCTCTGGCAGGTGAGCAAAGGCGCGAGAAATCCCAATCCCGGCATGAAAACCACCGGTCTTAGTCTGCTTTCCGGGTTGGTGATTTTACGGCTGGTTGGGCTTGGGTTTGGCGCACTTGGAGGGCTTGGCGGTTTCTGCCTTACGATGCTGGGCGGCTTGGTGAGTGGCGAGGCGGTCGCTACATCAATTGCCGCCGTTGTTGCGTTTGGGTTTTCCGCCGTGCTGCTGGTTCCAGCGTTGTGCTATTATATTTTTGCGCTTAAGGGTATTGCGTCCGTCAGGCGTACACTGCAATTTGGCGGCGAAATGCCAAAGCTTTCCGTCTGGCTTCCGATTGGGAATATTCTTACCGGAGGCTTCGGCTTGCTTGCCGCAATGGCGGCTGCGCTTTTTAGCCCTCTCGGCGGTTTGGCGGCGGCTTGCAGCTGCGCGGCATCGCTGGCGCTTGCGTCCGTGCTGTTTAAGCTGCGCGATCGTATGCCTGCGCCGCCGGCGGATTTTGCTTATGCGCCTCCGCCCGCAGTGCCCGTTGGCACGGCGCAGACATACACGCAGGCTGCGGAGGATCATCTTTAAGCATGTTTTCACGTCGGTCAGGCGAATGATAGAAGAACGGGTGGAATACTAATGTATACAATCGGCGTAGATTTGGGCGGCACGAACATTTCCGTGGCAGTGGTGGATATGGCGGACAGCTATAAGATCTTAGGGCGCGGGCAGCGCAAAACCCTTGCGCCCCGCCCTGCGGAGGCGATCATGGATGACATTGCGGCTGCCTGCCGGGATGCGGTTGCCGCAGCAGGCGTTTCGATGGAGCAAATCGTCAGCATTGGCGTGGGCACGCCCGGTTCGGTGAGCAAGGGCAGCGGAATGATTTCGTTTGCCAACAATCTGGCGTTTCATCATGTTCCCGCCGCCGAAATGCTGCGGGAGCGCTTGGGTCGCGTGGTATATCTGGACAATGACGCGAATTGCGCCGCGTTGGGGGAGGCTTTGGCTGGGAGCGGGCAGGGTGTTTCGAGCTTCGTTGCCATTACCCTTGGCACGGGCGTGGGCAGTGGTATTGTTATTGACGGCAAGATTGTCAATGGCGTGAACGACGCGGCGGGCGAGTGCGGGCATATGGTGATCAATGTGGACGGTCTGCCCTGCAATTGTGGGCGGCAGGGCTGCTGGGAACGGTATGCTTCGGCGACCGCGCTTGTGCAGCAAACCAAAGACGCTATGGAGGATCACCCCGAGAGTCTTTGCTGGAGGCTTGCAGACGGTAAGCTGGAAAACGTGAACGGCAGAATTCCATTCGACGCATGGCGCGCGGGCGATCCTGTCGGCTCTTTTGTCGTGATGCAATATATGCGCTATGTCGCGGTGGGTTTGGGGAACCTGATCAATGCGCTCCAGCCCGCGATGATCTGTGTGGGCGGCGGCATTGGACACGAACGGGAGAATCTGCTTGTGCCGTTGCGCGAGATGGTAAAGAAGGAACGCTACAGCATCTATGCGCCGGTGCAAACAGATCTTGTCAGCGCACAGCTGGGCAATGACGCGGGTGTCATAGGGGCAGCCGCGCTGGAAAACTGAGTGCAGATGATGCGCAATGACAGGGGGAATTATGCCGAACTTTGCCGCCGATGTGCTGCGCGCTGCTGAAACCAGAGGGATTGCCTGCGCTGCGAATGTTTTGATGCAGAGTAAAACATCCTTCAGGATCGGCGGCGCCGCGCAGGCTATGCTTTTCCCCGCAACGCTTGCGCAGCTGCGGGTTTGCCTTTCGCTCTGCGCGGCGGAGGGCGCTGTGCCGTTCATTTTGGGCAACGGGAGCAATCTGCTGGTGAAAGACAGCGGATTGGATGGTGTTGTGATCTCTTCTGAAAATCTGCAGAGCGCCGCGCTTTTAGAGGGCAATCGCATTCGCTGCGAAGCGGGGATGAAACTGAGCGAGCTGTGCGTTCTTGCGCAAAAAAATGGGTTGGCAGGGCTGGCGTTTGCCTATGGCATTCCCGGCACGGCGGGCGGCGCGGTTTATATGAACGCGGGTGCGTATGGCGGCGAAATGCGGGATGTATTGGTGAGCGTGGAATATATCGACAGGGCGGGCAAGCTGCATGCGCTGCCTGCCGACCGGATGGAGCTGGGCTATCGGCACAGTGTTTTTGCTGAAAATGAGGGTGTGATTTTTGCGCTCACAGTGCAGCTTGCGCGGGATGAACCGTCGGCAATTCGTGCCCAAATGCAGGGTATCATGGCGCGCCGCAGGGAAAAGCAGCCGCTTGAGTTCCCCAGTGCCGGGAGCGTTTTCAAGCGCCCGGAGGGACAGTACGCCGGTGCTCTAATTGAACGCTGCGGTCTGAAGGGGCGGCAAATCGGCGGGGCGCAGGTGAGTGAAAAGCATGCAGGGTTCATCATCAACCGGGGCGGCGCTCGGGCGGCGGATGTTCGCGCCCTCATTGCCGTTGTTCAAGCGACTGTGGAGCGAGAAACCGGATTTTTGCTTGTGCCGGAAATTAAATTTGTATAAAAGGAAGGTGTTTTGAATCAACGCACCAAATTTGCAGGAGGCTGCGCTGTTATGGCGCGGCTTGGCTTTGTTCCGTTCTTTGCACGGCACGCCCTTTGGTAAGGCGCTGACGGCGTTATTGCGGCCGGCGGATGACGATCTGTGCCGTTTGGACGCCGCAGCGGCGGTGGCGGAGGAGGCGTATGCGCGGGGTGCAGGGGATTTTGGCGTTGCTTTGCGCCGCGCCGTTTTTGCGGTGGAAACGCCCATGCTGCACAACCCGGCGCGGTTTGAGCAGGGCTTACTTGCCGCTGCGTTGTGCCGGGAGTTAGAAGCGCTTTCGCGGCTTTCCGCGCTGGCTCCGGAGCCGTTGTTTGCCGAAATACCGCTTGGCGCGTTGCCGCAGTGGATTGCGTCACCGCAAGATTTTTCAGCTATATATCCTGCCTTTTTGCGCGATTTGCCGCAAAAAGGTTTTGGTGTTTATGCCGAAAACGCTATGTTTACATGGGAAAACGGTGCTTTGCAGCCTGTGCTTTTTGCGGATTCGCAGCGCTTGGAGCAGTTGTATGGCTACGAGCGTGAGCGCGCGCTTGCTACGCAAAATATCCGCTGCTTGCTGGATGGCAAGGGGGCGGCGCATGTGTTGCTTTATGGCGACGCGGGGACGGGGAAAAGCTCGTTGGTGAAAGCGCTTGTCAACGCGTATTTTGATCAGGGCTTGCGTCTGGCGGAGTTGAAGCGGCATCAATTGCACGAGTTGCCCGCGTTGTTGGAGCGCGTTGGTGCTTTGCCGCTTAAATGGGTGTTGTTTTTGGACGATCTCAGCTTTCATCCCGGCGAAGAGGGCTACGCGCTGCTCAAGGCGATCCTAGAGGGCGGCGCGGGGCGCATTGCCGCCAATTGCGTCATTCACGCGACCAGCAACCGTCGCCATCTTGTGCGTGAGGGGCAGTGTGAACGGCAGGGGGATGATGTGCATCTTGCGGATACGCTGCAAGAGCAGGCGAGTCTTTCTGCACGGTTTGGGTTAAGCGTGTGCTTTCGCCGCCCCGAAAGCGAGGCGTATCTTGCTCTTGTGCGGCAAATTGCTGCAGAGCTTGGCGTTGCGCCGATGGATTTGCCGACACTTTACGCCCTTGCGGAGCGTGAGGCGCTGCGCCGCGGCGGACGAACGCCGCGCTTGGCGAGGCAAGTTTTGGAGGGGTGGGTGCGCGGTGCGGTAAAGTATGATGCGTAAAGCGCAGAACCTTGCTTTTTATGTCGAAGATCGTATGAAAGCCTGATGAAAAAGCATTCTTTTGTGCGGCAAACCGGCAAAAGGCGACAAGAGGTTTCTTTGCGTTTAAAGCGCTGCTCAAGAAAAAAGCGCTGCAGCACCAAACGGTACCGCAGCGCGGGATGTCTTTCAAGCGCGGTTATGCCAGCAGGAGTGTGGCAACCTCTGCCAGCGTCGTTACGGCGTCAGGGACGCCCAGCTTTGCGCGGATGACCAATGCGTGCAACAGCACTTGCATTTCCGCTTCTTCCGGCATAGGAATTTCGACGGGGGCTTCTGCAGGTGTTTCGGCTTTTTCCGCGGCGGATTCGGTGGGCGGTGGAGCGGTCTCAGCTTCCGCAGCGGCTTCGCTCTCGGCTTTGAGCTTGCGGCTGAGCTTCTTTTCCGCCGCGTCGCGCTCCATGAGCAGCTTGCGATAGCCATGCTCCTGCAGCAGATCGCGCAGAACCGCTCCGGTGCACTCACCCGGTTCTTCCGTTTGCCCTGTGAAGAAATAGGGGTTGATATTCAGTGTTTGCGCAAAAGCAATGGCGATCTTAATCGAAATGCTTCCTGTATTGCAAACGCGGTAGACCGTTTGTGCCGCTACGCCGGCAAGGCTTTTGATAGCGCTTTTTTGCTTTGTGTTTGCGGATTTCCAATGCAGCTCAACGCGTTCCTTGGTTTTCTCGGCGTCTTTGCTGATGTTGCTTTGTTTAAGCTGCTGGATGCTTGCTTGGTTTAACATTTTCATCACCTCAAATTTTATTTTGTAGATATATTATAGCACTTCAGTTCGTGAAAAGCAAGACTTTTTTATAAATTATCATTATTTGAACACAGAAAGTACGGAATCCGATGGTGTTTGACGACAAGATTCGCATAAAAAGGAGTGGGGATTGCGTGAAATTGCAACGCTTGGATCAATTCCTGGCGGCACGCGGGTACGGCTCGCGCAAGGAAACTACCGCGTTGGTTAAGGCGGGGCTGGTGCAGGTGAACGGGGTTCGTGAACAGCGGAGTGACCGCAAAATTGACATTGAAACGGATTGTGTCGCCGTGCGGGGCGAACGGGTCAAAATGGAAGAATTCGTATACTATATGCTTCACAAACCGCGCGGTGTGATCAGCGCCAGCCGCGACCCCAAAATGCTCACCGCGCTGGATTTGCTGCCGAAGGAGTTGCGCCGCCCGGGGCTTTTTCCCGCCGGGAGGTTGGATAAAGACAGCACAGGGCTGCTTCTCGTCACAAATGACGGCGCGCTTGCGCATGCTCTGCTCAGCCCGCGAAGGCATGTGGAAAAGCGTTATCACGTTACGCTCGCCGCATCGGCTGAAGATGCGGATGTCGCTGCCTTCGCCGCGGGGATGCGGTTACCCCCTGCTGATGGGCATCCGCCGGAGGATTGCGCGCCGGCGGAGCTGCGCGTCCTGCAGGGGAAGCAAGCGGAGGTCGTGCTGCGGGAGGGGAAATATCACCAGATTCGCCGCATGTTTGCCGCGCGCGGCAATGAAGTTTTGGCGTTGCACCGTTTTGCCTTTGGAGCGCTTTACTTAGAGGAAAGCCTTGTGGCGGGCGCGTGCCGCCCCCTCACGGCAGATGAAATGGAGGCGATGAAAGCGGCATATGACGCAACAACTTGACAAGCTCACATGCGTATGGTATAATTGCCCTATAGAAGCGCAATACAAACGGAGGTTTTGTGCAACCTACCGATTGGGTGTGAAGAGGCATTTGAAGGACGCGATGGGCGTGGAGAGAGAATTTTGACATGGAAGCGAGGGCGATCCGGTGAAGGGCATCATTTTGGCGGGCGGTTCCGGTACGCGGCTTTATCCGCTCACGATGGTTACCAGTAAACAACTGCTGCCGGTTTATGACAAGCCAATGATTTATTACCCACTTTCCACCTTGATGCTGGCGGGCATCCGTGAAATTCTGATTATTTCCACCCCGCATGACACCCCGCATTTTGAGTCGCTTTTGGGGGATGGCGCACAATTTGGGCTGCGGTTGCAATACGCTATCCAGGATTCGCCCGATGGTCTGGCGCAGGCCTTTTTGATTGGCGAACGTTTCATTGGTGAAGACAGTGTCGCTATGGTTTTGGGCGATAACATTTTTTATGGCAGCGGGCTGGGCTACAAGCTGCGCAAGGCGGCGAAGCAGAATGGCCGCGCCACTATTTTCGCTTACTACGTGGAAAGAGCGAAGAATTTTGGCGTCGTGGAATTTGGTGAGGGCAGCGAGGTGCTTTCGATTGAAGAGAAGCCGGAGCATCCCAAATCCAATTACGCTGTCACCGGATTATATTTTTACGATAACCGCGCGGTCGAGTTTGCGAAACGGCTGAAGCCTTCCGCGCGCGGGGAGCTGGAAATTACAGATCTGAACCGTATGTATCTTGAACGCGGCGATTTGGATGTGCAGCTGCTCGGGCGCGGCTTTGCTTGGCTGGATACCGGAACGGTAGAGAATCTTATGCGCGCGGCATCATTCGTGCAGTCGGTCGAAACGCTGCAGGGGATTAAGATTTCCGCGCCGGAGGAAATTGCCTACCACATGGGCTGGATCGCGGAAGCGGACATGCTTCGCTCGGCGCATAAATATGGGAAAAGCGAATACGGTAAGCATCTTATGCGCGTCACTGAAGGCAAAATCCTTTATGGGGCGGGCTATGAAGCGCACCCACGATGGGGGCAGGAGGACGACGACGCGGAAAAAATCGAAGAGGATCGCTATGGGTATGACTGATCTCACGGGTCGCGCTTGCGTGCGCGAGGTGCGCGACCATAGAAAAGAAGAGGATAGACTGTGATTGCTGCAGAGCTGAAGATCCCCGGCGTGCTTTTGCTGGAGCCTATTTTGCACGGCGACGCGCGGGGTTGGTTTTATGAAATGTATTCTGAAGCCGCGCTGGCGGCGTTGGGCATACACGCGCGCTTTGTGCAGGATAACCGATCTTTTTCCGGCAAAAAAGGCACGCTGCGCGGGCTGCACTGCCAAACGGAGCCTATGGCGCAGGGCAAGCTCTTTAGCTGCACGCGCGGTGCGGTGCTGGATGTCGCGGTGGATGTGCGGCGCTCGTCGCCAACGTATCTGCAGTGGGTTTGCGCCGAGCTTTCGGCAAAAAACAAGCACCAGCTCTGGATTCCGCGCGGTTGCCTGCATGGTTTCGTGACCTTGACCGACGACGCGGAGGTCTTTTATAAGGTGGATAACCGCTACTCTTCCGCGCATGACCGTAGCATTCGTTTTGACGACCCCGTATTCGGTATTCCGTGGGGCACAGGAGCGCCCATCCTTTCGGCAAAAGACGCCGCCGCGCCGCTTTGGCAGGATGCGGGGATTGTGTTTCCGTAAGCTATCTGTCAGAATAAACAGGAGAACCTATGCTGTATCACATTGAAAACGAAGCGCTGTTTTGTGCTGTGGATTCCTTTGGAGCAGAGCTGCATTCGCTGCAAAGCCGCAGAACAAAAACCGAATACCTTTGGCAAGGCGACCCCGCTGTTTGGGCAGGGCAAGCGCCGATTCTTTTCCCGGTCGTCGGTCGCCTGCAAGGGGATAGCTATGCTTATGATGGTCGCAGCTATAGCCTTGCCAAGCACGGCTTTGCCCGCAAGCAAGCGTTTGAATTGCTTGCGCGGGAGCGCGACCGCGTTGCCTTTCAATTGTGTGACAGCGAAGCTACGCGTGTGGGCTATCCGTTTGCGTTTGCGTTGCAAGCGGATTACAGGCTTACGGGCAGCACGCTTGCGGCGGCCGTGACCGTGCGCAATACGGGCGATGTGCCGCTGCCGTTTTCGCTGGGTGCGCATCCCGCGTTCAATTGCGCCATGGGGGATATTCTGCGGTTCTCGCAGCCGGAAACCCTGTGCAGCCTGTGCGTGAATACGGAAAGCTACCTGACGGGCGAAGCTTTTTCCGTTCTGGACGCCGCGACAGAGCTTGTTCTTCACCCGCATTTGTTTGATAATGACGCGCTGATTTTTCAAAACGTGCAGTCGGAATTTATAACGCTGCTGCGCAGTGGCAGGGAAGCATTGCGTTTTGCGTTAGGCGGTGCGCCCGCGCTAGGGCTTTGGGCGAAGCCCGGCGCGCCTTATGTTTGCATTGAACCGTGGTTTGGCATCAGCGACGGGCTACAGGGCGCGCCGGATATTCGCCAAAAGAAGGGCGTTCTTTTGCTTGCGCCCGGTGAGCGCTTCACCCAAAGCTGGACCGCTGAAACGATGGACGAATGACGTTTGGAGTTGTGATTGGGGTATGTTGATTTCACTTACTAAAATGACGCGGGCGCTGTGTGGGCTGCTTTGCGCTGCGCTACTGTTACTGTGTTTGCCGGTTGCGTCTGCCGCCGTCGACAAGGACGCCTGCGGTTGCGGGCGTTCGCCGGTCATTCTTTTGCCGGGCTACAGCGGTCCGCAGCTGGTTCAGGATCTTGGCACGGTGAACGAGGAAAAGGTTTGGCCTATCAGCATCCAAGGCGACAACACGCAAACCCTGCTCGAGGGCATCCTCGCAATGCTGCCCAAGCTTCTTGCGGATGCCAACGGGAACCGCGAAACGGTCATCAAAAAGGCCGGCGAAACCCTTGCTGCGCTTACGGAGCGCATCGCTATGCGCCCGGACGGAACCTCCAAATATAACATACGAGCATTGCCGGAGGGAGCGCACGCGTCCCGCTGGGATGTGATGCTGAAAAACGGGCAGCGCCTGCTTAACAACCAGCGCCCGATCACGGAATCCTTCATCGGGGCGGGCGACGGGCACACCACCGCCGACCATGTTTATTTTTTTGCCAGTGATTGGCGGATGGGCGAAATTGAGAACGCAAGGCAGCTGGACGCCTATATCCAACAGGTCAAGGAGGATTCCGGTCATGCGCAGGTGAGCCTTTTTGGCGTTAGCTACGGCGGCTTGCTGGCGGCGACATATTTCACTTATTACGGCGAAAAAGGGGATATCGACCGCTGCGTGCTGCACGCGCCGGCGCTGGACGGTTCGACCTTGGCGGTGGATCTGCTCAAAAAAAAGGATTTCGCTTTTGACGCGGCAAGTCTTGTGGATTTTTTGATGGTATTTTTGAATATAGAAAGCGTGTTGGATCAGCGCATTGCGGGGCTTGATTTACAAACTCTCAGCGGCATTGCCGTGGAGGTGCTTCGCCGGTATCTTGTGCCGGAAATTTTGCTGTTTGGCAGCTTTTGGGATATTATCCCCACCGCGCAATATGAGGCGCTGAAAGCGGAATATCTGGATCCGGTGGCAAATGCGGCGATTATTCGTGCAAGCGATCGGGTGCACAGGGAGGTAATGCCTTTTGTTGCCGAAACGCTGCGCAAAATGCAGCTGCGGGGCGTGAAAATTATGAACATCAGCGGTTTTGGTGTGCCCTTGGGCGGTGGGAGCAGCCTGAACTCGGATTACGTGATCGAGGTGCAATCGACCACGGGCGCAGCGGCGCTGGCTCTGGGGGAAAGCTGGCAACAGGGGTGCTTTGCCGGCATTCGCCGCCGCTGTACGGATCCGAACCACCGTCACCTTTCTCCCTGCCATACGGTGGATGCCGCGAGCGCTTATTTGCCCGAACACACTTGGTTTTTTGGCGGGCAGTATCACGGGCAGGCCGCTTGGGACGCCTATGGCGCGGCGCTTTATTGCAAGTGGTTGTTCAGCGATGAAATCCGGGATATTTACTCGCATCCGGATTATCCGCAATTTCGGGATTCGTGCAATCCCACGGATGCGTTGGAGCTGCGTTTTTCCGGCAGTATCAGCGGCTATTTAACGGAAAATGACGAAACGCTGCTGCTGACGAATACTTCGCGCAGCTACGCGCTCAGCGTCCATGCCGTGCACGCGGAGGGGCTGGATTTTAACGTCAATTTTTTCAGCAATATCACGGTGCAGCCGGGTGAAACAATTCGCTTGCGTTACGAAACCGTTTTGCCGTATTCGGAAGCTGTTTTCGGCTTGCGCGTAAATTATACACGTGAAACCGCACCGCCCATTCGCGAGACACGCACGTTCCGTTTTTCTGCTCTCCCGGCAGGGGAAGCGCGACCGGCTTTTTTGACCGGCGCGGCATCGCCGCCGGGCAATTTGGCGCCGCTGCGTTTTCCGCCGCGGCATATACTGCTGCTGCTGACCGGCGGTTTTTTGAGCGTTGCGCTCACGGGGCTTTGCGCAGGGTTGGCAAAAAGGAGACGCACCGCGCGCGCAGTCGCAAAACCGTGAAAACCGTTAGCCGACATAAGAGAGAAGCGCCCTACAAAAATGCAGGGCGCTTGCCGTATTTTGTCCAAGATGCATCGTTCTGCCGCATGGCGTAACATAACCCTTGTTCAAACCGCCAGTTGCATTTTTTAATTTTCGGGAGTATAATTCTATCATCATCAGAAGGCGGGGCGGTGGGGTCATGCATGGAATTGCCGCCGTCGTTGGCGCTTTTGCTGGTGCGGCGGATTATGCGCTTCTGGTGCTTGCCAGCCCGCGCCTGTTGCAGGGGCGGCGGAGCGGTGCGCTCTGGCTTGCGGGTGCGTTGCTGCTCCCGGCGGTCGCGCTTTTTTGTTGCGCGTTGCTGCGACCTGCGGATTTGCTGTTTTTCGGCGCCGGGCTTTGCGCCGCGCTGGTTTTGCTTGCGCTGGCGGGCGGCTTGCGTGCGTTGCTGCGGAGCATGAAAACGAACGAGAGGTAACGGCATGTGGTTTTTGCATGAGCTGCTGGATCTTGCGCAGCATTACGGCGTGTTGGTCATCGCCCTGCTTGGGGCGGTGCTGGGCTTTGCGTTCCGGCGCGGTGCAAAGCGCAGGCTTGCGATCGTGGAAGCGCCCACCGGCAGGCAAAAGCTGCCGGTGCGGGTTTGGACACTCGTTGCCGTGACCGGTGCGTGGATTTTCGCCGTGCTGTTGATTTCGTTGGTGTTCCGCGATGAAGACAAGGGCAGGTTTGAAGCGCCGGAGATACATCCAAAGGTCGTGGAAAATGTTTTTGGCATCCATGGGCTGAGCATCAGCCCGACCTTGCTGACGACCTGGGGCATCATGGCGGTGCTGGTCGGTCTTGCGCTGTTGCTGCGCCTGACAGTTTTGCGCCGTATGAAGCAAAATCCTAAGGGTGTGCAGTTGCTGCTGGAGACCATGGTGGAGGGCTTGGATAAATATGTTGGCGACAAGCTGCACGGCATGAGCGTATCCTTCGGCGCGTATATTTTCGCGCTGGCGCTACTTCTGGTTTGCAGCGCGGCGGTGGAGCTGCTTGGCTTGCATGCCCCCACAGCAGATATAAACATGGCCATTGGTCTTTCGCTGATCACATATTTTCTTGTGAATTATTATGGCTTTAAGCGCAAGGGCTTTTTTGGGCGAATTAAGAGCTATCTGGGGATCCGCCCCGCAAATGAACCCGGCTTGCGGTGCGGGCAAAAAGTCAAGGCGGAAATGAAGCAGCTGGCGAAGCCGCAAACCATCGCTGCGCCCTTCCGCATCCTTTCGGATTTGGTTGTACCGCTTTCGCTTTCGTGTCGGCTTTTTGGGAATATGTTTGGCGGCATGGTCATTGTGGAGCTGCTCTATTGGGCGCTGCATCACCGCGCGGTGGGGATTCCCAGTGTTGCGGGGCTGTTTTTTAACGTGTTTCACCCTCTCATCCAAGCCTTTATTTTCGTTACGTTAACGCTTTCTTACATTGAAGAGGCGACGGCGGAGGAATAGAATTTTTCAGCAAAGAGCAAGCCGTAAAATCAATCCAAAGGAGATTTCGAACATGGATGTTACTGCAATCGGTGCGGGGCTTTGTATGCTGGCCGCCGGAGGCGCGGGGCTGGGAATGGGCATGGCGACGGGACGTGCAGCTGAGGCGGTCGGCAGGCAGCCGGAAGCCGCAGGCAAGATCAATTCTATCTTTTTGCTGGGGCTGGCGTTGACGGAATCCACCGCAATCTACGGGCTGCTTACGGCGTTGATTATCTTATTTGTAAAATAACGGGTTGAACTGAAAGGGGTGTTCCCGCGATGGGTGGATTGGCGGAATTGGTTAGCCCGGAGGAAATCCTGCTGCATATTCTTAATATGATTATTCTTTTCCTGTTGCTGCGCAAGCTGCTCTATAAGCCGGTGCGCAAGTTCATGCAGGAACGTAAGGAAGGCTTGGCGGCATCCTTGGAGGAAGCGGAGCAGGCGCATGCCAAGGCGGAAAAGCTCAAAATAGAATACGAGGCGCGGATTGCGGATGCGGAAGAAAATGCCCGTGCCCGCGCGCTGGAAATTACCGCCGCCGCGAATGCCTCCGCCAAAACGATGGCGGAAAGCGCCCGGGCTGAGAGCGTTGCGTTACTGGATAAAGCGCGCGACGACGCTCGGCAGGAACGTGCAAAAGCCTTGGATGGTATGCAGCAGCAGGTGGCGACGCTCGCTGTGGGCGTTGCTGAGCGCATTTTGCAGCGCGAGGTCAACAAGAGCGATTCCGAGCGCCTGGCGGCGGCGTTCTTTCAGGATATGGAGAAGGGCGGCGAAATGGCATGAGCGAAGCGAACGCGATCCTGCGTTGCGCTGCTGTGCCGGAGGAAGCGGCGCTGCAGGAGCTGCAAAGGCGCTTTTCGGCACTGCTGGCGCGCGGGGTTGTTTTTCGTGTGGAGCTGGAACCCGAGCTGATCGGCGGCTATGTGGCGCTGGTTGACGGAAAACGATATGATTTCAGCATAGCGGCGCGGTTGGAGCAGCTTCGGGTCGCGCTGGGCGGTGTGTGACGGGGGAAGAATATATGGCGGATTTTACGAGCCATTTGCTTGAAAAGGTGAAGGGCTTTACATTTGAAACAAAAACCGGCGACTATGGCACGGTGCGCTCCATAATGGACGACGTGGTGCAGATCGACGGGCTTGCGGGCAGTCATTACGGTGAATTGCTTGCCTTTGCGGGCGGACATTTCGGCTTGGCGATGGATCTGCGCGAGGACGGTGTGGGTGCGGTAATGCTTTCAGGCAGCCGTGAGATCACGACGGGCGGTCTTGTTTGCGGAACGGGGCACGTGGCTGATATCTGTGTGGGTGACGCGCTTTGCGGGCGGATTATCGACCCGATTGGTCGCCCGCTGGACGGGCGGCAACTGAAGGCGTCGTCTTTTCGCCCCGTGGAAAGCCCCGCGCCTTCCATCATGGATCGCAGCCCTGTTGACCGCCCGCTGCAAACGGGCTTGCTGGCGATCGATAGCATGATCCCTATCGGGCGCGGGCAGCGTGAATTGATCATTGGCGATAGGCAAACGGGTAAAACCGCCATTGCGCTGGCGGCGATGATCAACCAGCGCGGGGATGAGAACACCTATTGCGTTTATTGCGCCATTGGGCAAAAGGGCGCGACGGTGGCGCAGGTGGCGCATACCCTGCGCGAAGCCGGGGCAATGGAGCGCACGGTCATTGTCGCCGCCACGGCGGATGACCGCCCGACGCTGCAATATTTGGCGCCTTATGCCGGTTGCGCGATTGCTGAAGAATTCATGCACCGGGGCAAGGATGTTTTGATTGTCTATGACGATTTAACCAAGCACGCAGCCGCGTACCGCTCCATGAGCCTGCTGCTGCGCCGCCCTTCCGGGCGCGAAGCCTATCCCGGCGACGTGTTTTACCTTCACAGCCGTTTGCTTGAACGCGCCGCGCGGCTTAGTGACGAAAACGGAGGCGGGTCAATTACGGCTTTGCCCATTGTGGAAACGATGGCGGGCGATATTTCCGCATATATCCCCACCAACGTGATTTCCATCACGGACGGTCAGATTTTTTTGGAGGAAGAGCTTTTTCACGCCGGGATTCGCCCGGCGGTCAATGTAGGGCTTTCGGTTTCGCGCGTTGGCCGTTCGGCGCAGCGCTCCGCCATGAAGGAGGTTTCCGGTTCGCTGCGTCTGGATTTGGCGCAGTACCGGGATACAGCGATTTTCGCGCAATTCGGTGCGGATATTGACGCGTCCACCGCCCGGCTTTTGCGCCGCGGCGAGCGTTTGACGCAGCTGCTGAAGCAAAAGCAGGATGCGGTGCTTCGCTTATCTCAGCAGGTGGCGGTGCTGCTTGCTTTTGGGCAGAATTTGCTGCGCGACATTCCTCCGGCGGAAATCACGGAGCTACGCGGTGAATTGCTGGAATATTTGCAGGCGCACTGCGAAGGCACGCTGCACACGATAGATGCGACAGGTGCGCTGAATTCATCGGATCGGGAAATGCTGATTGCTTATATGAAGCATTTTCTTGCCGAGCGCGTAAGGGCAAAGAGGGCTTAACCATGCAAAAAACAAACGAAATCCGCCGCCGCATCGGCGCGGTGGAGGAAACGCGCAAAATCACGAATGCCATGCATTTGGTTGCTTCGGCGCGGGCGAAAAAGGTTATCCCAAAAATGGAATATAACAGGCGCTTCTTGGATCAGGTGCAGGCGGTGATCAAGGATATCCTGCTGTCGCCGCATTTGGGCGATCACCCATATTTGATCAAGCACCCGCATGCCCGCCGCACCTACCTGGTGGTTTCGGGCGATAAAGGGATGGCAGGCTCTTATAATTCCGCTGTTTTTCAGCTTGCGTATCGCGAAATTCGCGAAAAGCTCAGCGCGCGCGGCGGCGGAAACCGTCAAAACCTGTCGCTCATCACCATTGGCATGACGGGCGATGAGTTCTTTCGCGGTCACGGCATTGTGCCGGATGAACAGCTGGGCGGCGTGACGCAGGATCCTTCGCTGCACAACGCGCGGCAAATCGCGCTGGATGTGCTGGATCGCTTTGATCAAAAGCAAACTGACCAGGTGTTCATGATTTATACGCCCTACAAGAACGGCATGGCGGGCGAGCCGATTTGCCATCGCATTTTGCCGCTGCGCCTGAGTGATTTTTTGGATGTGAATGAAACCGAGCCGCCCCACGCGATCCATTACCCGTATTCGGAGGCGGAGGTGTTTCAATATCTCGTGCCGCAATATTTGGTCAGTTACATTTTCGGGGCGCTGATGCATTCCTATGCCAGCGAGCACACGGCGCGGATGCTGGCGATGCAGAGTGCCACGCGCAACGCGGACGAAATGCTCAATAAGCTGCGCATGGAATACAATCTCGCCCGCCAGGCGGCGGTGACGCAGGAAATTGCGGAAATTACCAGCGCGGTATTTATTTGATCGGAGGCATTGCTATGCCGGAAACAACGGGGAGAATCATAAAAATCAGCGGTCCGGTGCTGGACGTCCGCTTTCCGCCGGAGATGGAGCCGCGCACGAACACGCTGCTGCAAACGGCGGGGGGCATTCACATGGAGGTTGCCGCGCACATTGCGCCGGGCGTGGTGCGCTGCGTTGCTCTGGAGGCGACGGAAGGTCTTGCCTGCGGTTCGCCTGTGGTGAACACCGGGCACGGCATTACCGTGCCGGTGGGTGAGGGTGTGCTGGGGCGCGTGGTCAATGTGCTGGGTGAGCCGATTGACAGTGGCGGTCCGGTTGAAACGCAGACCCGCTGGGAGATTCACCGGGATTCCCCGCCCTATGAAAAGCTGCACCCGGCGACGGAATTTTTTGAAACGGGCATCAAGGTGATTGATTTGCTTGCACCTTACGCCAAGGGTGGCAAGATCGGCTTGTTCGGCGGCGCGGGCGTGGGAAAAACCACCCTGATCATGGAGCTGATTCACAATATTGCGCACGGACATGGCGGGTATTCCGTTTTTGCCGGTGTAGGGGAGCGCAGCCGCGAAGGGAACGATTTGGTGCATGATATGCGGGCTTCGGGCGCAATTGCAAAAACCGCGATGGCGTTTGGGCAAATGAACGAGCCGCCCGGCTCACGTATGCGCGTGGCGCTCACAGGGCTGACGATGGCGGAATATTTCCGTGATGTGCTGCACCGCGACGTGTTGCTGTTTATTGATAATATTTTTCGTTATGTGCAGGCAGGCAACGAGGTTTCGGCGATGCTGGGGCGCATGCCCTCGGCTGTTGGCTATCAGCCGACACTTGCTACGGAGCTGGGCGAGCTGGAGGA
This sequence comes from Oscillospiraceae bacterium, assembly GCA_031280825.1. Classification (GTDB taxonomy): domain Bacteria; phylum Bacillota; class Clostridia; order Oscillospirales; family Acutalibacteraceae; genus WRMQ01. The sequence goes on along the minus strand of JAITGE010000012.1, from coordinate 79,065 downwards.
GCGCATCGCCTCCACAACGGATGGCTCCGTGACGAGCGTGCAGGCGATTTACGTTCCGGCGGATGATTTGACGGACCCCGCGCCGGCAGCGATTTTTTCGCATTTGGATGCAACTACCGTGCTTTCGCGCGCGGTTTCAGAGATGGGGATTTATCCGGCGGTTAGCCCTTTGGAATCGAATTCGCGCATCCTTGACCCCGGAATTGTCGGGCAGCGGCATTATGAGGTTGCGCGGCGTACCCAGACCTGCCTGCAGCGCTATAATGAACTGAAGGATATTATCGCGATTCTTGGCATGGATGAGCTGACGGAAGAGGATAAGCACACGGTGCACCGGGCGCGGCGCGTTCAGCGCTTCCTTTCGCAGCCGATGAACGTCGCGCAGGTCTTCACGGGAATGCAGGGGCGTCATGTTTCGCTGGAGGATACGCTACGCAGCGCGGAGGATATTCTTGCAGGGAAGGCGGATCATTTGCCTGAAAGCGCGTTTTATATGATCGGGAACCTGGATGAAGCCTTTGAAAAGGCGGGGAAGGAAGGGTGAGCTGTGCCAACCCCATATCAGCTGGAAATTATGACGCCGGAACGCTCGTTTTTCAGTGGGCTTGCCGAGGGCGTGACGGTGAATACGCCGGATGGGCAGATTACGGTTTTGGCGGGACATTTGCCAATGGTGACGCCTGTCAACATTGGCAGTGTTATGCTTAGCATCGGGGGGCAATGGAAAGAAGCATTCCTTTCGGAGGGCTTTATGGAGGTCGGGCATAGGCGAGTTGTGATTGTGACGCAGGCCTGCGAGTGGCCGGAGGACATTGATGTGCAGCGCGCCGAGGGCGTGATGCTCCGCACGCGGGAGAAGCTGCGCCAGCAAACAAGCGTGCGCGAATACCGCACGAATAAAATCGCGCTGGCAAGAGCCATGGCGCGTCTGCGCGTAACGCACACGCAGCAATACAACAAATAGAAAATATGCGCTTGCTTTCTTTTGTGAAATCGGGTATAATGGTAAAGTAATGTTTGGACAGCGTTAGGAGGGGTTTGCCATGCGCAATGCATCCGTAGCCCGCAAAACAAAGGAAACCGATATTGAAGCCATGCTGAAGCTGGACGGCGGAGCCGTTGAGATTGAAACAGGCGTCGGTTTTTTTGATCATATGCTGCATGCCATGGCGGCACACGCGGGCTGGGGCTTGCGGCTGCGCTGCGCGGGCGATTTGGCGGTGGATGATCATCACAGCGTGGAGGATTGCGGCATCGTGCTGGGGCAGGCGCTCGGGCAGGCTTTGGGCGACAAGGGCGGGCTTGCGCGTTTCGGGCAAGCGAGCATCCCGATGGATGAAAGCCTTGCTACGGCAGCGGTGGATGTGTCCGGTCGCGCTTTTTTGGTGTTTGACGCGCATTTTTCGCAAGCATACGCAGGGCTTTTTCAGCTTTGCCTTTGCGAGGAGTTTTTCCGCGCTTTTGCTGTGAACGCCGGCATTACGCTGCATTTGCGTTTGGTATATGGCGCGAATGGTCACCATGAGGCGGAAAGTCTTTTTAAAGCCGCCGCGCATTCGCTGCGCAGGGCACTGCAGCCGCTGGAGGGCACATTGAGCACGAAAGGAAGCCTCGCATGATCATCTTTCCGGCCATTGATGTCAAGGGCGGCGAGTGCGTCCGCTTGTATAGGGGTGATTTTGCGACGGCGGAGCGTGTCGCTTCGGATTATATGCAGACCGCGCGTTCTTTCCGCACCGCAGGCTGTTCGTGGATTCATATGGTGGATCTCGACGGGGCGCTGGCGGGCAAGCGCGTCAATGCGCCCATCTTTTTGCGTGTCGCAAAAGAGAGCGGCTTGCGGGTCGAACTGGGCGGCGGCATTCGCAGCTTGGAGGATATAGCTTTTTACCTTGAAAGCGGCGTGGAGCGTGTTATTTTGGGCAGTGTGGCGATTCAAAAGCCCGCGTTGGTGCGGGAAGCCATCGCTGCGTTTGGCGGTGCGCATGTTGCTGTGGGCATTGACGCGAGGGACGGCGTTGCCGCGGCAGATGGCTGGCTGAAATCCGGTGGCGTTCATTATATCACGCTTGCACGGCAAATGGAGCAAGCGGGGGTGCAAACTCTGATTTTTACCGATATTGGGCGTGACGGGATGCTCAGTGGTCCGAATTTGGAGCAGCTTGCCGCGTTACGGGCGGCGGTTGGCTGTGACATCATTGCCAGCGGCGGGGTGACAAATATCGGTGATATACGTGCTCTGCGCACGGCGGGGATGCACGGCGTAATCTGTGGGCGTAGCCTTTATGCCGGAACATTGGATTTAACCGAAGCGCTTGCAGCTGCAGACGAAAGTGGGGAAGCAACGGCACAATGAGTCATCTTTTCGAACAAATGAGCGCGTATTTCGATCAGCTGGGCATGCTTTGGAAGTTGTTGGCAGCGTTTGTGATTTCTATGCTGCCGCTGGTTGAGCTGCGCGGCGGGATCATTTTTTCGCGCTTGCTGGAGGTTCCGCTTTGGGAAGCCTTCCTTGCCTGTTTTTTGGGAAATATCCTGCCTGTGCCGTTTATATTGTTGTTTTTGCGGCAGGTGTTTCGATTTATGGAGCGGTTTCGACCGACAAAGCGTATTGTTACCGCGCTGGAGCGCAGGGCGCGCAAACGCGAGGGCAAGCTCCAAAGGTATCGGTTTTTGGGGCTTTTCCTGCTTGTAGCGATCCCGCTGCCCGGCACCGGTGCGTGGACGGGCGCTTTGGTCGCCGTTGTGTTTGATATGCAAATCCGCAAATCCTTCCCCGTCATAGCGCTGGGTGTTTTGGGCGCAGGCGCGATCATGCTGTTGCTATCGTATGCCTTCCCGAGTCTGTTCGGCTTCCGGTTATGATTTTGTGCTTTGCCGCTGCTCCATATCCCTACGGCGCAGATAGTAAAAGGCTTTGCGCAGGATGGTACGGTCGTTTTCGAATTTCAGGGCTTGAACGGCTTTGCGGTAATTGAGCCAGCAGTAGTCCTCAATTTCATCTTCTTGCAAAACCGTTTGGCGGTCGGTTGTTTCGCCCAGGAAGATGGTGACGCTTTTTTCGATTTTGCCTTGAATGATATACTCGGATTGGCTGGAAAAGCCGGGCATCAGCTGAACGTGCAGACCTGTTTCCTCGAGAACCTCGCGCTTTGCGGTTTGTTCTGCGTTTTCTCCGTCCTCCACATGCCCTTTTGGGAAGCCCCAGTGCGCGCTGCGGCGGTTTTTGATGAGCAGAAAACGCGTTTCGCCCGCAAAGCGGCGGAACACAACCGCGCCGCAGGAGCGTTCATAAAGGCAGGCAAGCCGATAGCTTTCCGGCGGGAAGGCGAAGCGTAGCGCGCGGCGGATTTGCCCCACAACATAGCGGCTTTTGCGCGGCGCGGCAACGGCATAGCTGCGACCGTCTTGGCAAAACACAAGTGCGATAACGCGCCCGTCCAGGTTGCGGATTGGTTCGTGAACACCGATGATGAACACGCCTTCCGGGCGCACCCCAGCGGGGTATAAGCCGCCGGCTTCGCCGTAGTTCATGCCAAAAACTGTTTTGCGTTCCGGCATGGGCGAACCCAAGGGGCGGGTAACACGCACTCGAATGTGCTTACCCAATAGGGTTTGCAGGCGGCTGTCCGATGCACCAACAGTGCTTGCCAAAAGTATCCCACCCCATTTACACTCAATTTGAACATTGCATATTATACAGCTGTATAGACGAAAAAACAAGGGGCAAAGTGAAATAAAGCGAATTATTTTGTATTATTTGCAGTTTCGCGTGTATTATCGCAAAAACAATTTGCCATGAGGAGGAACAGTTATGGAAACGATATATGAAAAGAACGCGGCGCAGCGCGCTTGCCTTGCCGCCGTGGATACCGGCGAATTTGATGCCGAGGCATCCCTGGAGGAGCTGGCGGAGCTTGCCGCCACGGCAGATATGGAGATTGCTGCCCGCGCAACGCAAAATCGCCCTAGCCCGGATCATGCCACTTATTTTGGCGCGGGCAAGCTGGCGGAGTTGAAGGCGCTGCTCGAGCAAACCGAATGCAACCTGCTGCTCTGCGACGACGAGCTTAGCCCCGCCCAGCAGCGCAATCTCGAAAAGGAGCTTAACCTGAAGGTCATGGATCGCACGATGCTGATTCTTGATATTTTTGCGGCGCGGGCGAACAGCAGTGAGGGCAAGTTGCAGGTGGAGCTTGCTACGCTCAAGTATAGTCTGCCGCGCCTCACGGGGCAATGGATGGGGCTTTCGCGCCAGGGCGGCGGCATCGGTGCGCGCGGCGCGGGCGAGTCAAAGCTGGAAAATGACCGCAGGCATGTCCGTGCACACATTCATCGTCTTGAAAAGGATTTGGAAGCTCTGCAAAAACGGCGTGCGCTGCGCCGCGCGCGCCGCGGCAAGGATGGCGTGGAAACCGTCGTTATTGTCGGTTACACCAACGCGGGCAAATCTACGTTGATGAACACGCTGACACGCGCGGGCGTTTTGGCGGAGGATAAGCTCTTTGCGACCTTGGATCCCACCGCCCGCGCTCTGCGCCTGCCGGATGGGCGAAGGGTGATGCTGATTGATACCGTCGGGCTGATCCGCCGTTTGCCGCACCGGTTGGTGGAAGCTTTTCATTCCACGCTGGAGGAGGCGGCGACAGCTTCACTGATCTTGAACGTATGTGATGCTTCAAGCCCGGCGTGTGCCGAGCATTTGCGCGTGACGGCGGAGCTTTTGCGGGAACTGGGTTGTGAAGCGGCGGGTGTTCCTGTGCTGCGGGTGCTGAATAAAAGTGATTTGATGCCGCCTGAGCAGCGTGCGTTGCCGCATGTGGGCGGCGGGGTATTGATTTCCGCGCTGGAGGGGCAGGGCGTGGACGCGCTTTTGGAACGCATTGCGGCAGAGCTTCTGCCCGCGCGCAAGGAGGTTAAGCTCTTGCTGCCTTATAGCCTTTCCGGTTACGGCGCAAAATTCCGGGAGCAAGGGCGTGTGCTTGTCGAAGAGTTTCGCGAGGACGGGCTGTATTATGAGGCGATTTTGCCGTTTGCTCTGGCGGAGGAGGTGGCGGCGTATATCCAATAGCTACGCCTTCGCCGTCCGCACGGACCGGAAGTCGTCCCCGGTCACCAAGCCGGTTAGGCAGAGGCATACGCAATAGAAAAGCGCGCCGCCGCTTAACACCAGGACGAGCGGGAGCGTCTTTTGCCCGAGACCGCCGGGGAGCGCAGCTTTGCTCAACCCCAGCGGGATGAGTGCCGCACAGGCGGCGCAAAGCAATGCGCGCGCAATTTCATCCAAACGCGGGCGCGGTACGCCCGTCACGGTCAGCAAGCGGCGGATGCTGAAAAAGAAATTGTATATTTCGCTCACGAAGAGCACAATGATGTAGCCTTTGATTGCCAGACGCGGCAGAAGCAACGCAACCAGCACCACGCAGATGCCGGAATCAATTATATTGTAGCGCATGGAATATTTTTGCTGATCCAGTCCCTTGAGCATCCCGTCTACGCTCATATCCATATACATGACGGGCACAAGCGGCGCGAGCAGCTGCAAATATTTGACGGCGACGTCGCTGCCGAAGATCCGCTGCGAAAGCGGAGCCGCAAAGGCGTAGAACATCCCGCCGATGAATACGCCGTAAAAAAGCGAGATGCGCAGGATCTTGCGCACGGCCACTTCAATACGCTCCCGTTCGCCGTTGACGCGTAGCTGTGAAAATTCCGGAACGAGCAGCCCGCCCAGCGAAGAAAGCACTGCCGAAGGATATAGAAGCACGGGCAGCGTGCGCCCGTGGATTACACCATAGATGCGCATGGCTTCCTCTGCGGAGCGTCCGGAGGCTTCAAAGCCGCGCGGAATGAGCAAATGCTCCACCGTGAGCAGGATGCTTCGCGCGCACGAGCCGACAGCCTCGGGTCCCGCGATGTGCAAAAGGCTGCGTAGCTTTACGGATTTCGCTCCGTGCGGTTCTTTGCGCCGCATGGAGCGGGCAAACCGCAGCAATATTGCGGAAACGCACAGCCCCGCGATTTGCCCGCAGCACATGCCGTAAACGATGGCAAGGCAGGCGTATTCCAAGCCGCGCGGCAGCATTTCCCCCAAGAAAAAGACCACGGCGACAATTTTGATCCCCTGCTCAAACGCTTGCGCGATCGCGTTTTTGTAGACCGTGCCGACTGCGGTAAAAAAGCCCTGCACTGCCGCTGACGCTGAAACGAAGGGAAGCCCGAACGCCAGCGCCCGCAAGGATTGCGCGGCGCGCGGGTCGTGCAGCCATTGCTTTGCTGCCGCGGGCGCGCAGAGAAAAAGCAGCAACGCGATGGCGCTGCTGAGGATCACCGCGTAGCCCAGGCAAAGCCGCATCGCGCCGCGTGACGAGGCGTTTGGCCGTTTTGCCAGCAGATCAATGTTCAGCCGTGTGGAGCCTAAGCGCACCCCGGCGCACGCGAAGGTTGCCGCCATGCCGTAAACCGCCATGGTCAGCTGAAACAGCCCGATGCCCAAATCGCCAATTCGGTTGGTCAAATATACATTAAAGGCAACGGAAACGGTTTGCATCAGGAAGGACACGGCGGTGAGAAGTGCGGTGTTCAGGATCAGCTTGCCCGTATTTTTCATGCGCCACCTCATCGATTGTGTTAGCATAGCATATGAAAAAGGGACGCGCCTCATGCGCGGGTGGGAGGCAGAAAAAATCCACGCGCCCTCTTCGTTTTTTGGAAGAGGGCGCGTGGGACATTTCGTGATTTATTTTGCGTAAGCTGCGACAGTGAGCATGAATTCACCCAATTGCGCGCCGAATTCGGGTGCGCCGTCCATGATGAGCCGTCCGGCTTTTGTGGCTTCCATCATGTCGTCGGTGCCGAGGAGTGTGCCGAGCGCGCTATCCAGCGAATCAAAGCGCAGGGTGAAAAATGGCATAGCGCGCTTGTATTCCCCGCGCCCCGCACGGCTCTTGCCCGCCTTGATGCGGATATAGGCCGCCACCTCCGGGTGGTTGTTGACTGCCCAAGAATAAACGCGGTCGGGGCTGGGCTTTGTCCAGCCGGAAACCCCCGGATGTCCGTTTTTGTTCAGGCAGCTGATGCCACTGGAAAGCAGATAAAAGAAGCTCTTGACCAGTAACACCTTGGTTTCTTCATCCGCCGGCGGTACGGTTGCGCCAAGCAGGGAGCTCATTTTGAGCAGCACCTGCATAAAGGCGGCAAACATCCCCGTGTGCTTGAGCACGCCCTTCATGCGCGGCAGTGTGGCGGGACTCATTTTGCCTTTAAAGAACGCGACAAAGGCGTCGATACTTTTAAATTCCAGCTCAACCATAGGGTTCGTTGCAACCTTATCGGCGCAAACCGTCCACTCCCCGTTGTTCACGGTGAAGTGCGTCGCGACCTTCCCACCGGACATATCCGGATCCAGGGCGCTGACCTGAAAGATGCAGTGCGCGTGTTCAAATTTTTTCGCCAACGCCGGGATATCTGACGCAATCACCTTCACTAAGGGCAGCGCGGCGTTGAGAAAGATCTTGTAGCTAAACAGGGTATCTTGATCCATATGGGGTAGACCTCCTTCTCGGGTTTATTCGTAATGGATGGTCACATCCTCCGGCAGCCCGTAATATTCGAGGAATCCGCGCAGGATGTTGCGGTTGTTTGGCTCTTGATCCAGCGCGTTGACCAAAAAACGCATGGGAGTATGCCGCAGTACAATGGTGCGGTTGCCTTGCGCCACTTGTGCGCGGACTTCTGCGACCTTAGCAAGGTTCGCCGCGTGGATGAACATATAGCCTGCCAGATCGATTGCCATGATTGCCGCCAGCGCAACGGTCAATGACCGTGCACCGCGCGGTCGCGTCGGCAGGGGAGTGCTTTTGCGCGCGGCGAAAGTGAATAGTCTGTGCGCCATCAGGAGCAGCAAGACCGCAGTGAGGCTGAAGCAGCGCGGACCCATGGGGAACACGAAGAGCAGCGGCGCGTTCAACGCTGCCAACAAAGCGATGCAAAGCCATAGCAATCGGCTGCGCGGGAGACGCACCCACGCGGCGGGGTTTCGGCGGCGCAGCAGGAGCAGAAGGATCGCGATCAACAGCAGCACGGGCGCACAGGCGGCGGCGAAGCCTGCAAGCGCTCGCAAAAAACCGGGCAGCAAGCCGGGCGCAACGCGCTGGTAGCCTTTTTCGCCGCGCAGAACACGCAGATAGTTGGCGTTGCTGAACATGAGTGCAGCGCCCGCCGCTGCGGAACAAAGCCAGACCAGCGCGCGAGCGCGGTATGCTTTGCATTTTGGGTGCAGTGCCGTGCAGCCTGAAACCGCTAGCGCGAAGAGGCTGTAATGCTCCATGAACAGCTGCGTCGCGAAGCCCAGAATAGCAATGACGACGAACCAAGCGGCGCGCCTTCTTGCCTTGTAGACCAAAAAAGCGACGGTCAGAAGGAGCAACACCGGCATTTCGTAGTTCAGGAATGCGGTCGTCCATGCAAAATCCTGAATCAAGAGCGGTCCGGGCAGAAGCAGCAGGATTGCACTGAGCAGCAGGAACCGCCGATCCCGGTTGCCTGCGAATCGCTGCGTCAGCCAAAGAATACCTGTGTGCGCGGATGCTTTTACGAGAGGCAAAATCCATGGGACACGCAACAGGACATATGCACAGAGATTGCCCAAGTATCTGCCGTTATAATTGGCGAAGCCGCGCAAAAACAGTTCTTCCCCATAGCTGCCGGTCCATAGCCGGTCGTCGGGCGCGGGCGGGAAATAACAGGTCAGCAGCATCAGAAATACGAAGAACGAAAGATAGAAGAGCGGCTCCCAACGCAAAAATCGCGGTTGCTTGATCGGCTTGCGCATCACACCTCGTCATCCCAGTTGTCGTCCAGCTCAAAATCCATCTTCATCACTGTGCGCACGGCTTCGGTGATGCCGTTGGAATCAATGCCGAGGATGCTCATGATGTCTTCATGCAAACCGATGGGCGCGAACTGATCCTGCGCCCCCAAGCGCTTGAAGGCACAGCCCTTGCCGTATTCGGCGATGACCTCCGCCACCGCGCCGCCCAACCCGCCGACCACGCTGTGATCCTCCGCTACGATGATGCGGCGGGTATCCATGATCGCTTTTTGGATGGCTTCGGCGTCAATGGGCTTGACGGTATGCATGTTCAGCACGCGAACGCTCAGCCCGTCGGCGTTTTTGAGAAAATCTGAAGCCGAAACAGCCTGGAACACGCAGGAGCCGCAGGCGATAACGGTGATATCCGTGCCGGGGCGCATTTCCACCGCCTTGCCGATTTCAAAGCCGTAATCTTCGTTTTGATAAACTACGCGGTCGAAGCCGCGGTTGATGCGGATGTAGAACGGTCCGGGGGTTTCATACGCCGCGCGTACGGCGTTCGCGGTTTCGTAGCCATCCGCCGGGCAAATAAGGGTGATGTTTGGCAGCGAGCGCACCAGCGCAAAATCACAGATGGCATGATGGGTGGAGCCGGCCTGCCCGAAGGAAGTGCCGCCGTGGGTTGCGATGATTTTTGCGTTAACGTTTTGGTAGCAGATGTCGGTGTGCAGCTGATCTGCTACGCGCCAGGATGCGAACTGCGAGAACGAGGAAAGGAACGGCACAAGCCCCGCTTTTGCCATGCCTGCCGCCATGCCGACCATGTTCTGTTCCGCAATGCCGACATTGAAAAAGCGTTCCGGGAACTTATCGCCAAAGGTGCCGATTTTGGTGGATTTGCCAAGGTCGGCGGTCAGCGCCACGATTTCCGGGTGCTGTTCACCAAGCTCCAAAAGGGTTTTGCCATAGATCTCCGCAGTCGAAAGCTGCGTGGAATCCACAGCGGTATACGTTAATCCGCCTGCCATATTGTTTCCTCCTTGCGTAATTTTTGTTATTTGACTGTGCTTGCTGTTAAGCTGCCAGGGGAACGCCGGTACCGTTCACCTGTAAGGATTCTTGCGGGGGCTTGCTCTCCTTTTCTGCAGGATACGCTGATCGCGTTTCATAGGTAGGGCTGCCCAATTTCGACCTGCTGTCCGCTTGCGTCGTATTTGCAGAGATAGCGGTCGCGGGGGAACTTGATCTCGTTCCGTACATGCCCTTTGTATGCATCAACTACCTTTGATTCCGCCAGCAGAGAGGGGATAGCGTCAGATTTTGCTGCTTCGAGCTTCTTCCCAATGTCAGTCTTCCCTGTCCATTACCGTTTTTTCGATCGACTCCACCCTTGCCACGAAGACATAATCAACATAACCGGCGACAACCTGCGGGTTGTCAACTTCGTAGACGAATTCGCCGATGGAATATGAGATTTTTAAGAAACCCGGGTGACTGAACAGGTATAGTCGGATCACGGCGAAAGCCGAAAGAAGGACTGTCAGCGACACCACAAGCGTGAGCGCGATGAAGCGGCGCTTGATCATTCCGTGTGTCCTCCCTATTTATTGGATGTTTTGTCATTTTGCAATCGCTGCCACTGGATTGGTTACGTCAACTTGTGAAGGATCAATCAGAGGCTGGTCTTGTGTGGTCGCTACTTTTTGGCTTTGGGAAGGAATGGGTGCTGTCTCATAAGGTACGCCAATTTTGTTTTGCGCAGCTTCAACATCGTATATGCAGCGATAGCGATCCATAGGGTATGGTATTTCATCATACGCGAAGCTGCCGTGAGAATAAAGGATAGGGAACTGGTTTGCTTCTTGTTTTTTATCAAGTAATCATGTTGCGTCGAACGCAACCAGACCGATGATAGAAAATGAAAAGATCGCAAGCACCAGTCGTTTCTTTTTCATGCTATGCCGCCCCTGTATGCCCACTTACAGTCTTCCGGAATTGCAGCGTCTAAATTTGATGTCGAAATTCGTTTTACTACAGTTCCACCGTTATTTGCCAAGTTGGGCGCGGATAACGCTAAGCTTGTATCCAGATACGAACGAATGACATAGACGCCTGTCAATCCGGAAATGGGGTAAATACGCCATTTTTGTGCCGATGTGCTATTTGAAGTGTATGCACGTACAGCCGTGCCTGAGGTTGTATTTGCTCCAGCCACATCTAAATACATTCCGTTATTTGCGTTTCTTATGTAGCAAACTGTCCCTTGTAAAAATGTTGAAACAACTGCATTGCCTGTCGTTGAAAATGATGTTGCGACGGATATTATGAAGAGTAAGCAGACAAGAAGTCACCGAAACTGTTTTTGCGCTTTATTGATGCTGCGTGTACGCATGTCATTTTCCCTCCTTCTCCGCCCTTGCTTTCCGTGCCTCGTAATGCCGCGCGAGGCTTTTTTTTGCCTTTTCGTAGTTGTCCTCTGCCATGGCACCATAGTGCCAGCGGTAATCGCCTTCAATAAAATCGATGCCTTCCCCTTTTTTTGTGTCGGCAATGATCATGACGGGCTTATCGCTTTTGTTCGCCAGCGCGTAATCTACCGCTTCGCACAGGGTATTGATGTTGCCGCCGTCCACAACCTTGGTGTCGAAGCCGAAAGAGATCCATTTGTCTGCCAGAGGCTCCAGCGCCATGATTTCCTCCGTATTGCCATCAATCATGTTGTGGTTGCGATCCACGAAGCTAATGACATTTGTCACTTTGAAGTGTGCCATAGCCATCGCGGCTTCCCAGTTCGAGCCTTCATCCAGTTCGCCGTCGCCCAGGATGCAGTAGGTCTTGTAAGCCTTGCCCTGCACACGGGCGGCAAGCCCTGTGCCCAGCGCGATGGAAAGCCCGTGCCCCAGCGAGCCTGTGGAAGCGTCCACGCCCACAACCTTGTTGGAATCCAAGTGAATCCCCATTTTGGAATTGGTCAGGTTGAAGGTTTTGAGCTGCTCAGGGTCGTTGAAGCCCTTATCCACCAGCACCGGGGCGTAGGCGATGCCGGCGTGCCCCTTGCTCAGGATAAAGCGGTCCCGATCCGCCCAGCTTGGATCATCCACGCGGATGTTGAGGTAGCGGTGGTAGAGAGTGGTCAGCATATCCATCACGCTGTTGCCGCCGCCGATGTGACCGCTCCCGGCCCAGTGGCAGGTGTCAAGCAGCAGACGGCGCAGCTGGTAGGCCTTATCCTCCAATGCGAGCCATTCTTGTTTGGTGAGTGCCATGTCGTTTCCTCCTCTGTGTTTTTTGTTTGTTTTATTACTTGTATTGATAGACGCGCACGTAATCCACAACAAAATCCGTGGGTTGGCTTTTGTTGTCGCGAATATCGCCTGCCCAGCCTCCGTTTTGATGCTCTACGCTCAGCAGCAGGTATTCCGGCACCTGTGAAGCGCCGCCGAAATTCGTGCGCCCGGTTTCCGTACCGTCAATATAGAAGATGTACTCATTTTCGTTCCATTCCAGACCGTAGGTATGGAAAGTGTCATAGGGGCGGCGAATGTAATAATCCCCGATGCTCTGCGAGCGGTGCGCGACCCCGTAGCCATCATAATGGATGGTATGCATTGTGGAATTTCGCTGCGGCCAAGCCTTATAATAATAAGGGCTTTCCATGATGTCGATTTCCGTGCCGTCACGCCCGCTGCCATCCACACATGACATGGTTGCGTCGTGCATCATGCCCGGATTGCTCATCATCCAGAAAGCGCTCCACAGCCCGACGCCCTTGGGCATTTTTGCGCGGACTTCAAAATAACCGTATTTTTGTTCAAACAGCCCGGAGGTATCCAGCCCGGCGGTATACCAGCCGCCGGGGCTGCCATCCAGACCTTCCTCTATGTAGCGCGAGGCGACCCGCAGATGCCCGTCGCTGACAGTCGCCATATCCAGACTCCAGTAGCCATCGCGCCGCACTGTTACGCCTGCGCCGCCGTGCGCTTTCCATTTGGCAGGATCCAACTGTGTGCCGTCAAATTCGTCACTCCAGGTCAGTGCAAACCGGTTCAGATCCAGCAGTTGACCGCAAGCGGGCTTCGGCACTTGAAGCCATACACAAAGCGGCGTGACAATCGCGGCAAGAAAACCTGCCCAAATGCGCCAAAAAAATTGCTTACAATTCACGGCGAACCTCTTTCTTTCGTTAACGCATCAATGCCTTTCCAAAGCAGCCCGAGCTTAACGAAAAATGTTTTGATTTGCTTACCCGGCAGCGAAAGATCCCATTGTGGGGGCGTGAGCGGGAAACCTGTTTCGCCCCAAACCCCTTGCGGGTTGCCGTCATAATGCCAGGCCAGCTTGGCGTATTTTGCCGCGTGGTCTGATAAGCTGCGTCCACCGGTCAGGAGCTGCTCCGCAACGGTTACGCCGCCGGGCGCGGTTTGCAGGTTGAGGTTTTTGCTCTCTAAAATTGTGAAGCGCAAGCCCTTGCCGTCGCGCACCAGGATACGGTCAATGCTGTCGCCGGAGGATTGGCACCAGCCTACGCCGGGATCGTTCCCGGCATAAAACCCCGCATCCGTCAGATCCTTCCAACTGTCACGCAACCCTGTTTCGTTCATGAAACGCGCAACATTCGTATAGATTCCGTTGAAATCGCCCATCACGAGCATAGGCTCCTCGGGGTACCGCGCAATATCCGCTGCCAGCTGGCGGTAATTATCCGCCCGCGCGGCTTTCGATGCCGGGTCGCCGCTTGCGTCCGCGTGCAACACGTAGATGTGCACGTAAACGCCCGGGGCGTCCAGCGCGGCGAGTGCGTGCAAATAGCCCTTTGGGGTTAATTGGTCGTTTGCACCCGCAAAGATGCCTGCCGAAAGCGCCCAGGGCACGTTGCGCTGGTTATAGATCGGCGTTTTTGAGAACAAGCCCAAGCCATCCCCAACGGGCACGGCGCCCTGGTGAACCGTTTGATACGGGTAGGTGTTTTTCAGTGCGCTTGTCAGCTGCCGGTGGCAGTTGAAGTCCTCCTGCACGGCAATAAAATCATAGCCGCTTTTTGCAAAATATGCGCTGATGCGCTTGCAGTCTTCCCAGGGGCTGCGGTTTTCGCGGTGAAAAGCGGAAGGAATTGGAAGACCTGCCACGTTATAGCAAAGAACGTCCAGCTCTCCTTGCGCCGTGCCGCCGGTCGCCTGTCCGGCAGACACGGGCAGCGCAAAGCATATCACAAGGAGGAAACAAACGGGCAGAAGGCGCGCACAGTTGTGTTTGATAAGTCGCAAACCATCACCTCTTTCGGTATAGTTTGCACCTTTTTCATATGAAAGCTGTCAGCCAAAGATTTCCGGGTGCTTCTTCGCGACGACCTTGAAGGCTTCGTCCGCGATTTCCAACGTCAGCTCAATGTCTTCATCCGCCAAGGCATAGTTAATGAAGTGGTTGTGGTGCCCGGCGAAGAACGCGCCGCGCCGCACACATTCGGCAATCCATTCTTGGTGGAGGAACAGGCTGTCGTCGTTGGCGATGCGCAAATAGAACAACGCCGGCTCGCCGCTTACAATCAACTGGAAGCCGTTGTTGTTCGCCGCCGCCTGCAGACCGCCGGTGAGTTTCAAGCCTTTTTCCTTTAGGATGGCAGGCAGGTTCAGACGTTTCATTTTTGTGATGTTGGCAATACCCGCCGCAAAGGGGATGGCGCTCATCCAGTAAGAGCCGGTGTAGCTCAGGGAGCTGACGGAATCCTTAATGAATTCCTTGCCGCACAGGCACGAAACGTTCCAGCCGTTGGCGATTGCTTTGCAGAAGGTGATCAGGTCGGCTTCAAAGCCGTAATAGGCGTCTGAGCCTTCGGAGGAAAGCCGGAAGCCCGCGCGCACGTCGTCGATAATCATGACGATGCCCTTGCGGGTGCAAAGCTCGCGCACCCTCTGCCAGTAGCCGGGCGCAGGCAGAACGTTATCCAGATAGTTACCGTGCATATAGGGCGTGGAAATGAAGGCGGCAATTTCGCCGTCGTTTTCATCCACGAGAGCTTCGAGGGCTTCAAAATCGTTCCAATTCACATAGAGGTTGTTGCAGACATCCTCCGGGATCACGCCGGGATAATCGATTTTCTGCGTCCAGGGCGCTACGCCGTGATAGAAACCGTTAACGAAGATGATTTTCTTTTTGCGCGTATGCGCGCGGGCGGTCATGATGGCGGCGGTGGTTACATCGTTGCCGTTTTTAGCAAAGAACGCCCAGTCCGCGCTTTTAACGGTGTCAACCATCAGCTCCGCAAGCTCCACCATTTTATACGAAGGCGAGGTGACGCAGTTGCCCAGCTTGGCTTGCTCCAGCGCGGCGGCGTCAACGTCCGGGTCGTTGTAGCCCAGGATGTTCGGACCGTAAGCGCACATGTAATCAATGAAGCGGTTGCCGTCAACATCCCAAAAATACGTGCCCTGCGCGCGCGCGCCAAGCAGCGGCCACTTATCCACCGGGATGAAGTTGCCCTCCGCGGGACCCAAATGCCCATAAACGCCGGAGGGAATGACCTTGCAGGCGCGATCAAACCATGCGCGGCTTTTTTCGTATGTATATGTTTCCATTGGTTGGTTTCCTCCTCAAAATTCAATCGTCCGTTCGCTTACGCCAAATACAGCGCGACGCGATCCAAGATGCGGTTGACGTTGTCGATCATGTTGATCATGCCGCGCATGGAGATGCTGCCGTTGCCGATGCAGGCGAGTGCGTTCACTTTGCCGTCAAACAGGGCGCGGGCAAGCTCCAGGCTTTCGAATTCCATGATGGCGCGGGGGTTGGCGGGGCGTTTTTTTTCGGCTGCAAGAACGTGGTTCGTGCAGCGGATTGTCGCCGCGGGACCGTCCTTGATAGAAAAGGAGATTTCGCCATCCGGGATATGATCAGCGCTGAATATGCCAATGTCGTCATAATCGCCGATTTGCGCGATGGCGACGGCGATCACATAGAGCATTAGCTCAGTACTGCGGGCAAAAAAGCCCGGATCCGCAAGATCTTCTTCGGAGGCGCGCAAGTATTTTTCCAGCAGCTTTGTCAACGCGTCAAAATCCTTGAGCAAAAAGTTGATGTGCCGGAAGCCTTTCACAGGGATTGGCGTCGCTGTGCCTGCCACGACCTGGTTGAATTTTTCGCAGGAGCCGACAGGGATGCGAATGTCGCAATCCTGCACACCGGGGGTTATCCGCACGCGTCCGTTGGAAAAAGTCAGGGTCGCTTTTGGTCCGTCCTTCACCTCAAACGCCAGGGAAATGGGTTTTTTGTTTGTCATGAGCGCGCGGGCTTCCGGGTCGAGCACACAAAGATTCTCCAGTGCCCCGAGGATCGCGAACATGTTGATGTACGCGAGCGTTTTTTGATCCAGCAAGTGACTTACCTCCTTTGAATAATAACAGAGTAGCTCTTATCCATTTTAACAGATTTCAAAAGAATGTCAACCGCTTTTGCCAACAAAATGCGGTAATCCGAAAACGCCGCGCCGCGCGCTTGCATTTCAAAGAAAATAATGGTATACTAACTCCGTTGCGATTTATTCCATAGAAAGATAGGTGAATCCGTTTTGCAAGATGTTCGTTTAAAGGAGCTTGCGCCCGGAGCCACGCTCTGTGTGATTCCCGCCGATCGCTTTAAAAAGAGCCGCTTGGAGTTGCAAATGGCGCTGCCTCTGCGTTTGGGTGAGCCGAAGGCGACCGCCGCTAACGCAATGCTTCCATATCTTTTGCGCCGCAGCTGTGCGGCATACCCCACGCCGCGGTTGCTTGAGAGCCGCCTGGCGGCGCTGTATGGTGCAAGCCTTTATGCCGGAGCGGCGAAGCTGGGCGAAACGCATTGGCTTTCGCTTTCGCTTTCGGTCATTGAAGATCGCTTTGCTTTTGCGGGCGATTCTCTCACCGCTGATTGCGCCGCGCTGCTGGAGGAGCTGCTGTTTCGCCCGCGCTTGGCGGAAGGGCTTTTCAGCGCGGAGGCGGTGGAGCTGGAAAAGCGCCTGCTTTGTGAGCGGCTGGAGAGCGAGCAGGGCGAGAAGCGTATTCATTCCATTCGCCGCATGGAAGCGCTGATGTGCGGAAACGAGGCTTTTGGGCTGAATGCTTATGGGACGCCGGAAGCGATTATGGCGCTCACGCCGGCGGATATGGCGGCGGCGTGGCGCAATCTGCTTTCGCGCGCAAAAATGCAGATCACGTTGGTTTCGGCAGGGGATGGCGCGGCGGTGGAGGCGACCTTCCGTGGGGCGTTTGCCGGAATTACGCGCGACCCTGTGGTGCTGGGCGGGGAGTTCATTCCTGCGGCGAGTGCGGTGCGCAGCTTCACGGAATACGAGCCGGTGGAGCAGGCGAAGCTGGTGCTGGGCTTCCGCGTGGGTATGCGGAACAGGGATGATCACAATTTTGCCACGCGCATGATGGCGGATATTTTCGGCGGCGGCGTTTATTCTAAGCTCTTCACTGTTGTGCGCGAAGAAAAAAGTCTTTGCTATTATTGCGCGGCGCGCGCAAACCGCTACAAGGGCACTATGGTGGTTTTCAGCGGTGTGGATCGAGCAAAGGCGGAGGAAGCCCGTGAAGCGATCCTGGAGCAGCTTGCCGCGATTCAGGAAGGCGATTTTTCGGATGAGCTGATCGCGGATTCCCGGCGTTCCCTACGCGATACCTTTTTTTCGGTGGTCGATGCGCCGGAATCGCTGGCGGATTACTATTCTACCGGGCTGATCACAGGCGAATACCTTTCGCCGCGGGAGATTTATGAACGGCTTGAGGCCGTTACGCGCGAGGAAATCATTGCAGCGGCGAAGCAGGTGACGCTTGACACGGTTTATCTGCTTTGCACAGCGAAAAAGGAGGGCGACGCCGCATGAGCGCGATTGTTTGGGAAACTGTGCAGGATCAAGTGCTGGAAGAAACCTATTACCGCGCTACATTTCCGGGTGGGCTGGAGGTGCAGGTGTGCCCGAAGCCCGGCTATTCCACTGCTTATGCGCTTTATTCCGCAAAATACGGTTCCCTGGATGCGGCGATTGTGTATCCGGACGGCAAAACGCTGCAGCTTCCGGAGGGCACAGCGCACTTTTTGGAGCACAAGCTCTTTGAATCCGACGAGGTGGACGCCTTCGCGCTATTTGCAAAAACAGGCGCAAGCGCCAACGCCTTCACCAGCTTTGAGAAAACGGCATATCAATTTTCCTGTGCCGAGCATTTTGAGAAGAATCTCGAAATTTTGCTGGGCTTTGTGCAAGCGCCCTATTTCACCCAAACGACGGTTGAAAAAGAGCAGGGGATCATCGGGCAGGAAATTCGCATGTATCAGGACGACCCGAACTGGCGCGAATTTTTTGAGATGCTGGGGATGCTTTTCCCCGTGCACCCTGTGTGCGCCGATATTGCCGGGACGGCGGAAACGATCGCTGAAATCACGGCGGATATGCTCTATGAATGCCACAGGCGTTTTTATCACCCGGCGAATATGATCTTGGTTGCGACAGGCAATGTAACGGTGGACACGGCGGAGGAGATCGTGCTGCGGTTGCTCAAGCCCGCTGAGGGCGAGCCTGCCCGCCGCCCGGCAATGGTAGACGATGCCGCGCCCGCGCAGCGCAGCGCAGCGCTGCAAATGCCGGTCGCCGCGCCACGTTTTTTGCTCGGTTGGAAGGAGAGGACAGGCGGTGCGGCACCGAACCTGCGGCAGTCGCTGCTTGCGGAGCTTTGCCTGGATGTGTTGCTGGGCGAAACTGCGCCGCTCTATGAGCAGTTGCTGAACGAGGGCTTGATCAATCCCGGTTTTTGTGCGGAATATTTCAACGGACCCGGTTATGCGGCTTGTCTGCTGGGCGGGGAAACCAAGCAACCGGAGCGGACGGCGGCTTTGGTGCGCGAGGCGCTGCAGACAGCGGCACAATTGGGCATCGAAGCGGAAGCCTTCGAGCAGGCGCGGCGCAAGAAATACGGTCAGATGGTGAAGCAATGCAATGATATTGAGCAAATGGCGCGGCGCATGACACAGGCCTATTTCAATGGCGACGCGTATTTTGACAGAGTGGCGCTTTTGCGCGGCTTTACGGTGAAGGACGCGAACGAGCGGCTGCAGGCGCTGTTTCGCGAGGGATATGACGCGCTTGTGATTACTGAACCACTGAAAATAGCAAAGGAGAGCGAAGCTGTATGAATGAAAAGGTAGAAGTGTTTTTTAAGGCTTTGGACGGGAAATCCTTTTCCGTTTCGCCTGTCGCGCTGGAATTTTCGTTGCTGGGCAACGTCGTCACCATTCGCTGGTACGGCGTTCTGATCGCTTTCGGCTTTCTGCTGGCCGTTCTCTTCGGCGGTCGCATTGCATACAAATGGAAAATGGATTTGGATAAGATGGTGGACGTTCTTATTGGTGGAACGGTCGGCGGGGTTGTGGGCGCGCGCCTGTATTATGTTCTGTTCAATTTAAGTGAATATCGCGGGCGATTTTGGGATGTATTCAAAATTTGGGAGGGCGGCTTGGCGATCTACGGCGGATTGATTGGCGGTTTGCTGGGCGCATTCATTGTTTGCCGTATTCGCAAGCTGAATTTTTTCAACCTGATGGACATCGCCGCTATGAGCTTCCTCATTGGGCAGGGCATCGGGCGATGGGGCAATTTCACTAACCAGGAGGCGTTTGGGCGCAACACCAACCTGCCTTGGGGCATGTGGAGCCAAACCACGGCAAACTACATTAACAGCGCAGCCACGCAACAGTTCTTTTTGGAACACGGCGTGAAAAACGTTCACGCAGGAACGCCACAGGATATGGCGTATGTTCATCCGACTTTCCTTTATGAATCAATTTGGTGCTTGCTGAGTTTTGCATTGCTGTTTTTGATATGCAAGCGGGCGCGTAAATTCAGTGGGCAGCTGATGCTTTGCTACGGGATTCTCTACGGAGCCGAACGTTGCTTTGTGGAGGGCTTGCGATTGGATAGCTTGTATATCGGCACAAGTGCGCTGCGTGTTTCGCAATTGCTTTCCGGGCTGTTGGCTGTGGCTTGTTTGGCGGCGCTCGTTTTCTTGCTTTTGCGCTATAAAAAGAATCCGAAGCCCATAGAGGGCGTGGATTATTTCACGGGAAAAGCGGAGCAACCGGTGGTAGCCGCACCCATAAGCGATGCACACGAGGTGGAACCGGAGGTTGGTGACGCATCGCTTTACGATGATGACGAAGAGGGGAATGCGTGATGGCGAATCTTTTGAGCGGGAAAGCGGTTTCGGCAAAGGCTTTGGGGAGCGTTGCGACGCAAACCGCAGAGCTTGTTGCCAGCGGAGGTTCGCAGCCAACCTTGGCGGTGATTTTGGTGGGCGAAGACCCTGCTTCGCAGATTTATGTGCGCAACAAGCATCGTGCTTGCGAGCAGGTTGGCTTTCATTCGTTGGAATTCAAGCTGCCGGTGCACGCAGGGCAGGCGGCACTGCTTTCGCGTGTTGAAGAACTGAACGCGAATGCTTCTGTGCATGGGGTTCTTTGCCAAATGCCGCTGCCAAAGGGCTATGATTATGATGAAAGCGCTGTTCAGCGGGCGATTTCACCGGGCAAGGATGTGGATGCTTTTCACCCGTATAACACGGGGCTACTCAGCTTAGGTATGCCGCAATTTCTGCCCTGCACGCCCATGGGCGTAATGGAATTGCTGCGCGATGCGGCGATTCCATTGGCGGGCAAAGAAGTTGTGGTGCTGGGGCGCAGCAATATTGTTGGCAAGCCAATGGCGTTGCTGGCGTTGGCGGCAGACGCAACGGTGACGATTTGTCACTCGCGCACAAAGGCTTTGGCACAAATCACACGCCGCGCGGACGTGCTGATTGTAGCGGTTGGCAAGCCGCGTTTCGTTACGGCGGATATGGTTCAGGAAGGCGCGGTGGTAGTGGATGTCGGCGTGAACCGTTTGTCTGACGGTAAGGTTTGTGGGGATGTGGATTTTGACACCGTTGCGGAAAAAGCGGCGTGGATTACGCCCGTGCCCGGCGGCTGCGGGCCGATGACCATTGCCATGCTGATGCAAAATACGCTGCGAGCGGCAAAGCTTGCGCAGGGGGACGCCTGATGGATGGGCGTTTTGCGATGTGGCGCAATCGGCATCCTGTGTTTCACTACAATGGTTTCCGTGTTGCGCAGGAACCCGGCTTACTGCGGTTGCGCTGGGATTTCGCGATTGATCACCTTTGCGAATTTCATCCGGAAACCGTTGTTTTTACGGAGAATTTGCACATCTTGAACGACCCGAACGGTGTGGTGGCGCGGCGCATTGCTTTTGCGCTGGGATTGGTGGAAGCCATCAGTTATTGGAAATGTGTTTGCCCGCCGGAGGTTTTGGTGCATTGTGGTGCAATCGCGCCGGAGGATGTCGCTTGGTGGAAGCGGTTGTGGCTTGGCGGCTTAGGTGAATTTTTTTATCGTAATGGTATCGAAACGAATGAAGCCGATTTTGTGTGTTTGCGTTCGGATTTCTCGGAAGCAGCCGCAGAGCAGAGTGCGCCATTCCGCAGCGGCGCGGTGCGAACGCTTGTACCGGTTGGCGGCGGCAAGGATTCTTGTGTGACGTTGGAATTGCTCCGTGCCGCCGGTACGCCGCTCATGGGCTTTGCCGTGAACGACCAGCCGGCTCGCGGTGCGACCTTTGCGGCGGCAGGTTTTGCGCCGAAGCAGATGCTGCGGGCAAAGCGTACGATTGATCCGGCGCTTTTGCGGCTGAACACGGAAGGCTATTGGAACGGACACACGCCGTTTTCAGCGGTTGTCGCGTTTTTGGGGCTATACTGCGCGCATTTGGTGGGAGCAGAGAATATTGTGCTTTCAAATGAAGCCAGTGCGGATGAAGCCAGCGTTCCGGGCACGGAGGTCAACCATCAGTATTCCAAATCCTACGCTTTTGAGCAGGATATGAACCGTTATATTGGAGAGTACTTTGGGTTGCCGCTGTGCTATTTTAGCTTGCTGCGCCCATTTCACGAGCTGCAAATTGCCTGCCGCTTTGCGGCATTGCCGCAGTTTCATGCGGGATTCCGAAGCTGCAACGTGGGCAGCAAAGCAAATGCTTGGTGCGGTAGGTGCGCGAAGTGTCTGTTTGTCTGGCTTATGCTGTCGCCTTTTCTTTCGCAAAAGGAGCTTGTGAGGATTTTTGGAAGCGATTTGGGCGCGAAGCCTTCGCTGGCGGAGGAATTGCGCGGGCTATTGGGGCTGCGGTGCACAAAGCCCTTTGAGTGTGTTGGCACGGTAGAGGAAGCTCGCGCGGCGCTGACCTTAACGCTGTTGCGTTTTGAGCAGATGGGAGAATCACCGCCGCCGCTTTTGCAAGCAGCTCCGCCGGAATGCCGACTTACACCGGAACGCTGCGCGGGCTTGCTGCGCGATTTTCGCGCGGTGCATGCTGTGCCGCAGGAATTTGAGACTGCGCTAGAAAGGATGAAAGCGTTTGTTGGAGAAATTGCGGGGGTTGCTGGCGCATAGGACGGTTGGATTGCTGGGCTTTGGGCGAGAGGGGCGTTCCAGCTATGCGTTTTTGCGGCGGCTGTACCCGGAAAAGATGCTCCTGATTGCTGACAGCGCGCCGCTTCAGGTGGACGATTCGCATGTGCGGCTGCTCACGGGAGAAGGCTATCTGGAGATCTTGACGCAGTGCGATTTTTTGTTGAAATCGCCGGGAATTTCCCTGCGCGGCGTTGCTTTGCCGCCCGGCATACAGGTGAGCTGCCAAACGGATTTATTTTTGCGCTATGCGCCATGCATAAAGGCGGGCGTGACAGGTTCAAAGGGGAAAACAACAACCGCGACGCTGCTTTATGACATGCTGACGGCATCCGGAATTCCGGCGCGCTTGATGGGAAATATGGGGCGCCCGGTGCTGGATGCAATTGATGCAATGGAGGGTAAAATTGCGGTAATTGAGCTTTCCTCGCACCAATTGGAGTTCACAGCCGCCTCGCCGCAGGTTGCGGTTTGGACAAACCTGTATGAAGAGCATCTGGAGCATTATGACGGTGGCTTTTTGGGGTACGCAACAGCCAAGGCGAACATTTGCCGTCACCAGAAGCAGGGGGATGCGTTCATTTATACGGCAGAGCAGCCGCTTGTTGCGCTTGCGCAGCTTGCGGACTGCAAGGGTGAACGTCTGCCCGTTGGCATGGACGAGGGGCGCGAAAATCCATTTTTGCAGTCGCTTTGCGGCGTGAATGCGCGCTTGCGGGGGCGGCATAACCAGCAAAACATTTTTTTTGCGGCGGTGGCGGCATTGCGCTTGGGTGCGACGCAGGAGGGCATTCGCCGCGCGGTTACGGATTTTCAGGGAGTTCCGCACCGGTTGGAGACGGTCAGCCGTGTCGGCGGTATTGCTTGGGTAGACAATTGCATTTGCACCATTCCGCAGGGTGTGATGATGGATATTGCGACCCTGGAAAATGTGGATACGCTCATTTTTGGCGGGCTGGATCGCGGGCTGGACTACGAGAATTTTGCCGTGCAGTTGCTGGCTTCTTCGGTGCGAAATTTTATTTGTATGCCGGAAACAGGGCACAGCATCGCAAAGCTGCTTGAAAAACGAAGCAACAATAAAAATGTGGTTATTGTGGAAACGATGGAGCAAGCCGTGCGAAGCGCGGCGGAAAAAACCGCACAGGGGAAGACCTGCCTGCTGTCACCCGCCGCCGCCAGCTACAACCGTTACAAGGATTTCGAGGAAAAGGCGGCGCACTTTTTGGAATGCATCGCTCTTCTTGGTCAATAATAGCGCAGCAGCGAAACGAGCTTGCCGAGAATCACGACTTCGTCGCAGAAAATCGGATCCATGCAGTCATTTTCCGGTTGCAGGCGATAGTGTCCGCTTTCTTTGTAGAAGGTTTTGATAGTGGCTTCCTCCTCCACCAGCGCAACAACAATATCGCCGTTGCGGGCGTGGGGCGTTTTTTCGATGAACACAATGTCGCCGTCGTAAATTCCAACGTTAATCATGCTCTCCCCCTTCACGCGCAGGGCGAACAGGGATTTATCCCGCGCGACAGGACCGTTATAGGGCAGATAGCATTCGATTTGTTCCACGGCGAGGATGGGCATCCCGGCGGTGACGGTGCCAAGCAGCGGCACCTGCATCGTTTGCCGCGCTTGCCCGGCAATGCGGATGGAGCGTTTGTGCATGGGATCGCGTGTGATATAACCGTATTTTTCCAGCGCATCGAGATTTGCCTGCACGGAGGAAGTGGAGCTTAACCCTACGTGGTTACCGATTTCGCGAACGGAGGGCGGTACGCCGTCCTGTGTTTTTTCCACAAGGAATTCATAGACGCGCTGCTGGGTGTTGTTCAGGGTATGACCTTTCATGGCATTTATCCTTTCGAGTTTTGTTGGTAGCAGTATAACACAAATGTTTTTAAATGTCAAACATTTGTTTAAATATTTTTTGGAGGTGCGACTTTATGCAAGCGCAGAACACAAAAATAGCGAGCCTGCCCCGTGCGGCAAGCCCGGAAATGGCGGGGGTCAGCGCCGCCCGCGTGGCGCGGCTGCTGGAGGATGCGGTCAAGGAGGGCTTGGAGCTGCATTCGATCATGGTGCTGCGGCGCGGCGTGGTGGCTTTCGAGCATTTTCGTGCACCTTAAGCGCCGCAACACCCGCACGTGATGTTTTCGGTAAGCAAATCTGTCACGGCAATGGCGGTGGGGTTTGCGGTTGCCGAGGGGCGGCTCACTGTCAACGCACGCGCGGTGGATCTGTTGCCGGAGCTGCGCGGGGCGGCGTCGGATGAAACCCTGGAAAAGCTGACGGTACATCACTTGCTGAGCATGACGGCGGGCAAAATTCCCAGCCCGATGGCGGATAAATCTAAAAACCGCTGGCTGGCGGATTTTGCCGAGGCAAAGTGGCAATACGCGCCCGGCGAGGGATGGAACTACTGTAACGAGAATTGCTATGTGCTTTGTGCAATTTTGCATAAGGTTTGTGGCGAAAGTGTCACGGATTATCTCATGCCGCGCTTGTTCGCGCCGCTGGGCATCCCGCGTCCGTTTTGGGAAAGTGATTCCAACGGCGTAGAAAGCGGCGGTTGGGGATTGTATTTGACTACGGAAGCCTTCGCCAAGCTTATGCTTTGCTGCCAGCAGGGTGGGGTATATGACGGTAAACAGGTGATCCCCGCTGATTGGATTGGTTTGGCGACGCGGAAGCAGGCGCAGAGTCACGGAACAGACGAACACAGCCACGCCGGCTACGGCTACTGTTTTTGGATGAACAACGAGCCTGGCTCGTACCGTGCGGACGGGGTTTTTTCGCAGCTGGGGATGGTGTTCCCTGCGCAGGAAGCGGTGGTCGTCACAACCGGCGGCGAAATATTTGCCGACCGCACCATGGATTGCCTTGCCCGTCATTTGCCGGGCATCTTTATGGAGGAAGGCGAAACGCCGGAAACCGCGCCCGCACATAGGGCGCTCACGCTGCCGCCGCTGCCGGTGTTGTATCAAACGCCGCGAAACAAGGCGTTGGAGCGCAAAATTGAGGGGCGGATGATCGAATTCAACCAAGCGCCGCAGGCGATACCGCAATTGTTCGGTTATCCTGTGAGCATGATGCCGCTGTCCGTATTTTTTATGAGCGCGGAGAAGGCGGGGCATATCAACCATGCGCGGCTGCGTTTTCAGCGGGATACCCTCAAATTTAGCTGGTCGGAGGGCAAGGAGCGCAACACTGTGCTTTGCGGTATGGACGGTAAGCCGCGCAAGTGCAGGATCCTCTTGGGGGGGATTGACTTCACGGTCGCTTGCACCGCGGCCTGGGAGGGCAGCGAGCGCTTGCACGTTTGGATCCGCCCGTTGGAATCTGTTGCGGAACGCCGTTTGACCTTCGTGTTCAAGGGAGATCTGGTGCGGATGCTGCCGCGCAGTTCGCCGAGCGCGGCGCGGGTGGGGGCGTATATCAGCCGCTTTGTGGGCGAAATGATGCCGAACCCGATGATCGGGCAGCTGATGAGCAATACCCTGCGCAAAATTGCTTTTGTGACCGAACCGATGCATTTTGGCGTAATGAAATAGGGTGTGCTGACACGCCCGAATTTGAGGTGAAAAGGCGTTGCGCAAAATTTTATTTTTTGTGGAGAGCTTGGGCGGCGGCGGTGCGGAAAAAATCCTGACGGATATTTGCAGGCACATCGATAAAGCGCGTTTTGATGTGACGGTATTATCTGTAAGCGCGGGCGGGGTATATTGGGACGCCATCGTCCGCAGTGGCGTTTGCGTGCGCAGTGTGTTTGGGCGTGTCGGCGGACTTTTATATCGCGCGCGCTATCACGCTTTGGTGAAGCTGCCGCCGCGTTTGGCGCATTTTCTGTTTGTACGCGGGTGTTTTGACACGGAAATTGCATTCGTTGAGGGGCTGGCGACACGCGTTATTTCCGGCGCGCCGCGCAAACGCACGCGCTTGGCATGGGTGCACACTGATCCGATCGCGCACCCGCATGCGGACGCACGCTACCGTTCGAAGAACAGCCACCGCAGCGCGTATCAACGCTTTGACGGTGTGTTTTGCGTTTCGGAGCATGTGCGCGGCGCGTTCACGCAAAAATTCGGTTCTTTGCCCGGCTTGGTCGTGCAATACAATCCCATTGATGCACAAGCCATTCGTGCCCGCGCGGCAGAGGCGCTGCCGGATATGGCGTACCCGGGCGGCGACGTTCTTCGCGTGATAGCGACCGGCAGGTTGGCGCCGGTGAAGGGCTTTGATTGCTTGCTGCGCGTCTGCGCGCAATTGCGGGCGGAGAACCACACGTTTTCGCTCTTGATTTTAGGCGAGGGGAACGAGCGTTCTGCGCTGGAATCGCTCATTTGCGAACATCACTTGGATGCTTGTGTGCGTTTGTGCGGATTTTGTGAAAATCCGTATCCGGCGCTGCGGGGGGCGGATTTGTACGTTTCGGCGTCCCGTGCGGAGGGCTTCAGCACGGCGGCGGCGGAGGCGCTGGTGTTGGGTGTTCCTGTTTGTGCGACGGATTGCGCGGGTATGCGTGAGGTGTTGGGCGGCGAAGACTGCGGGGTGCTCTGCAAGCCGGGCGAGGAAGCGCTTTTGTATGCGCTGCGCAGCTTGTTAAGCGACCCGGGGAAGCGGGAAGCCCTGCGCGAAGGCGCGGTGCGGCGCGGCAACCAATTCAGTATGGATGCGCGGATGCGGGAAATCGAAGCCTTACTATAGACGGAGGATGTGGTACCATTGGACAAGCCGACACAGAGCGTCGGCAGCGAGACGGCGCTGAAGATCAACAAGAAGACCATATTGCTTATCACGGCACTGCTTTTTGCAATCCTGCTTTTTGCGGGTACGCTCACGCAAATCGTGCCGCGCGGCGAATATGCCATGGATGCAGAGGGCGCGATCATCAACGGTACATACCGGAAATTACCCGACGAAAGGCTGCCTTTTTGGCGCACGTTTACCGCGCCCGCGGAAGTATTCCTTTCCGGCGACGCGGTCACCGGCGTGGCGATTCTGCTTTTTATAACGCTGGTGGGCGGCACGTTTATGGTTCTGGAAAAGAGCCTTGTGCTGGCGGCGATGATGCGTTCCGTCGTGCGGAAATTTGAAAAGCGCAAATATATGCTCCTGGCACTCATAACGCTGGTAAGCATGGCGCTTGGCTCTGTTGTGGGAGTTTTGGAGGAGAGCATTACCCTGGTGCCGATTTCGGCGGCGATTGCGCTTGCGCTGGGTTGGGATTCCCTTACGGGGTTGGGTATTAGCCTTATCGCTGTGGCGATGGGATATTCCGCGGCGACGTTTAATCCTTTCAACGTGGTTGTGGTGCAGACGATGGCGGGGCTGCCGCTGTTTTCCGGCACGGCGTTCCGGCTGTTGGTGTTTGCTGCATTTTACGGCGTGCTGCTGCTCTTTTTATGCCTGCACGCTAAGCGGGTGGAAGAGCACCCCGAAAAATCGCTTACGTACCAAAGCGATTGTGGCTTGCGCGCACGTTATGCCGAAAGCATGGCGGATGCCCGCGCGGACAATCCCGCGCTGCTCAAGGCAGTGAAGCTGTTCGTGGGCTGCATTTCCGGCGTATTGGTTTGCGCGGCGCTGAGCTTGGGTGCGCAGGCGCTACCCTTTGTGCCTGCGGGCGTTAAATCCGCGCTGGGCAATTTGCCTATGGCGAGCATGGCGCTGCTTTTCACGCTTGGCGGTGTCTTGGCAGGGCGCGCGGCGGGGCTGCGCGGGCGTGCCTTGGCGGGCACATTTTGGCGGGGCGTGAAGACCGTTGCACCCATTGCGCCGCTGCTTATATTTGTCATGAGCATCACCTTCCTGCTGCGGGAGGGGAAAATACTGCACACGGTTCTGCACGCGATTTATGAGAATGTTGCGGGAATGCGACCGTACCCCGTGCTGCTGGTGATTTTTGCGGTCGTTGCCGCGCTGGAATTTTTTATTGGCTCGGGAACGGCGAAGGCGTTCTTGATTATGCCTATCCTGTTGCCGCTTTCGGATCTTTTGGGGTTGAGCCGACAGGCGCTTGTGGTGGATTTTTCGCTTGCCGACGGCATTTGCAATGTTCTGTATCCAACCAGCGGCATCATGATGATTGCGATCGGGCTGATCAACGTGTCTTACGGGAAGTTCCTGCGCTGGAGCTGGAAGCTGCTGCTGTCGCTTTTCGCGCTCTCGGCTGCTCTGCTGTTTTTGGCGGATAAAATCGAATACGGGAATTGACAGGGAATGGATGGGAAAAAACCAGCATATTCCATAATTTTGCGCGATAACACGTTAGCGCTTTAGCTAATTGTATTATTTGCACAAAAATGAAACCGAAATCTTTGTTGAATTTTGCGCTTAAAAAGTCTTTATTTTTGTCGCAATATATGGTATACTGTCAAAGCTAACCAGTTAATGCGCAAAATTGGCAGAACAACCAAATTACGACAAAAGAAAAGGGGCGCGAAAGATGAAGACAACCGGGATTGTGAGAGGCATCGACGAGGTTGGACGGATTGTTATTCCAAAGGAATACCGCAAAATGCTCAAGGTAAACGACAAAGAGGATGCGCTGGAAATATCAATGGAGGGCGATCGCATCGTTTTGCGCAAGCACATGCCGGCTTGCACCTTCTGTGGCAGCTCAGATGGCATGATTGAATATGCAGGCTATAAAATCTGCCGTCACTGCATTGATAATTTGGATAAGATTATTGTGCAGCAGGTGGAAGGCGAGTAAACACCAAGCAATCGTGAGAGCGGTTCGGCTTTGCCGGGCTGCTTTTTTTCTTGCAATTGAGTGATTGATGCGTTATAATGGCGTTACAGTATGGTTGGAAGGAGGCTTTACGCCATGAAAAATCCTTATGCGAGCACCGCTCCCGCCGAGGTGCGGGCGTTGATCCGCGCGCAAAAAATCACCGGGCAAACCTCCGGGATGTGCGAGGGCTTCGCGCAGGCGAACCTGATTGTTTTACCCTATAAATACGCCTACGATTTTTTGCTTTTTGCCCAGCGCAATCCAAAGTCCTGCCCGGTGCTGGAGGTCAGTGAGCCGGGCGACAGGCTTTTGCGCCGCATTGCGCAGACGGATATTGCCACCGATATTCCAAAATACCGCATTTATGAAAATGGTGTGCTGGCAGCGGAAGTGACCGACGCTTCGGCATATTGGCGCGAGGATTTGGTCAGCTTTTTGATTGGCTGCAGCTTTTCGTTCGAAGGCGAGCTGCTTGAGGCCGGTGTTTCGGTGCGGCATATTGAGCAAAACCGAAATGTGCCGATGTATTTAACGAACCTGCCCTGTGACCCCGCCGGTGCGCTGCATGGCAATCTGGTGGTGAGTATGCGCCCGCTGCCGCCGGAGCAGATCGTTCGCGCCGTAACGGCAACTGCGGCAATGCCACGCGTGCATGGCGCACCCGTGCACATCGGCGACCCGGCGCAAATTGGTATTGCCGATCTTGCAAAGCCTGATTTCGGTGAGGCGGTGACCGTAAATCCCGGTGAAACGCCGGTGTTTTGGGCTTGCGGCGTAACGCCCCAGGCGGTCGTGATGGCCAGCAAGCCGACCTTTGCGATTACCCACGCGCCGGGGCATATGCTCATCACGGATCAGCGCAATGTCCTGCTGAAGGATTAGGTCGTGTGAATCAGTGCTTTGCCCCCGCGACATCGCGGGGGCAAAGCACTGATAAATTACAGGATAATACAGATCAGACCGGAGCAGCCGTCGTTGATAACCTTTTCAATGGTTTCCTGAAACTTCAGCCTTGCGTCGCCGGGCATCCGATAGAGCTTATTGTGCAGACCCTCGTTGACCAGCTCATGCAAGCTTTTTCCAAAAATGTTACTGTTCCAGATATCTTGGGGGTTCTCTTCAAATTCGTTGAGCAGGTACATCACAAGCTCCTCGCTCTGGCTTTCACTGCCCACAATAGGCGCGACCTCGGTGGTTATGTTCGCTTTCATGATGTGCAGCGAAGGAGCGCTTGCCCGCAGACGGACGCCGTAGCGCCCGCCTTGGCGCATTAACTCCGGTTCCTCCAGCCGCAGCTCTTCCAAGGAGGGCATTACAATACCGTAGCCCGTGGCTTCAACCTCATCCAAGGCGTTTTTGATGCGGTCATAGGCGGATTTTGTGCGCGAAAGCTCGCTGAGCCAGCGCAGCAAATCCTGTTCGTCGCTGATCTCCAGACCGGTGGATTCAGCCAGCACGCGGTAGAATAGATCCTGCGGGACGGTTACCTGCACCACCGCCGCGCCCTCGCTGAGGTTCACGGTGCCCAGCGCCGCTTCCAAAACATGCTCCGTTTCGCCCAGCGTGCTAGCAAACGTGTCGGCGTCGCGCACGTGGCGCATACCGCTCGCCGCCTCGCGCACGTGCTGGTAGATGCTTTTGCGCAGCCAATGCTCCGGCGCAAGCGATACGATCCAGCTTGGCAGGTTAACGCAAACCTCGCGGATGGGGAATTCAAAGAGAATTTGCGAAATGATTTGCTTGATCTGCCACTCGTTGAGCTGCATGCAGTTCACCGGCAGAACCGGGACATTATAGCGCACACTGAGCTGTGAGGCCAGTGCCGCCGTTTGTGGCGCTTCGGGTGTGACGGAATTGAGCAGAACGACGAAGGGTTTGTTCAGCTCCTGCAGTTCTTGGATTACGCGCTCCTCGGCTTCGGCGTATTCTTCGCGCGGGATTTCGCTGATCGAGCCATCCGTCGTCACCACCAGCCCGATGGTGCTGTGTTCGCTGATCACCTTGCGCGTGCCGATTTCGGCGGCCATGTTAAAGGGGATTTCCTCTTCATACCACGGCGTTTGCACCATGCGCGGCTGGTCGTTTTCAATGTAGCCCAATGCGCTGGGGACGATGTAGCCAACGCAATCAATCATGCGTGTGCGCAAGCGCGCGTTGCCCGGCAGGCTGATCTCCACCGCTTCTTCCGGGATGAATTTTGGCTCGGTGGTCATGATCGTGCGGCCGGAGGCGGATTGCGGCAGTTCATCCTGCGCACGTTCCCGTTTGGCGGCGACCGTAATGTTGGGTAATACAAGGGTATCCATAAATTGCTTGATGAAGGTGGATTTGCCCGTGCGAACCGGCCCAACCACGCCGATGTAAATATCCCCCTGCGTGCGCTGGGCGATGTCGTTATAAATGCTGCGTTCTTCCATGTTTGCGCCACACCTTTCTGTGTTAATTATGGTTCTTCAAACGCCGGGGATCAGCAGCATCTGCCCTTCCTGCGCCGTTTCGCCCGTAAGCTCGTTTTCTTCGCGGATCGCTTCCGTCGTTGTGCGGTAGCGCCGCGCAATCTCCCAAAGCGGTTCGCCTGCGGCGGCAAAGTAGATGGTGAGCGGCGAACGTGCAGCCGCTGGCTCCTCTTCTTCCGCCGGGGCGATCGCGCCGATGATTTCCTGTGTTTCCGTTTGGAAGACATCGCCTGCCACCGCCAGCTCTGCCCGCAACTCCAGACTGCTGTCGCTGATGTTATCCTGCTCCGAAACAAGCTCTACGCCCACATCCGCTGTGAGGTTATCCCCTGTCGCGCCGTGCCGTGCCCGCCGATAGGTGAAGGGGATCTCCTTTTCGCTGTGCGTTGCCTGCCCGTCGCCGTCCAGATAAATGATGTGGGCGCGCACCGTGCCGCTGACCTCGATGGCGTCGGGCTGCAAGCTTGTTTGCACGGGCAGCACCTCACCCTGTACCAGTTGTACGTTTTGGATTCCGCCGGCGCCCATATCGAAATCCGCCTTGGCAAGCGCGCTATCCTGGAAGCTTTCCACCAAGCGCCGCGTTTCCATTTTGTGGCTGTCCAGCCGCAAGCCTCCCTGTGTGGAATAGGCGTCCGTCATAACCGGCAGCTCTACCGGCTCATAGCCGCGCAGCTCCGCCGCAATGGTAGCGGCAATATCCAGCAGGCGCGGCGCGCCGCTCGCGTCCGGCTTGGGGGTGACTTCCAGCCCTAAGGTGCGCAGACGCAGGGTGTTGGCGCTTTCTTCCGTGATGCCGGGGGCTTCAAGAATTTGGCTGATGGGCATGGTGTGCACTAGCTGCACGGGGATTTTGCTGTCGCGGCTGCGGTAGACCACCCGCACCTCCAGGTTACCCTTGAGCAGCAGCTTATTCTTGATGGCCTTCACCTCGCTGGGCAAGGCCACCGCGCGGCGGTAGATCACCTGATCCACCGTTGGTGCGCCCGGCTCGATTTCGATTACCTCGCTGAGCTGGAAGGTTGGCTCGGCGAGGGCTTCCAGGCTAGAGGCTTTCAGCATAGCTTGACGTGTTTGGACACCGCCGCCGGCTGCGCCTGTCAAAATCGCATCCTCCTTGCGCCGCCGCACGACCAACCGTATGCCGAGCATTCCGTGAACATCCAGCCTTCGTTGGCTGACGGCGCGGCCGTTGGCGTATTCCGTTTTTGCCGCCGTGCTCACGACAGCGCCGCCGTCCAACCCGTTGATGTCTGCCGTGCGCGTAAACGGATAGCTTTGCTCGAAGCTATAAAGCGCGCTGTCGTCCCCGGCGTAAAGCACGCGCACGCGGGCGCTGCCTTCTACCGTTACGCGTTCACCTACCGCCTGCGCGGATGTGATGGAAGGCTCGATTGCGCATTGCAGAATGCGCAATACATCCGGGCAATATTCCGGCAGTGTGATATCGCTGTCCACCGCCTGCTCCAGCTTTCCGTCATAAATGATTTCGACACTCCCAATGCTGCGGGTGTTCAGTTGCAGCTCCATCGCTCTTACTCCCCTTTGTTTCATGAGAATTTGGATTCACGGGGCATCTATATGCCGCGGCGCGGGCAAATAGACTAGCTTTTCGCGGCAAAGCTTTTGGTGCCGGTCATTTTTGTATTTTCGATTTCCCAATTCTGTATTTTGGATTTGAAATATTGGAAACGCGTTCAGGGGCGCGCGGGAAATTTTGCCGGAATCGCAAAATTGCTTTCAAATGCGGGTTGTTTTGGCGCGCTTTTGCGATTTTTCGCTTGCAAAAGCCTTGCTCTTGTGTTAGGATAGCCAAGCAGCGAAGGAGGCGAACGCCGCCTTCCCATGCGGACGTTGAAAGCAAAGGTCGTTTGAACCCCAAAGCCGCGGCGTCCTTCCTTGTGAGGACGCTCGCGCGGGGTTTGTTTGGCAAGCCTCACCCTTTGACCCCGCGAGGTACAACGGGGGGAGTTTTACTTTGAATAGAACTGCGGATTTTCGTTCGCAGTGAGCGGTTTCGGGTCTTATGCCGATGCCGGGAACGTCCGCATGGGAGGGCAGTCACCAAAGCCCTCCTCCGCCGGAAGGCAGCGCACCGAAACAATAGCGCTGCCCGGGGGACACGGCAAAGCCGCCCTCCGAAGCAAGCGAAAGCCCCGCAATCTATCAGCAGATTGCGGGGCTTTTATTGTTGCGTGCTGTGTGATCCGGGCGGCTTGCATTCCGCTAGCCTGCCTTTTGTGTCGTTGCCGGAACCGTGCTGGCTGCGGGGCTTGCGGCGCTTTCTGCCTTGGCGTTGTTGTAGATCAGATTTGCGACTTTTTCGCGCAGGGTGTAAATCACCGCAGTGCGCTTGTCGCCGAATTCGCCTGTCAGCAGCGCGTCGTCTGTTTCAGCACTCAAATCCTGCTGCTGACCCGCGTAATAATCCCGGATGCTTTTCACAACCTGATCCAGATCCTCTTGCGTGACGGTCAAGCCTTCTTTTTTTGCCACGGCGTAAACAAACAGCTCGTCGCGAATACGATCTTTGTTGTAGCCGTCAAAATAATCGTCCCAGGTGTCGGTGACTGTGTTCTGCTGAAGCCATTCGGAGCGGTCGAAGCTGGAGCTTGCCTCCATTGCGCTTACATCCGATTCGATTTGCGCCATATACAGGGCTTTTTCGGCTTCCGGGTATTTCAAAATTTTCGCTTGGTCTCGCGCAACGGTGTATGCTTTTTCCATATCGGTGGATTTTGCCTGTTGCTCCAGCTGCGATTGGATGAACGCCAAAAAATCCTTGGCGGTGGCGTATTGCCCTTGCGTGAGGATATTGCAAGCTTCATCCGTCACCGAAAACGAGCCGAAACTATGAACGGTGCAGGTGAAAACGGCTTCCTTGCCCGAAAGGCTTTCGTCATCGGGATATGGATCGGGGAAGGTAACGTTCACAGTGAACTCTTTTTCAAGCGCCTGCCCAATGATTTGATCCTCAAAGCCTTCGATGAATCTCCCGCTGCCGATTTCGAGCGCGAAATTCTCCCCCTTCATGCCTTGCTTGGTTTCGTTGGTGATGTCTTCGGCTGTACCCTCGTAATCGAAGACGGCAACGTCGCCCTTCTCAACCTTTGTCCGCCCGGGAACCTGCGTGACACCCGCCGCGTAGGCCTCGGGGTTTTGGCTGAAGTATTGTTTTGCCTGCTCCATGACCTGCGTATCCGTTACGGCAGTGGGGGTGTAGCTGATGCCTTTGTATTCGCCCACGTTGATATAAACGCCCAAATCCTCATAGGCGGAATAGGGTGGATTGGCAAGAGGATCCGCGTTAGCGGGTGCTTGCGTTGTGGTTTCCTTTTGGAACACATTCTTTACCTTCTGCAAAAGATCCCTTGGGGAGCAAGCAGTGAACGCGGTCAACATCAAAATGCCCGCCGCTGCAACGGCGAGGGTGCGCAACGATTTCTTTTTCATAAAAAACAACCTTTCCGTTTAGTGCATTGGCAGTATACCACATTTTACGACGCTACGCAACTATTTTTCTTTGTGAAAATTGGGTGAAAACCAGAGGGGAAGCCGCCGCGCCGACAGCTTTCAATCGTTTGCGCGGCGGTCCAACCGCCGGTTGCGGAAATAAAGGCAAATATCCGCCGCAACCATCAGCAAATTGGCGGCGTAAAAGGCAAATACATAAGTGATATTTCCGGCGATGATTTTGGCGGCGATCCCTCCGACATATCCTAGCCCGATGGCGCAGAGAAAGAACAGGCTTTTGCCCTTGGCTGTCCGCGCACGGATGGATTTTAGGATTGAAAGCGGCCACGACAGCCCAAAGCAGACGACCATCGCGGCTTCAAGTGCTTGCGGTACCTGCTGCATGCTTGCTCTTACCTTTCAGAAAGTGACGCGGCGCTGCATGGTGCGATATTCCGCCAATCAGTTGGCTTTTCTGACGGGGATGCCTTTTTCGTGCAGATATTCCTTTAGCTCTCCCACCGTCATTTCGCCGAAGTGGAACAATGACGCCGCCAGCACCGCATCCGCGTGACCGTCAGTGAAGGCTTCATAAAAATGCGCAAGCGTACCTGCGCCGCCGGAGGCGATCACCGGCACATGGACTTTTTCGCTTACCGCGCGGGTCAACTCCAAGTCGTAGCCTTTCTTTTGTCCGTCGCAATCCATGCTCGTGAGTAGGATTTCGCCCGCGCCGCGTTTTACGGCGTCCGCCGCCCACGCGACCGCGTCAACGCCTGTGGGGATGCGCCCGCCGTTGAGGTATACCTCCCAGCCGCCGACACCGGCGGGGCGGCGTTTGGCATCAATGGCGCAAACCACGCACTGGCTGCCGAATTTGAGAGCGGCCTCGGTGATCAGCTCCGGGCGGCGCACGGCGGCGGAATTAACGCCCACCTTATCTGCTCCCGCCAGCAAAAGATCCGTGAAATCCGCAGCCTCACGGATGCCGCCGCCTACGGTGAA
This sequence comes from Oscillospiraceae bacterium, assembly GCA_031280825.1. Lineage (GTDB taxonomy): Bacteria > Bacillota > Clostridia > Oscillospirales > Acutalibacteraceae > WRMQ01. The sequence goes on along the minus strand of JAITGE010000012.1, from coordinate 43,121 downwards.
AGGGATAAAGATCGTGTTCGCAACCTGCTCCACCATCCTGAGCAGCGTGCCACGCCCTTCGTGGGACGCCATGATATCCAAAAAGCACAATTCATCCGCGCCGGCGGCACCGTAGGCGGCGGCGCACTGCACCGGGTCGCCCGCGTCACGCATCTGCACGAAGCTTGTGCCCTTCACCACGCGCCCTTCTTTTATATCCAGGCAGGGGATGATGCGTTTGGCATACATACCTTGGTACTCCCTCTCAATTTTGACAGATACGCAAAAAATTGCGCAGCATATGCAGACCGATCTCACCGCTTTTTTCCGGGTGGAACTGTGTGGCGGTCATCAGACCGTTTGATACTGCCGCGTCAATCGTTACGCCGTATTCCGTCCGTGCGGCAACCTGCGCTTCCCGCGCGGCTTTAACATAATAGGAATGCACAAAGTAGACATACGCGCACGCGGGTACGCCTTCAAATATACCGTCCGCACGCAGAAGGCGCAGGGCGTTCCAGCCAATATGCGGCACCTTGCGTGTGCCGCCGCCGGGCAGCGCTCCGCCGGGGATGCGCAGCACGGCGCCGGGCAAAACGCCTAAGCCCTCCGCGCCGGGACTTTCTTCAGAAGAAGGGAAAAGCAGCTGCTGACCCAAACAGATGCCTAAAAACGGGCGGTTGCCCGCTGCGGCTGTGCGCACCGTTTCAGTCAGGCGGCGCTGCCGCAGGCTGTGCACAGCATCGCCGAACGCGCCCACGCCCGGCAACACAACGCCCGGCGCAGTCGCAATCGTGGCAGGGTCGGCTGTGATTTCCGCCGCCGCGCCGATGTGCTCCAGCGCTTTTTTCACGCTGCGCAAATTCCCCGCGCCATAGTCTGCGATTGCGATTGCCCGCATGTGCATTCCCGCTTTCCTTATCGGATGCGACAATTGTAGCACAGCCGCCATGAAAAGTCAAGAAACCCGCGGCCGCTCACTGCGCTTGCTCCAGCGCGTTTTTGGGGTATGTTACCGCCCAGAGATACAGCCCGTGGGCGGGAGCCGTGTAGCCGGCTTGTTTGCGATCCTTGTCGGCGATCATTTGCGGGAGCATCCCCGGCGGGCGCTTACCCCGCCCGATTTCGAGCAACGTGCCGACCATGATGCGCACCATGTTATACAGAAAGCCGTCGGCTTCAAAAAACAGGCGCAGCTCTTCCCCTGTGCGCAGTGCTTCGGCACGGCGCAGGGTTCGCACGGTGCTTTGCACAGAGGAGCCAGCCGCGCAAAACGCGGCAAAATCGTGCGTGCCAACAAAATCCCGCGCTTCCCGCGCAAGCAGGGCGGTGTCCAGGGGCTGCGCCTCCTGCAAAGCCCGCCCCTGCAAAAACGGATCGCGCACACGGGCGTTGTGGATTTGATAGCAATAGGTCTTGCTTGCGCAACCGTAGCGGGCGTGGAAGCCCGCGGGCACTTCCCGGCACGCCAGCACGGCGATTTGCGGCGGTAAATAAAAATTTAACGCGACCTGCAGCCGGTCGGCAGGGATAGGGTTTCCTGTCCGGAAGCTGCAGTAAAACTCCCGTGCGTGCACCCCGGCGTCTGTGCGGGAGCAGCCGTGCGTGTTGGGGCGGTGCCCGAGAATGCGCTCCAATGCCGTGCCGAGCACGGCTTGCACGGTTACGCCGTTGGGCTGGATTTGCCAGCCATGGAAGGCGCTGCCATCAAAGCGCAGGGTTAAGAGTAAATTGCGCATCCGCTTTTTCCTTTCCGTAGCCTTATCCGCCTACAGCGCCGCAAGCGCAAGTTCAAATAAGCCCGGCGGCAAGCATCTGCGCAGGAGCAGAAGGACTTACGGCGAAGCGCGGCAAAAACAGCGAGCGGCAGCGGGGATTCTGCTTTCCGGAAAGCCAGGAATTTCGCATCAAAAAAATGACCGTGGAAGCCGCCGCCGGGCGGGTTTAACGCCGGGCAACAACGAGTCCGCAGGCAAGAAAAAATCTGTGCCCATCTAACCACAATGCTATACGCCGCTTTTCACGTCAATAGACTTATCTCTGCTTCCCAGGCGATCCACGCTTATTTCTTGAGCCAGCTCATCATGCCACGCAGCTCCTTCCCGACCCTTTCAAGCAAATGCTCGGCTTCAAGGCGGCGCGTAGCAAGAAATTTCGTCTTTTTGCCCGCGCTAAATTCCTGCACAAACTCGCTGGCAAAGGTGCCATCCTGAATTTCACGCAGCACCTTCTTCATCTCTTTGCGGGTTTCCTCCGTCACCAAACGCTGTCCGGTGCGGTAGTCCCCATACTCGGCGGTGTTGCTGATGGAATACCGCATCATTGCAAAGCCGCCACTGTTAATGAGATCCACAATTAGCTTCATTTCGTGAATGCACTCAAAATATGCCATCTCCGGCTCATAGCCCGCTTCCACCAACGTATCAAAGCCCGCTTTCATCAGCTCCGTCACGCCGCCGCAAAGCACCGCCTGCTCACCAAAGAGATCGGTTTCGGTTTCTTCGCGAAAACAGGTTTCAAGAATCCCCGCGCGCCCCGCGCCAATCCCGGCGGCATAGGCAAGCGCATATTCCTTGGCTTTGCCGGAAGCATCCTGGTGCACGGCAATCAAGCTTGGCACACCGCGCCCCTCCTGGTATTGGCTGCGCACCGTATGCCCCGGACCCTTCGGCGCAACCATGATGACATCCACGCCCTTGGGCGGCTGAATAATACGAAAATGAATATTAAAGCCGTGCGCAAACATCAGCACGTTGCCTTCCTGCAAATAGGGCGCAACTTGATTCTCATAAATATTACCCGCCAATTCGTCCGGCACAAGGAGCATAATCAGATCGCCTGCCCTGGCGGCTTCTTCCGTGGTGCGCACATCCATGCCAACCTCCGTAGCAAGTCTCCAGCCCGCGCCGCCCTGCGGCACACCGACAACGACCTTTACGCCGCTCTCGTGTAAATTCTGCGCGTGCGCGTGCCCCTGGCTGCCAAAACCAATGACGGAAACGGTTTTGCCATCCAAAAGGGAAAGGTCGCAATCGCTGTCGTAGTACTTTTTGATCATGTGTGTTATTTCTCCCTCATTACTTTGTACCGCGTTATTATAGCCGCTCATGCCGCTTTTGTCAACTGCGCCGTGGCGCCGCGCCCAAAACAACAGCGCTTACATTAACCCAAAGAAGCCCGCGCCCAACAAAGCAGCGCCTGTAAGGATGAGCAACGCCAAAAGATAGGGATCAACGACTGTTAAGAGCTTTTTGTTTTGTGCAGACAAAATCAGGATACACAGGATCAGATTGTTCGCCGCCGCGCGCCTCTGAAGCCCGGCGCACGTTGTCAACCCCTTTTCGAGGAATTACGCGGCAAACGCATGCATGTGTTTGCCGTGCATATATTGTAAGTTTTGCTTGACAAATTTTGCTGCATTTGCTATACTGCGCTCAGAAGATGTGGTTGGGTGTTATGGGGTTACAAGGAGTGATGGCGCGTGAAATTGTTGGCTTTGATGCTGAGCTTGCTGCAAACCTTAATTTCCGCGCAGGGCATATTGGTGCGCCCTGTGCATATTCCGGTGCAGGAAAGCAGACCCGTGAATGTTTTCGTTGCCGGTCTGCTGGGCTTTGGCGAAACCACTGCGGTGAATTTCACCGTTCCGTATTGGGGAACGGTCAACGGGAACATACAAGAAACGTTGGAGCGGGAGGGCTTCCCAAGCTATGCTGCCAGCTGCGGTCCGCTGTCCAGCGCATGGGATCGTGCCTGTGAGCTGTATGCGCAGCTTGCGGGCGGCACAGTGGATTACGGCGAGGCGCACGCCGCCAAATACGGACATGCCCGTTATGGGCGTACTTATGAGCCGCTGTTTGAGGGTTGGAGCACGGCGCAGCCCGTCAATCTGATTGGGCATAGCTTTGGCGGGCCGACAATTGATCTTTTCACCCAGCTTTGCGCTGCGGGCAGCGCGGAAGAACGTGCTGCCACAACCGATGGCACGCTTTCTCCGTTTTTTCAGGGTGGGCTGGTTGATCGCATTCACTCCGTGACGACTCTTGCTTCACCGCACAACGGCACAACAGCGGATGTCGTTATACAAAACGAAGGCGAAGCGGGGGATTTTCTTGGCGCGCTTTCGATTTTTGCTGCGTTGGGCAATGCGCCCGGCTGGCTGAACGGCATCTATGACGTCCAGCTGGAGCATTGGGGACTTTCCGTGCCGCCGGGTGAAGGTGGCGGTGCAATGCCGACCAAAGCGCAGATTCAAGCCTTTGCCGCAAGCGGCGATAACGCGCTTTACGATCTTTCGATACCGGGTGCGAACGCGCTGAACGCATTCATTCAAACCCAGCCGGGCGTTTATTATTTTTCTTACAGTGCCAGCGTAACGAACGCCGTTCATTTGCCGGCAGGGGAGGGGTATCTTCCGCCGATGCAGGAGCTTCGGGATCCTGTGCTGGCGTACTTCGGAACGCAGATGGGGCTACAGATGGGCAAAGCGACGGGGCAAACAATGGGCGGAGATCCGCTTTGGCTGCAAAATGACGGCGCTGTGCCCGTAGCTTCCGCGATGTATCCCGCCGGCGAACCGCATGTTTCTTTTTTGCAAGCCAACGGCAACTACAATCCCGGCGTGTGGCATGTTATGCCAACAATCTATAATGCGGATCACGCATATTTTTGTGGCATGGATCCCGTAAACAGCAATCCAGAACAGCTCAAGGCGTTCTATCTTGACCATATGCAACTGCTGGAAGCAACATACTAGCATGAACACAGCAGGGGAGTACGTTATGAAAAAAAAATTTATGGTTCGCTGGATCGGGCAAGGCGGGTACGCGTTGCGTTGCGGCGAAACGGTGATGCTGCTGGATCCGTATTTTTCGGATATTGTGGAGCATGTAGAGGGTCCGCGCCGCCTCATTCCTCCGCCTTTCGCGCCGGAAAACGCCAACCCGGATTACTTCCTTGCCACACATGACCACATGGATCATCTGGACACCGACATGATCGCACGCATGGATTGCGCCGGTGTGCGTTTTCTTTGCCCGGAAAGCTGCAAAAAAACGCTACTGTGCTTGGGTAAGGGCATTAGCGAGGATCAAATTACAGTTACAAGGCGCGGCGAGACGTTTTCGTTTGCTGATTTCACGCTGGAGGCGCACTACGCTGACCACACGCCGGATAGCGTAGGTTTTGTAGTGATCTGTGATGGCATCCGCGCCTATTTCACGGGCGACACACTATACGGCGGCAAGGTTGGCGCAAGCGCCGATGCGGATGTGATTTTTTGCTGCATCAACGGGCGTTTGGGGAACATGGACGCGGCGGAAGCGGCGCTGGTCGCCGAGCGTTCCGGAGCGAAGCTGGCCATCCCGAACCACTATGGCATGTTTGCCGAAAACACTGCGGATCCGATGGATTTTGTGCGCTTTGCTGAAGCCGCCGGACGCAGTGCCTACGTTATGCAGCACAATGAAGAAATAGACGCGGCGGCTTTGCTTGCAGAATATAGAAAAAAGGAGATAAAACTATGCTGATGCAATTATGCAACGTTTTTTTGAGTGTGTTTCTTAGCTTGTGGATGCTGCTCAGCGGCGTTGGTGTGACCAATCCCATGGTGTTGCGCCCGGGGATAAAGCTTCGTTTTGATCTGAATAATGCGGGGGATGTGATTGGCAACAAATTCAGCGATGCAAACGCTTGGCAGCTACAGGGCGGTTGGGCAGTGCGGCAACCCTGTGGTTTGACGGAGCGCGAAGCACGTTTTCCCTATTTGGAGCGCGTGCAGCTCATGACTGCCACAGGCGGAAATATGTGGCGCGATTTGTTTGTCGATCCATTGGACCGCAGCACGATGACCGATTATGCCTTCGAGCCGTTAATCTCTGCCTGCCGCAACATTGTCGCGCTCGGCTTGACTCCGGAGATTAAAACCGGCAGTGTACCGCTGAAGTTTTGCGCAGAGCCGAATATACAGTCAGAGTTTGACGTCAATTCACTGCCGCCGGATGATTTTGATGTATATTATGATTATATAAAAGCCATCGGCGATGCACTTGTAGCTGAATTTGGGATTCAAGAAGTGAAAACCTGGCGCTTCGGCGTATTTACCGAATATGAAAACAAAGAGTGGTTTGCCGTTTATGACGATAACGGAAAAGTAGACGCCAACGCTACCAAGATCGCCTATTTTAAGCTCTATGATTACACAGTCGCGGCATTGGAAGCTGCTTTGGGCGCACAAAACTTAGATATTGGCGCGCACGCAATGCAATGTACCAACGGACTGTGGAGTCCAAGAGACTTTATTCTGCATTGCGGCAAAGGAACGAATTATGCCACAGGCGGCACTGGCACGCAGATCGACTATCTGGCGTCTTCTTATTATGATCCTTCGCCGGGCAATTTTAACAAGAAGTCCTTGGCTGATACGATTCTTGAGCTAAAACGTTGGGCGGATGAAGCTGGACTTTCGGGTCTTTCGTTCGGGTTTGATGAAGGACGCTTGCTCAATGGCGCGGATGGAAGACCCCTCTACCTGGGACGTATTGTCGCTATGAGCTATCAGGCGGCGGCGGATGCCAGGCAGTTCAAAACAATGATCGAAAACGATATTGATTTTTTCTCCAGTTGGGATGGCGGGCTGAACCTGAGTAACAACGGCGTAGATCCTGTAAGCAAGCACGTCGCGAATTTGGGCTACAAAATGGCAGGCGATCGTTTTGTTGCACCTAAAAAAAGCGGAGTTCCCTTGCTTTGGTGCTTGAACCAAGATATAAACGGTGTTGGCGGTTATGATGCCGAAACAAACACGGCGCGTATTATGGCGTATCATTTTAACGCCAATCCGAACGCAAAGCGTGTTGAACCACTGACCATAACAATCGAAGGTCTTGATAAAATTGGAAAAAAGGTAAAGGTGCGACAGTACATCATTGATGATAATCACGCAAACTTTTGGCCGTTGTGGTGGGCGGATCAGACAGCAGCCGGTTTTAAGAATGAGGATTATGGCGCAAGCTCTCAGTGGGACGTTAACCCTGCAGCCTATTCAACCAATCCCTTGCACGGAGAACTTTTTAACAAAAACCTGGAACGCTACCGCGCAGCGGCCAAGCTGCAATACACAGAGAAGCTTTACCCTGTACAAAATGGCAAGTTGGTTTTAACGCCTACAATGGAGCATCATGCGGTGGTGTTTTATGAGATTTTGAAGGCGGATTAAGAATAACTAAAAATATAAAAAACGATGGCATGTCTTTTCAAAAGATATGCCATCGTTTTGCGCACTGTTTTTGCGGTTTCATTCCGCCGCATAAACGCTGACTTTTTTGCGATCCTTGCCTAGACGCTCGAATTTTACGCTGCCATCAATGAGAGCAAAAAGCGTGTCGTCCTTGCCTTTGCCAACGTTGTTCCCCGGATGGATCTTCGTACCACGCTGACGCACAAGGATATTGCCCGCCAAAACAAACTGCCCATCCGCGCGTTTCGCGCCCAAGCGCTTGGATTGGGAATCGCGTCCGTTGCGGGTTGAACCCATTCCTTTTTTATGTGCCATATCTGTATCTTCCTTTCAGCAATCAATCAAAAATAAATACACACCGATCTTAACCCGCAATCGCGGTAACCTCAATTTTGGAATAAGGCTGGCGGTGACCCTGCTTGCGCTTGGAATTCTTTTTTGGCTTATAAGTGAAAACCGTAATTTTCTTTGCCTTCCCTTGTCGAAGCAGAGTTGCCTTTACCATGACGCCGGGGATATAAGGACTGCCGGTGGTGATGCCATCATCGCCGCCGACGGCGAGCACGTTTTCAAATGCAAGCTCTGCGCCTTCTTCAGCATCCAACTTTTCGACAAACAGCTGTGTGCCAACCTCGGCTTTGTACTGTTTGCCGCCAGCTTCAAAAATTGCGTAGGTCATGCGGTGTTTCCTTCTCTCGTTATCTAAAGTCTCGCTGCGTGCGGGTGGCTACGCAAAGCGCGGCACTTGTCAACCCGGAACAAGCGGCATGAGGTAGTATAGCAGAGTTACAAGCGCTTGTCAAGCGCAAAATTGATTTATCTATCTGGCTGTGGCGAACCGCGACCGCTTTGCATTCCATGGGCGGAACTGATATATATTTTTAGCGGTTTGCATAGTATGACAAGAGCTTGCTTGTGAGGAGAGGATTGCTGTATGTTTGCCTGTTTGCAGGTTTTGCCGCGTGAAATGTCGCCGCTTGCGCGCGTTCGCGCCAAATATCATCCCGCGCCACCGCGCTTGGCGCGCGTCAACCTGCCTGCGGGTGCGCCGTTTTTTTGTTTGGAGGTGCACGCAGGCAAGAGCGGCGTTCCGTGGGACGCGGTGGAGCGTGCTGCAGGGCGGTTGCGTACGCGAATTTTGCCGCCGGTGGGCGTATGCTTGCCGCCGCCTGTGCAACTCGCGAAAGGGCGGGAAATCGCAGGTTTGCGCGTTTTTGAGCCAAAACGGCTGCCGGCGTTTTTGAGCCTGCGTGCGGCGCAGCAGGTTTTGCGTGGCTGCGAAACGCCTGCGCGGGATTTGAGCGTTGCGCTTGTTGACCCGAAGGGCTTGTTTGCGCGGGCATTGGAGCCGCTTGTTCCCTTGACCGGCAGCCTGCGGGTATATTGCCCGGATTTTTCGCTGTACCGTGCTGCCGCCGCGCTGCTTCTTGAGCGCTATGGCGCAACGCTGATTCTCAGTGATTCCCCCGCTTGCTTTGCGCACAGTGATATTGTCGTCGCGCCGGAGCTAAGCCTTTGCGCGGGGCATGAGCGGGGGCTTGTTTTTTCGCAGGATGTCGCCGCGTCGCCTTCCTGCCGCGTGGTGCGCGGTGTCGATCCTATTTTGCCCGCCGCGATTGAAAAGCTGCGCCCGCCGGGGATTGACCGCATGCTGTTCGCCTGTGCGCTTTTCGAGCTGTGCGGCGCGAAGGATCCGGAGCTGTTGCGATTTGACGCATTTTGCTTAGGCGTAAGCGAGGAGCGTTATTCCATCGCGGAGCTTGCGGCGTTGGTGGATCGGAAATAGGGTTTGCGACCGAGGTAAAAATACTTGCATTTGCGACGGCTGCTGTGCTATAATTGCGGCATAAGCAATCGGAGGTACTCCTACATGTCGAACATTCTGCAAGCGCCCGCGCTGCAGGCATTTATTGCCTGCGCTGAAAACGGCTGGCGGCGCGGCTGGCACGAGCGCAACGGCGGCAACATGAGCTATCGTATGACAGCGGCGGAAACAGACGCCTGCCGCGCCTATTTTGATGAATCCGATGACTGGACGCCGTTGGGGGTTCACGCGCCGAATCTAGGCGGGGAATGCTTTGTCGTTACCGGCACGGGGCGGTATTTTCAAAATATCAAACAGAACCCGGCGGAAAATATTGGGATCGCGCAGCTGAATCCCGCAGGAGACGCTTACCGTATTGTTTGGGGCTTGACGGCTGGCCGCGTGCCGACGAGCGAATTCCCAACGCACATCATGAACCATTCGGTGCGTGTGGCGGTGACGGAGGGCAAATCCCGTGTGATTTACCATGCACACCCGGTAGATGTGATTGCGCTGACCTTTATTTTACCCGCGAGTGCGCGGGAATTCAGCCGCGCGTTTTGGCAGGCGATGACGGAATGCGTGGTGATATTCCCCGAAGGCGTCGGGTTTGTGCCCTGGATGGTTTGCGGCGGCGCGGAAATTGCGCTGGTTACCGCCAAGGAGATGGAGCGCTTTGCGGCGGTGATCTGGGCGCAACACGGTATTTTTTGCGCGGGCGAGGATTTTGACGCTACCTTCGGCATGATGCACGCGATCGATAAAGCGGCGCAGATCATCCTAAAGGTTATGGCGTCCGGCAGACCTGTTTTGCAGACCATTACAGATGACAATCTGCGCGCTATCGGCGAGGCCTTCGGGCTAAGAGTCAACGAGGCGTTTTTAGGGGATGTGTGAGCCTTCGGCTTGCGCGGCGGCGGATGCCGGCTGCGCACGGATTTATTGGCGGTATTTGCCTGCCGCCGCTTCGCACGGCGAGCAGCATCGCGCAGGGCGGCTGTTGCTTTGTGACGCGTTGCGCTGTGCGGAAGGCGAGGTTCTATTGCGTCCAAACGGCAAGCCATATGTGCCGGGTAAGCCGGAATTCAGCCTGAGCCATACGCGTGGGCTGGTGATGCTGGCATTGCGCGTGAACGGCGGCGCCATCGGCTGCGATGTGGAGCGGCTGGATCGGAGGATATGGAACCCGGAGGCGATCCTGCGAAAGCTCAGCCCGGCGCCCGAAGAACGGGCGCTGAGCTTGTTGCAGCTATGGGTGTGCCGTGAGGCGGCATATAAATCCGGCTTGGAGCACCCTCTCATCCGGTTTCTTGCCGCGCCGGAGGGCTATGTGGCTGCTGCCGCGTTTGAGCGTTGACGCTTTTGTGGAAATGGCTTTGTGCCATATTTGACTTTGGCGGCGCTTTGTGGTATGATTGCAAAAAATGAGCAAAAGAGGTAGCTATGACCAGCAAGGAACGCGCTGCGCTGCGGGCGCAGGCAAACCGCCTTGAGCCGGTGTTTCAGGTGGGCAAGGAGGGCGCGACCGAAGCTGTCGCCGCGCAAATGCGCGAGGCGTTTCGCACAAGAGAGCTGCTGAAGGGCAGGGCGCTGCTTGAGCGTGCGCCGCAGCCGCCCCGCGCAGTCGCCGAAGCGCTGGCGAAGCTTGCCGAAGCTGAGGTTGTGCAGGTGATTGGCGGTAGCATGATCTTTTTCAAGGAGAACCCGGAGCTGCGCAAGGAAGAAGCAAAGAAGGCGAAGGTCGTAAAGCGGAAAATCGTTGCCGCTAAAGCTTCCAAGAGATTTGCAAAGCCGTCCGGCGGCGCTAGGCAACCGAGCGCCTCCCGCACAACGGCGGCGGCGCGAAAATCGGCGCAAACGCGGCGACGCGAGGGACGCCGAGGCTAGACGGTTTCGGGAGGTTAATTTAGATTTGCCTTATTATATTGGTGTGGACGGCGGCGGGACAAAAACCGCCTTTGCTCTTTTTGATGCGCAGGGGCGACAGGTTCTGCTGCGTGAGGGTGCGGGCAGCAACCACGAAAATCTCGCCGGCTCCTTTGATGAAGCTGCCGAAATTCTGTGGGAGGGCGTGCGTGCGTTGCTTGCGCAGGCGGGGATTGGCATAGCGGACGTAGGCTTTTGCCTGATGGGGCTTGCGGGAGTGGATCATCCTTTTCAGTACCGCGCGCTACTGCAGCGTCTGCAGGGCTATGGCTTGGCACGGCTGGAGCTTTGCAACGACGGTTTTTTGCCCATCAAAGCCGGCAGCCATTCCGGCGCGGCGGTAGGGCTGAACTGTGGCACGGGTACCTGCTGCAACGCGATCGACAGCCGGGGGCGGCGTGTACAGCTGGCGGGGCTGGGCGGTTTTTCGGGCGACGTCGGTAACGGCGTATGGATTGCCACGCAAGCCTTCCGGTTGGTCTATGACGCATGCATCTTGGGGCTGGAACACACGCTGCTCAAAGAACTGCTGTTCTCCGCGTATTCGTTTCGCGAAGCGGCGGAGCTTCCGGTGTTGCTTGCGGGCTTGGTCGGCGAGGATGCGGACAGGCATCTGCGCACGCTGATTCGGCTGTTTTTTACCGCCGCCGAAGCGGGCGACGTGCCGGCGCTCCGCCTGGTGGAGCAGATGGCGCTGCGCGGCGCACAGCTGATCGCGGCGCATATCCGAACGCTGGATTTCCCCGCGCGGGTGGAGGTTGTGCTGTCCGGTTCAATACATACGAAGCTGCGGAGCAAGCCCTACCTGGAGGCGCTGCGCGAAAAGGCGGAGGCGCTGAGTGGGCGGGCATTGGATTTTACCGTGCTGGATGTGCCGCCTGTGCAAGGCTGCATCCGTTGGATTTTGCAGGAATATGCTGAACCGAAAGGGGCGATGAACGCATGAAGGTTGTTCTGAACGACGATGTGAAAGCGCTGGGGAAAAAGGGCGAAATGGTGAATGTTTCCGATGGCTATGCCCGTAACTTCCTCTTCCCGCGCAAATTGGCGGTGGAAGCCAACGCGCAGGCGCTCAATGAGCTGAAAAATCGCGAAAACGCGAAGCGGCATAAGCTTGATACCGAAACAGCCGCTGCCAAGGAGACCGCTGCAGTGCTGGAGGGTAAGACGGTAAAGCTTGTCGCCCGCGCGGGCAGCCAGGGGCGGCTGTTTGGCTCGGTGACGGCGAAGGAGGTCGCTGAGCAGCTGCACAGGGAGCTGGGCGTGGAGGTGGATAAGCGGAAAATCAGCATGGATGACGTCAAGAATTTCGGTACTTATCCGGCGGAAATCAAGCTTTACCCGGGCATTGCGGCGCACTTTTTTGTCGCCGTCACGGGGGAATAGTTTTTAGAGCAAGGAGCAAAGGGACTCGTTCGCTTGGTGCGGGCGATGAAAAACTGCGGAGGTAAACTGGTCTATGGCGGAAGCCTTCGGTTTGACGGAATTGGCGCAAATGCCCTTTAGCATGGAGGCCGAGCAGGCCGTGCTGGGGAGCGTTCTGATTGATCCCGCTTGCATGGCGACGGTGCAGACCGTTTTGCGTCCCGAGCATTTTTATTTGCCGCAGCACCAATCCATTTTTGCTGTGATGGTGGAAATGGAGGCCGTAGGCGGTAAAATTGATCCGCTTTTAGTGCTTGACAGGCTCAAGCGCGACGAAATTTATGATGAGGCCGGCGGACGCAATTACCTGTTCCAAATGGCGCAGTCGGTGCCATCGACCGCAAATGTGGAATCCTACGCTGGTATTGTGCGCGAAAAGTATTATATCCGTTCGCTCATCACCATTTCGCAGGAAATTATCGCGGGAGCGACTGCTGAAACCGAAAATGCCGACACGCTGCTGGACGCGGCGGAACAACGTATTTATGAAATCCGGCAGGGGCGGATGCAGTCCGGGGCTTCAAAGCTGCGCGATATTATCGTTAATGAGGTTTATGATACCCTTGCCAAAATCACTTCGCCGGAAAAAGATCAGTTCAAGGGCTACACCTCCGGTTTTTCGGATTTGGATGATGTTCTGACAGGCATCAATCGGTCGGATTTGATTTTGATTGGCGCGCGTCCCGCGATGGGGAAAACCAGCGTCGCGTTGCGGCTGGCGCGAAATATTGCTGTGCAGGCACATAAAAAGGTGCTGTTTTTTACGTTGGAAATGACGAAGGAGCAGGTCGCCCAGCGTGTGCTTTCCATGGAAGCGCTGGTGCCGGGGCACAAGATGCGCAGCGGTGATTTTCGTCCGGAGGATTGGGAAAAGCTCGGGAATGCAGTGGCGTCCCTGAGCGATTGCGAGCTTTGGTTTGACGACACGTCTTCCATAACAGTGCAGGAAATTAAGGCGCGAACGCGGCGACTGAAGGGTGTGGATTGTGTTGTGATCGATTATTTGGGGCTGATTCAATCAGGAAAAAAGACCGAAAACCGCGTGCAGGAGGTTAGCGACATCACGCGCAACCTGAAAATGATGGCCAAGGACTTGAATATCCCCGTTATTTGTTGCGCCCAGCTTTCGCGCGGGACGGAAGGGCGCGGCAAATCCCACCGTCCGCAGTTGGCGGATCTGCGCGAATCGGGTTCCATTGAGCAGGATGCGGATATTGTACTGCTGCTTTACCGTGAGAATTACTATCAAAGCGAAAATGACGAGGGCGCCGTGGAGGTGCCGGAAACAAACGAAATGGAGATTATCGTCGCCAAGAATCGCCACGGGTTCACGAAATCCGTGCATTTTGTGTGGGACGATGAACATACTTTAGTTCTCCCGCGGACGGATCATTATGAGTTGCTCTGATTTCCCGGCGAGCTTGGCAGCGCTTTTGCCCGGCGGTTGTGTGCTTGCCGGGCTTTCCGGTGGTGCGGATTCTGTTGCGCTCCTTCATTGGCTTTGCGCGCAGCGGCAGACTCTCGGGCTTTCGGTGCAGGCGGTGCACGTGCACCACGGTTTGCGCGGCGCGGAAGCCGATGCCGACGAAGCCCACTGCCGCGTGCTTTGCGCGGCTTGGAGCGTGCCGTTGCATGTGCGGCGCTGTGATGTGAAAGCGGCGGCGCAAACACGGCGCTGCGGTCTGGAGGAGACCGGGCGTGCGTTGCGTTATGCTTTTTTTGCGGAGCTTGCCAACCAAATCCATGCGGACAGGGTCGCGCTGGCGCATACGCTTTCGGATCGGTGCGAAACATTTTTGCTTCATTTTGCCCGTGGCAGTGCGCTGCGCGGGCTTTGTTCCATCCCCGTCACGCGTTCTTTGGAGGGCACGGGCGCGGTTTTGGTTCGCCCTTTGCTGGATTGCGCACGCGGGCAGATTGAAGACTACTGCGCCGCGCACGGTTTGTGTTACCGGCAGGACGTAAGCAACGGGGATACCGCGTTTCGGCGAAACGCGATCCGGCACCAAGTCCTTCCGCCGCTGCAATCCGCCATGCCGGGGATGGAAGCCGCAGCACGGCGGATGTTCCCTTTGCTGGCGGCGGATGAAGCCTATATGCAGGCACAGGCGCAGGCGTTGCTTGAAAGCGAAGCCTGCGGTGAAGGGCGTTGGACGGCGGCGCCTCTGGCGGCCGCACATCCCGCGCTGCGGGGGCGAACGCTCCGGCTGATTCTGCTGGCGGGCGGATGTGAGCCAGCGGCGGAGCAAATTGAAGCTGCCGCGCAATTGCTATACCACGGCGGCGCACTTCAATTGACCGGACGGGTGCGCTTGCGCAGCCACGATGGTTTGCTTTGCTTAGAAAGCGCGACAAGCAGCTTGCCCGATCCGTGGGAAGTGCCGCTTGCACCGGGCGAAACGCTGTTGCCCGATGGACGAATTCTTCTCACAGAGATTTTGGATGGCGATTTTACGAAAAATTTACACAAAATTCCCAAAGAGGGCTTGGCGAATTGTTTAAGCTGTGATATAATAACAGGTAATCTTAGCGTTGGAACGCGCAGAGCGGGCGACGCGATGCGGCTTTGCAACGGCGCGGGAACGAAACCGCTGAAGAAGCTCTTTCAAGAGCGCGGCGTTTCGGCGGCGCGGCGTAGCGCTACGTTGCTGCTGCGTGACGCGGCGGGCGTGGTTTGGCTGGAGGGCTTTGGCTGCGCCCACCATTGCCGCTTGCGAACGGACACGCGGCGTGCACTGCGGCTTAAAATCTTGCCCGCGCCCCTGATTTTCCCCGGCGAACCGGGGCATTCTGTTAAGGATCACCCTGCTGAAAAAGGAGTATTGCATTGAAACTAAAACGAATCATCACCTTTGCCGCATGGGCTTTGCTGCCGATTTTTATTCTCGGTATGGCAATCCATTTTGTGACGAATAACAACAAAGAGCAGCAGGGCTACTCGCAGCTGCTTTATAAGTTTGATTCCGGGCAGGTGCGGGCGTTTACGCTCAACCTGAGCAGCGGTGCGCTGGAGTGGTGGAACGAGGATCAGGTTGAGCCGGACACGAAAAACGGCGGCGTAAAGGTCAAGAAGGATGCAAAATCCGAAAAGGCAACCGTGCCGAACGTCAATGTCTTTTTAGGGGACGTGAACGAAAGCCTGCGCAAATACAATATGGCTTTGTTGGATCCGGAAACAGGCAAGGAACTGCCGGATGCCGAAAAGCAGGCGATCTATTACAATTATATCAATGGCGCGGGCGGTTCCTGGCTGCTGGAGATTATCCCGACCATTTTGATTGGCGCGCTGTTGATCGGCGTGATGTTTTTCATGATGCGGCGCATGAATGCGGGCATTATGGGCGAGAATAACCGCGCCATGAGCTTCGGTAAGGCGCGGCTGAAGCAGCAAGGCAAGGATGAAAAGCGCAAAACCACTTTTGCTGACGTCGCCGGCGCAGATGAAGAAAAGGAAGAACTGCAGGAAATTGTGGAGTTTTTGCGCAATCCGCAGCGGTTTAGTGAGCTGGGCGCGCGGATTCCCAAGGGTGTGTTGCTGGTGGGTTCGCCCGGCACGGGGAAAACTCTGCTTGCCCGCGCGGTGGCGGGGGAGGCGGATGTTCCGTTTTTCTCCATTTCCGGTTCGGATTTTGTGGAGCTTTATGTGGGTGTGGGCGCCTCGCGCGTGCGGGACATGTTCACGCAGGCGAAGAAGCATTCTCCCTCGATTGTCTTTATTGATGAAATCGACGCAGTCGGTCGCCAGCGCGGCGCGGGCATGGGCGGCGGTCATGACGAGCGTGAGCAGACGCTGAACCAGCTCCTGGTGGAGATGGACGGCTTTGGCGAAAATGAGGGTGTGATTATTATCGCCGCGACGAATCGCCCGGATATTCTTGACCCGGCATTGCTACGCCCCGGTCGTTTTGATCGGCAGGTGACGGTTTTGCAGCCGGATGTGCGCGGGCGTGAGGCGATTTTGGGCGTCCACGCAAGGAACAAGCCCCTGGGACCGGACGTGGATTTGAAGGTGATCGCGCAGACCACGGCGGGCTTCACGGGGGCGGATTTAGAAAACCTGCTTAACGAGGCGGCGCTCTTGGCGGCGCGGAAGGAAAAACGCGCCATCACGCACGAGGAAATCGAGAACGCCATGCTCAAGGTTGTGGTGGGAACGGAGAAAAAATCCCACAAAAAGACGGAGAAGGATCTCAGGCTCACGGCGTATCATGAGGCTGGTCATGCGGTTGCCGCATATTATTTGCAGTCGCAGGATCCGGTGCATCAAATATCCATTATTTCCCGCGGTATGGCGGCGGGCTTTACCATGCATTTGCCGCAGGAGGATAAACAAAGCATCAGCAAAACAGACATGGAAGAGGACATCGTTTGCCTGCTTGGCGGGCGTGTGGCGGAGGCCTTGGTGCTCAAGGATATTTCTACAGGCGCTTCCTCGGATATTGAGCGCGCGACAAAGCTGGCGCGGGATATGGTTACCCGTTACGGCATGAGCAGCGAGTTGGGACCCATCGCTTATGCGTCTGATCACGATGCGGTATTTTTGGGACGCGATTATAGCCAGACGCGCGGCTATTCGGAATATATGGCTGAGCATATTGATCTGGAAATTAAGCGGATCATCGATGTCGCCTATGCGCGCACGGAAAGCATTCTGAACGAACACATGGCGCAGTTGCACTTAATTTCCGGCGAGCTGCTGAAGGTCGAAACCATGAGCGGCGAGCAATTCGCCGCATTGATGAAAGGAGAGGCAGAGGAATGAAGCGCAAAAGAATTGCGGGGGTTTTGCTGGGGCTTGGGTGCATTGTGATGGGAGTTTTGTTTGCCGTGGATCGTTTCACGGAGTACGAACCCTTCAGGCAGATCACAAAATGGTGGCCGATTTTGCTGGGGGTGGCGGCGGTGCTGGTGATGGTTCGTTCGCGCCCGAACTTTACAAACACCTTCGTGCTTGGCTGTGCAGGCATTTTGCTTTTGCGTAACCATGAAGTGTTGATGCGATCGGATCGGGAGCTTTGGGTTGGCGTGGTTGCTTTCGCGGCTGTTTTGGCGGGCGTTTGGCTGATTGTTCGCGCACTGCGCCCGCGCCGCGGTCCGGAGACCTGGGAGCACCCGGAAAATCATAGCTATACGTATAACAGTCAGTTTGCAGATGAAGCGACACCGCAGGAGGACACCGCACCGCACAGCAAATATGACGGAAGCGGCCCGAAGGATGGGAAGACTTTTTATGACGGTAACGCGACCTTTGATTACGTTGATATCTTGGGCGGCGGTATGCGCGTTTGTACATGCCGGGATTTGCGCGGCGGCTCCGTCACTGCCATTTTGGGCGGATCGGAGGTTGATTTGCGGCTGGCGGATTTTTCGCAACCCATCACCGTCCGCGCAACGGCCATTTTGGGCGGTGTGGAGCTGCATGTGCCACCGAATGTGCGCGTAGAAATCCAGGGTACAAACCTGCTGGGCGGCACAGACGCTTCCAAGGTGCAAAACCGTCCTTATGACCCCGCGCACCCTGTTTTGACGGTGCAGTATTTTGCGCTTATGGGCGGTATTGACATTACTTAAGACGCGTTGTGGGCGATTGCGCTTACAGCAATATCATTTTAATTATAGCACTTTCTTCAAATATTGCCCCGTGTAGGAACTCGGATTTTCCGCCACTTGCTCAGGCGTGCCTTCGGCGACGATTTTGCCGCCGCCGTCGCCGCCTTCCGGACCCAAATCCAAGACCCAGTCGGCCGCTTTTATCACATGCAGGTTGTGCTCAATGACCAGCACCGTGTTGCCGACTTCCACCAACTGCTGCAAAACTTCCAGTAGGCGGTGAACGTCCGCCGCGTGCAGACCGGTTGTCGGTTCATCCAGGATATAAATGGTGCGCCCGGTGGCGCGGCGTGAAAGCTCCGTCGCCAACTTGACGCGCTGCGCTTCGCCGCCGGAAAGCGTCGTGGCGGGCTGCCCGATTTTCACATATCCCAGACCGACTTCGCAAAGCGTTCGCAGGCGGCGGGCGATTTTGGGCACATTTTCAAAAAAGCGTAGCCCTTCTTCAATCGTCATCCCCAGCACGTCGGCTATGGTTTTGCCTTTGTATTTGACCTCCAGGGTTTCGCGGTTGTAGCGCGAGCCTTTGCAAACCTCGCAGGGGACGTAAATATCGGCGAGAAAATGCATCTCAATCTTGACGATGCCGTCGCCTTGGCAAGCTTCACAGCGCCCGCCCTTGACGTTAAAGGAAAAGCGGTTGGGCTTGTATCCCCGTTGTTTGGCGTCCGGCGTTTGGGCGAACAGCTCGCGGATGTCGGTGTAAACGCCGGTATAGGTTGCGGGATTGGAGCGCGGCGTGCGCCCAATAGGGCTTTGGTCAATGTCAATGACCTTATCCAGGTGCTCTATGCCCTCCACAGCGTCACACGCGCCGGGGAAGGTGCGGGCACGGTTGAGCTTGCCCGCCAAGGTTTTTTGAAGGATTTCATTCACCAATGAGCTTTTGCCTGAGCCGGAAACGCCCGTTACGCAAATGAACGTGCCCAGCGGGAAACAGGCGTCAATGTTTTTAAGGTTATTTTCCCTTGCGCCGCGTACGCGCAGAGCTTTACCGTTGCCGGCACGGCGGCTTTGCGGTACGGGGATCTGCTTTTTCCCGCTTAAATATTGCCCTGTGAGCGATGCTTGGCAGGCTTCAACCTCTGTCGCCGTGCCCTGGCAGATGAGCTGCCCGCCATGGATGCCCGCGCCCGGACCAATATCCACAATGTGATCCGCCGCCCGCATGGTGTCTTCGTCGTGTTCCACAACGATCAGGGTGTTCCCCAAATCCCGCAAGCGCTTCAGGGTTTCGATCAGTTTATCGTTATCGCGCTGGTGTAAGCCGATGCTTGGCTCGTCCAAAATATACAAAACGCCCATGAGCGACGAACCGATCTGCGTGGCGAGGCGGATGCGCTGGCTTTCGCCGCCCGAAAGCGTTGCTGTTGCGCGCGCAAGGCTTAGGTATTCAAGTCCGACGCTGCGCAAAAATGTCAGGCGTTCATTGATTTCCTTTAGGATCTCGTGCGCAATCATTTCTTCGCGCGGGGTCAATTGCAGGGTTTGGAAAAATTCGAGCGCTTTTACAATGGAAAACTGCGTGCTTTGGCTGATGTTCAGTCCGCCAACGGTGACGCACAGGATCTCTTTTTTTAACCGCTCCCCGTGGCAAACCGGGCAGGGGAGGGAGGTCATATACTGTTCGATATCCGCGCGCGCCCAATCGCTGGCGGTTTCTTTGTGGCGGCGCACCAGATTGTTGCAAACACCCTCAAAATCCGTCATATAGGTGCCGCCGCCGAAGGTTCCGCTACGCTGCACGGGGATTTTTTTCCCTTTTGTGCCATATAAAATGAGATCCAGCGCCGCCTTTGGGAGTTTGCCCACAGGTGTTTCCATCGAAAATTTTCCATAGTCGGCGACGGCTTCAAAGTACATCTGCGCAATCGTTCCGCCGTCCGCGATACTCCAGCCGGAGGCGCGCACCGCGCCTTCGCGTAGGCTCAGACTTCTATCCGGCAAAACCAGATCCGGGTCGGGTCGCAGGAGCATCCCCAGACCAGCGCATTCCGGGCAAGCGCCGAAGGGGTTGTTAAAAGAAAACATGCGCGGCGCCAGCTCTTCCATGCTGCAACCGTGCTCCGGGCAAGCGTAGTTTTGTGAAAAAAGCAGTTCTTCGCCGCCAACGACATCCGCCACCAGCAGCCCTTCGGCAAGGCGGGTGGCCGTTTCTACCGAATCCGTTAGCCGGTTGCGCAGATCGGGCTTCATGACCAGCCGATCCACCACAATTTCGATGCTGTGTTTTTTGTTTTTATCCATGGGGATTTCTTCCGAAAGCTCGTATAGGCTGCCATCAACCCTGGCGCGCACATAGCCGCTTTTGCGGGCTTGCTCAAGCTCCTTGTGGTATTCGCCCTTGCGCCCGCGCACGATAGGCGCGAGCAGTTGAAAGCGCGTGCCTTCGGGCAATTGCAGGAGCTTGTCCACGATGTCGTCTACGGTTTGGCGGCTGATTTCGCGCCCGCATTCCGGGCAATGCGGTATACCGATCCGCGCAAAAAGCAGGCGCAGATAATCATAAATTTCCGTCACCGTGCCAACGGTGGAGCGCGGATTTTTGGAAGTTGTCTTTTGATCGATGGAAATTGCCGGGGAAAGCCCTTCGATGCTTTCCACGTTCGGCTTTTCCATTTGCCCGAGGAACTGGCGCGCGTAGCTTGAAAGGCTTTCAACATAGCGGCGTTGCCCTTCGGCATAAATCGTATCAAACGCCAGCGAGGTTTTGCCCGAGCCGGAAAGCCCCGTGAATACAATTAGCTTATCCCGCGGGATGGTGAGGTCAATCCCCTTGAGGTTATGCTCCCGTGCGCCGCGTATGATCAGATCCTTTTGCATTTAATGCCCTTCCCATTGCAGTGAATTCTGTATTTTTTACAGTATACACGATCCGAAATCGAATTGCAATAGGGAATAGAAAATTTGTGCGAATCTTTTAATGTTCGTTTCAGCATATCCCAATCATTGATACGCAAGATATTTTCTTTGCACAAAGCCGCAGCGGTCGTCGTGTTCAACATATTGCCATTCGCCTTCGCGGTGGAGGGGGGTGAGCGGTGTGCCGTTGGGCAGCGCTTGGAGTATTTCGGCTTCCCGGTGCGGCGCGCGGCGCAGGGCAAGCGAACCGCTGGGGGCGTGAACAACCGCGCCTTGCCCCGCGTAGGGCGAAATGCAGGGCAACCCAAACCATGCTGCGACGCCTTTGGCCAGCGCGTGGGCGACGATGCCGGTGGCCTGCACCATCCAGACAGCGTCTTCCGGGTGATCGCGATAACCCAACCGAATTTGCACACAGGGGCAGCGCGCCATGCGGAAATCCGGAAGCTGCGGTGCGGGCAGCAAACGGATTTGCGCGGGGTCGGGTGCGGCGGCGCACAATGCGGCATGGATTGCTTCGGCAAGTGCGCGGGAGCGTTTGGCGGCGGGGTGGAAGCAAATATCCGTGCCGCGTTCTTGGCCTGCTTTTTCCGCCGGCGCACGGGAGGAGCAAAGGGTGAGCAGCAGCGCCGCGTTTTCGCGGTTGGCGACAGAAGCAACCGCGTGGCAGGGAACTTGTGCCGGGCGCATGGCGGCTTCCAGACCGCTGGCTTGCAAATATTCCGCCAGCTGCCCCAGCGCGGCGTCTACTACCGCGCTTTCGGACGCGCCGTTGCAGAATTCCGCCGCTTCGTCACCGCAGCACGAAAGCAAAATAAATGGCATAGGGGATTCCCTCTTTCGTATTTTATGGTTTTCCGTTGCTATCCTTATGCGTGGCGTGGGCGAAACTTGCGCTTTTTGCGTTTTTTTCGCGCTGTCTTGGGAAGAATATGCAGGAGAAGGTAAAATGGGGAGGGACTGCTTTGACATTCCCGCAGGCAGTGTTTTTGTATGGTGAGGCGCAGGATATTACGCTGACGCTTCCGCTTTGCCGAACTTTGGCCGCGCTGGGCGGCGTGCAATATTTTGGGCACGGAATCGCCGCAAGCTACGGGTTTGCCGGCGTGGCGGGCATGCGTTTTGTGCTGCTGGAAAGCGAAAGCCTGCGCTGCTGCGGCGTAGAGAACGCTGTGGTGATCTGCAAGCAGGGGGTTGTGCTACCGGGGACAATCGGTTATGCGGATCGTCTTTATGCCGTGTGTTCCGCGCCGCCGCCGCCCCATTTGCCTGAGAGCGTGGAATGGGTTGGCTGTGCTTGCGGGAAGGATGCGACGCTCGCGCTTTCGAGCCTGCGCGAGGACAGTGCCGTGGCGGAGCTTTGCCGCCCGCTTCCGCTGCCCGGCGGAGGCAACCGAGAGCCGGGGGAGTTTCCGTTGCGCCATGGTGTGCCGCCGGAGGGATATCCAATGCTCTGCTGCGCGGCGCTGGAATTGTTGTTTGGCGTTTGCTGAGCGGCAAGGGATACCAAACCTTGGGAGCGACGGTGCGGTTGCGCACCAGATTGTTACAATTTACTCTGCGAAAGGTAACAAATGGTTGCAAAGTGTAACTTCTGCAAAGTGCACAAAATACCGGCATAAATTTGCCGGTATTCGCGCTTTTTTTGCATTTATTATTCTGAATAAGAACATTAATTATGTTTTTGCCGTATAAATTAAACAAAACAACAAAACTAACAAACTTGACAGCGGCAAAATTGGGCAATATAATATTGCGTAGGTTCGTGCGGCGAACTCTTTGAACGTATCGTTGCAGGAGTCCTCGGCGTGACTGTAATCTTTTGCGCGTTATGCCGCTAAATTACGGAGGTTTGTTTGATGACGGAAAAGGGCCAAAAGCACCGAAGACGTATTATCATTACCGCGGTGGTGATTGCCGCGCTGCTTGTTGGTTCGGCGACGATTACGGCTTACGCGATGAGTGCGCGCACTGTGATCATCCGCGATGACGACCAAACGCAGACACTTACCACTACCCGCGAAGACGCTATTGAAATCCTGCAAGCTCGGAATATTGCCCTCGGCAACGATGATTTTTTGGATCTTGGCGAATTCAGCGCGGAGAGCGACTGTATTATCCGCATCTACCGCGCGAAGGAAATTATTTTGGAGGATGGCGAAAACGTGCGCCGCCTTCGCGCCGCCGGAACGGTGCAGCGCCTGCTGCAGCTCAACGAGGTGGTGCTCAAGGAGCGAGATACGCTCAACTGTATGCGCACGGATCTCTTGGTGGACGGGATGCATATCGTCGTTTCCCGCGCGTTTGATATCGCCGTTTTGGATGGTGGCAAGAGCCAAAGCGTCACGTTGACCGAGGGTACGGTTGCCGAAGCGCTTGCGGAGTGCAAGCTGGCGCTAGCGGGTGATGATTATGTGGAGCCAGCGCCCCTTACGCCCCTCGAACCTGGCATGACGATCCACGTGAACCGCGTCGCCTACCGCGAACGCAAGACCGAATCCGCGATTGATTTTGCGAAGATCAGTAAGAAAAGCGCCTCGCTGGATCTTGGCAAAACAAAAATCGAGCAAGCGGGCGTAAAGGGGAAGCTGGAAACACTCTATCAGGATAAGTATATCAATGGCAAAAAGGTGGAATCCATTCAGCTCAAAGAAACCGTGTTGCAAAAGCCGGTGGCTGAAATTAAGCTCGTTGGCACAAAAGCGGCAAAGCTCCGCGCGGGGGCGATACCTATTTCTGAGCTAGCGCAGCCGGCGTCCTTGCGGGTGGACGGCAGCGGTATTCCGAGCAATTACAGGGAAGTGATCGTTGGCACGGCCAAGGCTTATGCGGGCGACCCGACGACTGCCGTGGGTATTAAGCCAAAGCCGGGCTACATCGCGGTTGACCCGGAGCAAATACCCTATGGCAGCCAGCTTTGGATTGTTTCAAACGACGGCAAATATGTTTACGGCTATGCCGTTGCGGCGGATACCGGTGGCTTTGTAAAAAAACAGAGCTGCACGGTGGATTTGTTTATGAACAGCGAGAGCGAATGCAACCAGTGGGGGCATCGCGGTGTAACAATTTATGTGCTGGATTTGCCGCCGGTGAAGTTTTAGGCTTGCGGAACCCTTCGTTCGTATGCGGGAGGGTTCCTTTTGCATATCATTGCGAAAATCATACATCAGGAGGATGCCATGGGAAGATTGTTTGGGACAGACGGCGCGCGGGGTGTCGCCAACACGGAACTGACCGCCGAGCTGGCGATGAAAATCGGGCGGGCGTTCGGGGCGGTTACCGCCGCGCCCAAGCGTGAGCAACCGGACGCATTGCCGCAGGTGCTCATCGGTATGGATACCCGAGCTTCTTCGCCGATGCTGGCGGCGGCGATGGCGGCTGGCTTGAATTCCGTGGGTGTGAACGCAACGCTTGTGGGCGTTGTGCCGACTCCTGCCGTGGCGTATCTTGTGCCGCACGGCGGCTTTTGCGCCGGCGCGATGGTTTCTGCCTCGCATAATCCCTGTGAATATAACGGTATCAAGCTGTTTAACGTGCAGGGCTGCAAGCTGCCTGATGCGCTGGAGGAGCGCATTGAAGCCTTGATTTTGGATGAAACAGAGCCGCCGCCCGTCAGAATTGGTGGGCAGGTGGGGCGAACGGAGATGGATACCGCCGCTGTGGCCGCGTATTTGGATCACCTCTGCGCAACGGTATCCTATGGTTTGGCGCGGGATTTGGCGGCGCAGGGACGGCGGCGGATTGCCCTGGATTGTGCTAACGGCTCGGCCAGTGCGACCGCGCCGGAGTTGTTCCGCCGTTTGGGCTTTCATTTTGATTTGCTCTCCGCCGCGCCTGACGGCGTGAACATCAATGAAAATTGCGGCTCAACGCATGTGGAGCGGTTGGGCGGTTATGTGCGTGAGCACGGGCTGGACGTGGGCTTTGCCTTTGACGGCGACGCTGATCGTTTATTGGCGGTAGATGAGAATGGCGCTGTGGTGGACGGCGACAAGATCATCGCCATTTGCGCCAAGCAATGGAAGGCGGAGGGGCGGCTACGCGAAAGCGCCGCTGTTGTTACGGTGATGAGCAATTTGGGCTTCCACGCCTTTTGTGAAAAGAACGGTATCGCGACCGAATGCACAGCCGTGGGCGACCGTTATGTGCTGGAGCGCATGACGGAAAAGGGCTATGGGATCGGCGGGGAGCAGTCGGGGCATATCATCTTCTCGGATTATGCATCCACCGGGGATGGGCAACTGACCGCGCTCCAGCTGCTGGAGGTGCTGCGCAAAACAGGGCGCCCGCTTTCGGCTTTGGCGGGTGAAATCGAAACCTTCCCGCAGGTGATGGTCAATTGCAGGGTGTCGCAGCTGGGGAAGCTGCGCTGTGCGGGCGATCCGGAAATTCAAGCCGCCGTCGCGCGCGCCGAAGCGGAGCTGGGCAAGGGCGGGCGCGCTCTCGTGCGCGTAAGCGGTACGGAGCCGCTCATCCGCGTGATGCTTGAGGGACGCGATGAGGCGCGCATCCAAGCGCTTGCCAATGAGATTGCCGAGGTCGTTAAGGTGCGGCTGCTGTAGGGGTTTGCTGAAAAATTTGTTTGGAGTGCACCATGACTGCATTGCTGTTGCCGCGGTTGGCGGAGCTTGCGCAGCGCGCCGTTCAGAGCGATAAGCCGGTCGTCGGGAGCTTCCTTGCGCCGGAGGAAGCCGCGCAGGCGGACGCTGTCTACAAAAATCGCAAGGATGTGCGGTTGCTGCTGGATGGCGGGTTTGTCGCACCGGAACGCGCTGTGCCGATTTTTTTGCCGCCGGGTGCAGAATACATGGATCGTGCCGCCGTGCTTGCGGCGCTTGTGTTTCGCTTCCGTGCGCAGGATGCCGTAGGGCATCGCGATCTGCTTGGCGCGGCGCTTGGGCTGGGCTTGGAACGCGCGGTGCTGGGCGATATACGCATCGCGGACGGGCAGGCGATTTTGATCTGTTTGAGGCGACTTGCGCCGTTTTTGCTGGAAAATCTGCAAGCGGCAGGGCGCGTCGGGCTGTGCGGCTGTGAAATCCCGCTGGATGCTTTGCCGGAAACGCAAGCCGTACTGCGTGTTGTGCGCGGCACGGTTGCTTCGTTGCGCGTGGATGCGTTGCTTGCCGAGGCCTTCCACGCTTCGCGCGGGGCGGCGGAGGAATGGCTGCGAACGGGGCTGGTGCAGTTGAATCATCAGGAATGCAAAAGCGGTGCGAAGCAGGTGAAGCCCGGTGATTTGCTTGCCGTGCGCGGGAAAGGGCGCTGCAGACTGGCTGAAATCGGCGGCGAAAGTAAAAAAGGTCGGCTTTGGGTTTCGTTTGCGTTTTAGAGGTATTGGCGCGGTTTTGGTTCGTTGGGCGGAAACCGCGAACCGAAACGCGTGAACAGGGCTTCGCGTTCTTTTTCCCAGCAACGCCGCATAGCCTAGCAATGAAAATCCCAATAAGGAGGCGGCTCATGCTCATTTATACCGTGAAGACCGGGGATACGCTCTATAAAATCGCACGGCAACATAACATTTCGGTCAATTCCGTTTCGCAGGCAAACAAGCTCGCAAATCCGGATCAGCTTGTGCCGGGGCAAGCTCTGATTCTGCCTACGGCGACCCAAACGCATACAGTTGCGCCCGGCGAAACGCTCTATAAAATCTCGCAGAGCTATGGCATCGCCCTAGCGGAGCTACTGCTTGCAAACCCGCAAATCGGGAATCCGAACCTTATCCAACCCGGCGCAAGGCTGCATATTCCGCGAATGCACTGGGGCGAAATTGTTGTCGGCGGCTACGCTTACCCCAACATCCGCCAAGAAAATTTGGAGGAAGCACTCAAGCACATGACCTTCCTCAACAGCTTCAGCACATCCGTTGCGCCGGATGGCAGTCTATTTCCCCCGTTAGAAGATGCCCGTGTCCTGCAAGCGGCAAGAAACGCCGGGGTGCGTCCGCGTCTTGTGATTGCGAATCTCGATAACCAAACAGGCTTTCAGAGTGAAGAAATCCGCGAAATTCTAGCCTCGCCTCAAAAGCAAGAAGCACTCCTGCGCAGTCTGCTCGAACGGCTGGAAAGCGGCGGTTATAAAGGCGTAGACGTTGATTTTGAATATGTTCCCGCTGAGGCCAAGGAGGATTACAACACCTTTTTAGCCAAGGCGCGTGCGTGGCTGCACGGCGCCAAATTTGATCTCAGCGCCGCAATCGCGCCCAAAACGCAGGATGATATGAGCAGTCTGCTCTTTGCGGGCGTGGATTTTGCCGCCCACGGTCGCTATGATGATTACGTGATCTTAATGACCTACGAATGGGGCTACCAAAGTGGGCCGCCTATGGCGGTTGCGCCTCTCAACGAGGTGTGCAAGGTGCTGGATTACGCCGTTACGCGCATACCGCCCAAAAAGATCCTGCTAGGCATCCCCAACTATGGCTATGATTGGACGCTGCCCTTCGCCGCCGGTTCCAAAGCAAGGGTGGTCGGTAACGAGGAGGCCGTGAGCATCGCCGCCGCACGCGGCGTTGATATCCGATATGACGAAACAGCGCAAACCCCATGGTTTCGCTACACCGCGGAAGACGGAAAGCAGCACGAGCTTTGGTTTGAGGACGCACGCAGTATTTATGCCAAGCTGTCACTCGTGCGCAAATACGCCCTCGGCGGTGTCGCCTACTGGACGGTTCACCAACGCTTTATGCAAAACTGGTGGCTGATCGATCACCTGTTCAAAATCAAAAAGTACTGACGGCGCATAACTTGAGCTTCCTTGTGTTGGTTGTGATGGGAAAATCTGCACGGCAAAGAAAAAATTTGCTTGACAAATTGAACGGAAGGTGCTACAATACGAGAAACAGTCAGAGGGAGTGCCGCTATGTATCATGCCGCCCAAGCCAACTGGTTTCGCTTTAGCAGCTTTGCCTTTTTTAGCAGGGCAGGGCGCAGCGTGGTTGGGAGCAGGTTCAGACGGTAATCCTTCATGAAGCCGAAGAACACAACCTCGCAGCGCAGGCTGCGGGGCTTTGTTTTTTGAATTGTGAAAATATAATTACGAAGTAAGGAAAGGTGAATTCCATGATTGTTATCCTCAAAAAGGGATATGACGAGCGACAGCTGGACGAGCTGCGCCGGTGGTTGGTGAACGAGGGCATCAGCATCCAGGTGAACGCCGGCGTGCAATCGACGGTATTGGGTCTGATCGGCGACACCTCCGCCGTTGACCTGGATCTCATTGAAGCGTTGGAAATTGTTGAAACGGTGAAGCGCGTGCAGGAGCCGTACAAAAAGGCAAACCGCAAGTTCCACCCGGCGGATTCCACAGTGATGGTCGGCGACGTGCCTGTGGGGGGCGGGCATTTTGCCGTGATGGCCGGCCCCTGCTCCATCGAATCGCCGGAGCAGCTGTGCGTCGTGGCGGAGGCGGTGAAGGCGGCGGGCGCACAAATCCTGCGCGGCGGCGCGTTCAAGCCGCGCACCTCGCCCTACGCCTTCCAGGGGATGCGCGAAAGCGGTATCACGCTGCTGCTGGAAGCAAAGAAGCAAACCGGGCTGCCAATCGTCACGGAGATTATGGATATTTCGCACATGGACGCTTTCGCGGAGGTGGATCTTATCCAGGTTGGCGCGCGGAACATGCAAAACTTTGAGCTGCTCAAGGAGTTGGGGCATTGCAAAACGCCGATTTTGCTGAAACGCGGGCTTTCCTCCACCATTTCGGAGCTGCTGATGAGCGCGGAATACATTATGGCGGGCGGCAACGAAAATGTGATTTTGTGCGAACGTGGCATCCGAACCTTTGAAACGGCGACGCGCAACACGCAGGATATTTCCGCTGTGCCTGTGGTCAAGGAGCTGAGCCATTTGCCCATGATCGTTGACCCGAGCCACGCGACAGGCTTTTCGCGTTACGTTAAGCCTCTTGCGTTGGCGGCGACGGCTGCCGGAGCGGACGGCTTGATGATCGAGGTTCATAACAATCCGGCGAAGGCGCTCTGTGACGGTTCGCAATCGCTCACCCCGCCGCAGTTTGAGGACGCCATCGGTGCGATAAACAAAATCTTGGCGGCAAGATGAAGATGAACTGAGGAAGATGTATGCGGACGGTTTCTGTTCCCTTTGGGGATCGCGGCTATGATGTTTTGATCGATGAAGGCTTGCTGGCGCAAGCCGGTGCGCTTTGCGCCGCGCGGTTGGCGCCGAAGCCGGAAAAGCTCCTGCTGGTCGCCGACTATACCGTGTTTGCCCTTTATGGCGCGGCGGCGGTCGACAGTTTCCGTGCCGCAGGCTTTTGGGTGGACGCCGTCACCTTCCCTGCGGGCGAGCACGCGAAAAGCATCGCGACACTGGAGCGCATATTGGAACATGCCGCGGCTGCGGAGTTGGGCGGCGGCGATTGCTTCGCCGCACTGGGCGGCGGCATTGTGGGCGATGTGACAGGCTTTGCCGCCGCCTGTCATCGCCGCGGGATTCGTTTTGTGCAAATCCCGACGACGCTCCTGGCGGCGGTGGATTCCTCTGTGGGCGGGAAAACGGGCGTAAATCTGGCGGCAGGCAAGAATCTGGCGGGAGCATTTTGGCAGCCTTCGCTGGTGATCTGCGACCCGGCAACGCATCAAACGCTGTTCCCGGAGGAATATGCCAACGGCTTGGCTGAAACGCTTAAGCATGGGCTGCTTTTTGACGCTGCGCTTTTTGCGTCGCTGCAAAGGGGCGGGCGGCTTTCGGTGGATACCATCGCCCGCAGTATCGAATGCAAGCGCGATGTTGTGGTGTGCGACGAACGGGATACCGGTAAGCGGCGGCTGCTGAATTTGGGGCACACCTTGGGTCATGCCATTGAGCGGGCGAGTGATTACGCCATTGCGCACGGTGCGGCGGTGGGGATGGGTATGGTGCTGATTACGCGGCTGGCGCAGGCACGGGGTTGGTGCGGTGCGGAAGTCTTGCCTGCGCTGTTGGGAGGCTTGGAGGCTTGTGGGTTGCCCACCGAATGCCCGTTTGCGCCGGGCGCGCTTTTTGCGGCGATGGCGCAGGATAAAAAACGCGCAGGCAGCGATATTACCATCGTAGTGCCGGAGCGCATCGGGCAATGCGCACTGCGCAAGCTTCCCTTTGAGTCGCTGAAATCCATGCTGGAGGATCTATGGAATATATAGCTTTGCGGTCTGGCTCTGTTATGGGTACGGTTGCGGCGCCGCCCTCAAAATATGCCGCGCACCGGCTTTGCATTGCCGCTGCGCTGGCAGGCGTTATGGAGCGCGTGGAGCTTGGAAACGGTGAACCCGCGCAGGATATCATTGCGACGCGGACTTGCTTGGCGGCGTTATGCGCTCCGCAGGCAGGCGTTGCGCAATGCAACGCGCTTGAGAGCGGTTCTACGCTGCGCTTTTTGTTGCCTGTGGCGGCGGCGCTGGGGCGCGAATGTGTTTTTTTTGGCGAAGGGCGTTTGCCGGAGCGCCCGCTGGAACCGTTGCTTTCGCTTTTGCGCGGGCATGGCGTAACCGTCGAGGGCGAGCGGCTACCCCTGCGCTTGCATGGGCAACTGCAAGCCGGCGCATATGCGCTGCCGGGCAATATAAGCTCACAATATTTATCAGGGCTGCTTTTTGCGCTGCCGCTCCTGCAAGGAGAAAGTGAAATTCGATTGATAACGCCCTTGGAATCGGCGGGCTATGTGGCGATGACGCTACAGACGCTGGCGCGTTTCGGTGTTCAGATCCATATCCCCGAACCGGGTGTTTATGGCATCCCCGGCGGGCAGCGCTGCAGGACGGAGGAAGCAAGGCTTGCGCCGGAGGGCGATTGGGGCGGTGCGGTATTTTGGATGGCTGCAGCCGCGCTTGCGGGGAAAGTGGACATTACGGGGCTGGATTTACAGTCCGCGCAGCCGGATGCGGCGGCGCTGTCGCTTTTGGAGCGTATGGGTGCGGTTGCGGAAAAGCACGCGGGAACGCTCCGCATTGCGCGAGCAGCTTTGCGCGCAACGGAGCTTGATGCTTCCGGCTGTCCGGATCTTGTGCCGATTGCCGCCGTTTTGATGGCGTTGGCCGCGGGCGAAAGCAGGATATACAATGCCGCGCGGCTGCGCAGCAAGGAAAGTGATCGTTTGGCGGCGATGGCGCAAAATTTGAACGCTTTGGGCGCGCAGGTACGCGAGCTGCCTGACGCGCTGATCATTCGCGGCGTGGAAGCGTTGCGCGGCGGCACGGCGGAGGGCTTTAACGACCATAGAATTGCTATGGCGATGGGTGTTGCGGCGTTGCGGGCGGATGGCGCTGTGCGCTTGCGGGGTTCGGATTGCGTGCGCAAATCCTATCCGGCGTTTTGGGCAGACTATGCGCGGCTGCGCGGGGAGGAAAAAAATGAGTTCTTCGTTTGGTGAAAATATACGGTTTTCTGTGTTTGGGCAATCGCATTCTGAAGGGATCGGCGTCACGATAGATGGCTTGCCCGCCGGCGAAAGCGTTGATATGCGGCGCGTCGCCGCCTTTATGCACCGCCGCGCACCGGGGAACCGAAGGGGCGACACCGCCCGCAAGGAGAGCGATGCGGTACGCGTGCTTTCGGGCATACTGGATGGCAAAACCTGCGGCGCGCCCTTGTGCGGTGTGATAGAAAATACGGATGCGCGTTCGGGTGATTATGCTCCAATGCGGCGCGTTCCGCGCCCCGGTCACGCGGATTACCCGCTGCAGGTG
The DNA here is from genome assembly GCA_031280825.1 of Oscillospiraceae bacterium. Lineage (GTDB taxonomy): Bacteria > Bacillota > Clostridia > Oscillospirales > Acutalibacteraceae > WRMQ01. The sequence goes on along the minus strand of JAITGE010000012.1, from coordinate 11,594 downwards.
CAATGCTGCGGGGCGCAGGATTGGCGCGGCGGCGGGCATAGCTCCGGGCGGCTGACGGCGCCGCTTTGCTTTGCCGGCGCGGTTTGCCTGCAAATCCTCGAGCGCAGGGGCGTGCATATCGGCGCGCATCTGCAAAGCGTGGGCGACCGGAGCGAGCGAGGCTTTACGCCTGTTCTTTTGGCGGAGGAGGAGCTGCACGCTCCCGGTTTGCGGGCTTTCCCTGTGCTGGAGGAAGCTGCGGGCGAGCGCTTTCAAGCCGCGATTTTGGAGGTAAAGGAAGCGGGAGATTCCTTGGGTGGGGTGATTGAATGCGCGGCTGTGGGCTTACCGCCGGGGCTTGGTAGCCCCATGTTTGGCGGGCTGGAAAATCGCTTGGCGGCGGCGTTGTTTGGCATCCCCGGCTGCCGCGGTGTGGAGTTCGGCGCGGGCTTTGCGGCGGCAGGCATGAGGGGTTCGGAAAACAACGATGCCTATTGCTGCACTGCGGGTGAAATCCGCACGGAAACCAACCGGCATGGCGGTGTTTTGGGCGGCATTTCCACCGGGATGCCCTTGCTGCTGCGCGTCGCGATGAAACCAACGCCTTCTATCGCAATGCCACAGAGGAGCGTGGATCCGGTAAATATGGAAGAAACGGAGCTTCGCATCCCCGGGCGTCACGACGCTTGCATCGCGCCGCGCGCCGTCCCTGTGGTTGAAGCGATCACGGCGTGTGTGCTGTTGGATTGCATGATGGAAGGAAAGAATGGGTGGCTATGATGAATTTGGAGCAGCTCCGCGCCGGTATTGACACGATTGATGATGAAATGGCGGCGCTGTTCGCACGGCGCATGTCGCTTTGCGCTGAGGTCGCGCGGGAGAAGCGGCGCGGCGGCGACTGCGTTTTGCAGCGTGGGCGCGAGGAAGCGATTCTGGCGCGGCTGAACGGGCAGCTGGAAAGTCAATGGCAGCCCGCTTTGCGACAGTTTTACGCGACTATCTTTGGCTTGAGCAGGGCACACCAGCAAGCGCTTCTGGCAGACACCTCAACGCCCTTGCGCGCAGAGCTGCGTGAAGCGGTTGCGCGCGGCAGTGAGACTGTGCCGGTCGGCAGCGTCGTTGCGTGTCAGGGCATCGCCGGGGCATATTCGCATTTGGCGGCGGGCAAGCTTTTCGGCAGCCCGCAAATCATGAGTTTACGCACCTTTGAGGCGGTTTTCCGCGCGGTGGAGCGAGGCTTGTGCACTTACGGCGTATTGCCCATCGAAAACAGCAGCTATGGCAGCGTGACGCATGTTTATGATTTGCTCAAGCAGCATGATTGCAGGATTGTTCGCGCGCTGCGCATGCGGATCGACCATTGCCTGCTTAGCCGGGCGGCGAGCCTTCGGCAGGTGCGTGAGATCTTTTCGCACGAGCAAGCCATCGGGCAGTGCGCGGGTTTTCTGGCGGCGCATCCGGATATTGCGGTCACGATATGTGAAAACACCGCTGTCGCGGCGCGTATGGCAAGTGAACCGGGGCGCGAAAACACCGCCGCGATCTCCTCAAGGGATTGCGCGGCGCTATATGGCTTACATGTGCTGCGCGAAAGAATCCAGAACGAAGAGCGCAACGAAACGCGCTTTATCTGCGTTGCGCCCCAGTCGGCAATTGCGCAGGACGCAAACCGCTGCAGCGTTTTGCTCACTCTGCCGCATCATTCCGGCACGCTTTCGGCGCTACTGCAATTGCCTGCCTGCTTGGATGTGAACCTCACAAAGCTCGAAACCCGCCCCGTGCCGGGCAAGGAATTCGAGTTCTTGTTCTATCTGGATTTTGAAGCAGATGCCGCCCGACCCGAAACGGCAGTTTTTCTGGAGCAAATGCAGGAGTTAAGCGAAGAATTCACCTTTTTGGGTGGATATCAGGAGGAAAGCTGCTGATGGGAGCTATTTTGATTTTGCGTATCAGAAAAATTGTTGCCGCTTCCAGTGTTCACAATGACCCGTCCACCTTCACCGCCTGTGATGGTTGTTACGGTGGTTTGTGGGCGTAAGCTTTGAACAAGGCGGTTGAATTCATCAATTGTGCCATCAATATATGGAATATCCTTGCAAGGATAAAAACGAGCCTCGTTATTGAACATTGCGATATACAATCCGGGATACTGTTTTGGATTTTTCAGGACTGCTTTCAAAATAATACCGACGACCTCCATTGTGGCGCCTGCAAGGGCAACAATACCGCTATACTTGCTCAGGTCGGTAGCAAATGCCGGAACGCTCTCACCCGCAATCGAAACTAGCCATTGCGTATAGGTGTTGATTAAGTATAGTCCAAGCCATACAATCCCGCCGAGGATAAGCAGAAGCATTCCCATCCCGCGCAGAAAACTCATGCGTTGCCAGGGCTGCGAAGGCTTCCGAAGGTACTCTCTTTTTATTGAAGCGACACTATCCATTCGCGTGGAAGAGCGTTGTGTTCCAATCGTGATGTCTTTCACAAAAAACGGATTGTTGTTGGGCGAAGCGGGATGCTCCCAATAAACTGCCATAACGGTCTCCTTCATAAAAGTTGGCTGTCATTTTACCCTATCATCCTGCATTTGTCAAGTATTTCCTCTAAATTTCTACTTTAGCATAGAAAAAAAATTCATTGAAGAGGGCGTTTTGTATGCAATACGGCTTGATCGGCGAACACTTGGGGCACAGCTATTCGCCGGAGATTCACAAGCTCCTGCGCGGATATGACTATGCGCTTTGGCCTATGCCACCGGCGGATCTGCCGGATTTTTTTGCCCGCCGGGAATTCTTGGGCGTTAACGTGACCATTCCTTACAAGAAGGCTGCGATGTCATATTGTGATGCACTGGGCGACACGGCACGGCGCGTAGGTTGCGTCAACACCATTGTGCGCCGCGCGGACGGTACGCTTTTTGGGGATAACACCGACGTATCGGGGTTTTCCTATATGCTGCGCGAGGCGGATATTTCACTTGCGGGCAAGCATGTTTTGATTCTTGGCGGCGGCGGCGCGTCTTTGACCGCGAGACTGGTGGCGGCGGACGCCGGAGCGGCGTCGTGCCGCACGGTATCGCGTGAAGGCGAACTCAATTATGGTAACGTGACCGTACGTTGCCCGCAAACGCAAGTGATTGTCAACGCTACGCCTGTTGGTATGTTTCCGAACAGTGGCGCGTCTTTGGTTGAACCCGCGAAATTTGCGCAGCTGGAGGCGGGTGTGGATTTAATTTACAATCCTCTGCGGAGCCGTTTTTTGCAGCTTTGTGTTGCAAAGGGCTGTAAAACAGCCGATGGGCTTTCCATGCTGGTGGCGCAAGCGGAAGCAGCAGCCGCGATTTTCACCGGTGAGCACGCCGCGCCGGGCGCTGTGGAGCGTGTCTTGGGTGTTCTGCGCAGAAAAATTGAAAATTGGGTGCTGGTTGGGATGCCGGGCAGCGGTAAGAGCACGGCGGGCGCATATTTGGCGGCACAAAGCGGGCGTACGTTCTATGACACGGACGCTGTGATTGCGGGGCGGGCAGGGATGTCTATCCCGGAATATTTTGCAACGCGGGGGGAAGCGGCGTTTCGAGAACTGGAGAGCGCGGTTGTCAGTGAAATCGGCGCAAAAACGGGCGTGGTGATAGCCACTGGCGGCGGCGCGATTCTGCGGGCGGAAAACGTTGCCGCGCTGCGGCAGAACGGTCGCTTGCTATGGATACGCCGCGCGGCGGAGGTCTTGGCGCAGACAGGGCGACCGCTCTCAAAGGATCTTGCGTCCTTGCGCGTGATGGAGCAAGCGCGCCGCCCGTATTATGAAACGGCGGCAAACGCGGTTGTTGAAAACGACAGCGACCGCGATGCGCTGCAAGCGCGGGTGCTGGAATATTTCAGAGACTGAACAGAGCGCAGACACCGCCATGCGTAGGCGCCTGCGCTCTGTTATGTATTAGCAATCCTGCGTTTTTTTCATCTTGAACAGCAGACGCAGCAAACCGCGCAGCGCCTTTGGGCTATGCACCACAACGACCTTCATGGTCTCGTCCCTCCCTTTCTCCGCCGCGCCGTTTAGCAGCGCATACGATAGATCAGCAGCGTGATCGCCGAGAGGACGGCAAAAATCAACAGTGCAACTCCAAGGCTTGGCATCGCCGTGGCCAGCGCAAGCCCCAGCAAGAACGCGCCTACTACCGCGCCCACGCCGCAGCGAGCGTATCTTCCGCGCACCTCAATTCCCCCTCCCTGCGGCAGTCTTGCCGCTGTTCCATCATATGAGGCGGGACGGGGATTCGCTACATTTTAGATCTCCACAACCTCTGCCGCGCGGCGAACGAGGCAGAGCGGGGTGCATTCGCTTTTTTGCCCGAGGGGGTTGTCCGCGAAAATCTGCTTGCACAGTTCAATGCGGATGGACGGATCGCTGCGGCCGAGAACCTCGCGCCCAATGTCGTTAGCGTCCATGATAACCACCGGGTTGCCGCCCAAATACGTTTGCAGGCGGGCGGCGACGCCGTCCGGGTCAAGGGGGGCGAGCTTGGCATAATGATTGTAGGGCGGCAGGGTATAATCGCAGGGACCGTCGATTGCCCGCCCTTTTTCGCCCACGATGTTGTAAAACACGCCGCGCTTGCCAAATGGCTTGGTCACGGCAGAGCAAAAGGCGGCAAAAAGCAGCTTGGGGACGCCGATATCGTCAATGGCAAGCTGCATCGTCCACGGGCTGCCCAAGCCAATCCCATAGGGGGACTTATAGACGAATTTGCACAGGAGCCTGGCAAGGCGCGACACCTTGATGGTATCAATGTCAAAGGCGCGCCCTTGTGTGATGGCAACAATTTTTTCGCTGATGAAGAGCATGTCCTCCGGTTGAATGTGTGGCTTGACGTAGCGCTCCAGCAGCGCTTCCAGGTTATCGTCTTGCATGACGACATGTGTGCGGACGGGGTAGCGCAAAAACACCCCGTCCGGCGTTGTAATATCCAAGCCCTTGCCCTCGTTTGGCACAAGCGTTTGCTGTTCCATGGTTCCGTTTCCCCCACATCCAATAATTTTGGTCGCTGTTGCTTTACTCCACCGTGACCGATTTTGCAAGGCTTCTGGGTTTGTCAATGTCACATTTTCGCAGCTCTGCGCATTTGTAGGCCAAAAGCTGCATCGGCAGAACCGAAAGGGAGGTTGCCAGCAGGGTGTGGCAGCGCGGCAAAAGGATTTGGCGCGGCAAGCGGAGCGCGGTATCATTGGTTAAGCAGAAGAGCTTTGCACCCCGGGCGGCGCATTCCTCCAGGTTGTTCTTCGTTTTGGCGGTCACGCTTTGGCGGCAGCATACGCCGACGACGGGCGTGCCGCTTTCAAGCAGTGAGATTGTGCCGTGCTTGAGTTCACCCGCAGCATAGGCTTCGGCGTGGATATAGCTGATTTCTTTGAGCTTGAGCGAGCCTTCCAGCGCGGCGGCGTGATCCAAGCTGCGCCCGATGAAATAGGCGTGCTCGTTTGCGGCAAGCTCCTGCGCCCAGGCGATGGCAGGCGCTTCGCAGGTGCGCAGTGTTTCTTCAATTTGATCAGGCAAGGCGGTCAGACCGTGCAGGAACGCGGCAAGGCTGTCTCCGCTCCAAGTGCCGCGCAGCTGTGCCAGCCGCGCGCAGAGGGCGTAAATCACCGCCAACTGCGTGCTGTAGGCTTTGGTTGTGGCTACGGCGACTTCTAAGCCTGCTTTGGTGAACAGGACGCAATCGCTCTCTTCGGCAATGGAGCTTCCTTCAACGTTGACGATGCTCAGGGTACGCGCGCCGCACTCGGCGGCAAGGCGCAGCGCCATCAGACTGTCCGCTGTTTCGCCGCTTTGGCTGACGATTACGCAAAGGGTGTGGGAATTGATTGCGCTTTTCTGCGCGCGAAACTCGCTTGCCAGCTCCGCCGAGGCAGGGATACCGCACAGCTCTTCGGCAATGATACGCCCCACGCAGCCCACATGCCAAGCCGAGCCGCAGCCCAAAAAGATCATTCGGTGGATGTCACCAGGGTCGTGCAGGGCGCGCTCGCCTTCGCCCAGCTGCAATTGCCTGCTGCGCAGGAGCGGTTCAAGTGTGCGGCGCACAGCTTCGGGCTGTTCGTCAATTTCTTTGCGCATAAAATGCGCGTAAGCACCTTTTTCCGCAGCGGTTACGTGCCGCGCGGCCTCGATGGGCGATTTGGCGGTCTCGTTGCCCTTGCCATCGAAAAACGTGATGCCTTCGGCGGTCAACCTTGCCATTTCACCATCCTCCAGCCGGAAGATGCTGCGTGTGTGCGGCAGCAGCGCCGCCGCGTCGGACGCGAGCAATGTGCCGCTCTGGCTTCGCGCTACCAGCAAGGGAGACTGACGGCGTGCGCAATAGAGCACGCCCGGTTCGCTGTGGTAGAGAATCCCCAGCGCAAAGCTGCCCTCCAAATGCGGTAAGGTGCGCCGCAGGGTCTCCCGCGCGTCACCGGTATCCAGCTTTTCGAGCAGCTGGGCGACGACCTCGGTATCCGTTTCGGATGTAAACGCGACGCCTTCCGCTTCCATCTCTGCCCGCAGTGCTTCAAAGTTTTCAATGATTCCGTTATGGACAATGGAATATAGCCCGTTTGCGCTGCGATGCGGGTGCGCGTTGCGTTCGCTGGGTTCGCCGTGCGTCGCCCAGCGTGTGTGACCAAGCCCCGCCGTGCCGCGCAGATCCGCGCCCGACTCAGCTTGCTCACGGACACGGTCGCGCAAAGCGCTCAGCCGTCCCTTCGCGCGCAGCCGCTGCAGGCTGCCGCCGGGCGTGAACAGCGCCAGCCCCGCCGAATCGTAGCCCCGGTATTCCAGCTGCTCCAAGCCGTCAAGCAGGATGGGCGTCGCTTCCTCCAGACCGGTGTATCCGATGATCCCACACATATGTGCACCTCGTTTCGGGTGTAATATATTACTGTATATTCTATGCGTTGAGCGCCGCAAAAGCCCATGCAATTTTTGGGCATCTCATTTTATGCTTCGCTGTCCGCTTCCGCCTGAAGCTTGCGGCGCTCAAGCAATTCGGCTTCAACCCGATTTTTCTGTTGCGGATCATATTTGAAAAGCAGCCACGCGATCAGATAAATTACGCTATCTGCTGCGGGAGCAATATTATACATGAACCATGCCCATTTCATGTAGCGTTCGGAGGGCATTTCCCCCTTGCTTTGATCTACCTCGTTGATGCCGCTCCATTTTTGGAAGAGATTTCCTGTGGCGCGGTTGATGTTTCCGGTGATCATTTTATCAAACAGCGCGCGGAAAGCGACGGTCATGCCCTCGGAGCGCACGCCGGTTTTGTATTCCACATAATCCAGCATTTCGTAGTTAATGATGTTGCCGGCATATCCGTCCATGGGTCCCAGCGTTTCAAAAACCATTTCAACGCCGATGATGCCCAGCACGGGGAGCAGCCCGTTTTTGAATTTGCGTGGGTCAAGCAGAAAACGTGCCGCGTGGATCAGAATGTAGGATATGCGTGAAATGACCTGCATCCGCTTCGGTCCGCCGACCTTATTGGTGATCATGCCGATGAAGGGATACAAAATGGTGATGGGGATACCGGAGAATTGCTTGCGCAGCGACATGAGGGTTTCACCGCGAACCTCATGACCTCGCACGTTGAACCGCGGCATGATATAGCGGTAAATCGGCAGCTCGTCGGTCGTGGGCGTGAACACGGTGAAAAAGGACGCGGCAGAGCTTAGCATGAGATATTTGTTGTGCTTGAGCACGGCGATGGTTTCGCGTAGCGAGCGTCTGTCTTCCGTGGGCTTTTCTATGCCGTCCGCACCGACAGGGTTGAAGCTTACGCGCTTTTTGGCGAAGGTATGCACCCAGCCGCCGACAATGGCGAGCGGCAGCAGAATCAGCGTGCCGTAAACATAAATGTTATAATCGCTGAATTTCAGGCGATCCTTCGCAAGACCCATAAAATATGCCGGCAGATTGTAAATGGCATAGGAGACCTGCATGCCTACCGCGCCCCAGACCATGCTTTTGCCGCGTTCGCTGGAATAGGGCGTGATGGCGGCAAAATATTTGGTATAGGAAACGCCGGCGAAGGTGCCGAGAATATCCCGGAACATCGTTACGGCTGTGAGCAGAACGACATGCCCCAGCGGCGTTAACCCCATATCCAGAAGAACCAAGACATTGAGCAGTGTGTTGATTAGGTGATTGATGCGCTGAATCCAGCGGTAGGTGCCGTCGCTCATGGGGTTGCGATCCATCCATTGCCCCACAAAGGGATCGTTGAAGGCATCCCAGAAGGATGTGATGATTCCGCTGACAGTCATGTGGTTCGGGTTCACGTGATAGGTGTAATTGAACAGCTGCCCCTGCCCGTTGAACCCGGCTGCGGAGTTGGTCATAAAGGTATTGAGCGCAAAGCCCAGCTTTTCCCAAGGGTGCAAGTGCCCCTCGGGGTCGTTCTCCCCCTTGAGCCACCGCACCGGGTGGTGGGTGAGCTGGTCAATCTCGTTGCGCGCGCTTTCCGGAACCTTCACCTTTGCTAAAAAGCTGTTCAGGGACATGTCGGAATGCCTCCTTCTAAATCTATTTCTACCCAATGATCTGGGCTGTCGTCATAAATGAGCGAAAGCATAAACGCAGGAAGATCCGTGACGCCGATTTTTGCCAATGGCTTGCGCAGAATGGGTTCAAGCCGCTTTGCGACTGCCAGAACGGCTTGCCCCACAGGGGTTTCCCGGCTATAACTCTCTTCTCCGGCAAAAATGTTGCGCACGAATTCCAGAAACAGCTCCTTCACCAGCAACGGGCGCGCCTCTTTAGGGATTTTACGGCGGCAGAGCAACAGCGTGCCCAGCCCGCCGGCTGTGATTTTGTTAGCAAATTTACCGGCGAGGGTAATCGGTATTTTCATTTTCAACACCTTTTCCGGCGCGACACTGAAGCCTACCGCATGGCGCGACAGCAGCGCAATGTCATTTGCCGCGCTTTCAATGATGCTGCGCAGCAGATAGTCGAAATGCCGCTGCAGATATGCCCGTGCCGAAAGCCCATTCTTTTCCCCGGCAAAATCCCGGATGGCTTGGGTGCGCACGCGCAGCAGATTGTCTTCCAATTCAATCACGCGGTATGCGCCGGGGTAGCCGCAGAGCGCGGAGGTATTGATATCCCAATAGGGGCTGCCCTCGGGCGTAACGATGGGCGCGATATTGAGCATATGCGAGTGCCCCGTGAAAAGGCAGCGCAGCCCGGCGTTGGCAAGGGTGCGGGTGCATTCCTCCCAATCGCCCAGCATATCGCGCTTGGAAATGATCGGATAGATCGGGCTGGGCGGCAGGGATGGGTGATGCGTCATGCCAAAAATATAGTCACCTGCCGCTCTTGCATCCTCTATCTGCGCCAGGATCCACGCCATGACGTTTTCGTCAAAGCCGCAAAAGCCGCGCCCGTTACCATCGTCATTCAGGCAAAGCAGACGATAGCCCGGCGCCAGCTGCGCGACGTATGAGAAGCCGTCCGCTTCACAGCGGGCGATAGCGTCCCGCGCGCCGAAAGCGTAATAAAGCCCCGGCAGCTCTTCGCGGAACACCTTGCTCTCGGGATGCTCCAGCGGCGGCAAGCCTGTTTCGTTGCGTTCCCCGCGCTTGGCTTGGTCGCAGTCATGCGTGGCGGTGATGGCAAGCACACGCTTGCCCGCCGCCTGCACCCGGTGTAGCCGTTCCAGCATCCCGCGGTGCTCCGCCGCGTGCCCGTCGCAGGTTAAATCCCCTGCCAGCAGCAGAATGTCGCAATCCGGCGCGTCGAGAAATTCCGCCAGCGCGGCGTCTAGGATCGCCGCGCTTTCGAGCATACACTTTTGATCGGTACGCGGCGCTTGCACAGGCATGGGATCGCGCAGAAAAAGATGGGTGTCCGTGAACAGCCATAGCTTCAGCATAGATAAACCGCTCCTTTCGGGCAAGAGGTGCGCCGCTTGCCTTTTACAATATTTCCCGCCAATAGCCGTAATGCACCGTAGGCAGCCCGTAGCATTGCAAGAGCGCGTTCACGGTTATTCATGGCTGTAAAGTCCTTCCTCCCACCAAATGTCGTGCATGAATTCATACCGTTCCAGCGGCAAACCGGTGTAAGCGCAGTTGGATGTGCAAAAAACGTAGCCTGCGCCCCGCGCCATGCCGTCGTGCAGGGAACGCCGGATATCAGCGGCACAATCCGCCTGCGCCCCTGTTTGCAGCAGGGCACAGTTGACGTTGCCGCAAAGCGCGACCCTATCGCCCCAGGCGCGGCTGACCGCGCTCAGGTCTACGCCGCCTTGCGGGTCAAGCGAATGTAGCGCGTCCGGCGCGCAATCCACCAACTGGTCAAGAATGGGCATCAGGTTGCCGTCTGTGTGCTTGATCACCTGCAAGCCCATACCGTGAAAGGCGGCAATGGTTTCCTTCAGATAGGGCGCGACAAACTCCGCGAACATTTCGGGGCTGAAATAGGGGTTCGCGTTGAAGCAGTAGTCAGCGGTCATGCAAACGCCGTCCAACAAGCCTTCGCGGGCGAGAGGATGCACGGCGGCAATCGCGTCCGTTACGCGCTGCCGGGCTTCCCTGTGCAGCGCGGCGCCGTCCTCATAGAGCCGCTCGGTAAATTCCATCATCCTCGTACCGTCCGGGATGCTGAAGGTCGGGTCACATTCGGCTAAGATATAATAATCGCTTTTTTCGCGCACACGCCGCATCAAGTCGCGATCCATGAACAAATTCAGCGCACTGTGGTGGTATTTTTGCGCAAAGCCTAAGAGGGTGTCGGCTTTGTAGTCCAGGATCGCGCGGCGCTCGCTTTCCTGCATCTGCGCCCACTGGCTGAAATGCATGTGGTGCGGGCAAACGCGCCCCAGGGCTTCCATTGTTAAAAAGAACTGCAGTTCAAAGGTTGGCACCCGTCCGGGGACTTTTTCTCTGCGCAATGTTTTTGCGAAACGCTCCCGATTCGTCATGCTTCCCACTCCACCCCGCGCCTCATTACATTAAATATAGCATATTGCACAAGAAAAGTCAAAGGGTTTTTGCGCCGTGCTTGACAGGGGAGTCTATTGGGGGTATACTTGCGGTGCGATTAAAGAGAATTGTGGGGAATAAGCGATGCTGAATATACTTTTGAGCGGGTGCCGGGGCAAGCTTTGCGCCTCGGTCGCTGAATGCGCCGACGGGCAGACGGATTTGCGCGTTGTCGGCGGGATTGACCGTGCCTCCGGTCAGGCGATGCCATTTCCTGTTTTCTCCGCGCCGGAGACCGTCGCTTTGCCGGACGCGAACCGACCGAATGTTGTGATTGATTGCTCGCATCCGTCGGCTTTGCCCGGATTGCTGGCGTTTTGTGTGGAACAGCGCTGCCCGTTGGTGGTTGCCACCACGGGTTACGGCGAAAACGAACAGGCGCTGCTTGCCGAAGCCGGTCGCAGTATCCCGATTTTTTATGGGCGCAACATGAGCTTGGGCATCAACCTTCTGCGCGAGCTGGTAAAATCCGCCGCGCGTGTGCTGGGGTCGGATTTTGATGTGGAGATTGTGGAGTCGCACCACAGCCAAAAAATCGACGCGCCCAGCGGCACGGCGCTCATCCTTGCCGAAGCCATAAATGAAGCGATGGAAGTG